>CAZQQX010000001.1:0-117704 GCA_964595565.1 uncultured Actinomycetota bacterium
ATATTCTATAGCAATAAATATTATTAATAAAATTATTATCTTATTATACGAGGAGTATAGAGGATGAGAGAAAGTTCTCAAAAGGATGAACCGCCTCAAAGATTTATCAATTCAAATTCAGGTAAAAAAACAATCGGACCCATAGTTAACCTGGAAGAGTATTTAAAACCGGACTGGTGGAAAACAATTTTTAACTCAAATTATTTAAAAACAGATGGGGATATTGTTGATGACAGGGAGATTACACGGAAAGAGATAGATTTATTTATAAAGATACTGAATTTAGCTCCAGAGGACAGGATACTTGACCTGTGTTGCGGACACGGGCGCCATTCCATGGAGCTTGCAAACAGGGGATTTAATCATGTGGAAGGTCTGGACAGGTCTCACTACCTTATTCAAAAGGCGAAGAAAGAATGCCTATCTGTTAGATTCAGAGAGGGTGACGCAAGAAAACTTCCTTATGCTCCCGATACATTTGATGTAGTTATGATTCCGGGTAATAGCTTTGGATATTTTGAAACAGCTAAAGAAGATATGCTGGTTTTGAAAGAAGTTTTGAGAGTCCTTAAGCCCTGGGGCCGCTTCTTGATTGATATATCTGATGGAGAATATTTAAGAAAAAATATTAAACCACGCTCATGGGAGTGGATAGATAAGAAATATTTTGTTTGCAGGGAACGTTCATTATCTCTTGATAAAACAAGATTGATTTCAAGGGAAATAATAAGTAACGTGGATAGCGGAGTGGTTGCGGACCAATTTTATGCTGAAAGACTTTATACTGTGGATGAAATAATTGATTTTTTAAAACAGGCTGGATTCAGTAATATCAGCTCCCGGGGGAGTATAACCCCTGATTCAAAAAGAAATCAGGACCTGGGTATGACCGAGAAAAGGATTATTGTATCAGCGATAGCCAAAAAAGAGTGGTCAGCGGTGAAGAGTAAAAAGCATTACTTAAGGAATGTGGTTGTTTTACTGGGTGACCCCAATAAGGTTGATATTCTAAAACCCCTTTATTTATTTGATGAAGATGACCTGTACACTATTGACAGGTTAAAAGATTCTTTAAGAGAAATTGAAAAAAGTTATAATTATCGTTTTTATTATCTCTGCAACCATGAAACAATGGTAAAAGACCTTATTAAGATGCAGGAAAAAGGTAAGATAGATTTTGTGTTTAATCTTTGTGATGAAGGTTATTTTAATGATGCAAGAAAGGAACTCCATATTCCGGCGTTACTTGATATTCTGGGAATTCCGCATACAGGTTCTGAGCCCGCCTGTCTTGCCAATTGTTATGACAAATCACTTATAAGGGGTATTGCAGAAGAAATGCAAATTCCCACTCCCAGGGCTTTTTTTATAAAGTCGGGTGATGTATCATTTGAAGTTCCCTTTGATTTTCCAATGATTATTAAACCAAACTTTGGTGATTCAAGTTTTGGTATAACTAAGAGAAATGTGGTTAATAGCATTGAAGATGTTGTCTGCGTAATTTCTGAAATAAGAGATAATCTCGGGTATGAAAAACCTATATTAATTGAAGAATTTTTAGAAGGAAAAGATTTAAGTGTGGGAATAATAGGAAATCTGCCGGATTCTTATATTGTTTTGCCAATAATTGAGGAAGATTACTCCGGGCTCCCGCCCGGACTTCCAAAGGTTTGCGGGTATGAGGCAAAATGGTTGCAGGATTCACCCTACTGGAAAATTAAATCTATACCCGCCGGGTTAAAGGCAGAAACTGAAAGATTTATTGTTGGTTGTTCTCTGAGAATGTTTGAAAGACTTGAGTGCAATGATTATGCACGTCTTGACTGGAGGTTAAACTCAAAAGGGGAACCAAAATTACTGGAGGTCAACCCTAATCCAGGGTGGTGCTGGGATGGACACCTGGCTAAAATGGCCGGGCTGAAGGATATGTCTTATACTGAGATGTTGTTAACTATATTGATAGAAGCTGAAAAGAGGCTTAAATATGGAGAAAAACTTGATAAATTGGCCGGAGATAAATTGAAAATATAGCAGGTAATAAAAAAAATTAAAATCTATTTATTAATGAAAAGTATACGGCAATTAAAAGGAAGTAAATGATAAAACATGGCTTTTTTTGAAATTGCAGGCAGAGATGAAAAATCCGGCGCAAGAGCGGGAACAATAACAACAAAAAGGGGGAAAATAAATACCCCTGTTTTTATGCCAGTGGGAACCAAAGCAGCGGTTAAAGCAGTTACAAGTGGGCAGCTTTATGAACTGGGATGTGAAATTTTACTGGGAAATCTCTATCATCTTTACCTTCAACCCGGGATTGAAGTTATAGAAAAAGCCGGGGGGCTTCACAGGTTTATGAACTGGAAGAAAAGTATATTAACCGATAGCGGCGGGTTTCAGGTGTTCAGTCTGAGCAGGATAAGAAAAGTTGTAGATGATGGAGTTGAATTCAGGTCCATAGTTGATGGCTCAAGTCATTTTTTTACTCCGGAAAATGTGATAAAAATGCAGCAGAGAATAGGGTCTGATATAATTATGGTTCTTGATGAATGCATACCATTTAACGAAGATTACAATTATACTCTTGAAGCAGCAACAAGGACTATCAGGTGGGCAGAATTGTCACTAAAAGCAAAAAGAAGCACGGGCAATAATGAAGATAACAGGATGTTTGGAATAGTTCAGGGTGGATTTATAGAAAGTTTAAGAAAATATTGTGCCCGGTCAATATCTGAGATGGATTTTGATGGTATAGCAATTGGTGGATTGAGTGTCGGTGAAAAAAGAGATAGAACAATTGATATTTTAAATTATACCATAGAATATGTAGATAGAAAAAAACCTGTTTATTTTATGGGGCTGGGAGACCCCATCGGGATTATAGAAGCTATAAGTAGCGGAGTGGATATGTTTGACTGTGTTATGCCCACCAGAATATCTCGAAATGGAAGTGCTTTTACTTCAGAAGGAAGAATAAATATAAAAAATAAAAAATATACTTATGACATGACGCCCCTTGATAATGAATGCGATTGTTACACCTGTAAAAATTATTCAAAATCTTATTTAAGGCATCTGTTCAGGAGCAGAGAGATACTTTCAAGCATACTTTTGACCATACACAACCTTCATTTTATTTTTAACACAGTTAACCGGGCAAGGAAATCCATACTGGCCGGGAGCTTTAATGATTTCAAACATAATTTTTTAACAAAATATATGGAAAATACAAAAGTGTAAAGTTTATTGTTATATTTCTAATATATTTATAAATTTTTCCACATCTTGAAGTTCTTTATATTTCTAACTTTTATATTTTTAATATTGTATACTAAAATAACTTAGGTTAAAATAACCCATAGCCCGTGCCGGTCCCGGGTGTTAGAAGTTTTTTTATATTTAATTATATTATAATATATAAATATATTTTAGTTTTGTATTAATTATATATGCCGGTTTGTAAACAATATTCGGCCACAGGCAGTTGTTTATAATCCTTAAAAGTACAGAAGGCGGAAAACCGACTTAATATATATTTGCAAAAATTTTAAAAAAGTTAATAATAGTGATATTTAGTTATTGAAAAATATTTTTTAAGGAGTGTTTATGAATTTAAAAAGAAGATTAATAAGTATTTTAGTTATTGGTATGCTTATAGTTGGCCTGGGTGTTTTGAGTGCTTCATGTTACCCGGTTACAACAGGAGGAGAGGCTACAGACGGGGGTACCGAGACTGCTGAGGCAGCAGAAGCCGGTACCATGTCCGGTATTTTTGCCAGTTACGGTACATGGATATGGCTGGCAATACTTGCAGTAGCATTTTATTTTTTACTCATAAGACCACAGAGGGTAAGGACAAAAAAAGCGCAGGATTTAATGTCCAACCTGCAGAGGGGCGACGAAGTGGTTACCATAGGAGGGTTTTATGGAAGGATTAAAGATGTAAGAGATGATGTTATGATAATAACAATCGCCAGCGGGATAGATATAAAAATAAATAAAAGTGCTATTGCCAGAAAAGTCACTCAACAGTAAATATGAGAAATAAAAAAATTCATATTACTATTATTATAATTTTTATTCTAATAATAGGTGTAAGTTTCTACTATATTTTTAGAGACTCAATTTCCAATTCTATAAAACTGGGGCTTGACCTTAAAGGTGGCACCCAGATTATTCTCAAACCTGTGGGAGAGGAAGCGGAAGATATAACCCCGGAAAAGCTTAACCATACCATGGATATTATAAGGGACAGGATTGATAGGCTGGGTGTATCGGAACCTCTTATTACCAGAGATCAGGTAAACAATATTGTGGTTCAGCTTCCGGGAGTAGAGGACCCCGATAGCGCAAAAGAAATAATAGGTAAAACCGCAAACCTTGAATTCCGCCTTGTCCGGGGTACTTTTGTTTCCAGAATAGATAACAGCTGGTCTATAGTTGGCCTGGATTATGAAAACGGAAAACTGTTAATTGACCCCGGGGCTGAAGAAACATTATTAATTGAAGATATAAATAAGTTTTATCAGGGTGAACCTGCAATAACAGGAGGCAGATTGATAACCAACCCTGAAAGTGGTGAGATAATTCTTGTTTCCCCTAAAAGTCAAACCGGGTCTGAGGAAACTCAGGAAGAAAATGATGATTCCAAAGAATACGATTTAAACTCTGAAGAAATAATTGGTATTGTAGAATACGATGATGTGACAGGAGAGATTTTCATTGTTAAAGAGGATGAGAAGATAGGAGAGATACTTGTTGATTCAAGGACAGGCGCTGCAACTCTGGTCGGGCCCGTACTTATAGAGGGTGACGAAGGGCTCGCAAATGCAGTAGCGGGTTATGATAATTATGGAAACATAAGAGTTGGTTTAAGTTTTAAAGGCGAAGCAGTAGAAAAATTTGGTGAAATTACAACCGGAAATACTGGAAGAAACCTTGCCATTGTACTGGATGAGGAAATTGAATCGGCACCTTATATTGAAGTTCCGATAACAGACGGAGAAGCAGAAATTACTGGTATAAGTAGTATAGAAGAGGCAAAGAATATTGAACTTGTCCTGCAGACAGGGGCATTTCCCATTAACCTCAAGATAGAAGAAAGCAGCACTGTCGGTCCGACTCTCGGAATGGATTCATTAACCAGAGGGATATATGCAGGGATAGCCGGTTTTATTTTAATAATTGTCTTTATGTTCTTTTATTACCGGGGGTTCGGTATTTACTCTGCTATCGGGCTAATAATATATATTATAATTTTCTGGGGGATAATATCGGCTATAGGTGCTGCGCTCACACTCCCCGGTATAGCGGGAATTATACTGACCATAGGTATGGCGGTGGATGCGAATGTTATAATATTTGAAAGAATAAAAGAAGAGGTATTAAAAGATAAATCTCCCAGAATTGCCGTAAGTGAGGGTTTTAAAAATGCAATAAGGACCATAACTGATTCCAATGTTACCACTTTAATTACGGCAGGTGCACTTTATCAGTTTGGTACTGGTCCCATTCAGGGTTTTGCGGTTACTTTAAGCCTTGGTGTAGTAATAAGTATGGTAGTAAGCCTTTTATTTACCAGGTCCTTTATATTTTTAATGGCCGGAATTCCCGGAATGTCGACCCCGGCATTTTTAGGGATAAGAAGAAAGAGCGGTGAGTAAACTATATTGAAGTTTAGAAGTTATAATTTTAATTTTGTAGGTAAAAAGAAAATATGGTTTTTCATATCACTTGCGGTGATACTGGCAGGAGTAATTGGATATTTTGCCAATGGAGGGTTTAACCTGGGAATTGATTTTTTAGGCGGCTCACTTATTGAAGTAAAATTTGAAAGAGATACCAGCGCAGCCGAAATACGGGAAATCATGAGTGACATCGGGCACCAGAATATAATAATACAGCGGGTGGTAAATAATTTAATACAGACAGAATCCGACAGGTTCATTATTAGAATAAAAGTAAAAGAAATAGGAACATCAATAACTGAAGAGGAAAAAAATGAAATACTGGATGCACTGGATGAAAAAATAGGAGTTGAAGGGCAACTTTTACAGGATAGAGATGTAGACCCGGGTTTTGGGAATGTACTTATATTGAATGCATTAAAAGCAATTGCCATAAGTATTGCCGGAATCCTGATATATATATGGATTAGATTTGAATTCAGGTTTGGAGCAGTGGCAATTGCAGCATTAATTCATGATGTCCTGGTTACGGTCGGTGTGTATGCTATTTTAAACCGTGAGATTAATACCTCAACCATAGCTGCTCTGCTTACCATTATAGGTTATTCTTTAAATGATACTATTGTTGTATTTGACAGAATAAGAGAAAATACCCCTCTCACAGGAAAGTCAGGTTATAGTGAAGTAGTTAATACTTCAATAAATGCAACACTGTCAAGGTCCATAAATACTTCTATAACCACGTTATTTCCGGTAATACTGCTTCTTATAATGGGGACCACAGCGCTAAAAGATTTTGCTGTGGCTCTTACTATAGGTATAATAACCGGAACGTACTCATCTATATTTTTTGCAAGCCCAATTCTTGTGGCCTGGAACAATAGGTTCCCAAAATTTAAGAAATAAAAAATGACGGATATTCCTTCCAACTGGATATGCAGAAATAAAAGAAAACCGGATGTAAAACTTTTAAAAGAAAAAAGATACAGTGCGGTTTTACTGGAACTCCTTGCCAGAAGAAATATAATAACCGGAGATGAAGTAATTTCTTTTCTTAATCCATCTCTTAAAAATCTCCATGACCCCATGGAACTCCCCGGAATCAGTGATGGCATAAGAAGGGTTAAAGAGGCACTGGTAAAAAAGGAAAATGTAATAATATTCGGGGACTATGATGCCGATGGAATCATAAGCGCTGCACTTATGTATAAATTTTTAAAAGAGCTGGGGCTGGATACAGATGTATATATACCCGACAGGTTTGAAGAGGGTTATGACCTGTCAGTTGATTTTTTAAAAAGGGTCATAAGAGAGGGCAGGCATGATTTAATTATTTCAGTAGATTGTGGAACAAACTGTGTAGAGGTACAGGATTTTGTAAGAGAAAATTCATGCCCGGATATAATAGTATGTGACCATCACAATCAATCGGTTAATTTAAATAAAGTACCGGACAGGTATATAATAATTAATCCAAAACTAAAAGATTCCGGGTATAAATTTAAATATCTAAGCGGGGCAGCGGTTACATTTAAATTTATAACCGCTATTTTAAGGAAACTTGACCATAAATTTAAGAAGAACTTTAAAAAAGATTATCTTACCGGTTTTCTGGACCTGGTTGCCATATCAACAATTGCGGATATAATGCCCCTGGTTGATGAAAACAGGATAATAGTAAAAAAGGGTCTTAAGGTTTTACAAAAAACCAGAAATAAGGGTCTTAAAAAAATGATAGATACTTTAAACGGAAAAAAGGGATATGTAGATGAATATGATATAGGATTTATAATAGCCCCAAGATTAAATGCGGCAGGTAGAATTAAAAAGGCAGAAACAAGCTTTGACCTGTTAATTAAAGAAGGGAATACCCTGGATAAAATAGTAGATAAACTTAATTCATTTAACCAGAGCAGGCAGAGGATACAGAAAGATATATTTAATGAGATAGTGGAAAATAATGACTTTAAGAGCATTATTGAAGAAAAAAGGATATTTATAGGTAAATCAAAAAACTGGAATGAAGGGGTTCTGGGAATAGTTGCTTCAAATATTGTAAAAAAGTTTAATATACCGGCTATTTTATTCAGGGAGTTTAAGGGCAGAGTTAAAGGCTCGGGGAGAAGTATCGATAAGTTTGATTTATATGAGAATTTAAATAAATTAAGTAATCTGTTTGATAGTTTTGGGGGGCACAGACTGGCATGCGGTATAAGCATGAACGCCATAAATTATGAAACTTTTTATGAGAGTCTGGTAAAAATTGTCAGCAATACTTTAAAAATAGATGATATTGAGAAAAAAAACATTTATGATGTTGAGATAAATTTTAAACATATAAGTAAAGGAATACCGGAAGATATTAATTTACTTAAACCATTTGGCAATGAAAATCCCGGGCCCGTGTTTTTAACCAGGGACTGTGTTATATATAATTTTTCTTACCTGTCAGAGGGAAAGCATATCAGGTTAAAACTCAAGCAAGATGGGATAATAATAGATGCAATGTTATTCGGAGCGGATGAAAGGATAAAAGAAAAAATATTAAAAAACAATAAAATCAGTATTTTATATAGAATTGAGGAAAATAACCGGGGGAATTTTGGAACTATAAGGCTTGTTATTATTGACTTATTTTAGAGAATTAGAAAATGTTTTATAATAATGTTTATAAATTTAAATAATTAATAAAAATTTCGGTGAAAATGGGCTTAAAAGTAAATAGCAAATCAAAAAATATAAATACGGACCTCATATATAAGAAATTAATAAACAGGATAAAATCTTATAATCCTGATGTGGATGAGGAGCTGCTGAATAAGGCCTACCAGACGTCAAAGAAATATCATAAGAACCAGTACAGGAAATCAGGTGAACCTTACATAGTTCATCCGCTTGAGGTTGCGGGAATACTTGCTGATATTGAACTGGACCAGGTTTCTATTGTTTCAGCAATTTTACACGATGTTATAGAGGATACGGATTACAGCCTGGAAATGGCCAGAAAGGAATTTGGACAGAAAATTGCCAATATCATAAACGGGGTAACAAAATTAGATAAAATTGTTTTTGACAGCAAGGAAGAACAGCAGGTAAACAATATAAGAAAAATGATAATTGCTATGTCTGAAGATGTCAGGATAATACTTGTAAAGCTTGCCGACCGCCTTCACAATATGAGAACACTGCATTTTCTGGATGAAGAGAAGAGAAAGAAAAATTCTATAGAAACCCTTGAAGTCTATGCTCCTATCGCTCACAGGCTTGGTATTTACCAGATAAAATCAGAGCTGGAGGATTTGAGTTTTGAATATCTTTATCCAAGGGAATATTTAAAAATAAAAAATATGTTTGATGAAAAGCTGGAAGAGAGAAAGCTGCTTATAAAAGAGGCCATAAAGATAGTAAATAAAAAGTTAAAAGAGGTAAATATCTCTGTGGACATAAGCGGAAGAATAAAAACTTATTACAGCGTATATAATAAAATTACCAGGCAGAATAGAAAGTTTGAAGATATATACGATATAATAGCAATAAGGATTATAGTTAATGATGTAAAGAGCTGCTATGCAGTGCTGGGAATAATACACTCATTGTGGAAACCGGTTCCGGGAAGGTTCAAAGATTTTATCGCAAATCCCAAGTTTAACATGTACCAATCTCTTCATACCACAGTCATGGGTTTAAAGGGTAAACCTATTGAGATACAGATAAGAACTTTTGAAATGCATAAATTTGCAGAGTATGGTATTGCGGCCCATTATAAGTATAAGGAAGGCAATATAAAAAAGTTGAGCGATTTTGATAAAAGGGTTGCATGGATAAGGCAACTGCTGGACTGGCAGAAAGAGCTGAAGGACCCCCGTGACTATATGGAGTCTCTGAAACTTGATTTATTTGAAGAAGAAGTTTTTGTGTTTACCCCTAAGGGAAAAGTTATAAATCTACCGAGGGGAGCCACTACTATAGACTTTGCCT
Organism: uncultured Actinomycetota bacterium; assembly: GCA_964595565.1. Classification (GTDB taxonomy): domain Bacteria; phylum Actinomycetota; class Humimicrobiia; order Humimicrobiales; family Humimicrobiaceae; genus JAQVEM01. The sequence goes on from CAZQQX010000001.1 coordinate 9,663, forward strand.
ATCAGATACATACCGATATCGGGCATAATATCATAGGTGCAAAGATAAATGGCAGGATGGTTCCCATAGAAACCATTCTTGAGAATGGTGATATAGTGGAAATAATTGTATCAAGAAATAAGAAAGGTCCCAGCAGGGACTGGCTTAATATAGTAAAAACTTCCCGGGCGCGAAATAAAATAAAACAATGGTTCAGCAAAGAGCAAAGACAGGAAACATATAATGCAGGCAGAGATATAATGTTGAAGGTTTTAAGGAAGAACAGCCTTTCTTTCAAGAGTGTCCCCATGGAAGTTTTTGATGAAGTTGCGGGGGAAATGAACTTCGAAAAGGTGGACAGTCTTTTCAGGAACATTGGTTCACGCAGAGTGTCGGCACATCAGGTTTTTACCAGAATAGTAAAGAAACTGAATCAGAAAGAAACAGAGAAAGAATTAACCATTGAAGACATTCACAGGAAAGAACTGCAGGGAAAGGAAAGTACAGGGATAAGGGTCAGGGGAATGGAAAAAGTACTGGTGACCATAGCAAAATGCTGTAATCCTGTGCCGGGAGATAAGATAGTAGGATACATAACAAGAGGAAAGGGTATCTCTGTCCACAGGGCTGACTGCACAAATATAAGCACCCTGATGAATATCGAAAAGCAAAGATTTATAGAAGTTGAATGGGATAAGAAAGCTCCATATAAATTTAATTCCGAAATACAGATTGAAGCGCTTGACAGGACTAAATTGCTTCGTGACATAACAAATGTTATTAGTGAATATGATTTAAATATAGTAAGTGCCAACACTCTGAGGGTTAATAAAAGCGGACATATCAAATTCAGGTTTTTAATAGAGATTAATAATAAATATATATTAAAAGATGTTATTAATAACCTGAAACAGGTAGATTCAGTTTATGACGCTTACAGGGTTTTGCCCAGAAAGTAGAAAGTTGCATTGATTTTAAAAAGATTGGAGTTAGGGGTTTTAAAAGCTAACTGTTATATTTTATCACTGGATTCTGCAAATGTGATAGTAGACCCGGGCGGAGATTTTGAAACTATAAAAAAAAATCTTAACTATTACAATATAAAACCTGATTTTATATTAAATACCCACGGTCATTGCGATCATATTGGAGCCGTTGATGATATAATTGGATATTACAATATTCCTTTTTACATACATGAGTTTGAGGAACAAATTATAACAGACCCCGGGAAGAATCTTTCTTCATTTTTTGGAAGAAATGAATTATCATTAAAAACTTATGATTTAATAAAAGATTCGGATTATAAGTATTTTAAGAATCTGGGTATTGAAATTATAAATGTCCCGGGTCATACGCCCGGAAGTGTAATGTTTAAAATAGATAATTTTCTTTTAACCGGAGATTTAATTTTTAGAGGCGCAGTGGGAAGGATAGATTTACCGGGAGGAGATATACGGCAGATAAGAGATTCACTAAGAAAATTAAAAAAAATGGACGGGAGTCTGACAATATATCCGGGTCATGGCGAAGAAAGTACTATTGAATACGAAATAAAAACAAATTATTATCTTAAGGATAAGTTTTTAGGTGAAAAAAATTAAAAATGAAATATTATTAAAAAGGTGATTTATTTTGAAAATAAATTCTCCAAGAGGAACGGCAGATTTATATGGTGAGGATATAGATTACAGAAACTTTGTTATAGATACTGCCCGCCGGGTATTTAAGGTTTTTAACTATAAAGAAATAATAACTCCTGCTTTTGAATATACCTGGGTATTCAGTAGAAGCATAGGAGAAGTTACCGACATTGTTCAGAAGGAAATGTATACGTTCCAGGATAAGAAGGGAAGGTCACTGACTCTGAGACCTGAAGGGACGGCATCTATAGCCAGAGCTGTAATAGAAAATAAAATGTTATTTGAAAATCTTCCGTTAAAGGTCTTTTATATAGGTAATATGTTCAGGTATGAAAGGCCCCAGAAGGGCAGAATGAGAGAATTCTGGCAGCTGGGAGTAGAATCTATTGGAACCGATGACCCGCTTATAGATGCAGAGGTTATATGGATTTTGAATTCTTTTTTTGAGAAACTGGGATTTAAGAAGCTGGTACTCAAAATAAATAGTATAGGATGCAGTGAATGCAGGGAAAAATTTCTTTTTGAGTTCAGAAAATATCTGAAGCCGGAGGTAGGTAAACTGTGCGCTGACTGTCAGAAGAGGTTTGGAAAGAATGCCCTCAGGATATTTGATTGTAAGAAAAGTGGCTGCAGGAGCGTATTAAAGAAAGCACCTTCAATTTTTTCTTATTTATGTCCTGGATGCAGGAAGAATTTTGAGGAGGTTTTAAAATATCTGGAAGCTCTTGATATAAATTACAGGATTGACCAGAGCCTTGTCCGGGGTTTTGACTATTACACAAGAACAATTTTTGAAATAATATCAGAGGACCTCAAGAGTGCCCAGAATGCCCTGGGCGGTGGAGGAAGATATGATAATCTACTGAAACAGCTGGGTGGGCCGGATTTACCGGCAACAGGGTTTGCAGTTGGAATTGACCGGACAATTATGCTGATGAAACAGCTAAATTTAAAGATTAAGAAAAATGAAGAAAAGGCAAGAATTTATTTAATAGCCATGGATAAGAATTGCAAACTTTATTCTTTAGATATTTTAAGGTATCTGAGGGAAGAGAAATTTCTATGCGATATAAATTTTAATAAACGAAGTTTGAAGAAAGAGATAAAATGGGCTGGCGAGAATGATTATGATTTTATTCTCATAATTGGAGAAGATGAAATTAAAAACGGCTCTATTACTATAAAAGATATTAAAAAATACAGGCAATACCAGGTTAACTGGGAGAATGAAAAGGAAAAAATAAAAAAGATTATAGGAGCTTGATTATGGTTAATTCTGTATTCAGTACAGGCATGAGAACAGACCTGTGCGGAGAAATAGATAAAGAGTATGAAGGTGGAAAAGTTACTTTAAGCGGCTGGGTTAATAAAAGAAGGGACCACGGAAAGTTAATATTTGTAGACTTAAGAGATTTTTCAGGAGTGGTTCAGCTGATTTTTGATTCTAAAATAAATAATAATTCTTATTTGATGGCTAGGGAAATAAGGAATGAGTATGTCATTAAAGTAACCGGTAAAGTTAGAATGAGGTCAAAAGATACGGTTAACATTTCTATATCAACAGGTGAAATAGAAATAGTTGTAGAGGATGTAACTATTTTTAGCAGGTCAAAAACACCTCCCTTTATGATTGAAGATAGGAATAAAGTAGAAGAAAATGTCAGGCTGGAGTACAGATATATTGATTTAAGAGCAAAAAAAATGCAGGAGAATATAAGACTGAGGCACAAAATAACTGCTGCTACACGTGATTATTTTAATTCCAGGGGATTTTTGGAAATAGAAACCCCTGTACTGGGAAAAAGCACTCCTGAAGGAGCGCGGGATTTTCTGGTACCTTCGAGATTGAATCCCGGCAAGTTTTATGCTTTACCCCAGTCCCCGCAGCTATTTAAACAGATACTTATGTTTTCTGGTTTTGACAGGTGTTACCAGATTGCAAGATGTTTCAGGGATGAAGATTTAAGGGCGGACAGGCAGCCTGAATTCACGCAGATAGATTTAGAGATGACTTTTGTAGAGGTGGAAGACGTAATAAGGATGATAGAAGGTTTATTTAATTATTTATTCAAAACGGTATTTGGAAAAGAAATAGAACCTTATTTTAAAAGAATAACATGGAAAAATAGTATGGAAATTTATGGGACAGATAAGCCCGATTTAAGATTTGGCCTTAATATAAAAGATATCTCAGAAATATTTAAAAAAAGTGGCCTGAAGATTTTCAGTAAAACGTTAAAAAATAATGACGGCTTCATAAAAGGTATAGTAATTGATGACTGTTCTGCTCTTACCAGAAAGGATATTGATGATATTGTAGAGATGGCAAAAAAGAGCGGGGCAGGAGGGCTGATATGGATTAAAATTGGCAAAAATCTGGATTTCCAGTCACCGATAGCAAAGTTTCTTTCTGAAAAAGAAAAAAAAGATTTAATTAAAACTTTAAGCTTAAAGGAAAATAATCTACTACTGATAGTCGCTGATAAATACATGGTTACATGCAGGAGTCTCGGTATTATAAGAAATCATGTTGCACATAAGCTAAAATTAGTGGATGAAGACAGGTTCAATTTTATATGGGTTTATGACTTTCCACTATTTGAATGGGACGATAGAGAGAATAGGATAAGTCCCGTTCATCATCCATTTACAAAACCCGATGATAATACAGCAGGTTATCTTGATAAAGACCCTTTAAAAGTGAAATCGGAAGCCTATGATATCGTATTAAACGGGGAAGAAATAGGAGGGGGCTCTATAAGAATAAATGATACGAATTTACAGAAAAAGATTTTTAAAATACTTCAGATAGATGAAAACAGAGTGGAGGAGAATTTCGGGTTTTTTGTCAGGGCAATGGAACACGGTATTCCGCCACATGGAGGTATTGCCCTGGGAATGGACAGGCTGGTTATGCTTTTGGGAAAACTTGACAGCATCAGGGAGGTTATAGCGTTTCCCAAGACGCAGTCAGCAGTATGCATGCTTACAGGTTCACCTTCTGTTGTCAGCGAGGAACAGCTAAGAGAAGTTCATATTAACATTATGGAGGAAGAAAAATAAAGAAAATAAGTATAGCTGTAGTGTTAATTTGTGATTTATTGAATAAACTTTTTAATTATGATAACATCATGCCGGGTACTCTGTTTATTTCGTAACTAAAGTTTAATTTTTGTGCCAACAAATTTACATTGGAAGCCCGGGCTTTGATTGTAGCATAAATGCCCGCTTTAAGCGGGACTTATAAAACAGTCAGGAGGGCATCCACCTGCAGAGCGCAGGGCGCAAAAAACTTCCTGTAGTTACGAGTAAATGGAGTATCCGTTTTGTTTAAAATATTGATAGTTTCTGAGTTTTAAAATTTAATTCTTATGGATGTAAGAGAAACTTTTATAGAATATTTTGAAAAAAAAGGCCATATGGTATTAGCATCCTCGGGCCTTATACCGCATAACGACAGGAGTGTACTCCTGACTACGGCAGGGATGCAGCAGTTTAAACCATACTTTCTTGGTATAAAAAACCCACCTTCAAAAAGAATTACCACAGTTCAGAAATGTTTCAGAACCAGTGATATAGACAGTGTTGGTTACACAGATAAACATCTTACTTTTTTTGAAATGCTGGGTAATTTTTCTTTTGGTGATTATTTTAAAAAGGAAGCGATAAATTATTCTCTTGATTTTCTTTTAAATGAATTAAAAATTCCTGCAGACAGGTTAAAAGTAGCAGTTTTTAAGGGGAACAAAGATATACCTGCTGATTTAGAATCGGTTAAATACTGGAAAGAGTCCGGAATAACCGGTGATAAAATATACAGGTTCGGTAAGGATGACAACTTCTGGGGTCCTGCAGGAGATACCGGACCCTGTGGTCCCTGTTCAGAGATATATTATGATTTCGGGGAGGAATATGGCTGTGGTAAAAAAACCTGCAGTCCTAAATGTGACTGTAATAGATTTCTTGAAATCTGGAATCTTGTTTTTACACAGTATAATTATGACGGTAAAAATTATAAAGAGCTCCCGCAAAAAAATATAGATACCGGCATGGGACTGGAAAGAATTATGGCTGTTCTTGAGGGAGTTCCTTCTGTTTTTAAAACATCTTTATTTGTAGAAATAATAAGAAAAATAGAAGAATTATCTGATAAAAACAGCAGGGTAAACAAACCGGAATTTGATAGAAGCCTGAGAATAATAGCGGATCACATAAGGGCCATATATTTCTTAATTTCTGATGGAGTGGTACCTTCAAATGAGAAGAGAGGCTATATTCTGAGGAGGATAATAAGAAGATGTATCAGGTTCGGCAGATTGATAGGAATAAATGATTATTTTTTAAATGATATAGGTGAAGTAGTTATAAATAAGTATTCAAAATGGTATCCGGAACTTCTGGAGAAAAAAAATTTTTCTTTTAAAATGGTAAGTGATGAAGAAAAGAGATTTACAAGAACCTTAAAGGAGGGTAATAAGGTTTTAATCCAGAAAGTTAAGGAAATAAAGAAAGCCAAAGGAAAATACATCAATCCCGGTGATGCGTTCAGGTTATATGATACATACGGGTTTCCGGTTGAGCTTACAGGAGAAATATTATCTGAGAATAAAATAAAAATTGATTTAAATAAATTTAACCGGTATTTAAAAGAGCATACAAAAAAATCAAAGAGTAAGGGTTCGTCCGGCGTTAAATTGAATAAAGACATAGAGCTATATGGCCCTTTAAGTAAAGAGATGAAAGTAGAATTTTTAGGATATAACAGGAGTAACCTCAGTACCGTAATTGAAAAAATAATAAAAACTGACGGTGACGGCAACAAAAAATTTGCTTCACAGCTAATTGAGGCCGAGGAAGGTGAAATAATTTTAAGGGAGACTCCCTTTTACGGAGAAATGGGGGGGCAGGTCGGTGATAGGGGCAGTATAAGAAAAGATAATAATATATTTAAGGTTACAGGCTGTTTTATACCTGTAGAGGGGATTTATACTCATAAAGGTAGTATTAAAAAAGGTAAATTGAAAGTGGGAGATGGAATAATAGCAGAGGTTGATAGTAAATTCAAAAAAAATGTAAGCAGAAACCATACCGCAACCCATATTCTTCACTGGGCCCTGAAAAGCATATATGGTAATGAAGTAAAACAGGCCGGTTCTTTTGTTGGAGAAGATAGATTTAGATTTGATTATTCCATCTACAATGCCCCATCAGAAAGCGATATTAAAAAAATAGAAGCCATGGTAAATGAAAAGATACAGAAAGATGAACCTGTAAGGTGTTATGAGACTACCAGGGAATATGCAGGGGAGATAGGCGCGATAGCCTTATTTGATGAAAAATATGGAAGGTTTGTAAGGGTGGTTGAAATAAATAATTACAGCAGGGAGCTCTGCGGGGGCATTCATGTAGGAAGGACCGGTGAAATCGGTTTATTTAAGATTATTTCTGATTCAGGTACGGGGGCCAATTTAAGAAGAATAGAGGCACTGACCGGCATACACGCTTACAGATATCTTGAGAAAAAAGACGAGATACTGAATAAAATTTCGGCCGGTCTTGAAGTTAAAGATAGCCGGATACCGGAAGCTATTGAAAAGTTGAAAGATAACATAAAGAAAAGGGAAAATGAGTTATTATTGCTTAAAATGAAAGTTGCAAAAAGGGAAATAATAAAAAAGTCAGGATTCAAGCCTTCGGATACCGGTTTAAAGATAATTGATTATGATTTTTCAGACTCTGATTTATTATACGATATGGAGATAAGTGGTATAGGAAAAGTAGGAGACTGGATCATAGATTATTTCAAGGGATTAAATACTTTTTTAATTTTTGGAAGCAGAGTGGATAATAAATCTGTTTTAATACTAAATTCAACAGCAGATCTGTCAGCCAGAGGAGTAGACTGCGGTAAAATTGCCGGCGAGATTGGTAAACAGTTGGAAGGTGGCGGAGGAGGAAAGCCTAAGTATGCACAGATGGGTTTTTCCGATAGGAATACAGGAAAAGCCATCAAGCTGGTAAGGGACAGAGTTCTGGGCATATTAAAAGATAAATAAAAAATATGAGAATCCTTGGACTGGATATTGGAGATAAGAGAATAGGTGTTGCCGTATCAGATGAAATGGAGATTCTATCAACACCCCTTGAAGTGATAGAAAATGATGAAAAAATAGAAGAAGAGCTTAAAGAAGTTATAAATAAATACAATATAAAGAAAATAATTGTGGGGATACCGTATACACTTAAAGGTGAAGTCGGGAGCCAGGCTAAAAAGGTTATTAGTTTTATTGAAAATGTAGTGGTAAAAATGGGAATTGAAATTGATTATATTGATGAGAGGTACACCACAAAAATACCGTTAAGAAATTTTAATAAATATAATAAAAATAATAAAAAAAAACAGATTGATAAATACTCGGCGTGTATAATACTTGAGGATTATCTGAGCAGAAATAAATAGGATAACAGGTAAAAAATATTAAGTGCAGTGAATAAAAGTGGGATTAAATAAAAAATGGATATAAAAAACAGAAATAAGAAAATTTTTATATTTATTCCGGTGGTTATATTTTTATTTATATTATCAGTTATGGCTGTGTCCTGTAATTTTTTTAATACCGTGGAAGATAGTGAGCCACCGTCTGGGGTAGATGTTGAATTTGAGATAAAGGAAGGAATGACCTTAAAGGAAATAGCTTCACTTCTGGAAGAAAAAAATATAGTAGACAATGCTTTCTTATTTAGATTATTTGTTGAACAGAGGGGAGAGGAGAAAAGCCTGATACCGGGAATTTATGTGATGAAGACAGGTTCTGAATATGAAGAAGTGCTAAACGGGATAACCGCAGGTACGCCGGTAGTAACTTATAAGTTAACCATTCCGGAAGGTTATATGGTAGAGCAAATAATAGACAGAGTAGCCGGGGAAATACCCTTTATAGAATATGAAGAACTGGAACGGGTAAAAGATATAAGCAATTATAATTATGATTATTTGAAAGAAGCCACCAGCCTGGAGGGGTTTCTGTTTCCCAAGACATACGAAATAACTCTAGATTATTCTGCAAAGGATGTTATTGAAATGATGCTCGCCCAGTATCAGGTGGAGACGGTTAGCCTTGATTACACTTATGCGGCAGAGAAGGGCCTATCAAATTATGACGTTTTGAAGATAGCTTCGATGATTGAAAGAGAAGCTTATGTTCCCGAAGAAAGAGCTTTAATTTCTGCGGTTATTCATAACAGGCTTGACATAGATATGAAACTGGATATAGATGCTATTCTCTGTTATTACCTTGATAAATGGGATGAAGGTTTAACCGAGGAGGATAAAAAAGTTGACTCGCCCTATAATACATATATGTATTCCGGCCTACCGCCCACTCCCATCTGTAATCCGGGTGTTGCATCAATTGAAGCGGCATTAAATCCTGCTGATGTTGACTACTTATATTTTGTGGTGACTGACAGCGAAAAGCATATTCATTCCTTTGCATCAACCCTACAGGAACATGAAAAAAATAGAAGCAACGCAAAATAATTTATTAAAGCCCTGTCTGAAAGAAATAAAATTATTAGATAGCCTGTTTAAAAAAGCTCAACAGGAAAAAATCCCCGTAGTTGATAAGGATGCGGGAAGGTTTCTGGAAATAATCTGCCTGATTGGAAAACCGGAAAATATCCTTGAAATTGGCTGCGGTATTGGATTTTCATCCTACTTTATAATAAAAAATTTAAAGGGAGGAAATTACACCGGCATAGACCTTAATAAGGAAAGATTAGAAAAAGCCGAGAAATTCATAAAAGGCAAATTTCCTGAAAAAAAATGCAAATTTTTGGCAGGCAATGCATTAAAGATTATTCCGGAAATTAAACATAAATTTGATATGGTTTTTATAGATGGGGCAAAATATGAATATCTTTCTTATCTTAAAGTTGTGGAGGGTAAACTTAATTCAGGAGCATTGATTATTGCAGATAATATATTTTACGGGGGCCGGATATTTAAAAGAAAGGTAAACGGTCATGACTATAATAGTGTTAATGGCATAAAGGAATATATAAAATATATAAACGGAAACAAATATTTTGAAAGCTATTTTTTTGATACAGGTGATGGTATATCAGTTACAAAATTTCTGAGGGATTATTTTAAATAAAAAATGTTAAGAGATAAAAAAATACCCGAACTTCTGGTTCCCGCCAATAATTTAAATATATTAAAATATGCGGTTAATTATGGTGCCGATGCTGTTTATGTTGGGGGTAAGAAGTTAAATTTAAGAAGCATCAGAGGGAATTTTACAGTTGAGGAATTAAAAAGGGGAGTAAGTTATGCCCACGAGCATGGAGTAAAAGTATATTTTACTCTTAATTCAATAATAAGTGAAAGTGAAATTACCGGGGCCGAAAAGTATTTGAAAAGAATAAAGGATATTGATATTGACGGAATTATAGTAGCTGATTTTGGAGCTCTGGAGCTTGTGCGTAAAATTTTACCCGGGAAAAAGATACATATGAGCACCCAGGTTAATTTAAATAACCGCCTGGCAGTAAAATTTTTTGAAAAAATAGGGGTGGAAAGAGTAAATCTTGCAAGAGAAATAAGTTTTTCGGATTTAAATAAAATTATAAAAGAAACAAATATTGAGCTGGAGATATTCATACACGGAGCATTGTGCATATCCTATTCAGGTAGATGCATGCTTAGCAAGTATATGACAGGTCGGGATGCAAATAAGGGAAGATGTGCCCAGAGCTGCAGGTGGAAATATTATTTAATGGAAGAAGAAAGACCAAATATGCTTTTTCCCATAGAACAGTATAAAGAAGGGACGTTTATTTATAATTCAAGGGATCTGTGCCTTCTGGGCAGATTAAAGGAGCTTGTGGATACCGGAGTCAGCGCATTTAAGATAGAGGGAAGGATGAAAACAGAAAACTATGTAAGTGTGACAACATGGGTGTACAGAAAGGCGCTTGATTATGTAAAACAGGGAATTCTTGATAATGATAAAATATCTTATTTAAAAAATGAGCTTGAAAAGTGCTCCCACAGGAATTTTACCCAGGGATTCATGTTCCTGAAAGAAAGAAGTGAACTTGAAGATAATGATAATGTTGGCTATATAAAAAAATATAGATTTATAGGTGTATACCATGATTATAGTGAAAAGTATGATGGGCCAATCATAAAGGTAAAAAATCAGTTTGTTAAGGGCGAAACAATTGATGTGCTGCAACCCTGCAGGGAACCTTTAAAATTCAGTGTAAAAAAAATATTATTGGTGGCCGATGAAAGGGAAGTAAAATGCGCGAATCCTAATGACCTGGTAATAATTTGCGGGCCTGGAAGGTTGCATCCCTTTTCAATTTTTAGAATTAAAGCATGAATTATTTTTATTTTTGTTTTTACAGGTTTCATGTTTTAAAAATACAATAAAATTAATATAAATCTAAGAAGTTGAAAATATAAAAATTTTTTAGTATTATTATTATAAATAAATTAAAAGATATATGACTGAAAATATTAAAACATATAGGGCGGTACTGTCAGGAAGGGTTCAGGGTGTGGGATTCAGGTTCTATGTGGAGTCAGCAGCAGAAAGATATAATATTAAGGGTTATGTAAAAAATACAATTGAGGGTAGAGTGGAAACGGTATGCCAGGGAAGAGAAAAAGACCTGAAGATATTCATGGATAAAATAAAAAATGGGCCTTCTTTATCTTATGTAAATGAAGTAAAAATTGAAGAAATTAATGATAGCAGGGAATATAGTATATTTGAAATAAAATATTAGAACAGTAAATGTAACAATTTAACATAGTAAAAATGTGGTTTAAAAATGATTGGTGCTAAAACAAGTGTGGTAGCTTTAATAGGGAACCCGGTGGGGCACAGCCACTCTCCGGCAATACAGAATTTTTTTATAAAAAAATATTCTATGGATGCTGTCTATCTTGCATTTGAATTTAGTGAAAAAAATTTAAAAAAAGCATTTAATGGTGCAGAGAAGCTGGGGTTTGCGGGCTTAAATGTAACCATGCCCTATAAGGAAAAAATATCGGGCATGGTTGATAAAAAAGACAGTATAGCCCGGGTAACAAATTCGGTTAACACGGTAAAGTTTGATAAAAAAAAAGAAATTTCAAACGGCTTTAATACTGATGTGATGGGGTTTTTAAAACCGCTGGATAAAAAGAATTTTAACTGGACAGAAAGCCGTTGCCTTGTGATAGGGGCAGGTGGTGCCGCAAGGAGTGTCATATATGGTATGGTGTTAAAGAAAGTAAAGAAAATATGGGTGCATAACAGAACAAAAGAAAAGGTAAGAAAAATAATAAAAGATTTTAAAACCCATCCTGATAATTTGATAGAGCCTCTTGATAGCATTAATGAGCCGGGGGGGAAAGTTGATGACGCTGACTTAATTGTTAACTGCACGCCTATTGGAATGAATATAGAATCTTACCGGAATTTTATGCCGGTACCAGAAAAGTGTAATTTAAAAGATAAATTTATCTTTGATATGGTTTATGACCCTGTGGAAACGCTTTTAATAAAAAAAGCCATAAGGGAAGGGGCAGAGGTTATAAGTGGAATTGATTTATTGGTGAACCAGGCTGGGTTATCTTTTGAAATATGGTTCGGGATATTACCTGAAGATAACTGTATAGAGGATATAAAAAACAGGATTTTAATGGACATATCAAAAAAAAGATTAAAATAATAAGATATTAACAAATTAAAAAAATAATATAAAATAAATAGAACACAATAAAAAGAAAAATAGATGGAGATAAGATGAACATCAATGATATTTTACTTGAGGCCATAAATGTAAATGCATCGGATGTACATATTGTATGTGTCCTCCCCCCTATATTCAGGGTACATGGAAATCTGGTAAAGTTAGAAAAATTTGGAGATATTACTCCTGAACTGGCAGAAAAAATGTTAATCAGGATATTAAATGAAGAACAAATTAAAAGGTTAAGGGAAGGGCTGTCTGTTGATTTCTCTCATACTATATCGGGCTATGGGAGATTCAGATGCAGTTATTATTATCAGAGAAACACACTTGCAGCTGCTTTTAGATACATATCAAGAGTAATTCCATCTGTTGAAGAACTCGGTTTACCCCTTCAGATTAAAGAATTTGCAAAATATCCGCGGGGTCTCGTGCTGGTTACGGGCCCCACCGGTTGCGGTAAGTCAACGACACTTGCGTCCATAATTGAGATAATAAATCAAAACAGGTCTGAAAATATAATAACCGTTGAAGACCCTATAGAGTATCTGTTTACACATAAAAAAAGTATAATATCCCAGAGAGAAATATTGGCGGATGCTCATTCATTCGCAGATGCCCTTAAATATGTTTTGAGGGAAGACCCGGATGTTATAATGGTGGGAGAGATGAGGGACCTGGAGACAATATCAAGCACTCTTACTGCTGCAGAAACCGGGCACCTTGTTTTTTCTACCCTTCATACCCAGGACGCGCCCCAGACCATTGATAGGATAATAGATGTATTTCCAACTCATCAGCAAAGGCAGGTAAGGGCACAGCTTGCCGGAACTTTAAAGGCAGTACTGGTGCAACAGTTATTAACTACAAGAGAAGGTGATGGAAGGGTGCCTGCAACAGAGCTTATGTTCGTTAACGATGCCATAAAAAATATGATAAGAGAAGTAAAGGTGCATCAGATTTATTCATCAATACAGGCGAGCGGCAGGAGGGGTATGATGACCATGGATATGTCGCTGGTGAACCTCTATAAGGCAGGAAAGATTTCAGAGGAAACGGCGCTGGAAAAGGCACACAGCGTAGAAGAGGTAAGAAGAATGATTAATGGCTGATTGTTTTTGAGAGTCAATAAAAGAGGGTTTTAATTATGACAGTATACAATTATACGGTTAGGGATTTAAAAGGTGAGTCAATTAAGGGTTTTATAGATGCCGAAACACAGGATGTTGTTGAATCAAAGCTAAAGGACATGGGCTATTTTATAATCAATATTGATAAAGCAAAAGAAGAGAAAAAGCTCAAATTAAAAGGCTCTTCAGAAGGTTTTAGTTTTTTTAATCGTATAAAAATAAGAGATATGGTTATTTTCACCAGGCAGTTTTCTACTCTTATTTCTTCGGGGATGTCCTTGCTTGAATCGCTTATTGTTCTTGAAAGGCAAACCGCGAATCTTAAGTTAAAAAAAATAATTTCAGAAATAAGGGTATACGTGGAATCGGGCCATTCACTATCAGAATCAATGGAAAACCACCCTAAAGTTTTTAGCAGGTTATATGTAAGTCTGATAAGGGCAGGCGAGGCGGGAGGCGTGCTTGATAGGACCATGAATGACCTGGCAAATTTCCTTGAAAGAGAAGAGGAATTGAGATTAACCATAAGAAATAAAACAGCTTATCCAAAATTTATTCTGGTTTTTGCTGCAATTATATCTATTGTGATGATAGTATTTCTGGTTCCTACTTTTGAAGGTATATATGAAGAGCTGGGAGCAGAGCTTCCGGGAATTACAAAAGCGGTTATGGCAGTAGGCGGGTTATTTAAAAATATATATTTTTACCTTATTCTGGTAGTTGTTGTATTTGGTGGAAGATATTTATTTAAAAAATTCGTAAGTTCAAAAAAGGGAAGACACATAATGGATAGTGTAAAAATTAATTTGCCGAAATTTGGTGACCTCTTTAGAAAAATGTCGCTGGCAAGATTTGCGAGACATTTTGGGATATTGCTTGCCACCGGGGTTCCAATATTAAATTCACTGGAAATTGCCAAGGGAGTTGCGGACAATGTTATTATTGATGAAGCACTTGAAGAAATAAGGACCAGTATAAGAGAAGGGGAAAATATTTCTGATCCCATGTCAGGCATATCTATTTTCCCTGATATGATGGTACAGATGATAGGGGTGGGGGAAAGGACCGGTACGCTGGATAGCATTTCAAGTAAAATTGCGGATTTTTATGATAACGAAGTGGCAAATACCATAGATATGCTGGTAACAGTGCTGGAACCCCTGATGCTTTTGTTTGTAGCGGGGTTTATAGGTATAATTGTAATATCAATGTATCTTCCGATGTTTAATATATACCAGGCAATGTAAAATTAATAAAACATTTTTTTAATGGCATTATTCAGATTTAATCATGGAAAAATTAAAATCAAAAAATTATGATACGGACAATATATTAAGGTTAAGAAATCTTACTGTGGAAGAATTAATAAAGATATATAAAAATACAGGCAGTTCTGAAATATTGAATATAATACTTGAAAAAACAAAGAAGCTTGCCTATAAGGTTGTTTCTGATTTTAAAATTAATTACTGTGATAGGAAAGACATAAGGCAGGTTGCGCTAACCGGTCTTGTAATAGCCATAAACAGGTTCAATACAGGTGTGGATACCAGGTTCTCCACTTTTGCCGTTAACTATATAAAAGGCGAAATACTTCACTTCATAAGAGATAACCGCCTGGTAAAAAGCCCACGGTGGTTGTGGAAGCTAAATAAAATATTCACCGAATATGTTAAAAAATATGAAAATCAAAATAATAGTTACCCTACCATAGAGGAAATTTCAGAAGGAATAAATATACCGGTAGAAGGAGTAAATGAATTCTTAAAAGCCAGAGAGGCAGCCTTTTACAATAACAGGAAAATAAATGATTGCGCCGGGGGTAACGGTAATAAAGCAGAAGATAATTTAAGTTATGATAGGAGCCTTATAAGGTCAAAGGAGTATAAAAGTTTTGACCTGGTAATGGAAGATAAAATAATATTATGGGATGCCATAGACAGGCTGCATAAATTAAACAAAAAAATACTGGTTCTAAGTTATTTCCTGGGATTCAGCCAGGAGGAAATAGGTAAGAAAATAGGAATTTCGCAGAAATCGGTTTCCAGAAAACTAAAAGAGAGTATAAAGCAGCTAAAAGAATACTTCGCGTGCAACTAATTTTTTTGCCCCGAATTTAAAGATTTACCGGATACCCGATAAATATTTAATTATTATTGACAAATATGTATGAAATAAATATTATTGTATAATAAATAATTTTATAATTTTATATTTTATTATATAATAATTAAATATAATTTTTAATTAATATATAATTTTCTATATTTAGGAATATAAATATAAATAAATGTCTAAAAATTTTATTTAAGGGTATAATAATATAATGAATAATAAAAAAATAATTTTCTATCAAATAAAGGAGGTAAGAAATGAAGTGGTTATACAGGCATATGCATAAGGATGAGAAAGGATTCACACTTGTTGAACTTATGATAGTAATCATAATACTGGCAATCCTTACTGCAATTGCTGTACCGAGCTACATGGTATTAAGAAACAGGGCAAGGATAGCAGCAGCTCAGAGCGAATTAAAGAATATCGCCACTGCTCTGGAGATGCACTACGCGGATAAGGAAGCTTATCCGGCAACTACCTTTGCGGCACTGGTGACAGCACTTGAAGGTGGTGCATATATGGATCCGGTACCTCCAACCGACCCATGGGATACTGGCTATGTATACACATTAGCTGCTGGTTCTTATACCCTGGAAAGCTATGGACCGGATAAAGCGGACGCCGGTGATGACGATATAGAAATAATAGATGGGCAGCTGCAATAATAGTGGCGATATAATACAAATTATATCGGAGTAAAAATAATATAAAAAAATAAATTAAGAGGTAGTTATTAAGACTGCCTCTTAATTTATTTAAATTTCAGGTCAATATTTTAATTTTTGACTAAAGAAAAATACCATGTTATTATTAAAAGATAAAAAAAATTATATAAATTTATATTATTAAAATATTAAAGTTATACAGGAAAAATAATTTTTTAAAATTATTATTCAATTATAATAAATATAGCAATATAATAGAAAAAATATAAATTTACCGATTGTAAAAAAACTGTAATAAAGTAATAAGCAAAATGGAAATATATAAAGTATTTTTATATATAATATTTATTACATGCGGCCTTACTGCAGGCAGCTTTCTTGGAGTTGTTGCATACAGGCTTCCCCGTAAAATATCTATAATAAAGCCGCGTTCATTTTGCCCCCATTGCAGAAAAGAGATTCCTTTTTATGATAATATTCCTGTAATTTCCTATATTATGCTCAGGGGAAGATGCAGGTTCTGTAAGAATAAGATACCGGTAAATACACTATTAATAGAATTAATAACCGCAATAGTATTTGTATTAAATTATATTTTTTTTGGTTTATCCGTAAAAACAATAAGCGGGATTATTCTATGCATCGTTCTGATAGTAATATCTTTTATTGACATTGAATTTCAAATAATACCAAATGCGATAATACTTCCATTTACCATTGTGGGGCTGGCATTAAGCGTTTTTTTAAATTTAGAAAGATGGTGGATGCCTCTTGCATTCGGTGCCGGGGCTTTTTTGTTTATGCTTATAATTCACCTTATAATTCCCCGGGGAATGGGAATGGGTGATGTCAAGTTAAGTCTTATGGCAGGAGTGTTTCTGGTAAGGGATGTGATACCGGCACTGTTTCTGGGGTTTCTGACAGGTGCATTGTATGGTGTATTGCTGGTTATCGCAAGAAAAAGGAAATTAAAACAGCTAGTAGCATTCGGGCCCTTTATTTCACTGGGAAGTATAATTGCTTTATTTTGGGGTAATAATATTTTAAAATGGTATGTAAGTTTTTTAAAATAAAAAGAGAGTGATTAAAATGCTGGCAGTAGGATTAAATTTAAGTTCATCAAGATTAAGTATTGTTGAGCTTTTAAAATCAAGAAATGGCTTTACTATTGCGAATATGGCAAGAGAAGAGATACCACCGGACTGTATGGTCAAAGGGGAAGTTCAGGATGCACAAATTCTTTCAAACAGTTTAAAGGAAGTCTGGAGAAAAAATAAGATTTCTGACAGGAAAGTCTTCATCGGAATTGCAAACCAGAAAGTGATTGCAAAAGAAATCCGGATACCGGTTATAAATGACGATGAAATAAAGAATTCCATACAATACCAGATCAGTGATTTTATTCCCATACCCAGGAATAATATTTTATATGATTATTACGTGGTTGAAAAAGGAGAGGACCATTCAAGAATAATGCTGGTAGGGGCGATGAAGAGCATGATAAATGATGTGGTTTCAAGTTTTAAAAAGGCCGGTCTGCTCGCACAGGCTATTGATTTAAACTGCTTTGCATTATACAGGACGGTAAACTATATAAAAGGAATTGAAAAAGATAAAGATGTAAAGAACAAGCATACAGCTTTTTGTGTCGCGAACCTTGGAGTGGAAATTTCAATAATAGAGATGATACAGGACTATAACTTAAAATATCCGAGATTTACGTCTACTTCTATAGGAAGCTTTACTAATGAGATTTCAAAGGAAACAAAAAAAGATGATAAATATTGCGGGGAAGTATTATCAAAATTTGATTTCAAATCCCTGCTGTTAAAGAAAAACGAACCAGAAAAGAAGAAGAAAGAAACCGGAGATTCTTTCATTAAACCTGAAGAAAAAGAGAGTAAAAATTCCGGTAAAGATAAAGTTAAAGATGAGCCTGACAGCGATAAAGTGAAAGAAATAATAAAAAGCACCACGGATAGGTTTATAGGGGAAATTAAATTATCGGTGGAACACTTCTTACAGGAAAATCCCAAATCAAGTGTGGGGAAAATTATTTTAACCGGTGAATATATAAGAAATATTGATAAATATATAGAACAGGAAATAGAATATAAAGTTGAAATGTTAAATATAAACGATTATTTTCCATTAAAAAATATTAAAATAGCTGCGGGTTATAGTGAAGACGGGGGTTACATGCTTGACCCGGTAGCTATAGGCATGGCATTAAGGGGCTTAAATCAATGAAAACTATAAACCTCCTTCCAAAGGAAGAGAGAGTTAGAGATGTAAAAAGTATAATGCTTGGCGCGGTGATGGTAATATTAATAATATTATTAATAGCAGCGGCCGGCTTTTCCTTTATAATTTACAACGTTAACCGCGGTCTAACACCGGAGCTGGAAAATTACGAAAGAGTAAATATGCAGCTAAATAATTATATAAATAAATTACAGGCCTATACCAGTTTTAAAGAAGAAGTAAACAAGAAAGCTAAAGTTATAGAATATTTAAAGGCCAGGGAAATATTATGGTCGGACATACTTTATGATTTTGGAGAAAATATGCCGGAAAATGCTTATATTGATTATATGGAGGGTGACAGTGAGAGGTTTTATTCGTTAATTTCCAGCCTTGAAGAGGGTGAAGTTGAAGAGATAAATAAAGTATTATTATTTACAATTTCGGGAAATGCGCTTGATTACAAAGATGTTACGAGATTACTGGTTTATTTAAGAAATATGGAAAATATAGGAGAAGTATGGATTAACAATATCAGTAAGGATTATGTAACAAGCTCCAATTTGGATGTATTATCTTTTAATATCAGCGCATATCTTGACATAGGGCCATATATAGAAGAACTGGGTCTGGATGAAGTTGAAAAAGAAGAGACCGGCGACGAAGAAATACTGGACCAGGAACTGGAGATGCTGAATCAGTAAATGTAGATAAATTAATAAATATTTTTTTATATTAATATGAATATTAAAATTAAAATAATTATAATAATAGCAATTTTTCTGGTGATTGTTTTACTTACGGTACTGGTTCTTGTTCCCAATCTGACTGCAAGTATTAAAAACAATGCTTCTATTGAAAGAGAAAAAGAAGAAAATAAAGCATTGATGGAGAATTTGAACAATCTTATTCTGGTAAGGGATGAATATCATTTAATGAATGCAGAATACCAGAAGTATTCATTACAACTCCCGACAGGCGGCGATAACAGTATTTTTACCAATGAGATTTATGATATTGCCAGTTACTCAGATGTGGATATTTACTCTATTAATTATTCAGAAAAAACTGTAAGTGAGGAAGAAGAAAAAATGGGCCTGGTTATAACTGAGGCCGATTTAATTATAGATGGTTCTTATTATGATATATTAAACTTCATAAACACGGTTGAAAAAATTCCGAGGATAGCAAAGGTCAATAAAATAATAATTCAATCTACGGGTAGCGAGTATGAATATTTGAGCGCCAATATAAGAATTGAATTGTATTATAAAAAATAAATTAAAAAAATATGATATTTAAAAAAAGTAAAAAAATAATTCCATCAAAGAGTTTTAACGTTAAGGATATTATAATTGCAGCCGGCTTTATAACGGTCTTTATTATTATGTCCATATCTGTTTATGGATGTTCTGTCATTAATCTCATGAGTAAAGACTATAGCGACGCAAAAGAGGAACCGGTTCTGCCAGAAGTTGAAATAGATGAAAGCGAAGTTGAAGAAATTAAAAAGGGGGAAGAAGATATAAAGAAAGGCTATGTTATTGAAAGCGAAATCAAACTAATTGATGATTCAATAAGAGACCCATTTAAACCATTTTATATAGTAGAAGAAGAGGAAAAAGAAAATATTATTACACTGGAGAGAATCTTTAGCAAAGATGGGGTTGAATATGCCGAAATAAATTTTAATGAATATATTTATAATTTGAAAGAGTCTGATACTCTATCAGATGTTTATTTAATCAAGGCAATAAATATAAACTCGTTGGTATTATTAAAGGGAGACGAAATAATAACCCTGTATATCGGAATTCCGGTATACGACTGAAAAAGGTGTTTAAAATTTGAGATTTCTAACAGCCGGTGAGTCTCACGGAAAATATCTTACAGGAATTATAGATGAATATCCTTCAGGTGTTGAAATTGATGTAGATTTATTAAACAGAGAGCTTCACAGAAGACAGAGCGGTTTTGGAAGAGGCGGAAGGATGTCCATAGAAGATGACACCATAGAGATAATTTCCGGAGTAAGGAAAGGTAAAACTACTGGTTCCCCGGTATCTTTTATTATAGCAAACAGGGACTGGGATAACTGGAAAGAGATAATGGATACAGGTCCACGGGGTAAAGAAAGGGACAGGGGTGGAGATAAATTATTGAATCCCAGGCCGGGACATGCAGATTTAAATGGTTATATAAAATACAGGCTTGATGATATAAGAGATGTAATAGAGAGAAGCAGTGCAAGAGAGACAGCGGCAAGAGTGGCCGTGGGTTGTTTTGCCAGGATAATCTTAAAATTGCTTGGAATAAGTATATTCAGTTATGTATATCAGATAGGAAATATTGTATTGGGGAACAGAGTAAAAGAAGGAAGAATAAATGAGAGCACGCTAAAAGAAATTGAATCATCAGAAGTCAGGTGCCCCGATAAAGAAATTAGTTTAAAAATGAAGGAAGAAATAACCAGAGTAATCAAAAATGGCGACAGCATTGGAGGAAAATTCAGGGTCATTGCCACAGGGATACCTCCGGGTCTTGGCTCATATGAGCAATGGGATAAAAGGATTGACTCAAGGATAGCGGGTTTGTTTATGAGCATACCTGCAGTAAAAGCTATTGAAATCGGGGACGGGTTTATGGCACCATATATAACCGGGATTAATTTCCATGATAAAATTTACTATAAAAAAGGTACCGGTTTTTATAGAAAAACAAACAGAGCCGGAGGGATAGAGGGAGGAATAACAAACGGGGAATCGGTTGTTATAGGGGTAAGTATGAAGCCGGTACCCACCACATCTAAAGGTCCTGGCACGGTTAATATAAAAACAAAAAAAGCCTCAGCAAGCCTTAAAGAAAGGTCGGATGTCTGTGTGGTTCCGGCTGCTTCAGTGATTGGCGAATCAATGTTATCCATAGTGATTTTAAATGAAATACAGGAAAAGTTTGGTAAGGATAATATAGATGAAATTTTAGAAAATTATAAAAACTATAAAAAATATATTGGAAAAATTTAACATGATATGGATTACAAGAACATATCTCTTATAGGTTTTATGGGTTCCGGTAAAACTACGCTGGGAAGAATACTGGCAGCGGAAAAAAATTTTTTGTTTATTGACCTGGATAGAATAATTGAGTTAGAGGAAAATAAAAGAATAAAAGATATATTTAAAATATATGGAGAGGATTATTTCAGAAATTTAGAGTCAGAAGTAATAAAAAAAATATATATAAACAAAAATTGCATTTTTGCCTGTGGGGGCGGAGTTGTAAACAGAAGCAAAAATATGGGAATAATAAGGAGGAACAGCCTGGTAATTTATTTAAGCGTTTCTCCTGAAAATGTTTTTAAGCGTTTAAAAAATACAGGAGATAGACCTCTTATTGAAGTAGAAAACAGGGAAGAGGCTATAAGAAATCTGGCCGGTAAAAGAGATAAGCTTTACAGAAAATATGCAGATATAATTATAAATAATGACCGGGATGAACCTGCCGGGGCTTCGGGGCGAATATTAAACCTGCTTAACTCCTGAGTAACCTTAAAATAAATATGTGGATAACCAAAAAGTAAATGAAAATAGTTAAAGTTAAAACAATTTTAAAAAAGTACCCTGTATATACAGACACTGTTTTTAAAGATTTTTTACCGGAACTGATAAAAAAAAGGTTTGAAGATTGCGAAAAAATCCTCCTTGTAACCAACGATAAAATATATGGAATTTATAAAAAAACCATAAAAGATTCTCTCGGAGGATGCGGGCTTCCGAGTGAGATTGCAATAATAAGGGATGGCGAAGAATTTAAAAGCCAGGAAAGTGTTGATTACCTGTATGGAAGCCTTATCGACTTTAATGTACACAGAAATGATGTTGTCGTTTCATTTGGAGGAGGAGTAATAGGTGATATAGCGGGATTTGCAGCTGCTACATTTCACAGGGGAATTAAGTTTATCCAGTGCCCCACAACTATAATAGGGCAGGTTGACAGTAGCATAGGCGGAAAAGTGGGTGTTAATTATAGTAATATAAAAAATATAATCGGAAGTTTCTATCAACCTGATGCAGTTGTTATTGACCCGGAATTCATATATACACTTGATGAAGACCAGATAATAAACGGGCTGGGTGAAATAGTAAAATACGGGATAGTATTTGATAAAGAAATACTGGAAAAACTGGAAGGAAATGTATGCAGTGATGATAGAGATAGATTATTTAAACTTGTTAAGAAAAAAGTATTCAGGGATATTATATACAGGTGCTGTTATATAAAAGCAAAGGTAATTGAGAAAGATGAATTTGATACCGGCTACAGAAATTTATTAAATTTTGGGCATACAATAGGTCACAGTATAGAAAATGTCTTCAATCTTAAAGATATAAACCATGGTAAGGCTGTTAGTATCGGAATGATAATAGCAATGGATATATCAATTTCACTTGGTCTGTTAAAAAAAGAATTTAAAGACAGAATAATAGAATTGTATAAAAAGCTAAAACTACCCTTCAGATTGCCGGAGATAAATCTGGCTAAAATTATTGATGTAATAAAATATGATAAGAAATTTAAGTCTTCCAAGAATAAATTTGTTCTTCTTAAAGGTCTAAACAAACCTGTTTTCTATTATAACCTCAGTAAGGGTACAATTGTTGATAATATAAAAAAAAGTATGTATAATTAAATAGAAATATATATAAGGAATATATCAAATATATTATTAATAGTTGAGCAGAGACTGAATTTTATACTAATTTTATTAATATACCGGGTTTGTAAATTTTTATTATAGGAAAAAGAAAAAATGAAAAGAATTATTATAATTAACGGACCTAATTTAAATTTGCTGGGTGAAAGAGAAGAAGAAATATATGGAGAAAAAAGTTTCAATGATGTAGAAAGAGAGCTTGACGAAGTTGTAAAAGGAAAAGCAGAACTCCTGTATTTCCAGTCCAATCATGAAGGAGAGATTATAGATAAAATTCATGAGTGTATGGGTAGTATAGACTGTATTATTATAAACCCCGGAGCATTAACCCACTATAGCTATGGTATTTATGATGCCATAGTGGCGAGTAAAATCAGAACCATAGAAGTGCATATATCAAATATATTCAGAAGAGAAGATTGGAGAGGAAAGTCTGTTGTATCTCCTGCTGCATCGGGTATTATAATCGGGCTGGGTATGGATGTATACAGAATAGCGGTTGAATATATAATTAATTATAATGATTGATAAAAAAGTAAAATGTTAAGCAGATATTTAAAGGTTATTAAAAAATATATAAATAAGGAATTAAATTTAAAACAGGAAGATGGCTTTAGCCTTGTGGAGGTGATAGTAGCTTTTTTTATAATGTCTATTATAACTGTCGTGCTGGTAAGGGGAACTATGATCGCGGTTGATACTATAAAAGTAAATAAAGCAAAAACTAAAGCTTTAGCGGTTGCCAGTGAAAAAATGGAGCTCATAAGGGCAATGGATTATGAAGGCATTGAGCTTACATCCGTAAATCCTGACTGGGGTGAGGATAACCCTGCGCTTATTGAAGATGGTTATGGTATAAGCTATGAAGTCAGTGAAGTTTATGTAAGTGGAAGTAGCTATAAGCAGATAAAGTTATCTATCTCAAAAGATCCGATGAATACAGCGATAAATGTAATTACACAGATTTATCCCCTGGCAGGGGGCGGGGAAGGAACAAACCCGGGCGACACTACACCGCCTGAGGCACCGACCGGGCTGGTAGCTACAGCAACCGGCTCATACAGTATAGACCTTGACTGGGATGACAACACAGAGCCAGACCTGGCAGGATATAAAGTATACAGGGATACTGTAAGCGGATTTACACCCGATGGCGGTAATTTTGTAGCAGATGCGACTTCAAGTTTGTATTCTGATACTGGACTAACTGCCACAACAACGTATTATTACAGAGTAACAGCAGTGGATAACAGCAGTAATGAGTCAGACCCATCTATTCAGGCAGACGCTACGACATTATCAGGAAGTGACACTACACCGCCTGAGGCACCGACCGGGCTGGTAGCTACAGCAACCGGCTCATACAGTATAGACCTTGACTGGGATGACAACACAGAGCCAGACCTGGCAGGATATAAAGTATACAGGGATACTGTAAGCGGATTTACACCCGATGGCGGTAATTTTGTAGCAGATGCGACTTCAAGTTTGTATTCTGATACTGGACTAACTGCCACAACAACGTATTATTACAGAGTAACAGCAGTGGATAACAGCAGTAATGAGTCAGACCCATCTATTCAGGCAGACGCTACGACATTATTAGAATATACTTATATAAGTTTACCGTTTGAGCATGATGGGGCAGGAGAATATTATTGGAAATCAGACGGGTTTTCAACTGACCCGGGGGATTGGGCAAGCTATGTGAACTCATGGAGCCTAGACATTCTTGAGATTAACGGGGTAAATTATACCAATAAGTGGAAGGCACAACATGATATACCGCCAGAAAGTGACGGTTACTGGTATATTTATTATAAAGCAAGTTCTAAGAATGGTCATATAGAAATTGGTCCATAGGGTAATGGTATTTAAATTAATTTATATAAGAATTATTTTTGGAGTTTGGGTAAATGAAAGAAGTTATAATTATATAAATAGTTTAATAAAAATATAAGAGATAAACTAAATGATTAAGTTACGAGGAAAAATTTTTAAAAAGATAACAGATAATAAGGGTTTTACAATGATTGAGATGCTTCTGGTAGTTCTTCTTATTGTCGTTATTGTAAGCATGGTTTCGGCTACATATCTCCTATCGGGAAATACATCAAGAGATATTGTTGATATAACCACTTCAATGATAGACTCAAGGGTTGTTATATACAGATTGACCAAAGACTTAAGGGAATCATCTGATATAACTCAGGCATATGCAGACAGTATAATTTTTACAAGCAACGTTGATGATGATGGGGATGATGAGGTAGTAAATTACTATTTAACAGCTGTAGGTAGTTATTATGAACTTTACAGGAAAATAGATACAGAGCCTGCTAAATTTGTAGCCACCAATATAATTGATAATAACCTATTTACTTATTATACAGATATAGGAACTCCAGAAGGAGGAGTTGTCACTCCTGTTAGTGCAGAAGAGTTAGGAAATATAAAATTAATTGGAATTGAACTGAAAATTGACCAGAGCGGAGGAGATACCCAGAGAAAAATGGAACTTGAAACTGTTGTTTCTCTGAGAAATAGAATATAAATTATTTTTTATATAATATTTTTAAAGTGATTAAAATGATAAAAGTAATATTAAATTTAAAAAAAGAAAAAAGAGGCAATATAACCATACTTATTTTAATAATGGGTTTTGCAGTAATATTGCTGACCACTGCTATGGTTGGATATATTTTTCGTGACATTAACTATGTTGAACTTGACAGGAAAAAATTAAGGGCACTAAATATCGCAGAGGCAGGCATATCAAACATGTTTTTGAATATTGAAAAACATTATACCGAAGAAGATGTTACTTTACCCTCAAGTCCCTATACCGGAGAAATAATTGATAATGGTAATTCAGAGGGAACTTTTACTGTTGAATATGACTCACAGTCTGATGGGGACTTGACTATATACAATGTTACTTCTACAGGTGTTGACAAAGATGGTATGGAAAGAATGGTAAGAGTAAAAATAAATGTTTTAAATCCAGGTCCCGCTCTTGACATTTATGACTATGTATATACAGCGACATCAGCTACTACCAGCGGGGACTTCAAGACTGTAGATGGGCCTTTTTATACTGATGGAGATCTAAATATTACCGCAGGTTCCGGTATATCCCAGGACCAGAGCGAAGGGCCAATAATTGTAAAAGGTGACTTATATATAAGTGGAGATGCAGTTAGTGTAAAGCAGGAATTTCTATCAGTAGGTGGAAATGTGGTAATGGGAGGCAGCGGAAAGATACTGGGTGGCCAGGTTAACATAGCAGGCAGCCTTACCATGTCCGGAGGGACTTATATAGACGAGGGGCTGGTAAGCCCGATGATTGTAATGGGTGATATTGATATGAGCAGCGGCAGCCCCCGTATAGGAGAATCGGGGGAAGACCTTATTCTATCATGTAACGGGACAATAAACCCCTGGCCTCCAAATTCATGGGCCCCGATATACGCCACCAGGGATGACAGTCTGACATATACATTTGTTGACCCTCAGTATGATGTTAGTAGTCTTATTGATGAATACTATTCTGAAGTTCAGGACTCTGCAGATCCTATTAATGGAAATCTTACACTGAGTGATGAAAACGTACCTTATAACTATGAAGATACATATGGAAACAGTCTCAGTTTTGAGAAAGAGGGAGATGACTATGTACTGGAAATTAATGGAAATATAATTGTAGATGGTAATTTACAGATTGGAATTGAAGAGTGGTGGATTCCTGAATTAAGCGGTCCCAGCACCAATGAAATATATTACAGGGGTAAAGGAATTATATATACCACCGGAAATATCAAGACAGTTACCACGCTCTGGCCCGACCCCCTGGAAGATTTTCCTGAAAGTACTCTCCTGGTGCTGGTATCAAATGGGACTATTGAATCATATGTATGGAGAGAATATGATTATATTGTCGCAAGTAATATTAATGACCAGCCCCCGCTTATGTATATGGTAGGGATTGCAAAAGGCAATATAAAAATAGCGGGAGGGGGAGGAAATGCAGCCATTGTAAAGGGTACGTTGATTACTGGTGGCCTTCTTGATGCTGATTATTATAATGCCAAAATTTATTACCAGCAGGGAATTAAAGATAGTTTACCTCCCGAGCTTCCCAGCAGTGATCCGGGTGGAGGGGAAATAGTCATTACCAGAGCAGAATGGCAGGAAGCAATTAATTAAAATATTAAACAGGTTTGGTTTTACGGGAAATTTCGGTATAAATTGACTGATTTATTTAAATCAAGAATTGAAAACATAAAAAATATCTTAAGCAGTGAAAATCTTTCAAATCTTCTTATTTTAAGTGATGAAAACATTTATTATTTGACCGGGTTTTATGGAAAAAACTCGGGTAGTTTATTACTTATAACTGATAATAAATTACACCTTATTACTAATTTCCTTTATCTTGAACAGGCAAAAAAATCCATTGATAACGACAGTTTAAATATTGTGTTTTACCGCAGGGATAGATTTAAAAAGCTTTTAGAAATACTTGAAGGTTATAATTTTGAGTCTGTTAACCTGGAGGGCAAAAATATCAGTTTTAAAGACGGATTGAATCTCGGAAAGATGTTATCCCGGCAGAATAAGGAATTCAAAATTAAAGACGGTCTGGTTGAGAAATTAAGAATTATTAAAGATGAAGTAGAGATTTCTAAAATAAAAAATGCCTGCAAAATTACCGATAATGCCTTTAATAAAATACTGGATTATGGCGCTAAAAAGGTTGAGAGCCTTTCCGAAGTCGAACTATCCTTTAGTCTGGAAGAATTAATGGTAAAAAATAATTCAATAGGAAAGTCATTTGATATAATTGTTGCCTATGATAAAAATTCTTCAATGCCTCATTACTCACCACAAAAAATAAAGGTAAAAGACGGTATCGTGCTGATGGATTTTGGCTGCAGGTATACAAATTACTGTTCGGATATGACAAGAACTATTTTTACCAGAAATAATAAAATTTGTAATGAATTTAAAAAAATATATGATATAGTTTTAGAGGCGCAGTATAAGGCAATAAAATTTTGCAGGGAAGGAATTACCTGCAGGGAGCTTGACAGCACGGCAAGGAACTTTATAAGCTCAAAGGGTTATGGTAATAATTTTGGTCACGGCCTGGGACATGGCGTTGGTCTTGAAATACATGAAGAGCCGATAGTAAATCCGGAAAGCAATACAGTCTTAAAAGAAAATATGATTATAACCGTAGAGCCGGGCATCTATATAGAAGATTTTGGCGGTGTGAGGATAGAAGACATGTTGCTTGTAAAAAAGAACGCTTGCGAAGTTTTATATGGTTCAACAAAAGAGTTTTTTATAATGGCTGATTTTTAAATGTTCCGGAGTATAGGAAATAACAAATAGGGTGTTATCAAAATAAAAGAAGGAAACATTTAAAAAAATAAGAAATTTGTAAGGATGCTGATTAATGATAAGTACCGGTGACTTTAAGAATGGAATGACAATACTGTATGAAGAACAGCTGTACAAAATATTGTATTTCCAGCATGTAAAACCCGGCAAAGGCGGTGCTTTTGTCAGGACAAAATTAAAGGACTTAAACACCGGTGCTATTATAGATAAGACATTCAGAGCCGGGGAGAAAATGGAGCAGGCCATACTGGAAAACAAAAAAATGCAGTATCTCTACAGGGATGAATTCTATAATTTTATGGACACCAGAAACTATGAGCAGGCCCAGCTGGGAGAAAAATTGCTGGAAGAACAAAAAGATTATTTACTTGAAAATATGGAAATCACGGTCGTATTTTACAGGGGCAAACCCATTTCAGTTGAACTTCCAATTTCTATAGAAGCAAGAGTTATAAGAACGGAGGCAGGTGTAAAAGGGGATACAGTAAGTACAACCTTTAAACCTGCAGAAATTGAAACCGGAGCGAAAGTTATGGTCCCGCTCTTTATAAATAACGGAGACATAATAAAGATTGATACCAGAACAGGAGAATATATAATCAGGGTAAGTGGATAAAAACCAGAATATTTTTTATGATATGCTTAAAATACCAAGAAGAAAAAGCAGAATTAACGCCGTAATATTATTATATCAGAGGGATTTACTGGGAAAAGATATAGATAAAATAATAGAAAATAATTTAATTTCAGGCAGAAAATATGATAATTTTACTTTAAAACTTTCAAGGGGAGTAGAAAAAAATAAAAAGAATATAGATAACATGATTAAAAAAGTTGTAGAGAACTGGACTCTTGAAAGGATAGCAATAATTGATAGGAATATTTTAAGAGTGGCCATATATGAAATGTTTTATGAAGAGGATATTCCTCTGAAAGTTTCGGTAGACGAAGCAATTGAAATTGCTAAAACTATGGGCCAAAAAGAGGATACTCCTAAATTTGTAAATGGTGTTCTTGGAAAGATTTTAAGCAATATAAACAAAACCGGAATTAAGCCCGCAGATTAATTATATTTTATTTTTTTTATACTTTATTATACTTTATAAATATATGTTTTCACCCGGTAAAAATAATAATTCTTATGATAATGATATGGTTTATCCTGAATTTTTATTAAAGGAGATAAACGATAGCTTAAAATACTATGCAGGTAAATACAGGAAAATACCCTATATTTTAAGAAGAGCAATTGAATACAGCATAAAGAATGGAGGGAAAAGGCTAAGGCCAATTCTGTGCCTGATGGTTGCAAAAAGTCTGGGTAAGGATTATAGGATGCTGCTCCCAACAGCCTGCGCCATTGAATTTATACATACTTATTCGTTAATCCACGATGATTTGCCTTCTATAGACAACGATGATTTTAGAAGGGGCAAACCTTCATGCCATAAAAAATTTGGTGAAGACATAGCTATACTTACCGGGGACACTTTGTTTGCGGAAGCATTCAACATTATTTTAAAATATCAGCTGGCTGATGACAGGATAAAAATGAGAGTTTTAAAAGAAATATCGGATGCCACGGGTGCTGATGGAATGGCCGGGGGTCAGGTAGTGGATGTTTATTTTACAGGGAAGAAAATAAGTAAGAAAAAGCTTGAATATATGCACAGGAATAAAACAGGAAAACTAATAACAGCCTCGGTCCGGTGCGGGGCTATTCTATGTGGAGTTAGCGAAAATTATCTTAATAAATTTACCGAGTATTCAGATAATCTGGGGCTTGCTTTTCAGATAACCGATGACCTTATTGATGTAACTTCCAATAAAAATTTAGCCGGAAAGACAGTTGGAAAGGATAAATTACAGGAAAAAAATACTTTTCCTGCTATATGGGGCATTGAAAAATCAAAGAAAATCGCACAGGAAAAAATAAATAAAGCTATTTCTATAGTAGAAAGTATGAGCATAGATTATGAATGGCTGGTCAGGATAGCAAACTTTATAATTTCAAGAAAGGCATAAAGAATATAAAGAAAAACGATAAGAAAGAAATAATAAAAATTTTGCTGGATAAAAAATTAGTTCTTTCCGAGAAAAAAGCCCGGGCACTAATAATGGCTGGAAAGGTAAAGGTTAATGGGAGTATTATTGAAAAGCCCGGAACACTTGTAGAAAAAGATTCTGCCGTAGAGATAATACCGGAAGATTTATATGTATCCAGGGGAGGTATAAAGTTAGAGGGCGCCTTTAAGGATTTTGGTCTTGATGCAAAAGGTAAAAAAGCTGTTGACATAGGTTCTTCAACCGGTGGATTTACTGATTTTTTATTAAAAAGCGGAGCTGAAAAAGTAACCTGCATTGATGTTGGATACGGCCAGCTATCCTGGAAACTTAGAAAATCTCCTGATGTAATTGTTTATGAAAGAACAAATATAAGAAATCTTAATATAGAAAAACTACCCTATAGATCGGACATTACTGTTGTTGATGTTTCTTTTATTTCCATAAAGAATATTTTTAAAAAAATTCTTGATTTAACCATACCCGGTGGAGAAATATTGCTTCTTGTGAAACCGCAATTTGAATTAAAAAGAGAAGAAGTTGAAAATAAGGGTGTTATAAAAGATAAAAATCTGCATTTTAAAGCATTGAAAGAAGTAACGGAATATATTAAAAAATTACCCGTTAAAGTAAAAAACTTTTCTTTTTCTAAAATAAAAGGTACAAAAGGCAACATAGAATTCTGGATTTTTTTAATAAAATTACATAAAGAAACTAAATATATTCCAAATTATGATAAAATAATTAGGTGTGTGGTTGGAGAAGCGCATTTTTATTATAATTAACTTTAACTTAACCAAAAAAATATAAAATTGATTGGAAAAAATGAAAAATATTGGCATAGTTTCTAATAACGAAAGTACAGAAGCAGCAGAAGTAGCTAAAAAAATATACGATTATATAAATAAAAAAGGAAAGGGAATAACCCCTCTTTTGATAGAAGGGGACAGGGTATCCAGTAAATATTCGCTGCCGTCAGTTTCAGGGGAAAATTTTATTGATAAAAGTGAACTAATAATATCGGTCGGTGGAGATGGAACTTTTCTAAGAGCTTCAAGGTATGCAATCAGGAGAGGGACCCCCGTGTTAGGAGTTAATGCAGGGAACCTGGGTTTTTTGACTGTAGTGGATACCTGCAATATGTATAATGCCATAAATAAAGTATTAAAGAATGAATATGAAATAGAAGAAAGAATGCTCCTTGAGGGAAGGTTTTACAGGAACAAAAAAGCGGTTAGAAACACAGGACTTCCGGAACTAGCAATAAATGAATTTGCAATAAACAGGTCTATTCTGGGTAAAATAATAAGATTTGAAATTATGGTAAATGAAATATCAATAAAAGAATTCGGGTCTGATGGATTGATTATTTCTACGCCTACGGGCTCTACAGGATATTCGCTTTCAGCAGGAGGCCCTATAGTTGAACCAAAAAGCGAGATTTTAATTATTACCCCTATATGTCCTCACACTCTGTTAAATAGAAGCATCATTTTAAACCCTGAAAATAAAATAGAAATAATAACCAGTTCAAGGAACCCGGAAGATAGTGTAAGCGTAGACGGAAGAACAATACCTTTTAAAATAGAATCTGATTATATATTTGAGGTAAAAAAGTCAAAGTTGAAATTAAAATCTATAACATTTAACAGAAATATTTTCTTTAAAGTTTTCAGGGAAAAGTTTATTGAGAGAATTTAATCAGGGGATACTTGTATTAAAATATGCTTAAGGAATTACAGGTAAGAAACTTCGCCATAATAGACGATGTCAGAATAAGGTTTCAAAAAGGTTTAAATGTTTTGACCGGTGAAACCGGTGCCGGTAAAACTCTAATAATTGAAGCAATTAATCTATTGATTGGTGAGCGTTCGGATGCTGATTTAATACGGGATGGCGAGGATAGACTGATGGTTCAGGGGTATTTTGACTTTAAAAGCAGCATTCTGGCTGCAAATTTCTTGTTATCGGAAAAATTTATTGAAAATGAAAAGGAATGTGATGATGTAGTTATAACCAGGGAAGTGAACAGGGATGGGAAAAATAGAGCGTTTATCAATGGAATCTTTACCAGAGTTGGTAATTTAAAAAAATTGGGTGAATTTTTTATTGATATTCATGGACAGCACGACCACCAGTATTTGCTTGATTATAGTACGCATCTGGAAATAATTGACAGTTTCGGAGGTGACAGAATATCGGTTGCAAAAAAAAATTATTCTAAAAGCCTGGAAGAATATTCTCTAAGAGAAAATGAATTAAAAAAACTCAAGGAACTAAATAAAGTTAAAGAAGAGAGTTTAAAAGATTTAAATTACAAATATGAAGAGATTACAAAATTAAATATTAAACAGGATGAAGAAAAGATTTTAGAAAATGAAGCAAGGGTTTTAAAAAATTATGAAAAAATTTATCTTTTAGCTTCGGATATAAAAAAAATTATAGATGGTGAAAATTCTGATGCGTCTTCCCTGAGTGGAAATTTAGCTGTTATAAACAGGAATATAGAAGAACTTTCTGAAATAGATAATAAATTCAAAGATTTTAACCATAATTTGTTATCCATAATAGACACTATTGATGAGATTAACCATTTTATCGGAAGTTATATTGCAGAGTTTAATTTTAGCAACGATAAACTGGACAGCATACAGGAAAGGCTGTTTAAATTATCGGAAATAAAGAAAAAATATAATATGGACTTAAATTCTATAAATGAATATGCGAAAAAATTAAAGGATGAGATTGATAGTTATGAGAACCTGGATGCGGAGATTGATAAAAAGCAGATAGATTATAATGAAGCTAAAGATTCTATGGTAAAAAATGCTCTTAAATTAAGTGAATTAAGAAAAGAAATAATGATGGATTTAAAAGATAATATAAGCTATGAAATGGCCGGTCTTGGTTTTAAATCCGTGTCTTTTGTTCCACAGCACAGGTATATTGAAATCAGTGATGGGATTGAAATAGAAAACAAAAAAATAAAATTTACCAGAAGTGGAATAGATTATATAGAATTTTTGATATCACTTAATGTTGGCGAAACTGAAAAACCACTAAAGAAAATAGCTTCCGGCGGAGAGATATCAAGAATCATGCTTGCCCTTAAGTCGGTAATCAGCTCTATTGACAGGATAACAACCATGATATTTGATGAAATAGATGCAGGTATAGGAGGTACAATATCACTGGTGGTGGGTGAAAAATTATTCAGAATTTCCAGAAATTGCCAGGTAATAGTAATTACTCATCTTGCACAGATTGCATGTTTTTCGGATGTACATTATTTTATTGATAAATTTATAAAAAATGACAGAACCGGGATAAAAATAAGAAAATTAGATTTAGATTCCAGGGTAAAAGAAATCTCGCGTATGATGAGCGGATTAAGCGATAGCAATATAGCGGCAATGCATGCAGAAGAGCTGATAGAGAAATGTAATTCTATAAAGAATGAACTTATAGAAAGAAAGATAAAGATTGAAAACTAAATTTATTTTTATTACAGGAGGAGTTTTATCATCACTCGGGAAAGGCATCTGCGCTGCCTCTCTCGGGAGGTTGCTAAAATCAAGGGGTTACAGTGTCACAATACAGAAATTTGACCCTTATATAAATATAGACCCCGGAACAATGAACCCGGTGCAGCACGGCGAAGTATTCGTAACCGGCGATGGTGGAGAAACCGACCTTGACCTTGGCCATTATGAAAGATTTATTGATGAAGATTTATCAAAGTATAATAATTTTACATCAGGGAAAATTTATAAGAATGTACTTGATAATGAAAGAAAGGGAAAATTTTTAGGAGCCACCGTTCAGGTTATTCCTCATGTAACGGATGAAATAAAAGAATGTGTAAGAAAAACATTATTACGGAGAAAAACTGATATAGTTATTACAGAAATAGGCGGTACCGTTGGCGACATAGAGAGTTTACCTTTTCTTGAAGCAATAAGACAGTTTAAAAAAGATGTGGGTAAGGAAAATGTTCTCTATATTCATGTTACTTACATACCATATTTAAAAACAACAGAAGAATTAAAATCAAAGCCCACACAGCATAGCGTAAAAGAGCTGAGGAGCATAGGAATTCAGCCCGATATAATAATCTGTAGAAGTGAAAAAAATTTATCCAGTGATATAAAAAAGAAAATAAGCCTTTTTTGTGATATAGAGGTAGAAGACACAATCCAGGCAATTGATGTAAAGCATCTTTATGACGTACCGCTGATGCTCCAGGAAGAAAAGCTTGATTCAAGGGTTCTTGCCAAATTGAACTTAAAAGAAAAAACATCCGACCTTGACGGATGGAAAAAAATAGTGGACACAATCCATCATCTAAAAGGAAAAGTAGAAATAGGAATAGTGGGTAAATATATAAATTTGAAAGATGCTTATATAAGTATTGTGGAGTCTCTAAATCACGGTGGGTACTATTTTAAGAAAAATGTTAATTTAAACTGGATAAGTTCTGAATCAATAGAAAAAGGTGAACCGGAGAAAAACATTTTATTTAATATGGACGGGATACTGGTTCCCTATGGTTTTGGTCTGAGGGGAATAAATGGTAAGATTAATGCTATAAAATATGCCAGAGAAGGTGGGGTTCCCTTTTTTGGGATATGCCTTGGAATGCAATGTGCGGTTATTGAATTTGCAAGGAATGTACTGGGTTTGAAAGATGCAGATAGTACCGAGTTTAACCTTGATACTGCCGATCCGGTAATTGACATGATGGATAACCAGAAGAAGATAAAAGATATTGGCGGAACCATGAGGCTCGGAAACTACAGGTGCAGGTTGAAGGCCGGCTCGAAAGCTTACAGTGCTTATAAAGAGAAGGTAATTTGTGAAAGGCACAGGCACAGATATGAATTTAATAATGCCTACAGGGAGGCAATTGAACAGGCCGGAATGGTAGTAACCGGGGTAAATCCGGATTCAAACTTAGTAGAAATTGTTGAAATAAAAGACCACCCGTGGTTCGTTGCGGTTCAATTTCATCCAGAATTCAGGTCAAGACCGGATAAACCACATCCTTTGTTCCGTGATTTCATAGGTGCTTCAATAAAACACCGATAACTCTAATTAATCATTTTAAGTTTATAAAAAAATGCCGGGAAGATAGAAACAGGGTTATGTTTATTAAAAATACAAAAATCAGAAGATTGCTTATTTTAATTAATGGAATTTTATTGCTGATAATTATTTTATTTTCACCACTCGCATACTATATTTTTAATTTAAATTATTATAAAGAATTGTATAAGAAGAATGGCGTATTTAATATTTTAAATAACAGAGATGTAATGGATATCTCGGTAGAAATCTTTGATTTTTTTAAATACAAAAGAGAATTAGATTATAAGGACCATAACCCCGGGGTAATGTACGCAGATGAAGGCAGGGAAGAAATACTTTTATTCACAGAGAATGAAATAAGCCATTTATATGATGTAAGAAAGTTGCTAAAAAAAATTTTTATTTTATATTATTCAAGCCTGGCTTTATTTATTATTTTTTTATTGTTACTTATA
This sequence comes from uncultured Actinomycetota bacterium, assembly GCA_964595565.1. Lineage (GTDB taxonomy): Bacteria > Actinomycetota > Humimicrobiia > Humimicrobiales > Humimicrobiaceae > JAQVEM01. Next base: position 45,921 of record CAZQQX010000001.1, read on the forward strand.
AGAAAGAATATGGCTGATTTCATACATGACATCGGTCTTATTTTTACAGTATCATCCATTTTAATTTTTACATCCATTATCTTTTTTTATCTATCTTCAAAAAACTTTCCTGCATTGTTTGATGTTTTCCATAAGATTTTTTTCCCTGAAGGGAATTACTCTTTCTATGAAGGGTCTCTTTTGATAACTATTTTCCCATCGGGATTCTTTTACGATTTTTTTATAAGGCTTGTATGGTGTTCTGGTATAATATCTTCTATAGTTTTAATTACGGGTATATTAATTATTTTTATTTACAGGTTTATAAAAAAAAAGAAATTTTCTGATTGAATTTCTTGAAAAAAATTAATTTTTTAAAAAAAAGCAGGTTATTATGGTTAATAAAGAAAGACTGTTTAAGATTTTTTTCGAGCTTTTGAGAATAAAAAGCCCATCAAAGAATGAAAAAGAAGTTCTTGAGTATATAAAGAATAAGCTGACAGGTCTGGGTCTGGAAATTACTATTGATGATTGCGGTAAAAAGTTCGGAAGTAACGCGGGCAATATAATTGCATTATACAGGTCAAAAAATCCCTCTGGAAGTGTTCCTGTATTCCTTGCAGGGCATATTGATACTGTAGGTGTAAATGGTGACATTATTCCTTCGATAATGGATGGGAAAGTTTTTAATAAAAATAAGGATTGCATACTTGGAGGCGATGACAAAGTCGCTGCAGCTGCAATAATTGAAGCCCTTTATCTTATAGAAGAAAATAACATAGCAACAGGTGATATTTATGTTGTTTTTACTATTTCGGAAGAAATAGGGCTTCTTGGCTCCAAAAATATGAATATAAACCTTGTCAGAGCAAAGTACGGGTTTTCTTTTGATGGTGACGGAGATATAGGGACAATAATAAATAGCGGGCCATACCAGAATTCAATTAATGTAAGCTACAGAGGTAAATCAGCTCATGCCGGAGTTGAACCGGAAAAGGGGATTAATTCCATTAAAGCTGCTTCCATAGCAATCTGTAATATGGATTTAGGGAGGATTGATAAACATAGCACATCCAATGTAGGTAAAATAGAAGGAGGAACAGCACGGAATATTGTAGCTGAAAATACAAGTCTGGAGATAGAAGCAAGGAGTTTAGAATTATCCAGACTGGAAAAAATAACCGGCGGGATTGTTGAAAGCCTGGAAAAAGGCTCACGGGAAACCCGGGCTGATTTGAACTATGAGGTTTTGAGAGAATATGATGGGTTCGTAGTTTCAGAAAATGAAGTTCCGGTTGTAGTCTCAAAAAAAGTAATAAAAGAAATGGGGATTAAACCAGAGATAGTGTCCTCAGGCGGGGGTAGTGATGTAAACATTTTCAACTCTAAAGGCAGGATATCGATAAATTTGAGCAGCGGAATGGAAAATATACATACTAATAAAGAATTTGTAAAAGTTGATGAATTAATAAAACTGGTAAATTTAATTGTGGGAATCTGTAAATTTCCCATAAAAGAACAGGATTAATAAAATGGAAAAAGAACTTTACGAACATAAGATAAGCTCTGAATTAATATTTAAAGGAGAGATATTAAATCTATACCTTGATAAAGTAATACTTCCCAACAAAAAGATTGCTACCAGGGAGAAGGTCTCACATCCGGGAGCAGTCGGGGTGGTGCCATTTGATAGTGAAGGTAAAATAATGCTTGTAAAACAATACAGGTACCCGGTTGAAGAAGTTTTGATGGAGATACCTGCAGGTAAGATAGATGAAGATGAAGCTCCGGTTGAATGTGCAAAAAGGGAATTAAAAGAAGAAATAGGTGCTACAGGAGGAGAGCTGATACACCTGATATCATTCTATTCTTCGCCCGGTTTCTGTGATGAAAATATGCACCTGTATCTGGCCATAAACTTTAGCAGGGGGAAGAATCATCTTGATGATGATGAATTTTTGAAGGTTATTGAATTAAAAATGAGAGATGCAATATCCTTTATAAAAAGCGGGGAGCTAAAGGATGCAAAAACAATAATAGGGATACTGACGGCTCAAAACTATTTAATAAAAAATAGAATAAGTTATGGAAAAAACAGAAAATAGAGAACTGGATAGTTATATATTTAAGTTTAAGGATTATCTCAAGTTTGAAAAGCTGATGTTGCCCAATACGATAGATTCTTATTTAAGAGACCTGGATAAATTTTTAATCTTCTTAAAAAAAAATCATATTGATAATTTTTGTAGATTATCTAAAGACCAGATACTTGATTTTATGCAGGGATTGTATGAAAGTCAGTCAGAGTCATCTATCTCAAGGATACTGTCAACACTCAGGAATTTCTATAAATTTTTACTAATAGAGAAAGTGTGCAGTAAAAATTTCTGGACCGAGATAAGCAATCCACTTAAGCCAAGAAAAATCCCCGAAGTTTTAAATATTGAAGAAGTAGAAAAATTTCTTGAAAGTATATCCTATAATACAAAATTGGGTTTAAGAGACAGAGCAATGTTTGAGCTTCTTTATTCATGCGGTCTCAGGGTAAGCGAGATTATAAACCTGAAAATGCAGAATATTGACTTTGAAGAGGAGTTACTATTTTTTAAAGGAAAGGGTAACAAAGAAAGAATAGTGCCCGTGGGGGAAAAAGCCATAAAATTTTTAAAAAGATATATAACCACGGATAGTAATTTATCAGATTATAAAATAAGAATAGATTATATTTTTACAAACAGGAGTGGCAGGAAATTAACCAGACAGGGTTTCTGGAAGATATTAAAAAAGTATGCCAGGAAAATAAATATTAAAAAAAATTTATACCCGCATATCTTCAGGCACAGTTTTGCAACCCATATGATTCAGAGAGGTGCTGATTTGAGAATTGTGCAGGAGTTACTGGGCCACAGCAGTATTTCCACAACCGAGATATATACGAATCTTGACAGAGAATATATAAAAGAGGTTTATTTTAAGTATCATCCGAGAGAAAAGAGCTTAAAATAATATTTTTATAATTAAATATTATAAGTTATTCATATATAACAGAAAAGCAGCATATATATTTTGCAAATTTGATATTTTCTGATATGGTATAATGTCAAAAATTAGAAGAATTTTTGTATGGAAAATTTAGGCCAATCAATAATAAATTTTTTAAGGCAGCTGGTTGTCTGGGCTCCGGGACTGATAATGGGTGTAGTTTTTCATGAATATGCGCATGGATTTATAGCATATAAAAGCGGTGACCCCACTGCTAAAAATATGGGGAGGCTCACTTTAAATCCCGTTGCCCATATTGATCTATTCGGAAGCATATTGCTACCATTGTTATTAATTCTTTTTAATTCAAGTATAATATTCGGGTATGCAAAGCCTGTGCCCATAAACCCGTCATACTTCAGGAACTACAGAAAAGGATTACGCTATACATCACTTGCGGGACCTGCATCAAATTTGATTTTCGCATTTGCAGTGGGTCTTATATATGGACTTTTTTTTTACATATTTTATAAATTTAGCGGTGCCGTCGTAAATCCGGAAAGCATTGGATACAGGGCTTTTGACCTTGTGAATTCAATTTTTCAAAGTGCTATCTATATAAATGTATTCCTGGCTATTTTTAACTTTATACCCATACCGCCGCTTGATGGTTCAAAAATACTCGCTTCATTTTTGCCCGGTGAAGCAATGTATAAGTACCTGAGTATCGGAAGGTTTGGATTTATTTTTATATTTATATTAATATTTCTTGGTGGAAGAATATTCTGGACTATTATATCCCCTGTATTTAATTTTATTTATAATATTTGTGTATGGTGGCAGTATTTTATTTATTAGATTATTGGTATTTCAAGAAACAGGAGTTTTAAATGAAAAAGAAAATGCTTACAGGTTTCAGGCCGACTGGAAAGTTACATCTCGGTCATCTGCATGGAAATATCAGCAATATGATTAAACATCAAAAGGATTATGAAAATTTTTTCTTTCTGGTAGACTGGCATGCTTTATCCACCGAATATCACGATCCCAGAAACATTAAATCAGATTTAATTGAATGCGTAGTTGACCTTGTTTCCCTGGGAATAGACCCCGGACATACCCATATTTACAGACAGTCAGATATACCGCAGATAGCAGAACTGACTCTTTATTTTTCAATGATTTCCCCTTTATCATGGCTTGAACGCTGCCCCACTTATAAGGAACAGATGAATGAATTAAAATCCAGAGATATATCAACTCTTGGTTTCCTGTCATATCCGGTTCTTATGGCTGCAGATATTCTTATAGTAAATTCTGATATAATCCCTGTTGGAGAAGACCAGCTGCCCCATCTTGAAATTACAAGGGAAATTGCACGCAGATTTAATCATCTATATGGAAAATATTTCACAGAACCGAGAGAGATGTTATCAAGAGCTGCAAGGGTTCCAGGAACAGATGGAAGGAAAATGTCCAAGAGCTATAACAATGCAATATTTTTATCCGATGATTTTAATACTATAAAGCGTAAAATTAATATGATGATAACTGACCCCGAAAGAGTGCACCGTAATGACCCCGGGCATCCTGAAGTCTGTAACATATTTAGCTTTTATAAAATATATATGGGGGAGAAAATAAAAGAAATTGAGGACAGATGTAAAAATGGAGAAATAGGATGTACTGATTGTAAGAAGGAAATTTCTGAAATTATATATGAGTCCCTTGGAAATTATCGCGAAAAAAGAAATAAAATAAAAAAGGATATGAATTATATATATAATATACTGGAAGAAGGCAAGAAATACGTTGGAGAAATTGCTGAAAAAACTATTTCTGATGTAAGAAAAAAGATGGGTATAGATTAGATTGGAAGATTGCATAGAAAGTAAGGAATATTTAATAGAATATAATAAGTTCAGGGGCCCCATATCACTTCTTCTGGAAATGGTCCAGAAGAAAAAGGAAAATATTTATGAAATCAGTTTAAGTGACGTTATAAAAGATTTTATAAATTATATTAAAACAAATAATAATATACTTATTGACACTCTCTCAGGGTTTATTTATATAGCATCTATTTTAATTGAAATAAAGTCAAGGTCCCTGATACCCTCCAAAAGGAAGACTTCCGGTGAAGAGGAAGATAAATTAAAGACGGATATTTTAAAGAGCAGAGAGGAAGAGTATAGAGTATTTAAAAAAATATCAAATTATTTTAGAAGTCTTTACGAAAAAGAGTCCCTGTATTATATAAGAGAAGCTCCTTTAGAAGAAAAGTTTTTAAAAATATTGCCCGATTTTACCGGAGATATAAGTCTGGATAAAATAATAGGGACTGCTTCAACAGTTATAAAATACAGCGAGGAGAAATTAAGACTGGAGGATTATTACAATCACAGTTCTAATATGAGTATATTTGATGAAATGAATAGAATAAGAGAAATGCTGCATGAGAAGGAAAATATAACCTTCAGGGAGATTTCATCTAAATATAAGAGAGTTATTGAAAAGATAATAAGTTTTCTTTCAATACTTGAACTCTATAAAAAGGGAGTAATCGACATTATACAATTTGAAAATTTTGGAAGTATCATAATAAAAAGATTAAAATAATTAAGGAAGATTAAGATACATTAATATTATTGTTTTTAAAATATGAAATGAATAATTACATAAAAAATAAAAATAAAGACCGGAGCAAAGACAATTTGTGGCTGAAAACATGCGTGGAAGGAATATTGTTTATTTCTGAAGGAATTGTAAAACCGGGGGAAATAACTTCAATAATGGGCATAACTGAAAAAAAATTGAACGAAATAGTGGACCTGCTGGAGTCTGAATATATAAATGAAAATAGAGGATTTATAATCAAAAGAGTTTCAGGTGGTTTCAGATTATATTCCAATCCTTCAATAAGTGAGGTACTGAAAAATTTTGTAAAATCAAATATAAGAACATATCTATCGCAGGCTGCTCTTGAGACACTCTCCATTATTTGTTATAAACAGCCTGTTACGAGAACCCAGATTGCAGAAATAAGAGGAGTCAGGGCGGACAGTGTCATATTAACTCTTCTGGATAAAGGTCTCATAAAGGAAGCAGGAAGGCTCAAGGAGCCGGGCAATCCAATAACCTATAAGATAACTGATAGATTTTTAGAACTTATTGGACTTGAAAGTATAAAGGAACTCCCCCCATTAAAAGATTTCAGTTAATTTGAATTAATTTTAAGGTAAGATTAATAATGTCTGTGTTTAAAAAGATAAACCACCCGGCAATCCTGTCAGTGGTGTTATTATTTAGTTTATTCTTCATCACATTAAATTCCTGTAAAATCAACAGCCGGAATGTTAATAATAAAATAGATGAAAAGATTGACGGGGATTTTTTAGAAGAAGAAATATTTTCAGGAACCCCACAAGCAACCCCTGTGAGCACCCTTAAAATATCGGGTCAGGCAATAGATGTTGATGTAAGCGGGAATTATGCTTATCTTACAAATGACCTTGGATATTTATATGTTATTGATATAAAAAGTAAAAACAACCCTGTAATAACCGGAATATGCAGGGACGTAGATTCTGCAAATATCGTTATTGTAAGGGGCGATTATGCTTATATTTCGTTTACAAAAATAGTTTTTGATGATGATAATAATTACTCCAGCGAATGCGGCTTTTATATAGTAGATATAAGCGATAAAGAAAATCCCTTACCTGCAGGTAGATATACTGAAGAAGATAAACATAAAAAATCAGCATACGGGTTATTTATTGAAAGAGATTATGCCTATATGGTAACTTCATCTGAAGATGAAAAAAAGAATTCAGGCAGCCTTGAAATAGTAGATATCTCAATAAAAGAAAATCCGGAATTAGTAAGCAAATATGATATAGATGGGTTACCCGTGAACTTATGGGTAAAAGATAATGTGGCCTTTTTAAATGTTAATTATTATGATTATGATAAACAGGATTATACAGGTGAAAGTAAAATTCTGGCAGTTAATTTAAAGGATAAAGAAAGTCCCGGGCTTTCCGGTTCCTGCAAAGTTTCTTCCAACTCATGGGGTATGTATGTAATCGGGGATTATGCCTGCGTCTCAAGCTGGAAATGGGATAAAAATACTGAAAAATATGATAATAGCATATTCCAGATTGTTGACATAAAAAATCCTTCCAGCCCGGAACTTCTCGGAAAATGTGAAGTTCCCGGTGGGGCATGGGAGATGGACTCCGTAAGTAATTACATTTATGTGTCAGACCTATCGGGTGGGGTATATATTATAGATATAAGTGATAAAGAAAATCCTGTTATTATTCATGATTTAGGTACCGGCGGTACTTCATATGACATTACTATAAAAGGAAATTATGGTTATATCGCTGGCGGTTTTGAGGGTATGGAAATAGTAAGGCTTTCAGGGCAATCCGGAGTGACAGAAGAAGATAAATTTTATACTGGCAATGAACGGGATATAAATTTACATCCTGTTCCTGTTATTGAAGTTTTCGGAGACACTTTTGAGGGAGAATATTTTCAGGTAAGAAATCCTGTATATTTTTCTGCAGTTAAGACCGCTGACACTGAGGGAGATAACTTATCTTACAGCTGGATGATTGATAACGATGAATGTTCAAAAGAAGAGTCATTTTATTATTATTTTGACGAGCCGGGAGAATATGAAATAAAACTTGTTGTATCCGACGGGTCAGAGAGTGTCGAGACATCGGAGACCATAATGATTACCGGGATAAATGTACCTGTAATCCGTAGTATAAAACATAACTTTGAAGTTGAGGTTGAATATAATTTGATAAACATGAGTGCTAAAAATCTAAATGATATTGAGTGCTTTATGAGAATTCCACAAACATATTATCCTTTTCAGATAATAAATGATTATATACCCGATTATTCCGGTACCGGTGAATTGCTTGATAACAACTGGAATTTATTATTACATTTTAAATATGAAGATAGTCTTGCTCAAAATGAGAGCCTGACTGCATCCACAATAATAGACATAACTTCTTATGAATTTAAATATGAAAATATCAGGGGCAGTGTTCTGTCCTATGATAATGAAGACGAAGATTTCAAAAAATATACAATTGATGACTTATTTATAGATTCATACAGTACTGAAATCAGGCATGCTGCAGAATCATTAACCGCGAATGAAACAGATCAGGTTAAAAAAGCTGAAATTATTTATAATTTTGTAACTGGAACTTTAAGTTATAATTACGATAGAGCCGAAAATGAAGATTACCAGTTCTTTTACGCGTCTGAAATACTAAAAAGAAAAACTGGTGTATGTTCTGATTACGCGATTCTTTTTACAGCACTGCTGAGGGCGTCAGGTATACCTTCAAGGCTTGTTGCCGGGATTCCTGTATATACAGCCTTATACGAGAGAGAAAAAGAAATAAATATGGGCCATGCATGGGTTGAAATTAAGTTCCCCGGTTACGGATGGATTCCGGTTGATATCACGCCTGAAGCAAAATTTATGCACCCGAATTATTATTTGAATATTGCAATGGAAAAAGGCTCGGGTTACTTATACGAAAACAAAACAATGGACCCGGGAAGTTATTATTACGATGGATTTCTGTTTTCCTGGGATGGCGATAAAATGCCCCTTACGGAACAGCAATTTAATTTCAGGGTAAGGGAACTTGATGTTGAAGATATAAAACTTGATTAACTAAATTCCGGATAGATAAAATCTGGCAGAAAAATGGGGCTTTATATTAATCTAAATTATTAAAAAGATTTATTTATAATTTTAATTTGTTATTATTAAAATAAGATTTTTAAAAAAATAAAATATAAATTATGATTGGGGGAAAATTGGAAAAAAAGAATAATCTTGAAAAAATAGCAAAACTCATAAGATACTTTATTTTAACTTCAACCACCAGGGCCGGATCCGGGCACCCGTCTTCTTCTCTGTCCGCTGTGGAGTTAATGACAGCCTTATTTTTTGATGATTTCTTTAAATTCAGGGTAAATGAACCGGACTATGTGAATAATGACAGGTTAATTTTTTCTAAAGGTCATGCATCCCCTCTATTGTATTCTTTATGGGCAGCTGCCGGTGCTGTAACCGAGGATGAAATTCTTACCCTCAGGAAATTTGGAAGCAAGTTTGAAGGGCACCCCACGCCTTTTTTCCCGTATTCTGAGGCAGCAACGGGTTCACTCGGCCAGGGTCTTTCTGTTGGGGTTGGCGTTTCAATAAATGCTAAATACATAGACAAATTACCTTATTATACATATGTACTGGTAGGGGACAGCGAGATGGCCGAAGGTTCACAGTGGGAAGCAATTCAGATTGCATCCTATTATAAACTTGACAATCTTGTGGGTATTTTAGATGTAAATAGATTGGGGCAGAGAGGCCAGACCATGTATGGATGGGATACGGTGGCTTATGAAAAAAGGATTTCTTCTTTCGGATGGGAAACTATAAGAATAGATGGGCATGATTTTAAAGAGATTTCAGCTGCTTATAAGTATGCCCTTAAAGTTAAAGGAAAACCCACTATGATAATAGCAAAAACAATAAAGGGTAAAGGAGTAAGCCTTATTGAAGATAAAGATGGATGGCATGGTAGACCACTCCCCCAGGATAAACTTGAAAAAACATTAAATGAGTTAGGGAGCATTGACAGGGATGTAAAGGGTATTATAGCAGAACCGGCACAATGTGAAGGGAACAGAGAAAAAATAAAAAATTACACCGGAATTGATATAGGCAGGGACAGTATGTCAACCAGGAAAGCTTACGGAATCGGTCTGGTAAATATTTTTAAAAAGTTCTCCGATATAGTTGTTCTGGATGCTGAAGTTAGTAACTCAACTTATTCTGAAATATTTAAAGAAAAATTTCCGGATAGATTTTTTGAAATGTATATAGCCGAACAGAATATGATAGGTACTGCAATTGGGCTATCAACAAGGGGTAAAATCCCATTTGTATCAACATTTGCAGCCTTTTTGACCAGAGCCGCTGACCAGATAAGAATGAGCGGGTACTCAAATACCAATATAAAATTTATTGGCTCACATTCAGGGGTATCAATTGGTGAAGACGGACCATCACAGATGGGTCTGGAAGATATTGCACTATTCAGGGCTCAACTTAATAGCGTTGTGCTGTATCCGGCAGATGCAGTATCCACAGAAAAATTATTAGAAAGAGCGGCAGAACACTATGGTAACGTATATATAAGAACAACCAGAATGGATACCCCTGTTATTTATAACAGCACAGAGGATTTTAAAATTGGTGGAAGTAAAGTATTAAAAGAAAGCAGAAATGACGTTGCCACTATATGTGCCGGGGGAATAACACTGCACGAGGCACTTAAAGCTTATGAGGAATTAAAAAAAGAGAATATATTAATAAGAGTGATTGATATTTACAGTATTAAACCAATAGATGAGAAGGTGATTATAAAAGCGCAGGAAGAAACAGGGTTGATAATAACTGTTGAAGACCATTACCAGGGAGGAGGTCTGGGTGAAGCGGTAAAAAGCGCTTCATCAGAAAAGAGCCCGGTTCATATTCTTGCTGTAAGAAAAATACCAAGAAGTGGAAAGCCATATGAATTACTTGATTTTGAAGAAATATCAAGCAAGGCAATAATAAATAAAGTAAAAGAAATAAAATTTAAAAAATAAAAATAATTTAGTAGGAGGTATGTTAAGATTAAAATTTTCATTGATTCGGGAAAAATTGAAGAAATAAAGAGAGCTAAATCTTATGGATTGCTGGATGGAGTCACAACTAACCCATCATTAATAAAAAAAGCTGTAGAGGCCGAAAAAACCAGTGGCAATGCTGTTAATATGGAAAATTATATTAAAGAAATGCTGACAGTTGCACGTGGACTTCCGGTAAGTCTTGAGGTAATAAGTACAGGTTTTAAAGAAATGGTTGAGGAAGGTAAGAAAATTTATAAAATCTTTAACCCTGTGGGTGGGAATGTATACGTAAAAATTCCTGTAAGTCCTTCTTTTGAAGAAGGCAGTGAAAACAGTTTTGATGGGATAAAGGCAATAAAAGAATTATCAGAGTCCGGAATTCCTGTAAATTGCACCCTTGTTTTTACTCCCGAGCAGGCAATGTTAGCTGCAAAAGCAGGTGCTAAATTTGTAAGCCCATTTGCTGGCAGAGTTGATGATTTTATCAGGTCCCGGAATAATATTCAATTCACAAAGTCAGATTATTTCTTTTATTACGGCATGGAAAAAAATGAAAGACTTCTGGAAGATAATGGTATTGTTTCAGGTATTGATCTTGTTGAACAGATAGTAACAGTTTTTAGAAATTATGACATAAAAGATACAAAAGTCCTGGCAGCAAGTATCCGGAACCCGAGACAGCTTAGGGAAGCTGCGCTTGTTGGAGCAGATATAGCCACTATTCCCATGGATGTAATGGAAAAAACAGTTACACATTATAAAACCATGGAAGGAATGAAAAAATTTGTTGAGGACGTAATTACAGAATATTCAGGACTGTTAAAAAATAGCCTGTGAGCCGCAGTAAAATATTTATAAAAATATTGCAATAATTGTTAAAGTTATGGTAGCATAATATATTAATATTTTTATAATAATAATAAGCAATAATTAAAATAATATTATAAGCATAAAATTATGTAATAATATAGTAAGTAAATTATATAGTAATGAGTTTAGATTATTCTTTATACATAATATTGCTAGCTGCGGGAATTATAGTATCAGTTTTATTTTCTGTTTTACTGATAAGAAATAGGAATATAGATACCTTAAGTTACGAATTACTGGTAATTACTGGTTGCATATTATGGATTATTGCAGAAATTCATATTGTTTTAAATCCTTCATTTTATCCGAAATCTATATGGAATATACTAAAATATTCTACTGTAACTATTATCCCTGTATCTTATTTATTGACCATAATAAATAAGACAAATTACAGGAGCTGGATTACACTTAAAAGAACTATAATATTATTTACAATACCTGTTTTAACTATTTTTTTTATAGCGACCAATAACTTTCACTATTTATTCTGGAGAAATTTAGCATTGCAGGAAACCAGCAGAGTTAACTTACTGGTATGTGAGGCCGGTATTTTATTCCCAGTGTGGGTAATTTTTTTGTATATAATTATGTTTTTGACTTACTTTTTTATACTCCGGATAATGATAAAAAAAATGGGCTTTCTGAACCTGAACACATTGAGGGTAGCACTCGTACTGTTAATCCCGTTTGCTACCCATTTACTTTATATTATGAGAGTAAAGCCTTTTGATGTTTTTGATATAACATCAGTGGCACTAACCGCAAGTATATTATTAATAATATTTAGATTTACAAGGTGGGGGATATTTGATTTTTTACCAATTGCTAAGGATATAATAATAGATGACATAAAAGATAACATTGTTGTTATTGATAATAAAAATTGTATTTTATACCTCAATAAATCAGCAATAGACCTGTTTAAATTAAAGAATAAAAATAACAGAGGAAAAAATATAAATAGAATGCTTCCTGCTTATTCTAAATATTTTGATAATATTGATTATTCTGATTCCAGAATAAATAAAAATATAATTATTTTTAAAAATAAAATTAAGCGGTATTTTAAAATGACCGTTTATAATATTAACTGCAGCATTTCAAAAACGCCGTGCAGGATAATCATACTTTATGATATTACAGAACAGAAAAGAATCAATAAATCATTAAACCACAGAATAAAGTTTGAAAACCTTATAACGAAATTATCAACAAATTTTATAAAAATTCTATCATCTGAAATTGATAATGAAATCAGAAACACTCTTAAAAAAGTAGGGGAATTTACGGGGGCCGACAGAAGTTATATCTATATTTTTAATGACAGAAAAAGCAGGGCTTTTAGAACTTATGAATGGTGCGGCAAAAATACCGTGCCAAAACCCGGTGTGATAGAAATAAAAATATTTAAAAAATACTCATTATGGTGGATGGAAAAAATAAATAATTTTGACAGTGTAAACATACAGGATACTTCAGAAGTTAAGCTTAAAATAAAAGAAGAAAAAGAGATAATAAAACCTTCCGGGGTTAAATCGATATTAATTCTTCCTCTTATTCACAACAGTAATATTAAAGGATTTCTTGGATTTGAATCAATAAAAAATATAAAAAGGTGGACGAACAATGATATAACTCTTCTGAAACTGCTGGCAGAAATTCTGGCAAGTGTTCTGGAACACGAAAAAACAGAAGAAGAAATTAAAATATTATCCCTGAGGGATAAGTTGACCGGTCTGTACAGTAGGAGTTATTTTGAGGAAGAGCTGAAAAGGCTCGATACAAAAAGGCAGCTCCCTTTAAGTTTTATAATAGGAGATGTTAATGGGTTAAAACTCATAAATGATGCATTCGGTCCAAAGGAAGGTGACAGGCTATTGATAAAAATGGCCGGTACAATAAAGAAATGCTGCAGAAAAGAAGATATAATATCCAGGTGGGGAGGTGATGAGTTTTCAATTTTACTTCCCAAAACCAGTGATAAGGATTCCGAGGAAATATTAAATAGAATAAGAAAGACATGCGCTGGAACAAAAAATAAAAAAGTACCGGTGAGTATCTCCCTCGGAACGGCTACCAAAAAAACTTATAAAACCAGTATAGTGCCTGTAATAAAAGAAGCAGAAGATAGCATGTACCGGAGAAAACTGCTTGAAAGAAATAGTATTTCAAGTTCAATAATTTCATCACTTGAAAGAACCCTCCGGGAAAAAAGTTATGAAACTGAAGAGCATGCCTTAAGAATGAAAGACCTGGCAATAAGATTGGGCCGTTCAATTAATCTAAAGGAAAATAAATTGACTGAGCTATCTTTACTCTCAACTCTACATGATATTGGAAAAATTGCTATAACTGACGAAATTTTATTAAAAAAAGGAAAACTAAATGATGAAGAGTGGAAAATAATAAAAAAACACCCTGAAATAGGGTATAATATCTGTAAATCTTCACCACAGCTTATTTCTGTGGCAGAAGCGGTATTGTGCCATCATGAATGGTGGAACGGAACAGGTTATCCCAAAGGGTTAAAAGAGAAAGAAATTCCTCTTAATTCAAGAATAATTTCAATAGTGGACGCTTATGATGTAATGACACACGACAGGTCATATAAAAAAGCCATAAGCAGAGATGACGCTATAGCAGAATTGAAAAGATGTGTCGGGACTCAGTTTGACCCTGAACTGGTAGAAATGTTTATAAATGTTTTATAATAATTATTATCAAATATAAACATTTAAATAAAAAAAATTTATATGAATAATATACTCCTGGATGTTTCTTACATAATATCAATTATAATAGAAGTAGTATTACCTTTTGTTCTTGGCTTTTTTATCTGGAAGAAATACAGGGTTTCATGGTCAATATTTTTTCTGGGAATGGTATTCTTTTTAATATCTCTTACAAGATTGCCTCTAAACAATTATATTAATTCATTAATCCTGGATAATTTTGTAGGAGACACGGCTGTAATGCTTGCAGGTCTATTTATGTCATTAACCGCAGGTTTATTTGAAGAAGGGGTAAGAATAATAGTATTTGGTTTGATTATAAAACAAAAAAATTACCAGAAAGGAATCATGTACGGAATTGGTCATGGTGGGGGTGAATCAGCAATCCTGGTCGGTATGTCACTTCTGGCGAGCTTTTTAGCCTATAAATTTTTTCCTGGTTCCCTGCCCGGTTCTACACTGGCACAACTTACAAATATTGACTGGTATATGCCTTTAATTGGAGCTCTGGAAAGAATCTTTGCTATTTTTATCCAGATTTCATTATCAGTCCTGGTTATAAACGCTTTTATAAGAAGAAAAAAATACTTTATATTGATAGCAATATCATATCATGTACTGGTGGATTTTGTTTCTGTTTACACCAATTATATATACGGGGTTATAACGGCTGAAATATTGATACTTATTTTTGCAGTTATAAGTATAATAATAATTTATGTTCTAAAACCAAAAAAAGAAAAACAGACAACAGGCTAATAACAGCTCATTAATTATCAGGTATTTCATTAAACAGGTAAATAAAAACCCCGAGTTATCTTTCATCATAGCAAGCGCCTTAGACTACTTAACATCTCGGGGTCATCCTCAGAACTTTTCTCAGGGACTTTTCAAATTATTAACCTGTAATTAAATTCTTTCAAATTTAATCTCAAGTTATTTCTGAAAGTTGCCTCCTGTTCTGAGATATAAAAAAGATACCAAAATAAAAAAATGTTGTCAATAGATTGGATATAAAATTTTATAAAATTTTGAAAAAATATTTTATTTTATAAATATATTTAATTTTTATGCTTAATAAATTTGAAATCTATAGTAAAATAATAAAAATAACTAAAAATAAAATTTTAATTTTTAAGTTATTATTCACAAATTGTATTAATTTTAATATATTATTGGGATATTTTTAAATAATTTATGTAAACATCAGTATTATAATTTTAATAACGTTTAAAAATGAAAAATATTAAAAAAATAGCAGTAATAGGACTCGGCCTCATAGGTGGCTCACTGGCCTTATCTTTAAAAAGCGTCAATAAAGATTTTGTTATAAGCGGTTATGACATTAAAGGGGAGTCAATGAATATAGCCAGATATAGAAATATAATTGATATTATCGCCGGAAGCTATAAAGAAGCAGTCAATAATGCAGAACTTATAATAATAGCAACACCTATCAGTAATATAGTTGAAGTGATGAATAATATAAAAAATTATTTGAAAAAGGGAGCAATTGTTACTGATGTCGGGAGCGCAAAAGAAAAGATAGTAAGTAAAGCCAGTGAGATATTGCCGGAAGACGTGGTTTTTATAGGTGGTCATCCAATGGCCGGTTCGGAAAATGAAGGCATTCTGAGTGCCACCGGGGATTTATTTAAAAATGTATTTTATATCCTTACTCCTACGGATACTACCATATCAGAGGCTCTGGTTACATTGCATTCAATCCTTACTAAAATCGGTGCAAAAGTAATCTCTATAGACCCGAAAGAGCACGATGAAAATGTTGCTTTGATCAGCCACCTCCCACATGTCCTTTCAACAAACCTGGTTAATATGATAGATGATAAACAGGAAAACATGAAAAATCTGTTTAAATTATGTGCCGGTGGTTTTAGAGATATGACAAGAATCGCAGCGGCAAATATAAAGATGTGGCTCGATATAAGCCTGGAAAATAAAGACAAACTTATAAAATCTATAGAAGACTATACAGAATATTTAAAGGAATTCAGAGATTACCTTAAGAATAATGATTCAGAATCAATAAAAAATCATTATCTTAAAGCTCAAAAAGCGAGGATCAACCTGCCAAAATATATAGAAAAAGACATATCAAATCTCTATGAGCTAAGAGTGTCCATAGCTGACAAAGCGGGAGTTTTAAGTGAAATAACAAGAGCTATAAGTTCACACGGTATTAATATCGAGGATATTTCCATTTTTCATTCAACAGAATTTAGCAGCGGTGGAATACTTAAAATTCTGGTTCAGGGTGAAGATGCGGGGCAGATATCTAAAGATGCAATAGAAAAAGAAGGTTATGAAGTTAGTGTAAAAAAGGTTCTTGGCGAGTAAAAATGGAAATACGCAGAGCGAACAGCCTTAAAGGTGAAATAAAAATTCCCGGAGATAAATCGATTTCTCACAGAAGCATAATTATATCTTCTATGATAAATGATACGGTTGTAATTGAAAATTTTCTTTTCTGTGATGACTGCATAAGAACCCTGGATATTTTAAAAATAATAGGTGTAAGAATCGAAAAAATAAATGGCAATTTAATAGTTTATGGAAAAGGGATTAAAAGCTTCAGGGAGCCTGACCGGATACTGGATGTCGGGAACTCGGGAACAACCATAAGATTGATGAGCGGTGTTTTATCAGCAACTAATTTTATGTCCATATTAAACGGAGATAAATCAATAAATAACAGGCCCATGGATAGAATAATAGAGCCACTTTCCGAAATGCGCGCAAAAATTTATGGGAGAGAGAACAATTCTAAGGCTCCTCTGGTAATATTCGGGAGCACTCATTTAGAAGGAAAAAGATTTGAACTCCAGGTTCCAAGCGCCCAGGTTAAATCATGTATATTGCTTGCTGCTCTTAATGCAGAAGGCGCTACAGAAATAATCTCGCCCCATATATCAAGGGACCATACAGAAAAGATGCTCGATTATCTGGGTGCAAATATAAATTACAATAGCAATTATGTAAAATTAATACCTGGCAATAAGCTAAGTGGAAGGAGAATATATATACCCGGGGACATTTCTTCAGCTGCTTATTTTATAGTTGCCACAATGATATTAAAAAATTCGCATACATTAATAAGGGATGTGGGTATAAACCCCACAAGAAGCTGTATACTAGAAGTGCTCGGAAGGATGGGCGGTAAAGTAATAATGACCAATAAAAGAATATTAAATAATGAACCTGTGGCAGATATTGAAACTTTTTCCAGTAAATTAAAATCAATAAAAATAGAAAAAGGAAAAATACCGCTCCTGATTGACGAAATACCGATATTATGTGTCGCTGCGGCTTTTGCTGACGGGAAAACAGTTATAAGGGGAGCACAGGAGTTAAGATATAAAGAGAGTGACAGGATAAAATCTATAGTATCCCAGTTTAACAGGTTAGGGGTCAACATAAGGGAAGAAAAAGATGGGATGATAATAGATGGAAACAATGATTTTCAGGCAGGTGAGGGGACTGTTAATAGCTATGGTGACCATAGAATTGCCATGTCTCTTTCAATACTAGGTTTACGCTCAAAAGGTAGTGTGTCTATACTTGGTTCAGATTGCATAAATACATCTTTCCCCGGTTTCAAGTATAATATAAAAAAAATAATTAGTTAAAATCTTCAATTATTAAAAAATTTTAGTTTAAATGATAATTACTGATGTGTAAAAATGTTATCACAATTGATGGCCCGGCCGGATGCGGGAAGAGTACGGTTTCCAAGATTTTAGCACGGGAGTTAAAATTTAAATATATTGATACAGGTGCGATGTATAGAGCCATAACTCTTATTGCTATTAAGAATAAAGTGGATTACAACGATGAAAAATCTATCCTTGAACTTGCAAAAAGCTTAAATCTTGAAATAGACAGTAATCCATCTGATGAGTATAAATATACAGTGGTAAGGATAAACGGAAAGGATTTTACAGGTGAAATCAGAAGCAGGGAAGTAGGCGAGAATGTTTCAATCGTATCAAAACTTTCAGGAGTAAGAAAATATCTTGTAAGCCTGCAGAGGAAATTTATAAAGGGAGGCAGAGCTGTACTTGAAGGAAGAGACACCGGGAGTGTTGTCTGCCCGGATGCAATATTAAAAATATTCCTCACAGCCAGTCTTGAAGAGAGGATAAAAAGAAGGGACCTTCAGATAAAAAAGGGCGGGCAGAAAATAAAAAAGAATACGATAAAGAAAGAAATTACAGCAAGGGATAAAATTGACAGCAGCAGAAAGGACAGCCCGCTTGTAATGCCGAAAAATGGAATTCTTATTGATACTACAAATTTATCAATAAGGGAGGTTGTAGATAAAATCAAGGAATTGTATTATGAGAGGTCAAAAGTTAAAATTAAGCCATAATAAATTTTATTTATTTTTTTATGACATATTAAGATTTACCATAAGGGTAATATTTAAAATACTCTACAGAGTTGAAGCAATAGACATAAACAAAGCGCCGAAAAAGGGAAGAATTATAATATGCTCAAATCATATTAGTTATGTCGACCCGCTGATAATCGGTGGTTTTATACCAAGATGTATATATTTTATGGCAAAAAATGAATTATACGGCAACAGGCTTATATCTTCTCTTGTGACTTACCTGAATGCTTTTCCTGTAAAACGCAATACCTTTGACAGAAATGCATTCAAAACTTCTTTAGAGATTTTAAAAAACGATAATGCCCTGGGTTTGTTCCCTGAGGGTACCAGGTCAACAGACGGCATTTTAAGAAAGGGCAAAAAAGGAATAGGCTTTATTTCCGTAAACAGCAGGACTTCCATTTTGCCTGTAGCTCTGAGTGGAACAAATATGATAATTCAAAAACCACATAAAAGATTATTTTTTCCTAAAATAAAAATAATTGTTGGAGATTTAATAAATATAGACGAAATACTAAAAAATTACAGCAAGAAAGAAGCTATGCATGTTGTTGTAAATAAATTAATGGAGGAAATAGGAAGAATTTACAGCAAAATAAAATAAAAAATTATTATTACTAAAAAAGTTACAGGTAAATATGGAAATAAAAATTGCAGAGTATTCGGGTTATTGTTTTGGGGTGAAGAGAGCTCTAAAATTAACCATGGAAGCAATTGAAAAAAACGGTAATAAAAATAAAAAAATTTTTACTATTGGCTCAATCATACATAACCCAGGAGTAAAAGAAGAACTGTCAAAGAAAGGCCTTATATCGGTCAATAAAGTTGAAGAAATAGGTAATAAAAGCATTTTTATTATAAGGTCCCATGGAATGGCTCCTTATTTAATAAATAAAATAAGAAAAGAGAAGGAAGCAGAAATTGTTGATACCACATGTCCCTTTGTAAAAAAAGTACAATCAAAGGCCGGGCTGCTTTCAAAGAATGGTTATTTTGTAGTTATTATTGGTAATAAAGACCACCCGGAAGTTCTGGGAATAAAAGGTTGTATACTAAATAAAAAATATGCTGTAATAGAAAGTGAGGAAGATGCTGAAAAATTGAGGTGCAGAAAAAAAATTGGAGTGGTTATTCAAACAACCCAAACAAAGGAAAAACTTTTTGTTATCGTCAATAAATTACTTGATAAAACAGGAGAGTTGTTAATAAACAATACCATCTGTGACACAACAGGAAAGATGCAGCTATCTACAAGAAAACTTGCTGGAGAAGTTGATATAATGATTATAGTAGGCGGGAGGCAGAGTGCCAATACCAGGCACCTAAAGGAAATATCAGAAAAAATTAATGAATCCACCTATCATATTGAAAACTACAGGGAGGTTAAACCGGAATGGTTCATTAATAAAAAAAGAGCCGGTATAAGTGGTGGTGCGTCCACACCAATAAAAGATATAATTGATGTAAAAAAAGCTATTGAAGAGTTACAATATATCCAAAAAAATAAAAACCTGTAAAAATAACTGTATTTTTTGCTTCATCAGGCAACTGCCCCCTGGCTTAAGAGATTCACTGTATATAAAAGATGATGATTATCTTCTTTCCTATATATACGGAAATTTTATAACCCTCACCAATTTAAACCAGGAAGATTTAAAAAGAATTGTTAAATACAGACTGGAGCCGCTCTATATCTCTGTACACAGCCTTGACGGGAATATAAGAGAAAACATTTTTGGAAATAAAAGAACCATGCGTGGTATTGAAAATCTCATATTCCTTGATAAAAACGGCATTAAAACAAATATTCAAATAGTTCTATGTCCGGGTATAAATGACGGTAAAGACCTGGAAAATACACTTTTAGCACTTAATAATGATTATAAAAATATATTATCTACAGGTATAGTGCCAGTCGGGGTTACAAAGTATAATAAAAATAATAATTTGATATCCTATAATAAAAAAACTGCAGTTGAAATTATAAATTTTGTAAATAACATTAAAAAATATTATAAGTCATTTAAAAAAAATGATAATATCTATCTTTCTGATGAATTTTATATTATTAGTGAAATTGATTTTCCTCCGTACAATTATTATAAAAATTTTTATCAGATAGAAAACGGTATTGGAAAATCTACCTGCTTCTTGAAGCAGGTAGATGAATATATTAATAATAGAGGTTATACTTATGAAAAAAAATATAAAAAAGTATTAATAGTAACCTCAGAGTATGGCAAAGTAGTAATAAAAAAAGCTATTGATAAGCTGGAAGAAAGATATGGGACACTAAGACAGGATATGAAATTATTCTTAAAAATATTGGAAGTTAAAAATAAATTTCTCGGAGGTAATATTAAAGTAACGGGCATACTCAGCGGGGAAGATATAAAGACAAATTTGAAAAAAGAAGATATCAAAAAATATGACAGGGTGCTTATTCCAAAAAGCATTTTTAATCAGGACAATCTGACTATAGATAATTATAAAAAACTGGATCTGGAAAAAATTAACAAAAATATAAAAATAATACCCGAAGATGGATATAATTTTATAAAAGAAATATATTCTTAAGCCAGTAATGTTATGAAGAAATTAAATGATAAAAATTTTATTGACCGCGATGCTAATAGTCCTAAAGTCGCAGTTGTGGGAAAACCAAATGCCGGAAAATCAACTTTGATAAACCGAATATGCAATAAAAGTGACGCTATCGTTGATAAGGAACCAATGATTACGAGGGATAGAAAATATTATAAAACAGACTGGAATGGTAAAACATTCATCCTGTCAGATACAGGAGGGATTAATTTAAAATTAAAAGAGAATATAAATATACAGGTATTTTTACAAACAAAAAAAGCTATAGATGAATCAAATATAATTATTTTTATGGTGGATTTAAAACAGCCTGTCTCTCCAGTTGATGAAGAAATAGCAGATATGTTAAGGAAAACAAACAAAAAAATAATTTTTGTCGGAAATAAATACGATGATGAAAAAGAAGAGTTATTTATTGAAGATTATCTGAAATTCGGCTTTGGGTATCCTTTTAAGATATCGGCCCTACACGGTAAAAACATAGGGGACCTTTTAGATGAAGTGGTAAAAGAGCTTGGTTCAAATACGGAAAGCTCTAATAATTATGATATAAATGATGTACCTGCTATTTCTATTCTGGGGAGGCCAAATGCAGGCAAATCAACACTATTTAATGTTATAATCAAAGACCAGAGAGCAATAGTAGATGAGGTTGGGGGAACTACCAGGGACAGTATTGACAGCATAGTAAAAATAGATGGGAAAAATTATAAATTTATAGATACAGCGGGCATAAGAAGAAAAAAGGGGAAATTAAAAAGTCTGGATTACTATAGCGATATAAGAACCAGAAAAGCAATAGAATATTCTGATATAAGTCTTATATTAATTGACTGTAGCAGAGAAATAGCAAATCAGGATGTAAAAATAGTTGATATGTGCATTCAAAAAGGGGTCAGCATATGTATTATTTTTAATAAAATTGACAGAGTTGATAGTGAAACTCTGGACAGTATTATAAAAATGTTTGAGCTCAAACTGAGATTTGCAAGTTATATACCCTTTTTGAAAGTAAGCGCATTAAAAGAAAAGGGCATAAAAGATATTATTAAAATGGTAGATTTACTAGTTGCTGAAAGAAATAAAATAATATCCGATAATGAGCTAACAAATTATTTCAAAAAAATAGAGAGGGAAAATGAAGGTATTCACTTTAAAGGTAAAAAGTTTAAGATTAAATTTCTAAAACAAATCAAGGCGTCCCCTCCCTTTTTTCTGGTTTTCTCAAATATGGATGCAAGAAAAAGGGTTAATTTAATAAGATATATAGAAAACAACATACGAAGAGAATTTGGATTTAAGGGTACACCTTTATATTTTAAATTTAAATATTAAATACTGGCTAAAGGGAATAAAGTAAAAACTTACAAATAATATGAAAAGAAAGATAAATATAACAGTAATAGGAGCAGGAAGCTGGGGTACAACTTTTTCGGTTATGCTTGCCAGAAAAGGATACAGAATTAATTTGTGGACAAGACGCAATATAACTTGTAATGAAATAAAAAATTCCAGAAAAAACACCGGGTATACGGGTGAATTATATATACACGAAAATGTAGTTCCGTTTACCGGCTATAAAAATGGGCCCGGTAGCCCGGATATAGTAGTTTTTGCGGTCCCATCGCATGTCCTGAGAGAAACTATCATTAGATTTAATAATTATTTGAAAGAGAATATAAAAAATATAAAATGTATTCTTAATCTGGCAAAGGGACTGGAAATTGTTACAAATCTCAGGTTGTCGCTGACAATGGAAGAATGTCTGCCAGAAAATTTAAAATACAGAATTTGTGTTTTATCGGGTCCCAATATCGCCTCAGAAATAGCAATGGGACTGCCGGGCGTGTCGGCAATCGCATCAAATAATAAAGAATTACTTAAATATATGCAGCCGATATTATCAAGTGATAAATTCCGGATATACACAAATAACGATGTGACTGGTGTAGAAATTGGTGGTGCGGTTAAAAATATAATAGCAATAGCTGCCGGTATTTCAGATGGTCTGGGTTACGGGGCGAATACCAAAGCTTCGATTATAACCAGAGGATTACATGAGCTTACCAAATTTGGTGTTAAGCTTGGTGCAAATCCAGTAACTTTTTCAGGAGTAGCCGGAATGGGTGACCTTATAGCAACCTGTATAAGTAAAAAAAGTAGAAATAGAAACGTGGGTGAAAGGATAGCAGGGGGCGAGAAAGTTAGTGATATTTTAAAAAGCATGCATATGGTTGCTGAGGGAATAAATACCACAAAGGTAGTTTATGATATTGCTAAAAAAATAGACATAGAAGTTCCAATTACTGAATGTATCTATGAAATTATCTATAAAGGTCTTGACCCGCTTAAATCAGTAAAAAAATTGATGACCAGAAAGTTTAAATCTGAGATTGAAGAAATTAATTAAACCTATAGCTTTACTATTTATTTGTATTATTTTAGAATATAATCAATAATACGGGACGTGGCGCAGTTTGGCTAGCGCACCAGTATGGGGTACTGGGGGTCGGAGGTTCAAATCCTCTCGTCCCGACCATAAAATTGAAAAAAATGATATAATAATTTAGTTAAATGGTTATCTGAAGAATCCAGTTATTTAAAATTAAAATTATGGAATCAGAACATAAGAATAAAACAGAATCTATAAGAGACAAAATAGTTGAGTATATTGAGGATATATCCAGCGACATACTTGAAGATATAAAAAAAATTCCTCCAGGAAAAAGCGTTTTAGTAATAATAAAAGGGCCTAATATTGGAGACAGATTTTTTATAAATAAACCCCAGATTACAATTGGAAGAAACCCGGAATCTGATATATTTCTTGATGATGTGACAGTTTCCAGAAAACACGCCGTTATTTTTAGAACAGGGAATGATTTTAAAATAAAAGACTCCGGAAGTTTAAATGGAAGTTACATAAACGGTAAAATAATCGAGAGTTCGGTTTTAGAAAAAATGGACAGGATACAGATCGGAAAGTATGTATTTTTATTCTTTCAGACAGGTACTGAAAATTAAAATAAAAAATAAATGAAAACAGAATCTTCAAAAAAAAATACAGAAAAAAACTACCTTACAATAGGCAAGGTGGTTAAAAACTTAAAAAAAATATACCCAGATTTAAGCAATAGCAAGCTCAGATTTCTGGAATCAGAAGGTCTCATATCACCGGGAAGAGCACAGAACAAATACAGAATTTACCTTAAGGAAGATATAGAGAAAATAAATTATATTTTAAAAATGCAGAAAGACTACTACATGCCGCTTGATGTAATAAAGGAAAAGTTAAATTCAAGAGATTTTAAAAAGTTTATAAGTGAGAATGAACACTCAATAGAAAATCTCCAGCTTAAATTAGGAGAAGGTTATAGAGCTGATTATGAGTTCAAATCATACTCCGCAGGGGAAATGGGCAAGAAATTTAAATTGCCGGGAGGTTACATAGATGACCTGATAAATAATGATATCGTTGATTGGAAGGAAGAAAATGGTAAATATTTATTGAATGCCAATGACGCTGAAATTTTAAAACTGGTAAGTGACCTTTTAAAATACGGGATATACGTCAAGCACTTAAGATTGTTTGAAAACTTTGCAAATCGCCAATCTGCGTTTATACAGCAAATTATTTTACCTTTAATCATGTCCGGTAAAAAGGATTTACATAATAGAGCAAAAAAAACTGTCAGCAGGCTTGAAAGAATGCTCTGTGATTTTCAAGAACTTTTAGTAAAAGACAAAAATAAGAAGTTTCTGGAAAAACATAAATGATAAATGTGGATAATCCGGTTTCATACCATAGAAAATCAGGCAATATATGCAAAAGGGTATTAGTATTTATTCTCTTCTTTTTAATCGGTTCTTTTTTTATTTTTTTAAATCCACCTGAAATTTACTGTAATCCTGATAGCGCAGCTTACGATACTGATATAAATATTAATGCCGAGTCAGCAGTTGTTGTTAACTATGATACAGGAGATATATTATGGGAAAAGAATTCTTCTCGCAGCTTATACCCCGCCAGTCTGACCAAAATGCTATCTTCAATCATTGCGATTGAAAATATTAAGGACTTTGACGAAATTACCAGAATATCAAAAAATGCTTCTGGCAGAAATCATTCTTCGTTTACATTTAAGACCGGGGACACTATAAGTCTAATGGACTTGCTTAAAGCTTCGCTTATAAGTTCCCACAACAACGCTATAATTGAACTGGCAGAATATTTATCGGGAAATACGGAAGATTTTGTTAGTTTAATGAATATTAAAGCCAGGGAGATTGGCGCATATAACTCAACATTTGAAAATACAAATGGTCTGGACGATACATTTCCATATCACAGGTCAACTGCCCTTGACCTGGCAAGAATAGCCTCATACTGCATGGATAATGATCTTTTCCGCGAGATAGTAAGCACCAGAGAAGATATCATTAAGAAAAATAATGAAGAAATTGGAATTACCAATACAAACACTCTTCTTAAAAATGATTATATAAAGGGAATTAAAACAGGTTACACGAATAATGCCGGATTCTGTGAGGCAATTTATTCAGATAAAGAAGACCTGAATCTTATAACTGTGGTTTTAAACAGCGAGACCGCGGAACAGAGGGATAATGATGTCTTAAAATTATTAAACTGGGCCTACAATAATTTAGAATATACTAAAGTTGTTGACTCAAAAACCCCTTTTATATCAATAAGTACAGGCAAACCCACCAGTATTGATATAAATCTTTACCCGGAAACTGACAGGGTATATCTTTTAAACATAAATAGCGATAAAGTAGATTTTAAAAATAGTATAAGTGAAAATATAACCGTACCCATTAAAAAAGATGATTTTCTTGGTACAATGGCTGTCTTTATTAATGATAAGAAATTAGAAGAAATTAACCTGGTCTCAAATGAAGATATATCGGGTGATTATATCTATCAGGAATTATCCAATCAGGACAACAGACAGACAATAATTACAATAATATTCTTAATAGTATTTTATTTTTTAATTTTTATAATTATAATAGTTAAAAATTTATTATCAAAAAGGGTTTTATAAAAAAGTAGGAGGTAAATAAAATTGGTTTTAAAAAAGGATAAAATAAATAATTGGTTAATAATGATATTAGTTTTAACGCTGGTTATGATTACTTCGGTAATAATCTTTAACGGATGTAAAGCAGATGATGCTCAAAAGGAAGATGTTATATCGGAACCGGAAGAAGAGGAAGGAGTAATAGAAGAAGAGCCGGAAGAAGAAACATCGGCGGAAGTTGAGGAGCAGGAAAGTGTGGCCGGAGAAGAAATAACCGGAAATATAAATAGATTTAGCGGCCTTGAGATTTCTGATTCTGTAAAGGATCAAAGACCGCTTGCAATAATGATTAATAATCTTTACCCTGATGCAAGACCTCAATCCGGACTTATTTATGCCGATATAATTTTTGAAGCAGAAGATGAGTATGGAATAACAAGATATATAGCAGTATATTCTTCATATGATACAGAGTTGGTCGCGCCAATAAGAAGCGCAAGAATATATTATGCAGAAATAGCAAGAAGCCTTGACCCCATTTATACTTTTTTTGGTACTCATAAGGATTCATTTGCGAATGCATATAAAGTAATTGAAGATATGGATATTGATGTACTGACTGCAATTGGAGAACCGGAACCTCCCGAGAGTTCAATTGTTGCAAATGCGTCATTCTGGAGGGATTATAACAGAAGCAGCATTACGGAGCATACCGCTGCTATGTCTACCATACAGCTAAGGAAAGATGCAGAAAATGCAGGGTATTCGCTTGAAGGAGGGCAGTCTCCTTTAAGATTTAAAAAAGACGCATCTGTTTCCGAAACAGGAAACATTTCGGATATAATTATAGATTTTTCCACTGATGGTTATATGGCTGAGTTTAAATATAACAGTGAAAATAATAATTATCTAAAATATATAGCAGGTTCTCCTCATATAGATCGCGAAACAGGAATTCAGATTGCAGCAAAAAATATAATTGTTATGTACACGGATGTAGAAGGTCCTTTTGATGAAAAGGGTCATATGTTAGTAAGAACGCACACATCAAATGGTATCCCGGGAAAGGCAATCTTTTTTATGGATGGAAAAGCAATAGAAGGCACGTGGGAAAGAAGCTCAATTTTTGAACCTTTTGAATTTAAGAATAGTGATGGTGATATAGTCTTATTTAACGCAGGTCTTACCTGGGTAGCCATAATAGATATCAATAGAAGCAGCCTGTCATATTAAAAAAATAGTAGAAATAGTAATATATTGAGCAAAAATATCGAAAAAGAACTTCTAAAAAATAATATTATAGGAAAAGAATTATTTACCAGCGAAGATATCAAAAACAAAATCTTTGAACTGGGAAAACAAATTACTGTAGATTACAAATACAGGGATCTGCTGGTGGTAAGTATTTTAAGAGGGGGAGTTATTTTTCTTTCGGATTTAATAAAGGAAATTGACCTTCCCCTCAGTATAGATTTTATGAGTATATCTTCATACGGTTTTAACGGTGCCTCTACAGGTGTGGTCAGAATCACCAAAGACCTTGATGAATCCATAGAAGGTAGAGATGTATTAATTGTGGAAGATATTATTGATACCGGTTTAACCATAAGTTATTTATTAAGAAACTTAAAATCAAGGTATCCCAGGAGTATTGATATATGCACACTGCTGAATAGAGATATAAGAAGAATAGCCGATATAGATATAAAATATGCAGGTTTTAGAATAGGGGAGAAATACATAGTTGGTTATGGTCTTGACTATAAACAAAAATTCAGGAATTTAAAGTCAATATATGAATTAAAATTAGATACAGTTAAGAAAGATATAGAATCTTTAAAAAACAGTTCAAGCATTTGAATCCTTCTTTTTAAACATTTCATTAGGTATTTTAAATTTGCAGCTTATAATATAATATTTATAATATAATATATAAGGATAAGATTTAGATTTATTGTTTCGGATTGTATTATGTAATAAAAAAATAGAAATATAAAACCGGCATTAAATATGAGCAAAGAAAAAAAATCTAATTTAATAAAAATGAAGCTTGAAGGAGTAAGGATAGAGGTACCTTCCCAGAAACCAATCCTTCTCCTGAAGGAAGAAAAAGGCAGCAGGTATCTTCCTATATGGATAGGACCATACGAAGCTTCTGCTATAGCTCTTGAAATGTCGAATATAAAAACACCCAGACCCATGACCCATGACCTGATTATCAATATTATTAATAATTTGAACATAAGTGTTGACAACATAGAAATAACCGATATAAGAAATAATACATTTTATGCCATAATAAATATAAAAAACCCAGAGAGTAAAGTTATAAGAGTGGATTCCAGGCCATCGGATGCTATTGCTACCGCGGTTAGGATTAAATGCGATATTTTCGTAGCGGAGCATGTTCTTGAATCAGGTGGGCTCGAGATTCAATCAATTGATGATGAAGTGAAGAAATTTAAGGAATTTCTCAATCATATAAATCCTGAAGATTTTAATAAAGAAAAATAAAACCCCGCGTATCCATAAATACATTCATATGTTACATATTGACTTTATTTTACATAAATTTTAAAATTACCTTAGTGTAATTACAATGATGTAATTAGAATTATAAAAAGGTAAATAAAAAAAATTTATGTAGTAAATATATTCAATAAAAAATTAACATGTTTAAAGATGTAATAAAAAGAATATATAGCTCCTCGGAAGTATGCAATATTATAGGCTTTACATACAAACAACTTGACTATTATGACCGCACTGATTTTATAAAACCGACTGTTAACAAAGCAGGGGGTTATGGAAGTAGGAGAATGTATAGTTTTAACGATTTAATCAAGTTAAAAATTATAAAAAGATTAATAGAAGCCGGTATAAGCCTCCAGAAACTCAGAAAAACAAAAAAATACCTGGACGAATACGATAATAATAGTGATAGCGACAGCTTTTTAAAATTAACCCTGATATCCGATGGAAATACTGTTTATGCATGCAACTCTGACAGGGAAATAATAGATACACTTAAAAGCGGCCAGGGAGTTTTTGGAATAGCACTTGGAAAAGTTTACTCAGATTTAAATGGAGATATTGAAAAATATTTTTACGGTAATAATAGGGAAGCGGGGATAGACGAAAAATATATAAGTTATTAATACTTATTATTAAATAAAATATATTTAATAAAAAAATTGGAGGTAAATTAAGATTTTATGGGCAAAAACTTATTAAAAACAAAGAAAAAAATAAACTCTGGTTATACTAAAAATAAAAATATTAAATTTGCACATAAAAGTGAAAAAGAGTTCAGCAAGATTCTTGATTTCTATAAAATCAAATGGGAGTACGAGCCGAGAACATTTATACTGGAAGTTGATGAAGAAGGCAACCCGGATATAAGTTTTACTCCCGATTTTTATCTACCGGATATTAATCTTTATATAGAACTTACAACTCTCAATCAAAAACTTGTCACCAGGAAAAATTACAAGATAAAGAAATTAAGACAGTTATATCCAGAAATTAATGTAAAATTATTTTACAAAAAAGATTACCATAGCTTATTATTCAAATATTTAAACAGGTAAATAATACTTTTATATAAATTTTAATATAGAATATAGATAAAATAGAACATAACTAAAAGCTACAGTTTAAATAATTTATATAAATCATTTTTAAATTTAATCTTCAACCAGAAGTACCTTTAAAGCAAGACAGTTAAATAGATGAAAAGCAGTAAAAATATTAAAAAAAAAGACGAGAAAAATACAAAAAGAAGTAAACCCGGTAGTTTAAGAGGAGACATAAGGCAACTTTTCAGTAAATATGGCACTATTAAAGGCAAACCAAATTTCTGGGGTGCAATAAGAATATTACTGGTAAAACCCGGTGTTCAGGCTTTATTATTTTATAGATTCTACCATACTCTTTACAAAATTAGGTTAAGATTGCTTGCAGAGATATTTAGCAGAATAAATTTTTTCCTTAACGGGGCTGAAATAGACCCCGGTGCAGAAATTGGCTCGGGATGTAGATTATGGCACCCTTCAGGAGTTATTATTGGAAGGGGAGTCAAAATAGGGGACAATGTAAGTATTTTTTCCAATGTCGTAATTGGAGGTCTCGGACATTCTATTTTTCATCATGGAAAACCAGGTTACCCGGTTATTGGCAATAATGTTATTCTTTATACCAGTGTAACTGTTATCGGTCCATTAAATATAGGTAATAATTCAACTGTTGGAGCACATTCTCTTGTATTACATTCTATCCCTGATAACTGTATGGCTGCGGGAACCCCTGCTAAAATAATTAAAAAGATGTAAATTTACTTCCTGACTTTATTTTTGATTTCACAGAATTTTCATTTTAAAAATTTAGAGCAGTGAGTTGTTTGATAAATTTTAAAAAAATTAGTGTTAATATTGGAATTTTATAATAAAAATATTTAATACTTTAAAAGTTTACATAATGTATATTATCGGAACTTAAATAATTATTAAATAATATTGCTAAAAATCACTGCTTCCGAATCCCAGGTCTCCTCTCTCGCTATCATCAAGTTTATCAACTATCTTAATTTTCATATTTTCTATTTTTTTTACAACCATCTGGCATATCTTATCACCCTTTTTAATAAAAAAACTGTCATAGGGATCATAGTTTATCAAAACAGCACATATTTCACCCCTATATCCTGAATCAATAAGTCCAGGTGAATTAACCAGTCCTATACCATTTTTTAAAGCAATTCCTGACCTAGGCTGGACAAACCCTGCATAGCTATATGGTATTGAAACCTTTATGCCTGTGGGTATCTTTTTTCTCTCAAAGGGCTTTAATTCACAATCAATAGCACTATATAAGTCAATGCCAGCATCACCTTTATGAGAATATCCGGGTACAGGAATAGATTTATCCAGTAATTTTATCTTTAAAGTTACCATATTATATATGTTATAAAAAATAAATACACGACTGATAGATTAAAAATAAATTAAGTTTATTCTTAAAAATTAAGGTGTTAGTAAATTATACTATTCTGATTCAATAATAGGAATAATTAAAGTTGAATTTCCTGGAATAAAATCACCGTAGCTTATATCATTTATCCTCTTTGTTTCACTTACAAATTTTGCTTTATTACCGTTATCGGCATATTTACTGGCAAGATCATAAATGTCAATCCCCTTATCAATATTTACTCTTGTGTATCTGAGTGTTTCTTCGCCTAAAAACTTATAACTGTTAAAATATAAAGCTGCCAGTACCAGAAATGCTACAATCGCTATTAAAGTATATAGAAATATATTTTTTGTATTTATTTTTGAAGTTAACATCCTTAATTATTACCTCTTCTCTCTATTAAAAAATTCTTAAATAAACAAAAAATAAAGTATAAATAACAAACACATGTTCGCTTTGTATTAATGTTACTACGAACACTTGTTTGTGTCAATAGAAAACAAAAAAATATTTTTTTTGTTTGAAATTTTTTATAACTTTTTTTTACATTATTTGTTAGAATAAATACTAAAATCATTAAACGGCTCAAAACAGCTGTTATTCAACAAAATAGGAGGAAAAATGGCAGAAATACACTATGACAGAGATATCGATATGAGTATCCTGAAGGGCAAAAAAATAGCCATAATTGGTTATGGGAGCCAGGGGCATGCCCATGCACAAAACCTTAGAGACAGTGGCATGGATGTTATTATCGGTGCAGTTAAAGGAAGAAAATCCTGGGACCTTGCCAGGGAAAAAGGATTTGAAGTTTACACTACTGATGAGGCTTCAAGAATGGCAGATATGGTAATGCTTCTTGTACCAGATACCTCACAAAAAGAAATTTATTATAAATATATAGAGCCAAATCTTGAGAAAGGCAATATACTCGCATTTGCCCATGGGTTTAATATTCATTTTAATCAAATTATCCCCCGCCAGGATATTGATGTTATAATGATCGCGCCCAAAGGGCCGGGCCATATTGTAAGAAGAATGTATGAAAAAAACAGCGGGGTCCCGGTAATTATCGCAGTTTATCAGGATTATTCAAAAAAAGCTAAAGATTATTGTCTCGCATACTCAAAGGCTCTCGGCGCAGGAAGGGTTGGTATAATCACAACTACTTTTAAAGAGGAAACCGAAACAGACCTTTTCGGTGAGCAGGCAGTTTTATGTGGCGGTACTACTGAACTTATCAGGTCAGGCTTTGATACACTGGTTGAAGCCGGATACCAGCCCGAGATAGCATATTTTGAGGTATTAAGTGAATTAAAATTGATAGTTGATTTAATATATGAGGGCGGCATATCCTGGATGAGGTATTCAATAAGTGATACAGCTGAATATGGGGATATGGTAAAGGGAAAAGAAATAATAACCGAAGAAACCAGAAAAAACATGAAAAAAATACTCAGGGATATACAGGATGGTTCTTTCGCAAGGGAGTGGATACTTGAAAATCAAGCCGGAAGGCCCGTATATAATGCAATCAAAAAAAGAGAAGAAAATCATCTAATAGAGAAAGTAGGAAAAGAACTCAGGAAAATGATGACCTGGATAACAAAGGAAGATGTTTAATCAATAATAATTTTATTTAAAATTTTTTGGTATCAAAAAAATATAACCTCATGAATAAATTATTAAGCATATATAAAGATTTAAAGCGAACCTGTGTTTGCCTTGTATACGCATTTCTGTTATAATAAAACTAGTAAAAAATATTAAACATTTAATAAATTATGGATGAAAATATAAGCTCAAGACAGGAAGAAATTTTAAAATTTATTAATAAGAAAATAAAAGAATCCGGTTATCCCCCGTCCGTAAGAGAGATAGCCGGAGCTGTTCATCTGAGTTCATCTGCCACTGTCCACTCTCACCTAAAAAAACTTGAAGAAAAAGGATATATAAAAAGGAACCACTCAAAGCCCCGTGCAATTTCTATCTTAACCGGTTACGAAAATGAAACTGAAGGAACAGGTTTAAATAATATGGTCTATGTACCCGTTGTGGGTAAAATATCGGCCGGCAGGCCAATTCTAGCAGAGGAGAACATTGATGATTATTTCCCTCTTACGTCTGATTTTGTAAAAGGAAAAAAGGAAGTTTTTATTCTTCATGTAAGAGGCGACAGTATGGTTAATGCCGGGATACTGGACAGGGATTATATTATTGTAAGAAAACAGGACAGCGCGATAAATGGCGAGATAATAGTGGCTCTTCTTGATGATGAGGCAACAGTAAAAAGGTTCTTTAAAACTGATAAAAATATAAAATTAATACCCGAAAATGATTATATGGAGCCCATAGTAGCAAATGATGTAAAAATACTTGGAAAAGTAATAGGCGTAATAAGAAAATATTTTTAAATTTTTAAACTGCTTCTGCCTTCCTGCTCCCCTTCTCTCTTAATATATATTCTGAAAGCAAAGAAAAATCTTTTGAACTTGCATTTATATTAAATATGGCGCAATCTTCTGAATCCCTGCGTTTTAGAACATGGCAATTATTATAAATAAACGAAATAATTTTATTTTCACTGTAAGGAACTTTTACATCTATATTTATATAATTGGTTTTAATTATTTCTTTTATTCTTGTATAAAACTCGGAAAAACCAATTCTTCTTAAAGCAGAAATAAAAACTGATTCTTTGTACTTAATCCTTACATTATTGATTTTTTCCAGTTTGACTCTGTCAATTTTGTTAAAAACAAGCATTATCGGTTTATCTCCTGCGTTAATTTCCTTTAATACTTCCTTTACACTTAAGATATTATTTTCAAAATCGGGTTTACTTATATCAACAATCAGCAGCAAAAGATTCGACCTTTTTACTTCCTCAAGCGTAGACTTAAATGAAGCTACCAGCTGGTGGGGTAACTTTTCTATGAATCCTACTGTATCAGAAATCAAAATTTCAGAACCGGGGTATATTTTTAACCTTTTTGTAGTAGAATCAAGTGTAGAAAATAGACGATTTTCTACATATCCGTTAGCATCAGTAATCAGGTTGAGAAGTGTTGTTTTACCACTATTTGTATATCCTACCAGCGCTATTTTAAAAACATTTTTTTCTTCTCTTTTTTTTCTCTGCACATTTCTCTGGATATCTACCTTTTGTATTTTTTTCTCCAGCTGGCTTATCCTCTTTCTAATTTTCCTTCTATCAACTTCAAGCTTTGTTTCACCGGGTCCTCTTGTCCCTATTCCTCCGCCCAATCTCGATAGCCCCACACCTCTTCCTGTTAACCTCGGAAGAAGATAATTCAGTTGTGCCAGCTCTACCTGCAACTTACCTTCGCTGCTGTGGGCTCTCTGCGCAAAAATATCCAGTATAAGTGCCGTCCTGTCAAGAACTTTAGCATCAAGCTTAATCTGTAGGTTCCTCTGCTGGGTTGGAGTTATTTCATCATCAAAAATAACAAGCTCAATTTCATTATTATCTACTATGTTTTTAGCATCACCCAGTTTTCCCTCTCCTATTAAATATTTCGGATTTGGCTTATCCAGCCTGCAGAATAAAATATCTTTAACCACCGCACCTGCACTGACTGCAAGGTTTTTTAGCTCTTCTATGTTTTCTTTTATTGCTTCTGAGTCTGCATTCTCTTTTGGGACTATCTTTTTAAAATTATTTAAACTGGTGTAAACTAATAATACTTTCTCTTTTGTCATAAATGGATCTAACAGATTTTATTTTTTAATTTTTTCATAAGTTAAAGGATATTTCTTACTCTTTTAAGGGCTTCTTCCAGTCTGCTGTCGCTTATGGTCAGTGAAACTCTGAAATAACCTTCTCCGTATTCTCCGAACTCATTTCCCGGTGTTATAACCACATTGGCCTTTTCCAGAAGCATTCTGGAAAATGAGCCTGACGAATAACCTTCAGGAACCCTGGCCCACACGTATATAGTAGCATTTGAGTTGTAATAATCAATTCCTGCATCCTCAAACATTTTCTTTACCATTCTTCTCCGGCTGTCATAAACCTTGTTTATTCCATTACTGTATTTATCATAAATGTCCAGTGCTTTTGCGGCTGCATATTGAATTGCATTAAAAACACCGGAGTCAACATTTGTTTTATATTTGCCGATACTTTCTATTATCTCACGGTTGCCTACAGCATATCCAATTCTCCACCCTGTCATATTAAAAGTTTTGGAAAGTGAATTTAATTCTATACCCACATTTTTTGAGTTATACGCATTTAAGAAACTCTCGGGTTTATTACCATTACTGTACGTATCAGAATATGCGTTATCATGGCATATAATTATATTATTTTTTTCTGCGAATAGCGCTATTTTATTAAAAAAGTCAGTATCACATGTAGCTGATGTTGGGTTATTGGGGTAATTAAAATATAAAATTTTAGCTTTTTCTGCTATTTCTCTATCAATTTTATCTACATCAAAGAGGAAGTTTTCTTTCTCTTTAAGTGGCAGGGTATATGGCTTCCCTCCTGCAAAAATCGCACCTATTCTATAAACCAGATATGACGGGTCTGTAATAATTACATAATCGCCAGGATTTATATATGTATATGCAATAGAAGATATTCCTTCTTTTGAACCCATGAGGGGTATAACTTCTTTATCCGGGTTAATATCTACATTAAATCTTTTATAGTAGAAACGTGCTACTGCTTCTTTAAAAAACTTTAGACCATAACTTGAAGGATATCTGTGGTTCTCAGGTTTATTCGCTTCCCTGCATAGCACATCAATAATTTCCGGTGGAGTTGGTATATCCGGGTCACCTATCCCGAGATTTATCACATCAAATCCTTCGGTCCTTTTCTTTTTTATCACTTTATCAATTTCCGCAAATAGGTAGGGCGGCAGAGATTTTAATCTTTCAGATTCCTCAAAATCCATTTTGTTCCTTTGCATAATTATTATAATTTTATTATAAGAATAAAAAAATATTAATATCTTTATCAGAAATAATATTTTCCATCAAATTTATAACTTACTTTTCCTTCCAGATAAACACTTGAATCCCTTTCATCCCATAAAACATTCAATTTTCCGCCCGGAAGATTAATTATTATATTATTATTTCTATTCACTTTATTTAACTTAACTGCACAAACTCCAGCTGCACATGCTCCCGTTCCACAGGCAAGCGTCTCCCCTACCCCTCTTTCCCATACTCTCATATCTAAATCATCTGAACTTTTAACCTTAACAAATTCTACGTTTATTTTTTTAGGGAAAATATAATAATTCTCCAGAACAGGTCCCCATTTGCCTAAAGGAAAATCTTTAAGGGATTCGTGTTCGTCATCAAGGAATATAACACAATGAGGGTTCCCTATTGAAACGCAGTTTATAACAAAATCTTTAGAATCTATATTTATCCTGTATTTAATAATTTCATTCATATTTTTTATATCTACAGGTATTTTACCGGGATCAAATTCAGGAATTCCCATATTAACTTTTATATTCTCCACTTTTTTATTTCTTATCTCCATAAAAATTCTCTTTACCCCAGATAGTGTTTCTATATCTATACTCTCTGTTTTAACCAGGTTCCTCTGGAAAGCAAACTCAGCCATACATCTTATGCCGTTTCCACACATTTCGGAAATTGAACCGTCCCTGTTATAGTAATCCATCTTTAAATCAGATATTCTGGATGGCCTGACTATTATGATTCCATCTGCTCCAATTCCAAAATTTCTATCGCACATCTCTACAACCTGCTCTTTTGAAAGATTTATATTTTCCATGGTAGCATCTATTAATATAAAATCATTACCCTGGCCATTTAATTTTGAAAATTCAATATTCTTCATTTCTTAATTCTTTGTTAATTATTTTAAAAATATAACCAATTAAACTAAAGATGTTATCATAATTATCTGCTCTTATCCAATTAATTTTTGGTTCAGTTTTAAACCAGGTTATCTGCTTTTTTGCCAGTCTCCTGGTATTTTTTTTAACTTCCGCGATGCAATCCTCCAGTGTTATCTCACCTTTTATATACTTTATTACTTCTTTATACCCAACTGCCTGGGAAACACTTCTACATCCACCATATTCTTTATCTATGAGTGCTTTTACTTCCTCTACCAGGCCCTTTTCAAACATGCTATCAACCCTTTCCTCAATCCGACTGTAAAGGGTTTCCCTTCCCATTTTTACCCCTATAAGTATAGCATTATAAGAGTAATTTTTATTCTTCCATGCCTTCTGAAAACTTGAAAAAGGTAACCCTGTTACCTCATAAACTTCAAGCGCTCTGACTATCCTTCTAATGTCATTTTCGCTTATCTTTTCTGCATATTCACTGTCCAATTCTTTTAATTTTAAATAATATTTCAATGTTCCATATTTTTTTATTTCTTCTTTTAGTTTATTCCTTATTTTTCTATTCTCATCCGGAACCCTGTCTATGCCATTTACAACACTTCTGATATATAGACCCGAACCGCCCACGAGCAGAGGTATTCTTGATAGTTTAAAAAATTTTTCCTTTATTATTTCATCACATAAATTCTTGAATTCTACTACACTTAAATTCTTATCCGGGTCAAAAATATCGGTCATATATTGCACTATTTGATACCTTCCGGTGTTATACTTATCGGTACCCGTGTCCATATACCTGTAAACCTGCATTGAGTCCATTGATATAATATCTGTATACAGCAATTTTGCTAAAATTATTCCAATTTTACTTTTACCCGCACAGGTAGGGCCGCATATAACCAGAATCTTTTTTAAATTTATAAGCCCATCTGATATTTTCTTTATGTCTATTCCGTTTTTCTTTAAAAAAGTTTTTATGTTTCTTTCATATGCTTCTTCTATATTTATAATTTCTTTTCCTGAACTTTTCATAATTACATTTTTAATTAATTTATGGTCGCTTCCCTATCAGGTAGAACGCTTTTGCTTCCGTTATCTCAATCGTAATCATTTTTCCAATAAGGGTGCTGCTGCCCTTAAAATTTACGATTGTGTTATTCTCCATTCTTCCTTCCACAATAAGATTGCCTTTTGCGCTATAACCTTCAACCAGAACTTCAAATTTTTTACCAATAAACTTTTTGTTAGCTTCATAGGAATTTTCATTCTGCACTTCAACCAGTTCATTAAACCATTTTTTCTTTTCTTCCAACGGTATACAATCTTTCATCTTTGCTGCTCTTGTTCCGCTTCTTGGTGAATATATGAATGTAAATGCCCTGCCGAACCTGACCTTTTTAACAAGCTCCAGAGTTTCAAGAAAATCTTTTCTTTCTTCTCCAGGAAAACCTACTATTATATCTGTAGTGATAAAACAATCAGGAATTTCTGTTCTTATATTATCAATGATTTTAAGGTACCCTTCACGCGTATATTTTCTATTCATGTCTTTCAATACCTTGTTGGAGCCAGACTGAACCGGTAAATGGATATGTTTTGCAATGTTATCCCTGTTCTTTATAACCCTGACAATATCTTCAGAGAAATCTTTTGGATTTGAGGTCATAAACCTTATTCTTTTTAACCCTCCTATATCCGATACCTTCTCCAGTAATATCGGGAAATTAGACGGTTTCTCCAGGTTCTTTCCATAGGAATTTACATTCTGTCCGAGCAGTGTTACTTCAATAACTCCCTGCTCTACAAGTTCACGGATATATTTTATAATTTTTTTCTGTTCTACTGATCTCTCCCTTCCTCTCACTCTTGGAACTATACAAAATGAACAATAATTATCACAGCCAACGATTATAGGTACATACGCTTTAAAGTCCTGACGCCTTTTAACTTTAAAAATATCAGGGTCAAAACCATTATCTTTAACAGAGCATGCACTTTTACTGGATGAAATTCTCTTCTTTATTAATTCTGGAAGCTCATTTATGTTATGGGTACCAAATACAATATCAACAAAAGGAAAATCTTTTATAATCCTATCCTTTAAATCCTGGGAAGCACATCCGGCCACGCAAATTAATACATTTTTATTTTTACTTTTTAAGCTTTTTAAATTACCTAAATGACCATATAATTTATTCTTTGCCTTCTCTCTTACGGTACATGTGTTTATTACTATAATATCAGCACCTTCAATATCATGAGTCTCTTTATAACCCGCTTCTTCCAGAAGATATAGGATTCTTTCAGAATCACTTTCATTCATCTGGCAGCCATAAGTTTCGATATATGCTTTCATAATTGTAAATATTTCTAATTAATAAATGATATAATTAAACTTAAAAAGGTTTGTTTAATGAAGATAATTAATAGATTATCTGGATTCAACAGTAATTACAATAGCAGTTTTTATCTCTCCATTAACTTCAATATCCTTAAAGTATGG
The DNA here is from genome assembly GCA_964595565.1 of uncultured Actinomycetota bacterium. Classification (GTDB taxonomy): domain Bacteria; phylum Actinomycetota; class Humimicrobiia; order Humimicrobiales; family Humimicrobiaceae; genus JAQVEM01. Next base: position 85,619 of record CAZQQX010000001.1, read on the forward strand.
GATACATATTAATTCCTGACCTGTTGGAGCTATAAATCCCCTGGCTATAGCTATTCCTTTTATAGCCTGGTTTAATGCACCCGCTCCTATGGTCTGAATTCTGACCCTGCTACTGCTTCTTATAATTCCTGCTATAGCGCCTGCTACTGAATTAGGCTTAGATTTTGTAGAGACCTTAAGCAATTTAATATTATTATCCATATTGTTTGTTTGCTATTTTATTATTTATTCTCTTTGCTTCAATTTAATTGACAACTTTATAATATTATTTACTTTCTTGTATTCTATATTATCGCAGGCAGTAATTAAATACTTACTACCTAATTCTTCAATCTTACTCCTGAGTGTATCAATTATACATCTTATTTCTTCGTCTTTAAACCTTCCCGCCAATTTTGATTCATCATAAAGAGTTAATTTTTTTTCCATTTTCTTATCCCGTTTCTCATCACCCTGTTCATCTTTTTCCTCTACTGGAATGCTGTCAGCATCCAAACTTACCGGTTCGAGTTCTTTAATCTCATTATATATAATTCTCTGTATTCCTCTTTGCGATATATCCATATAAAAAATTTTTTGAGCAATAATTTCCATAATATTATAGTTATCCGTAAGTGCCGGAATCCGGGTCACCTTTATATTGTTTTTTTTAACAAAACTTATTAATTTTTCCCATTTATCAAATTTAGGATATGTTTCATAATTGTCATTCTTCTCCATAATTTTTCTCATGGTAATTAAAATCTGTGAGGGCGTGCCGTAATAAAAATTAATATGCTTAGCCTGCAACTGAAACTCGATTATCGTTTTTATTATATTGTTCACACCGCCTATAATATTTAAATCCCCATCTATCTTGATTATCCTGGGCATAATAGACTGGTCCTTTTTCTCGGGGACTTTAAGAAGATCCACGTCAAGATAGAAGGATGCACCTTTTGATTTATCGGAAAAAACTATTTTTATGTCATCTACATTTAATTTAATTGAAAAAAGCGCCATTCCCCTTCCATGAAATCCGTAAGAATCTTTTATGCCATTTTCTAGTTTTGAAGTTACCCTTGACTGGAAAATAAGATTTTGCAGATTGGGTGGAATTCCACAACCGTCATCTATAAAATATATTTTTCTTCTCTTGTCCTCAATTTTTTTTGTTCCAATAAAAATATTCTTACTTCCCGAGTCTCTGCTATTCCTGAGCAGTTCCAATATTATGTCTTCCACGCAATTTATATCCTGCAGGGCCTGCCTTCTCTCAGCTTCAGATATCTTTAATCTTACATAACCATCACCAAGATCTTCTTCAATATTAAGTGAATCCCTTATATTCAGTTCAGACAGAAACTGTTTTAAATCAGGACTATTTTGCATAATCTATTGCTCTGCTTTCTCTTATAACTGTCACTTTAATCTGCCCCGGATACTCCATTTCTTTTTCTATTTCTCTTGCAATGTCCCTTGAAAGGATAACTGACATTTCTTCATTAACTTCTTCAGGTTTAACCATTACTCTTATCTCTCTGCCTGCCTGTATGGCGTATGCCTTTTCTATACCTTTAAATTCCGTTGCAATTTTTTCAAGGCTTTCAAGCCTTTTAACATAACTTTCCAGCGTTTCTCTTCTTGCGCCCGGCCTTCCACCGGATATCTGGTCAGATGCCTGGATAATTACATCAAGTATTGTGTTGGCTTCAACTTCATTATGATGTGCTTTGATTGCATGACAGATTTCCTCATCCTCATTCAACCTTTTTGCAAGTTCAGCGCCAATTATTGCATGTGAGCCCTCTATGTCGTGGGTAAGTGCCTTTCCAATATCATGTAAAAGTCCGGCCCTTTTTGCTTTTTTAACATTTGTTCCAAGTTCAGAAGCAATAATTCCAGCGATATAAGCCACTTCTTTTGAATGCAGCAGAACATTTTGACCATAGCTTGTCCTGTACTTTAACCTTCCAAGTACTTTTACCAGACCCGGGTTTAATTCAGATATTCCCGTATCAAAAACTGCCTGCTCCCCTTCAGCTTTTATCTCATTATTGACAATTTTACTTGCTTTTTCATAAATTTCTTCAATTTTGGCCGGATGAATTCTTCCATCCATTATAAGATTTTCAAGTGTTACTCTTGCAATTTCCCTCCTTACAGGGTCAAATGAAGAAAGTATCACAGCTTCCGGAGTATCATCAACAATTATATTGATACCGGTGAGATTTTCAAAAACTCTTATATTCCTGCCTTCTCTTCCAATTATTCTTCCTTTCATCTCATCATTGGGTAAATTAACCACCGATACTGTAGATTCACTTACATGGTCGAGGGCACATCTCTGAATTGCCTGTGAGATTATTTTCTTTGCCAGTGTATCCGATTCTTCTTTCAATCTGGCTTCTATGCTTCTTATTTCTTTAGCCGATTCATATTTCGCTTCATCCTCAATCTTTTTCATAAGAATCGCCTTTGCTTCATCTCTGGTCAGTTCGGCAATAGCTTCGAGTCTTAATATCTCTTTATTCAGTACATCCTCCAGTTTCTTATTTCTGGCTGCAAATTCATCTTTTATCTGATTTAATCCCTGCTCCTTCTTCTCAAGATAATGAGCTTTCTTTTCGATGGAATCCTCTCTGCTCAATAATCTGTCTTCCCTTTTTTTAAGTTCAAATTCCTGTTTTTTCAGTTCATCTTCTGCCTGTATTTTTAAGTTCTGTATTTCTTCCTTTCCTTCCAGCATTATCTCTTTTTTCAGAGTTGCCGCTTCTTTTTTTGCATTGCTCAGTAATAGATTTGCCTTTTGCTCGGCTGAACTTAGCTTGGAATCTATGATATATTTCCTAAAAAAGAAGCCTATGAAAAACCCCAGTATGACTGTAATTCCCAGAGCTGCTATCCTTATTAATAAGTCCATTTTCCAAATACCTTCCTTCCAAATAAAAAAAGTCGAGTTGTTACCCGACTTATAAATTAACTTGCTAATTCTAAAATAAACCAGTTTATCTATTGAAATTTATACTGAACACAAAATTACACTTTTATGTTTCAAATAATAGATATAACTATTTTTCATTATAAAATAGAGTGTTAAAATAACCCCCTTTTTATTTTCTCTATATAAATATCATTAGCAAATAAAAGAATATATAATTTTTTTAAAAAAATACCGTAATCGCTTTTTTTCATTAAATTATAATTTTATCGCTAATAATATACCTAAAATATTATGATTTACCGCGCAAATTAATTTATAAATCAATTTTTATAACATATTAATTGTATTTATTTTAACTATAGCACTGGCTTAAGTCAACATAAATTAAACGTATTTTTCCTGTTATTCTTAAATTATAAAATTATCAATTTTAAAAAAAATATTATAAAATAACTAATCTAAAAGCAAATTTAATAAAATAAAAAATATAAAATTTTTTAAAACCTCAATCAAAATATGACATCTGATAATAAAAAAATATCGGGCCAGGATATTTCTGATAAAATTATTGAGACCCTGGAATCAGGTAAGAGAAAATCATTAAAAGACATAAACCAAAAAATATTGTTTATGGATCCGGGTATTATGAAATATGCCGATGCCTATAAGCTTCAACTATATTTTTTTAATAAGGTCAAAGATTTAAACGGTATAGGCATAATACTGCTTCTTGAGCACACCCCTGTTATAACCACCGGGAACAATGGCATTACTGAAAATTTGCTGGTAGACGAAGCAGAATTAAATAATCAGGGTATAGAATTAATCAATTCTAACAGAGGCGGTGATATAACATTCCATGGACCGGGCCAGCTTGTTGGCTATCCGATACTTAATTTAGCCTACTTTAAAAAAGATATAACTCTTTATGTTTACAATCTTGAACAGGTAATAATTGAATTACTTAAAAAATACGGGATCAGGGGTAAAAGGGTCCAGAAACACAGGGGTGTTTTTGTTAACAATAATAAGATAGCATCAATTGGAATCAGAGTTAAAAGATGGATTACCATGCACGGCTTTTCCCTGAATGTAAATGTTGAACCCGCCTATTTTGATAATATTATACCGTGCGGTCTTAAAAATTATCCCCAGATCTCAATTAATAATCTGACCGAAGAGGATATTAGCATCTATGATGTAAAACAGAGCATACTTCTAAACTTCCATCAGATATTTAAATATCCTGTATCCACCATAAATATCTAACTTTACGGAAAAAAACAATTAGACCCTGATTTGATTGTAATCAATATTAAATATTATTAATCATATTTTTTTTATTCCTTTATATGGCAAGCATCTCCGGGTTTTCTACTAATTCAACCACCCTCTGTAAAAATCTTGCTCCCAGCGCTCCGTCTATTATCCTGTGGTCGCATGACAATGACAGATTCATAAATGAACGATTTTCAACTTTTTCGTTGACTATTGCCGGTGCATTATAAATTTCCCCTACTGCCAGAATAGCTGCCTGTGGAGGATTAATTATAGCTGAAAAAGACCTTACCCCAAACATACCCATATTGGTTAAAGTAAAAGTCCCGTTTTTTATTTCGTCCGGTTTTAATTTCTCATTTCTTACTTTATCCAGAAGTTCTACTCTCTTTTTTGCAATTTCAAGTATTCCGAGTTTATCACAATTGAAAATAGTCGGTACAATAAGGCCTCCTTCCACAGAGACAGCCATACCAATATTCACATCTTCGTAAATAATATATTTTTCATCATTCAGTGTTGAATTTACTTCTATATTTTCTCTTAATGCAACTGCACATATTTTGAGCAGGATATCTGTATAAGTTATCTTTACTCCATAGCTGGCAATTATTTTATCTTTAATCATTTCCCTTAACCTGATAAACTCTGTAGTATCAGCCAATGAATTTATAACAATGTGAGGGATATTAGTTTTTGAATAACTCATCCTCTCGGCAATTATTTTTCTCATACCCTTAAGAGGATTGGCAGATTTTATCTTTATTTCGGAAACAGTTGCTTCTGGCTCTTTTTCCGTGGTTTTCTTTTCAGCCTGTTCCCCTTTGCTCCCTGAATATTTTATGATATCTTCCTTTATTATTCTTCCTCCGGGGCCGGAGCCCTCTCCTATTTCACTTATATCTATATTCATTTCCTCTGCGATTTTCCTCGCAAGTGGCGATATCTTTATTTTTCCTCCAGTGGATTTAGCTTTTTCTTTTCCCTTTTTAACTTCTACCGGTGCACCCTCAATTTCTTTTTTTTCTCCTTTACCGGCTGAAACTTTTTCTTTTCCCCGCCCCTGTTTTACTTTTTTCTCAATATCTTCAGGTAACTTTTCTTCTTTTTCACCTATATATGCAACTACCTCTGTTACAGGAACCTCTTCCCCTTCTTTTGTTAATATCTTTTTAAGATATCCCGAGTCATAAGCTTCTACTTCAACTGTTACCTTATCGGTCATTACTTCAAAAAGTACATCTCCCTTTTCAACCTTATCTCCTTCTTTTTTATGCCATTTCTCGATAACCCCTGACTCCATGGTAAGCCCCAGCTTGGGCATAATTACCTCATGCATACTTTATCCTCCCGTAATTTATTTTAATCTTTGAAGTTCACCAAATATATTATATTAAAATTATATATTAGAAAATTTTAATTTTTTATCTTCTAAAAATTAAATAATATCACTATTAACTTATTATTAAAAATTTTTCTTTATAATTTCTACCAGCTTTGCAGAATCCGGAAGGAATAGCTTCTCTAAATTCTGGGATGATGGTGGAATACAATTAGGAGCACCCAGTCTCTGAATCGGTGCATCCAGATAATCAAATACATTTTCCTGAATTTGAGTCGCTATTTCCGACATAAACCCGCCCTGTGAAACTTCCTGAGATGTTATTATCGCTTTACCGGTTTTTTTAACTGATGTGGTTATTGTATCTATATCCAGCGGTATAAGTGACCTGATATCTATGACTTCTGCTGATATCCCGTTTTCTTCCAGCAACTCTGCTGCCTGTATGGACTGCTCCACCATATATGACCAGCATACAATGGTAATATCACTTCCTTCTTTAAGCACTTTTGCTTTTCCTATAGGAATTAAATATTCTTCTTCCGGTACAACACCGTAGCTGTTATAGATAAGCTGTTGCTCGAAAAATACAACAGGGTTACTATCCCTTATGGCTGACTTTAAAAGCCCTTTAGCATCATAAGGAGATGCAGGGGCCACTACTTTTAACCCCGGTATATGGGTAACCAGAGCTTCCAGTGATTGGGAGTGCTGCCCGGCATATCCTTTCCCCCCTCCAATAGTTGTTCTTATAACTACCGGGATGCTTATCTGCCCGCCTGACATATAACTCCACTTTGCGGCCTGGTTTCCAATCTGCCCCAGAGCCTGCATTATAAAGTCATTATACATTATTTCTACTACAGGTCTTAAACCTGTCATAGCCATACCTACCGCATTTCCTACCATTGCCGCTTCAGATATGGAGGTATTAAATACCCTGTCCCTTCCAAAAGTTTTCAGGAGGTCGTTTGTAACTCCAAAAGCGCCTCCGTAGTCAGCTACATCTTCCCCGAATAATATTACTCTTTTGTCCCTTGCCAGCTCTTCTATCAAGGCTTCCCTTATTGCAATACGTGCATTTATCTGACCATTCTCATTTCTTTTATATTTCGGTAGAGATGGTGATGCCAGCTCTGGTTTTGAAAACTCTTCCAGCACATCATTTCCGTCTTTTGAAGAAAACAGATGTAACATTAGAGTATCTTCTTCCGGGAATGGGGCATTTGATGCAAAAACGGACATGGCTTCATTTCTATAGTGTACTTTTTTATTTAAGGAATCCATTTCGTCTCTGGTTATTTTTCCTCCCTGATTTTTAGGGAATTCTGCTTTCAAAAGTTTTCCTTCAAAAGTTGCTATAGCGTCCCTTTTTGACCATTTTTCAACTTCTTCCCGGTCACGATATGTAAGCGGGTCAGAAAGGCTGTGTCCTTTATACCTATATGTCATAAATTCTAATAATACCGGGCCTTTTCCTTTACTAATTATTTCCTTTGCCCTTTTAACAGCATCAGCCACTGCCAGAACATTCATGCCGTCAATTACTTCAGCATGCATGATATCCAGGTCAAAACCCGCTGCCCTGCGTGCCAGAGAATCAACACCTGTAATTTCGCCCTTCTCCTCTCCTGACATAGCATACTGATTATTTACTATTCCAAATATTACGGGAACCCCGGCTTTTTTTCTCATAAGACCATTTTTAAACTGTGCCATTGATGCCAGGTTTAGCGACTCAAGAACAACTCCGTTGCTGAAAGCCCCGTCCCCCGCCAGGCATAAAACCATTTTATCTTCATCCCTGTATCTTAAAGACATTGCAGCACCAACTGCTATCGGGACATGACCTCCCACTATGGCATTTGCACCTAAATGGCCCATTTCAAAGTCAGCAATATGCATGCCGCCTCCAACTCCCCTGCAATATCCGTCCTTTCTTCCAAAAAGTTCAGCAATCATTCTATAGATATGTATTTTTATTGCTATTTCTTCCATTACTTCCCTAGAATCATCTTCACTGAATTTCTCTTCAATAGCATCCAGGTATTTCTTCCTTTTTTTCAAATGCTCTACCAGGGCTTTATTATCCATTGCCTTTATTACGTTAAAGCTCCTGGTAATTGCGTCACCATGTCCTCTGTGTGAGCTTGTTATATAATCATAAGGAGAAATAGCAGATATTGAACCAACAGAAGTTGCTTCCTGGCCTATTGAAAGATGGGTCGGCCCGACATAAGAGAATTTAGGAAGTGGTTTATATAAACCAAACTTTATCTGCACCAACATATCTTCCAGGGCTCTTATTGTATGCATTTGCTCAAGCAGATTTATAGCCCTTTGCCTGGTTAAACCCCCTTTTTTTATTTCTTCATTAATGTCTTTTTTGTAACTGCAAACCGGAATTTCTTTAAATTTTAATGTATCCTCTCTGCACTCAAAAATTGACTTTAATTTTTTTACCATTATTAAATAACCCCTTTCTATTGTAGTGCAATTTCCAATTTTCAGACATTTACAGTGTAAACTAAAAAACGTTTTTTTAAAATATTAATATTACCAGAATTTTTAATAAAATAAAAAGATTATTTTTAATTTTTTCAGTATTTTAATCAACTGGATAATTTAACTAATTTATGGATTTCTTCTTTAGTATTCTTATACAAACTCCTATAAATTTTCAGATATTTTTTATATTTTAAATGCTTTTTTTTATCAGGTTCAATTATACTTTCTTTATTTACCCATTTATTTTTAAGCATTGAAAAATTTTTGAATAAACCTATTCCAAACCCTGCCATATAAGCATTCCCCACAGGTGCATTGTATCCACTTTCTCCTATACATATCTGTTTTAATCCTGTAACATCACTTACAATTTGAGTCCATGTTTCATTTTCTATTCCACCACCTGCTGAAATTATCCTTTTAGGGATTATATTCATTTTACCAATTATATCCAGATGATGGGCAACACCATTCGCTGTACTTTCTAAAAGTGCACGGTAGATATGTTCTCTGGAGTGCGACAGGTTTAACCCCACTATTATGCCCCTTGCTGACTCATCGTTAATAGGGGTCCTCTCTCCACTAAAATACGGCAATATTATAAGGCCCTCTGCCCCGGCAGGCACTTTTGATGCCATATCACTTAAAACTGGGTATACGCTCAGACCATTTGTTTTTAATACTTCGCTCTCTACCTGCATAAAATTTTTAATAAACCAGGTAGTAAGTGCACCAGACGTCGCCATTCCACCTATTAAAGTATAAATATCAGGGACATAATGCATATTTGCCCAGAGAGCAGTATGTGTTTTTAAAGAGCTTGAATTAACAATTACAGTCATAGTAGTACCATAAGATAAGAAAACGTCTCCTGATTCAATTGCACCTGCTCCTACTGCCTCAGCAAAAGTATCAACTGCCCCCGCAATAATAGGTGTTCCTTCTGCAAGTCCTGTTTCTCTTGATGCTTCTTTAGTAACTTCACCAATAACATCATAAGGTTTATATATATCAGGAAGCACAGACATAGAAATACCAATTTTTTCACTTATTTCTATGTTCCAGCATAGCCTGTTTATGTTAAAAAGAGGACTAAAAAAAATAGCTGAACATAAATCTATCGAATATCTGCCTGTAAGTTTATATATTATAAAACCGTTCGCAGTTAATATTTTGGAGGTTATCTTATATTTATCCGGTTCATTTTTTTTATACCATAATATTTTAGTTCCAACAGATTGCACAGACAATATTTGACCACAGTTTTCGAATATGCTCTTCAGACCCAATATTTTATTAAGATATTTTATCTCATTTTTTGACCTTGTATCAATTCCATATAAAATTGCAGGCCTTAAAGGGTCCCCATTTTTATCAATAGGAACCATTGAAGGACCAAGGCCACTGCAGCCTATCGCAGCAATTTCATCATTTTTAATACTCTTTTTACTTAACAATTCATTACAAATTTTTTTAAAATCATCCCACCAGATTTTAATTGAATCATGCTCGGCCCAGCAACTACGGGGATTACTTACTGAATGAGAAATTGAATAAGACTTTATAATTCTCCCCTCAAGATTGCTTATAATCCCCTTTGAGTTTGAGGTACCGATATCTATACCCAGAAGATATTGTTTCACAAAAAGTCATCTCCTTCTTATGAGTCTAATATATTTTAGTAGGTTATTCGTATTGTTTTCCTTATTAAAGAAGGAAATATCCGTAACCTCATTATCCTTTTATAGCACCCATAGTCAAACCACGAATTAATTGTTTCTGGTTAAACCAGCCCAGTATAATTGGTGGTAGAATAGCCAGAGTTGAAATAGCACTCATTTTAGCCCAGAATAACCCCTCCTGGGTCATATATGTAGCCATATGTATAGAGATAGTAGCAGCATTATAGTATGTAAGGCTGAGTGCAAAGAAAAATTCATTCCAGATGAAAATTACAAGTAAAAGAATTGTAGCTGATAAACCGTGACGTGATAGCGGAAATACAATTTTAAAAAAAGTAGTTGTCTCAGAAGCACCATCTATTCTGGAAGCTTCTATTAATTCAATAGGAATATCTTTAAAAAATGACCGCATCATCCATATGACTATAGGGGTATTGACTCCGGTATAAACTAATATTAAACCCAGATGAGTATCAAGGATATTTAAAGTATTAAAAATAACAAATATAGGGATAACCACGCATACTTCCGGTAGAATAATGGTAGATATAAACCAGAAAAATAAATTTTCTCCGCTTTTTCTGAGCCTTGCCATCATTACGATACCATAGGAAGCAGGTACACCCAGTAACATTGCCAGAAGAGTAGCAGAAGCTGTAATAATTATTGAATTTGAAAAATAATGAGTTATTCTCCCGCTAAATATTAATCTGTATTGAGCAAGAGTAGGTTCAAAAAAAAGTGATGGGTTTACTACATCAACTTCATTCTTGAAACCTGATAAAATCATCCATAAAACCGGAAAAAAATAAATTAATGCAACCACAAATACAATTATCCTTATCAACATAGACACATAATTTCTCATATGTTTTCCTCCACTATGCTTTTTCTCAGCAATCTAAATGTAGTCATTAATATAGCAAGTGATATAATAACCAAAATTACTGCAATTGCTGAGCCTTTGCCTATATTCCACCCTAGAAAAGATGTCCTGTAAACATAATAAGGAAAATTGGTAGATGCAAATCCCGGGCCGCCTAGCGTGGTAGTAAAAATTAACCCAAATGTCTTTAATATAAATATAAGCCCAAGAATAAGGCTGATTGTGATATATTTCATTATCATCGGTAACATTACCCTGAAAACTCTTCCCAGAGTACTCGTACCGTCTATTAAAGATGCTTCTATTACTTCTTCCGGTATTGATTGCAGTCCTGCTATAGTTACCAGCAAGAAAAAAGGCGCCCATTTCCATACAACAAGTAAGCTTACAACAAAAAGCGGATACTGGCTTAGCACTTCCGGTACCTGCAATCCTATAAGTTTAAAGACTCTTCCAATAAGGCCGTAGGTTGGTTCCATTATAACATTTCTCCAGAATACACCTATGACCGAATCCATTATGAAAAAAGGAGAAATAAGAAGAGTCCGTGCGATTCCGACACCGGGGAATGGCCGATAAAGTAAAAAAGCCAGAGCTATACCAATAACAAGACAGGCTGCCAGTGAAGATATAGTGAGAGTAAGAGTATTTTTAAATACAATCCAGAATTCACTGCTTGTGAATAACTCCTTGTAATGGGCAAGACCCACAAAATCGCGGGTCAGATCCGGTCTCACTATAATCCATCTTCTCATGCTGTAATATAAAGTTAAAAGTATGGGAATTTGTGTCACCAGAGCAACCACTATAATTGCAGGGAGTGTCAGAATTCTGTTACTCCTTATTTCTCTTTCCATATGATTTTATCCATTGTTATTGCATATATTTATATAAGATTATTTTATTCCAATTTTCTTTAGCTAATATTCGGGAACAGACTTAAGAAACCTGTTCCCGAATATATTAACCCTATTCAGGCTTATTAATCCTGATAGCCACCTTCTTTAGCAATTTTATTGGCAATATCCTGGCACTGCTGAAGTGCCTCATCAGTAGTCACATCATCAGAAATATAAGCTCCAAGAATCTGGGCAACCTCTGTTCCCAGATTGGACCATTCAGGGATAACTACAAACGGAGTTCCTATATAAGGAACTTCTTCCAGTGTCGGATTATTATAATCCACTGCTTTTATTGCCTTAAGCACATGCGGAGCAAAGTCGGCAACTTCCATATAATTCGGGTTTTCGTATGTGCTTTCTCTGGAGCCTGATGGAACTGAAACCCATCCTTTTGTTTCTCCAACCAGCTGTATGTAATCTTTGCTTGTTGCCCATGTAAGGAATTCAAATGCCTCATCTTTATTATCACTGGCAGCTTCTATAGCCAGGGACCAGGCCCATAACCATCCATTATCATGTTTCTTTGCCCATGGAGCCTTTGCATAACCAATATTCCCCGCCACATTTGACTGACTGCTATCGTTCAGGACACCGGCTGCAACTGAAGCGTCGTACCAAATTGCTCCGTTCCCCTGGGACATTAAAGTCAGACCTTCTGTAAATCCAACACCGGTTGCTCCCGGTTCGGCAACATCTTTAACAATTTTGTAGTACATCTCAAAGGCATCTCTCATTTCCGGAGTATCAAACTGGGCATTCCACTCCATATCATACCAGCGGGCACCAAATGCATTAATCATGGTACAGAAGACAGCCATGTTCTCTCCCCATCCGGGAAGCCCGCGAATAACCATGCCATATAATTCATTGCCGGGGTCATGAAGCTTGCTGGCAAAATCGTAAATCTGATCCCAGCTAGGTTCTTCAGGCATGGTTAAACTTGCTTCTTCAAACAGATCTTTTCTATAAAATACCATACTGGTCTCTCCATAAAATGGAAGAGCATAAAGAACACCGTCTACGCTTAAACCTTCCCTGACCGATTCAATTACATCTTCATAATCATAAGTCTGTCGTTTCTCATCACTCATGTTTTCAAAGAATGGGTCAAGTGAAACAATCCATTCATAATTAACCCAGTTCTTAACTTCAATTATTCCAATGGTAACGATGTCAAACTTACCGGCGCCAAGGCCTACATCTTCGGTTACTTTCTGTCGCAACTCATTTTCAGGAAGAACTGCCCATTCCAATCCAATGCCTGTCTCTTCAGTAAAGTTATCAGAGAGCTCCTGCATAACCATCATATCCGGGTTATTAACAGTGGCAATGGTTATGGTGACAGGTTTTTCGGCTACTTCCTCTTCGGCCAGGGCTTCCTCTTCAACTTCTTCCTCAGGTACTTCTTCAACTGCTTCACCGGCTGCTTCTTCTTTACATCCAGAAAGTGAGAAAGATACAATAATTAATATACTCAAAATAGAAATTACCATCCATAATAGTAATTTTTTCATTTAACATCCTTTCGTTCATACAATAATAATTAAAATCACACGTTATTTATACTTTATATCACCTCCATATTTACTTTACTTTTTGGATTAACTCTGCTAAATTTTTTTTGAGATTTGTTTGTGTCAGGGCCTAATATAAAATTTATATTAGTTATCACAGGCAAATCTCCTTTTATTCTTCAATACTCATCAACCTCCTTATAATATATAAGTAATATTTTTATACTTATTAAAATATCTTCTATATTATGACAAAAACTTCAGGAATCCATAAAATGTCCGCCATCTACATTAATTACATGACCTGTTATAAAACTCGCTTCATCGGATACCAGAAACGAAACAGCCGACGCTACATCTTCCGGTGTTCCAATTCTTTTTACCGGTAAAGCTTCTGCAGACTCTTTTTTCTTATCTTCATTCCAGAGTTTCATCATAGGAGTATCTATTGCATGAGGTGCCACAGCATTTACATTTATACCAAATGGGCCTAACTGTCTGGCTAAAGATTTTGTAAGGACCATTAACGCCCCCTTGGAAGGTCCATAACACGGTACGGTAGTATTATCACCCCGCTTTGCAGTTATTGAAGAGACATTCACTATTTTTCCATAAAGTTGCTTTTTCATTATGGGTGCAACTTCCCTGCAGAGATAAAAGGCTCCTTTAAAATTTACTTCAAGCATTCTATCCAGCATTTCATCATTAACATCTTCAATCTTTCCAAAAGCTGTTATACCGGCATTATTCACCAGAATGTCTATTCTCTTATATTTTTTCCATATAATATTTACTATTTCTTTTACTTCATCCGATTTTGAAACATCAAGTATATAGAATGAACAATTTTTCTTTAATTCTTCTACTTCTTTTTGAGTTTCATATAATATACCTTTATTTATGTCAGTAAATATTACTGTATTACCCTGTTTTATGAGATTAATTGCGATTGCTTTACCAATACCCTGTGCAGAACCTGTTACTAACACTATTCTTTTTTTATTGTTTGAATCAATCATTTAAAATAATCTATATTATGATTTGATGTTGTGTATATTTGAAATTTACATTTGATGTTATATGTACTTGAAATTTACTGATACCTGAATATTTAGATTATAATACTTTACTATCAAAGAAATTATTTTGTCTATTTTGTCGTAAAAAAGATACCAATTAATTCTTTTACAGATAGATTAATTATATTTATTAATATTTATTTTGTCAATAACTTTTGTCACTCTTAATTAATATTGCCACTGATTTAGTCAAATGTTAATATAATTACAAAATTTTATTAAACAACCTCTCCTATTAATTTTCTAAACACCAAATGCAAAATTAATCTTGAAAAGAAACATGTAGTTTAATTAACATACATAATAATTTATGTCTTTAAAGAATTATAACTTGAATACAATCGGTATAGCGGCTCTTATATGTAATTAAAGTAGTCCCATTTCCAGAAAAATTTTTTCCTTTTTCCCATCCCAGTAATCTACCATTTGAAGACCTGTCTGTCTTATATGGGGATATAGAATTGCTTTTCCCTTAATCTGGTTATTTTTTATCATCTCTAAAACTTTTGGAGCACTATCAATGCTTCCCACTGCAGCAACATAATTACCGGGATCTATTTCATTATTGCTTATAGCTTCCAGGGTCTGTATATAGTCACCTGTATCTCCACCGGAAGAACCAACAATCTTTATCTCATCATAGTGTACTCTTATATTATCTACATCTAATATAGAGTCTCCCCTGAGAAGACCCCCGAACAGATTTATAACTCCCCCAAAACCCAATAACTCAAAGGCCTGTTGTTGTGCATGCCTGTTTCCCACAGCAAGTATAATATCATCAGCCATTTTTCCATCAGTAACATGGCCTAAAAGATCATGAATTTTATCCGGAGTAGAGGTTAATAGCTTTATGCCCTTTTTTTCTGCTTTTGGCCCTAAAACTCTTACAACCCAGTTTAATCTCTCCTCTAGGATATCAACTGCTATTAAAATTCCGGGCTTAAACCGCATTGCCAGTTCCAGATGTATTTTCCCCATTGCTCCGGCGCCCACAATTATGCAGACCCCATTTTCTCTTATACCCAGTTTTGAATATCTTAAAGATTGTGGTGTATCTTTATATATATGAACATTACGCGTCTGTGATGATAAGACACATGATATGGGCTCGGCCATTGATACAGCAAAATAGGGCATATCATTATCTTTCAGGGGTACAATGCAATTAGCATTAATTATTTCTTCCTGGATCAAAATATATTCTGCCAGCTGTCCTGGAAGAGTATAACCTACCCCCATTTTCTCTATGCCCTTACCGTTATTATAATATCTTTCAGTATAATTTACTGGCCTGGTATTAACAGCAGGTTGAAGACCGTAACGTTTACCTACAGCATATTTATCCTTAAGCTTATCCCCCACCTTTACTACAGTAAGCGAACCTTCGTCTCCCATGATTAAAGGCCACTTTTCAGGGTCCCATCCATACAGAAATTTATGCATGGCACCCTGCTCAATTATTTTTAATATTGAGGTGCAGACTCCAGCTGCATCAACCCTGGCAAGCAATTGCTTCGGACCGGGTTCAGGAACCGGTACCTCCTCTGTAGCAATATTTTCAAACCCCACTCCGGACAATACAGTGGCTTTCATCTTTTCGGGTATCTTATATTCATTAAAATCATTCATATATTTTTCCAGCTTTCTCATTTATATTTCCTTTTGTATTTTTTAAATTAACTTATAAATATTTAAGGTATATTTTGTTTAAACCAAATCTAAAAAAAATTATTTCCTTCTACCTTCTTAATAACCATGGTGACATATCGGGGTCGTTAGTAATGTACCATTTTTTGGCGAGAGTTTTCTCAGGATGAATATCATCATTTTCGGGCGCCACAACGTTAATATGTGATGATAAGATACATCTTCATCACGCATCCGGAACCATTCTTCCCAGAACAGCCTGTCATGTTTATCTTCGACCGGAACAGCACTAAAAACAACCACTTTTGAATGATTATTTACATACCATTTATGCTCCTGATATGGATTTATGCTCAGATTGGTCTGAAAAATCTTATCAAAATTAATTCCAATTTCCCGGCAGGCTGAATCAACGCCTGCTTCTTTAAGGATTTTTATTAAACTATTCATAAAAAACTTATCCTTTCAACTTATACTTATAAATTAAAAATTAAATAAGCTTAAAATATATTTTTTTAGTCCTATTAATCTGAAATTTATAATGATGCCAGCCTGTCATATACTCTTACCAGTGATTCATAGGTTTCTTTGAATACAGGGTAGAGTGATTCATACTCTTTTACATTTTCCGGATTCGGTTCCCGAGTTTCTACTATCGGGTTTAATTTTTCAGCAACTTTTATGCTATCAAATATACCCGCGCCCACTCCACCAACAATTGCTGCTCCCAGTGAAGTTGCTTCTTCCAGTATTTTTGGCCTGAGTACTTTTTTATTATATATATCAGCCATTATCTTCCTCCAGACAGGACTGCCTGCGCCACCAATTACCCTTATCTCCGAGAAATCAATCACGCCTTCAAAAATTTCACTAATCATTTTAAGGTTATAAGTAACTCCTTCCATAACCGAGCGGATAATATCATTTCTATTATGTTTTAAGGTGAGGCCAATAAAAGCTCCCCTGGCATTGGGATTCCAGTGCGGACTTCTTTCACCCATTAAATAAGGAAGAAAAATAAGCCTGTTAGCCGTTGGCAATGACTTTTCAATAGAAAGGTCCATTAACTCGTAAGGGGTTATATTAAGGCCCTCTACTGCTTTTTGTTCCAGAAGGCATATATTATCTTTTAACCAGCTATATGAAGCACCTGCGGTCTGCATTGTCCCGCAGGGCATGTACATATTGGGGTCAACATGAATCCAGTTGAAAGTCTTACGCTCCGGGTCGAGAATGGGCTTGTTGGTTGCCAGGGCAATCCAGGAAGAAGAACCGATATAATTATAAGCCTTTCCTTCACTTACTACTCCGGCTCCCACACTGGCAGCTGTACCATCACCGGTACCTATAACCACAGGTGTACCTGCTTCAAGGCCGGTCTCAGCGGCGACTGAATAAGATACTTCACCAACAATATCAAATGAACAATGTGGCTCGGGTAATTTTTCTATATCCAGGCCTGACACTTTCAAAATTTCTGGAGACCATTCCTTTTTAAATATATCAAACAGATTCATGCCTGATGCATCTGAATAATCGGTAACAAATTTACCGGTTAGCTTACTAACGATATAATCTTTTGCCTGGACAAATTTAAATGTATTCTTATATATATCGGGTTCATTTTCCTTTACCCACATTATTTTTTCTACTGAATAGGTCGGGCTTATTTTATGACCGGTAATATTATATATTTTTTCTTCTCCAATTTCCCTCTCCAGCTTCCGGGCCTGCCCTACACTTCTCTGGTCCGCCCATATAATAGACTTTCTTAAGGGATTGCCTTTTTTATCAACAGGTAGACATCCCATCATCTGGGCACTAAAACTAACTACAGCTACTTCCCTTTTATCAATCTTGCTTTTACCTATAAGGTTTTTTGTGGATATACATATAGCATTCCACCAGTCATCGGGATTCTGTTCTGCCCAATTAATATCCGGGTAAAAAGTATGGTAACCTACAAATTCGCTGTATAATAAATTACCCTGCTCGTCATAAAGCGTTGCCTTGTTTCCGGTAGTTCCAAAATCATGTGCAATAATATATCTGGACATTTTTTTCTCCTATCATTTAAAACTTTTACTGTTTTTATTAAAATTACTTTATTCTAATATTAAAAAAACTTCAATTTGATACAAAAAAATAACTACACTTTCATAACTACGATATTTCTTTTTTTGTTTAATGCATTTTGCTTTTTATAATAGTCTGAATACCATTTCACTCCCTTTTAAGTAACCGATATTTATTAAATTATCACACTTAACGTCCAAATTATAATTTCTACCTCACGGAAATTTATATTTTCATTATAAAATACTATAAATAGTAATTTTTTACTTCAAATAGGCCGCATTTATTAATATTCGTTTTGTTAATAACTTTTGTCACTCTTAATTAATATTGACACTATTTTAGTCAAATGTTAATATAATTACAAAATTTTATTAAAATATATCTAATATGGAATTCAATAAAAGTGAACTGGCTGCAAGAGCCAGTATTCTATACTACGAAAAAAATATGAGTCAGAATGAAATTGCCAGAAAAATGGGGATTTCAAGATCCTATGTATCACAACTCATCTCATATGCAAAAGAAAAAGGAATTGTAAAAATCCTGATTAATTTTGACCAGTATGGATTAAGATCCCTGAGAAAAGAAATAGAATTCAGACAGTTATTTCCCGAGCTTAAAGATGTGTTAATAATGTCATCAAAATCAGAGTCTTTTACCGAAAATAATATCGGAAAATTTGCAGCTCCATATGTTGCCGGTATGATAAACCAGGCTAAAATTATAGGAATTAATCTGGGAGAATCAGTTGAAAAAACTGTTAACAGTCTTAAGACATTTAACTTTACATATAGTTCAGAAAGAAAAATAATCCAGATTATGGGTGGCTTCAGCAACAGCTACCTGGTTGGTGGTTCCCATCCCAACCGTATAGTAAGCACCCTCGGCTCTATTCTAAATGGACAGTACTATTTTTTAAACTGCCCTGCCATTGTTGAACAACAAAAACTCAGAAGTTCTCTCTTAAAAGAAAACAGTATAAAAAACGTAACAGAGTTCTGGGATAATATTGATATAGCTATAATGGGCGTAGGTGTTACTAATTCCAGATCAAAGTTATTTAACCTGTTGAACAAAAAAATGATGGATTTAGTAACTACAAGCGGAGCCTGCAGTGAATTGACCATAAATTTTTTCGATGAAAATGGTAATTATATTCCTCTACTGGAAAAAAATAAAATTGCCATAAGCTACCAACAGCTTAAAAAAATAAAGAATAAAGTCATTATATGCCATGGTAAACATAAGCATAAAGCAATAACTTCTATACTAAAAGCAAATATGGTTGATGTTCTTATAACGGATTCCATTACTATAAATTCAATTATAAAATCACAATAAAAATTTGAATAAAATTAAAACTTCGGTACAATTTGGTGCAGGCAATATCGGTAGAGGGTTTATGGGCCAGCTTTTCTGGGAAATTGGTTATCATACCATTTTTGTCGAGTCAAATGAAAGTTTAATTAATCTTCTCAATAAAAGTAAAAAATATCCCTTAAAATTGCTTGATGCCTATAAAAAGAAAGAAATAAATATGACCATTGACAATATGGAATGCATAGCAATAAATGATATTAATAAGATAGCTTCCAGTATTGCACTTGCAGATGTTATCGGTACTGCTGTCGGGGTATCACAATTAGAGTCGATATCTGTAAGCATTTCCGAGGGGATAAAAAAAAGAATGATGGCCAACCCCCGTCCCATAGATATTTACCTCTGTGAGAACACCCATGATGCATATGAAGAACTTAAAAATTTTGTATATAAAAATCTAAACACAGAACTTCGAATATGGTCAGACGAAAATATTGGTTTTGTAGGAATGATAGTAGCAAGGATGGTACCACAGTCATCAACCACTCTTAAATCAATCGACCCATTGTATGCAGTTGCGGACTCATATCACAAATTACCATACGATGGTAATGCTATAAAAAGCAAGCCTCTCCCGATTAAGGGTATGTATCCGGTTAACAATTTTTTAGCTGAATTTGAGAGAAAGCTTTTTACCTACAACCTTGGACACGCTGCACTGGGTTATCTTGGATACCTAAAAGGATATAAATATGTCCATGATTGTTTTAAAGATAGCTTTATAAAAAAGATATTTCTGGGAGCTCTTAAGGAAACAAGTGTAGCTTTAACTAAAAAATATCCTGAAGATATTACTTTGAAGCAACAAGAGGAAGTAATGATAGATGTATTGACCCGTTTTGGAAATCCTATGTTAAAGGACACTGTTTTAAGAGTCGGGCGAGATCCAATCAGAAAACTCGGTAAGTCAGATAGAATAGTGGGAAGCATTAATCTATGCCTGAATAATGACCTGCTTCCCGATAATATTATTAAGATTTGTGCTGCCGCTTACAATTTTGACTTCCCCGAAGATGTTAGCGCACCTGAATTAAAAAGATTAATCACAAAAGAAGGCATAGAAAAGACTTTAAATAAAATATCAGGAATCAATCCCTTTACAGAAATAGGGAAAAAAATAATTAAGTATTTTTATGAATTTAAAAATATAAAACAGGAAATTAAAAGTTAAGACAAAATATCCTACGGATAAAATAATATTTGAGTAGATATAAAAAATAAATCAAAATAACTCTAAGGCTATTTAAAAGAAAAAATAATTTAAAATCTGCAATTTTTACTTGCAGTTATTAGAATATTCAAGTACTTTAGATAAAATTCTATTAGATGATTAAACTAAAATTATTGTTATTGAAAAAACTTATATCAATAAATAAAAAGGAGTCCAAACATGCCAAAAACAAAAGCACAAAAAGCGTATGACCTTGCCTATAAATACGAAAATGAATGGGGCGTTTGCTCCCAGGCCACCATTAAAGCATTACTTGATGTTTACAACATTGATAATAATGATTTTTTTAAAGTCCTAAGCGGGCTTGGAGGCGGAGGAGCAGACCAGGGAGACGGAATGTGCGGTGCATATCTTGCTGGAGCATTTTTTCTGGGACTGGAGTTTGGAAGAAATACTTATGACATAGGCGTTGACCCTGATGACCTGAGAGGGTCAAAAAAGAACAGAATACTGAAGCCGCTGGTTAAAAAACTACATGATAAATTCATTGAAAAATATGGAACCATCACATGCAATCTGATACACAGGAAATTGTATGGAAGACCTTTTTATTTACTGGATAAGGACGAAAAAGAAAAATTTGAGCTGGCAGGAGGACATGACTGGGGCTGTACATCTGTATGCGGAAACGCTGCCAGGTGGACTGTTGAGATACTGGAAGAAGCAAAGAAGAATAAAAAATAGAGAGAGCTTAAAATTAGATTATCTAAAATTTACGTTGTGTAACAGTTTATAAAATATCCATTAATATTTAATTTTTTACCACTACTTTCCTGAAATACCTCTTTCCTTTCTGTATAACTTTATTATTTAACCCGGTCAAATCAAGCTCGAGGTTTACATCATTTATTTTTTCATTGCCAATTTTAACTCCACCCTGGGTTATTAATCTCCTGGCTTCACTATTAGAAGAGGACAGGCCGGAATCATTTAATAATTTTACAACACTTATTTTTTTACCTTCCAGATCATTTGCGTCAATAATATATTCTTCAATTTTTTCCGGCACTTTTTTTTTCTTAAATATTAAATCAAAATTTTCCTCCGCTTTTAGGGCTGCTGTTCTGTTATAGAGATTCTCTATTATTATTTTTGCCAGTCTTCTTTTCGCCAGTGAAGGATTTAATCTGTCTTCTTTTATATCATTCTCTATTTCTATGAGCTGTTGTGGCTCTATTGTAGTAAGAAGTCTGAAATAATCAATTAAAACACTATCCGGAATTGACATTATTTTACCGAAAATTTCTTGCGCAGGTTCGTAGACTCCTATATAGTTTCCCAGGCTTTTACTCATTTTATCAATTCCGTCAGTTCCAACTAAAATCGGCATGGTTATGGCAATCTGCTGTTTCTGGCCAAATTCCTTTTGGAGCTCCCTTCCCATTAACAGATTAAATCTCTGGTCGGTCCCGCCCAGTTCAACATCTGCCTGTATGGCAACTGAGTCATAGGCCTGCATTATTGGATAAAGAAATTCCATAATAGCTATGGGAGAATTATTTTTATATCTATTTTTAAAATCCTCCCTTTCAAGCATCCTGGCAACAGTGAACCTGGAAGTAAGATTAAGGATATCATCAAATTTCAAATGATGGAGCCACTTAGAATTCTTTACTATTTCTGTTTTCTCTGGAATAAGAATTTTAAATGCCTGTTTCGTATATGTTTTTGCATTTTTCTCTATTTCATCACCTGATAATTTTGGCCGGAGGGTGGACCTTCCGGAGGGGTCCCCTATTCTTGCCGTATAATCACCTATAATTAAAATGGCTTTATGCCCGATGTTCTGGAACTGGCGCAACTTATTTAAAACTACTGTATGTCCGAGATGAATATCCGGTGCAGTGGGGTCCAGCCCGAGCTTGACTTTTAAAGGATTGTTTTCGGTAATAGATTTCCTGATTAGCGGTTCCAATTCATCTTTTACCAGTATGTCCTTAGCACCTGATGTTATTACGTCTATCTGTTTTTTAAAATTTTTTTCCATACTGCTCTTCCGCCCAGTAATTTATAATTAGAAAATTAGATTAAATATTAACATAATATTTATCTTCATGTCTATTTATAGAATTGGTGAAACAATCTGATCTAAATCTAAATCCAAAACCTTTACAATATCTGAACCATTTTTATTTATGTTTTTAGTTATATTGTTATTTGGTAAAATTTTATATAAAATTCTTTAAACCGTAATAAAATTCTGTTATAAAAACTTTATTATTTATCAATATCAAAAATTATTATGAACGCCAGACAAAAAAAACCGCGCGGCTGCCTTAAGGCCTTTTTGATAACTACGATAATTATAATTTCATTTATGATATTAATTGGCGCATTGATAGGCTTTTATTATATTGGCACACTTCCTACTCTTGAAGAACTTACACCCTCACCGGTAGCCCAGACTTCCAAAGTCTTTGGCATTGACGGCAGACTGATAACGGAATTCCATGCCGGGGAAAATAGAGAAATTATACCATTTGAAGATATGTCTGACTATATTAAAGATGCTATTGTGGCAATAGAAGATAAAAGATTTTTTGAACATCAGGGAGTAGATTACGTAAGAATTATTGGTGCCTTTATGGCAGATTTAAGAGCCGGAGAATGGGCACAGGGAGCAAGCACTATTACCCAGCAATACGTAAAAAATATATATTTCACTCCGGAAAAAACATTTCGCAGGAAAGTTAACGAAGCTTTAATCGCCATCCAGCTTGAAAGAAATTATACCAAAAATAAAATTCTTGAGATGTATCTTAATACTATAAACTTTGGCTCCGGTGCCTATGGGATAGAAAAAGCTGCAGAAATATATTTCGGAATAGATGCCATTGAACTTAACCTATCCCAGTCCGCGCTGCTTGCGGGTCTGATAAGAGCTCCTGAAGTTTATTCACCATTTAATGATATAGAAAAAGCAAAACTAAGAAGGGACCTTGTCCTCCAGCTAATGTATGAACAACAATTAATAAGCACCGGCGAATATCTTGACGCTATTTCCGATCCTATAGAGACAAATGCTGGTTCGCCGGCCATATCAGGCCAGCCTGAATCAAGAATTGCTCCATATTTTATTGATTATATAAAACGGACTCTATATGACCAGAAATTTACCGATTATGATGTTTTTAAAGGCGGTCTTAGAATCTACACCACTCTTGATATTGACTTACAGGAAAAGGCAGAAGAAGCAACAAAAAAAATTCTTTCTGAAGATACCGGCCCTTCTTGTGCAGTAGTCTCTGTAGACCCCGATAATGGTTATGTCTATTCGCTCATAGGAGGAAAAGATTACAATACCTCCAAATTTAATATAGCGATTCAGGGCAAAAGACTTCCCGGTTCTGTATTTAAAGTTCCTGTTCTAATAGAATCAATAAGACAGCATATTTCACCAAATAATAAATTCAATCCAAATGGCCCTATTACCATTGATATGGAAGAAGGTCCTGACTGGAATGTTGATAATTATGGTAATCAGAAATTTGACACTGATAAAATGTCAGTTATAGATGCTACCATACATTCTGTTAATGTAGTATATGCCCAGCTAATAATGAAAGTTGGTGCAGAAAATGTTGAGAAATTATGCAATCAGATGGAAATATACGACATTGGAAGCAACCCGGCAATTGGTCTGGGCGGTCTTGAAACAGGAATAACTCCCCTTGATGTAAGTAAAATTTTTTCCACTCTTGCTTCAGGCGGTTTTTACAATCAGCCTGTATGTATATTAAAAATTGAAGACTCACTGGGCAATATAATATATGAATATAATCCCGATGAGAATGAATCAAATAAGAAAATCCTTGAAAGTTCGGAAGCCTATTATATTACGCAGATTTTAAAGAAAGTTATAGAACAAGGAACCGGTACCAGGGCTAATATAGGAAGACCTGTTGCTGGAAAAACCGGCACAACTAGTGATTACAATGATGCCTGGTTCGCAGGTTACACTCCCGATCTTGTTACTGTAGTATGGATGGGTTACTCCGATTCAAACAAAACAATGGAACCTATAAATGGCAGAGTGGTTGTTGGAGGAACTTATCCTGCAGATATATGGAGAGAATTTATGTATGCTGCACACGAAGAACTGCCTGTTTCAGATTTTAAAAAACCGGACAGGGAGCTAATTGATATCAAGGTCTGTGCCGAATCCAACCTTCTTCCCTCCTTCTGGTGTCCGGAAGAAACCATAGAATGGAAAATATTCATTGAGGGAGAGCAACCAACAGAAATTTGTAATATACACAATAAGGTTGAAGTTCCCGATGTTACGGGACTGAACATAGAAGAAGCAAAAAGCTTATTTGAAGAATTATACTTTGTAGTTGAAGAAATTTATGACTTTAACGATGTTTATAACAAAGATATTGTTTTCAACCAGAACCCTGAAGCGGGTTCCATTCTGGAATCCCTTGAAGGAGAAAAATTAAGTATAACCCTTTATATAAGCAA
This sequence comes from uncultured Actinomycetota bacterium, assembly GCA_964595565.1. GTDB lineage: Bacteria > Actinomycetota > Humimicrobiia > Humimicrobiales > Humimicrobiaceae > JAQVEM01. Next base: position 110,537 of record CAZQQX010000001.1, read on the forward strand.
AGGTAAAAAAACCTTCAGCATGCCCGACCTTACCGGAATGAATTTGAGTGACGCACTTGAAATCATAGAAGACCTGGAACTTGTAATTACCAGCGTAGAATATGAATATAATGATATCCTGGCGGAGGATTATGTTGTAAGTCAGAGTCCTGTTCCTGATTCAATGGTCCCAAAATCAACTGCAGTAACTCTTTACGTAAGCAAAGGTGAGAATCCTCAATCAGAAATACCCGATGTATCAGAACTAACCGGAGAAGATGCGGTAACAGTATTAAATGAAGCAGGTTTTGAAAACATCACCATATTGTATGAAGAAAGCAAAGAAAAAATAGACCTGGTGTTCTCCCAGACGCCGGTAAGCGGGACTATCTATGATAAAACACAGGAAATAATAATTAAAATAAGCATGGGTATTGAAGTACCTGATGTTACAGGATTGATAAAATCTGATGCCATAGCCCTCCTGGAGGAATTAGAATTCATTGTTGAAACATCTCCCGATTCCACTGAAGAAGGCGAAGTTGTCAATCAAATTCCATCAGGCGGAGAATACCTGGACTACGGTTCCACGGTCACCATTGAAATTGAATAAATACTGCTCCGCAGTCCGTTAAAAATCCTCCTGCAATTTATTCTATTCTACTCCCCTGAAAAGATGGCCCCTTGAATAATTAGAAAAGAGAGTATCGTTTTTTAAATAAGAGGTAAAACTCTTAAATTTATTGGCTCCTTTAAAATGAAGTATATTTAATGCTTCTCTGTAATTTCTCAATATCTTGCTGAAATCTTTCAGGGAATAGAACCTGCTGTCTATAATAAGTTTATTTACACCGCTTCCAGTTATTCTATCAAGGTCAAATAAGGTACAGATATTTTTTGAATTAAAAATCATCATATTCTGATTATAATCCGAGGAAACCGGAAACCTGTAACCTTTTATATCTTCTATATAAAATTTACTTTTGTTTTCTTCACCGGTAATAAATTTGAGTTTATATCTTGAATTCATAATCTGTACAGAGCCGTGGCCAAAAATTGAAAATTTTAATTTATTCTGATAATCAGATTTTTTTGAATTCACATTTAAAATTATTCTGGAAATTTCCTTCAGATTAAGTTCCAATGAAAGTTCTATATCTTTAAAGACTAAATTATTTCTCACAAAATCATCTAAAAAAAATATTGATGGGGTATTAAATATATTAAAATTACAACCTATATGGATATTTATATTATAACTTTTATCCTTATTTAGCTCCATCAGAAACTCCAGAACCCCGGGATTTGATATCCTGAAATTATTGATTCCTTCTTCAAGCAGCTTTAATATATTATTTCCGAATCTGGAAAAATCATCATCATAAAGTATCTGCGGGGTATCCACACATATTACATTTTCTCCGGTCTCATTATTTCTTTTTAACAACTCCATGGTTTTTTTATCCAGCCCTTCTGCATCAGTTAATTGGCTGAAATTACTGTAAATTAACTCTTTTATCCCATTTTTAATTGAACATTCTAAAAAGGAATGATCATACACTCTTGCTTTTAAAAGTATTCTGTTCTCAGATTCATCAATATCCCGGTAATTATTAAAAAAATTCTTCAGGTAGGTTAATTTTATATTTTTATTTACCATGGCATTATTTTTCATTGTTCCGTTTTCTATCGGAATATTTTTACCCATACCATATTTAAACAGTTCCCACGATTCCCGGCTAATCTTATTATCAAAATATTTAAATACCCTGTCTTTCTCCAGAATATTCTTTAAACCATCCAGCTCAATTTTATACCTGTATTTATTCATTTTATCGCTGTTTACTACTTCTAAATCTTTTACTTTTATCCTGCTATTGCCCCGTTTAGTCCAGATCTCGATGATGTCGCCATTATTTATTTCCCATCTACTTTTAATGTAAATATTCTTTATTTTTTTACTTTTTATATTTTCATACTCCACCTTATATACTCTACCAAGAAAATTACCCATACTCCCTGATTTATTTATAGATATAATATCAGATGGGTATTTATTTTTTATATAACCCTGCCCCATTTCTCTTGAAAATACCTGTGTAAGTTTGTAAATATCATTAACATCAACTCTATAATCAACTGGATTTTTATAATACATATCAATATATTTTCTGTATATTTTTGTAACTATTCCAACATATTCAGGAGGTTTCATTCTGCCTTCTATTTTTAATGCGCTTACTCCCGCTTCTGCTATCTCCGGTAAAAATTCCAGAAGGCACAAATCATTCTTGCTTAATAAATAGCTGCCCTTTAAAGAAACATATTTTCCTGTTAGATTTGTTTTTTCTAACAATTTATATTTCATCCTGCAGGGCTGTGTACATCTACCCCTGTTACCGCTCCTACCCCCGATAAATGAGCTAAAATAGCAGCTTCCTGAATATGAGTAACACTGGGAACCATGAACAAACATTTCTATTTTTGCCAGCTCTTCTTTACATAAATTTTTAATCTCTTCTATGGTCATCTCACGTGCCAGGACAACTCTTTTAAATCCCATGCGGTTTACCATCTTTAATGAGTATGTATTATGAAGATTAAGCTGGGTACTTGCATGTAACGGCATATTCTTAAAAAGGTCCTTAATTATCTTATACAGGCAAAAATCCTGAATAATGATTCCATCATTACATATTCCTGTATAGTGCTCCAGAAATTCTATTACTTCTTCTATTTCATCATCCTTTATAAGTGTATTCAGGGCAAGATATACCTTTACATTGTGACCGTGGGCAAAATTAACCGCCCTTCTCAGTTGATTTAAATCAAAATTATCCGCATATGCTCTTGCCCCAAATTTTTTATAACCCAGGTACACCGAATCCGCTCCGGCATTTACCGCTGCTACCAGCTGCTCCATTCCACCCGCCGGTACAGTTAGCTCTAACTTTTTATTATTCTTATCCATTTTAAAAAATCTGGAGAGAAAATGATTTTCTTATCGGTATATGGTCCATCTATATGCTGGCACGCCTCATTATTTCTTCAAATGAAGGTATTCTTTTAGAGAGAGCTTCCAATTTATTTTTATAATCAGCTATTTTTTTCTTAGCGGAATTCATACTTGATATTACCTGATTTTTCCCCGTACCACAATCCACTTCTTTATGTGATATGCATGAATCAATATCCGTGTAATTAAACACATCATTCTCAAAATAGATTGAATATTTTTTCAATTCTTCCAGTCTAATATCCTTAAAAGATATTTTTTTATTCACACAGTACCTTATTATATTTCCCACGATGTGATGGGCTTTTCTGAAACTTTCACCTTTTTTTACCAGATAATCTGCCATATCTGTGGCTTCCATAAAACTTTTTTCCAGTGAATCTTTTATCTTTAATTTATTAAATTTCACCTTTCCAACAAATTTAGAGAATATGTATATGCTTGATACGGTTTCATTGTATGCACTGAATAAAATTTTTTTGTCCTCCTGAAGATCGCTGTTATAAGTTGATGGAAGTCCCTTTAGGACCATTATTAATTGTAAAAGATTACCCGTAACCACTGCACTTTTACCTCTTATCAGCTCAAGAACATCTGGATTTTTTTTCTGCGGCATAATGCTGCTCCCGGTACAGAAAGACTCATCTATTTCAATAAGAGAAAATTCTTTACTATTATATATGATTAAATCCTCGCATAATCTGCTCAGGTGCAGCATTATTTTAGTGCATGAAAAGATAAAATCTATGATAAAATCCCTGTTCCCTACCGTATCCATGCTGTTTGGTTCAAGGTTCTTAAATTTAAGCAACTCTTTTAATAATTTCCTGTCTAATTTATAACCACTACCGGTGCACGCCGAAGCACCCAGCGGAAGAAAATCATGTGTTTCAAAATTAAAGAAGAGATTATTGATATCCCTGTCAAATTTATAAAAAAATGACATCAGGTAATGTGAAAGCAATACCGGTTGAGCATCCTGCAGGTGTGTATAGGCAGGGATGGCTATATCAAGTGTTTTATGGGCGGATTTTAAAATATTTTCCTGTAATTTTAATATATTGGTTAAAGTATTTATTAAAATTTTTTTGAAAAACAATTTTTCATCCAGGACTATCTGGTCATTTCTGCTCCTCCCGGTATGAATCTTCATTGCAGCATCTCCAATCATACCGGCCAGTTCATTTTCAACAAGACTGTGAATATCTTCATGGGAGGAAGTATCAATTTTCCCCGTTTCTAAATTTATCTTTATCTTTTTTAGGCCGGAGAGAATTTTCCCCAGTTCATTTTTACTTATAATTCCAATTTTATACAGACCCAGGACATGGGCTGCCGTACCTGTAATATCATAAATATAAAGATTTTTATCTACTTCTATCGAAGAGGTAAAGCTTTCTACATCCCTGTCAGTATTTTTCTCTATCATGCCCTTCCATATTTTATTTTTCATCAATTCTTCCTTTTTTGCCCAGTATTTCATAGGGATAACCCCACAGTTTAATAAAACTCTCCGAGTGTCTGTGTTCAAACTCATCTTTTCTATCATATGTTGCCAGACTTACATCATATATCGAGTAATTAGATTTTCTTCCTACGGTACTGAAGCTTTTATTCTCCAGTTTGATTTTAACTGTGCCGGTAACATACTTCTGGCTTTCCTCTATAAAAGACCCGATGCATTTTCTTAACGGTGTAAACCAGTACCCGTAATATACAATCTCTGCCAGTTTCTCTTCCAGATTAAATTTATAATGCGCCAGTTCCCTGTCCAGTATTAATGATTCCAGCTGCCTGTGGGCTTCTATCATAATTTCAGCTGCAGGCGATTCGTAAATTTCCCTTGACTTTATACCCACCAGCCTATTTTCAACCAAATCTATTCTTCCGATTCCGTAAGACCCTGCTATGCTGTTTAATTTCTTTATAATTAATTCAGCAGATATATTTTTACCGTTAAGAGAAACCGGATTTCCATTTGAAAACCCGAGTTCCAGGTATTCAGATTCATTTTTATCCCGGGTTACTTTTGTCCACTGGTAAATTTCTTCCGGCGGTTCGATCCACGGGTCCTCAAGTACCCCGCATTCTATACTTCTACCCCACAGGTTTTCATCAATGCTGTAAGGGCTTTTGCCGGTCACCGGTATTTCAATATTATATTTTGCGGCATATTTTATTGCTTCTTCTCTTGATAGGCCCCATTCCCTCAGCGGGGCTATTATTTTAAAACCGGGTTCCAGACTTCTGATTCCAACATCAAAACGTACCTGGTCATTCCCCTTCGCGGTACAACCGTGTGCTATAGCCCCGGCACCTTCTTTTTTCGCTGTATAAACCAATTTTTTTACTATCAGGGGCCTTGCAAGTGCAGTAGCCAGGGGATATTTTTTTTCATATTTTAAATTGGCTTTTATTGAAGGTAAGACAAAATCATTTATAAACTCTTTTTTGGCATCAATTAATACTGATTTACAGGCTCCAATATCAAGCGCTTTTTGATAAGCTTTTTTTAAATCACCGGGTTGACCGCAATCCACCAGTACTGCTATCACATCCATATTATATTTTTCTTTAATCCATTTTATAGAAATTGAAGTATCCAGTCCCCCCGAGTACGCTAATACTACTTTATCAGCCATTTTTTAATCCTTTCATTTATTGTAAGGTCAATTTTAATAATACCATAATTTAAACCACTTAATTACATCTATCTGTATTTAAAATTGTGACTGCATCATCTCCAGTATTTTATCTGCATTCTTTAAACTGTCTACAACACAGATTATTGTATCATCACCTGCTACCGTCCCCAGAATTTCCACAAAATTCATGCCATCTATTATTGCCGCGGTCCCCTGTGCTTCCCCGGGGAAAGTTTTCACCACTATTATACTGCCTGCTTTTTTAACTGATATAACGCTCTGTCTGAATTTTGATTTTAATTTCTCAGGGTCAAAACCCTTACCCTCATATGCTCTATTTTCTATAGCATAATACTCTTTCTGCATGTAATTCCTTATCTTTACTACCCTTAAATAGTCTAAATCCCTTGAAATTGTTGATTGGGTTACACTGTATCCTCTTTTTTTTAGCTCGTCCATCAGTTCACTCTGGGACGATATTTCCCCGTTATTTATTATTTCTTTTATTATATTAAGTCTTTTTGCTCTAATCATTTTTTATTTATATTTCATATTATTAATATGCCACCGATTCAACCATACATAATTTTCCGCACTGAATAAAAATATTAATTTTCATACAGATATACAAGCAATCCCTTCTGGGCATACATGCGATTGGCGGCCTGCTGTAAAATAATCGAATTTTTGCTATCAAGGATTTCTGTTTTAATTTCCTGCTCCCTGTGCGCCGGCAGGCAGTGCATTATTTTTACATCCTTTTTTGCATGTTTAAGTAAATTATAATTTACCTGGTATTTTTTTAGTTCATTAAATTTCAGTTTATCTTCTCCCTGGCCCATACTTAACCATACATCGGTGTATATAACATCGGCACCCCTGACTGCATCTACGGGGTCATTTATAACCCTAACCCTGCTGCTATTCCCCTGGCTTGCTGCATATTTAATTATCTCTTCAGGCGGGGAATATTTTTCAGGACACCCGATAGTTATACCAATACCAAGTTTTGAAAATCCTATAATAAGACTATTGGTCACATTGTTGCTATCACCAATATAGGTAAATTTAATTTTCTTATTCAACATCCCATTTTCTTTTAAAGTTAATATATCAGCCAGAGCCTGGCATGGATGGTATATATCAGTAAGTCCGTTTATTACCGGTATGTTCCCATACCTGGCAAAAATTTCTAAAGTTTCCTGCCTGAATGTCCTTATAATTACGCCATCAATATACAATGAAAAAACCTTTGCTGTATCTTCATAGGACTCCCCCCTGCCCAGTTGCAGTGTTTTTGCATCAAGAACTATGCAATTACCACCGAGCTGATTTATTCCAGCTTCAAAAGATAACCTGGTCCTGGTAGAATGTTTATCAAACAACAGGGCTATATTCTTTCCTTTTAAAAAATTACTGTATTTTTCCCCATTTTTCTTAATTTTCTCCGAGAGATTCAGTGTATATTCAATTTCATCTTTAGAATAATCCTTTAGTGTTAAAAAATCTTTCTTCATTCATAACTCCT
>CAZQQX010000002.1:0-86566 GCA_964595565.1 uncultured Actinomycetota bacterium
ATTTCCCGGGCTTGGCCAAAATTGAAGTCGGTATATTTATTTTTCCTATATCATGAATCTTTGCCGCAGTCTCTATTCCTTCAATTCTTTCCCTGCTAAGACCAAGCTCTTTTGCTATATATACCGATAACTTTGAAACCCTTTTCTGGTGACCTGAAACATAGGGATCCCTGGTTTCCACAAGTGTCGCCAGGGCATTTATAATATCATTGAGTGTTTTTTTAATCTTATCGTAACTTATTTTTAAATTGCTCTCCATTGATTTATGTACTGTCAGGTCAACCCAGTTTATTATTAAATATTTTAAATTCCCATCACTGTATGCCGCTTTTGCATTTATCTTAACCCATAATTTCTTCCCTTTCTTATTGATTAAGAGAATTTCACTCTCGTTAAAACCTTTTTTAAATGCCTTTTTAAGAATATTAAAAATTTTATCCTCTGACTCTTTAGGCCACCACGGGTATGGTGGTTTTTTACCCAGAATCGAGCCTGACTTAATACCAACAAGATTTTCCAGCGCTTTATTTACATATTTTATGGAGGCATCGGGATTTATCACCAGTAAAGGGTTGGGGGAATTTTCTATTAAACCTGCACTAAATTCCTCGCTATCTTTTAATAACTTTTCCGCCCGCTTCTCCCTGGTCAAATCATCGTACACCGATACAATCTCGCCTGAACCCAGACTATAAACATAATTACGCCTCCACCCCGAAATCCTGTTATCTTTGTAAAAACTAATGGGGTGTTTTTCGGGTTTACCGGTTTTATAAACTCTTTTAAAAACATCATAAAGTCCAAATTCTTTTACTGCCGGGAAAACTTCCAAAACTCTCCTTCCAACAACATCTTCTTTCTTAATATCCTCTATTTTTTCTGCAGCCTTATTAAAATCACTTATTATAAAATCTTTTCCACCATCTTTTGCTTCATAGACTGCTACCCCGCTGCTCATGTTGTTAAAAAGATTTCTGAGTTTTTTTTCGCTTGATTTCATACTACTAAAAGATTGCATTTCCAGAGTGATGTCCCTGAAGCTCTCAACAATCTCGGTAATCCTGCCCTCATTATTTATTACGGGAGTTGCACTCAGCGAATAAAATTTTTTATCATTATTTTTATTTTCCCTTTCTATGAGTCTGGTAACATATTTTTCACCGTTTAAAATTCTTTTAAGTATGCATCTTTTCGTATGGCATTCAGGCAATTCTAAAATTTCATAGCACTTCTTTCCTGTAATTCCCGCTGCCTTCATACTGACCAAATCAGTAAATGACTTATTAACTTTAAGGACCTCAAAATTTTTGCTTATAACCCTCATCCCATCTAGGGCTGAATTAAAAATCTGATCTATTTCACTAAAGCCTTCTCTCAGCCTGATTTCCATTTTTTTTCTTTCAATTACCGTAACCATCTGTTCCGATATAGTTTTTAATCTCTCAAGATCAAAATCGGTGAATTCCTTTTTCCCCGATATATCAATCAAGCCTATGACATCTTTATCTGCAACGAGCGGGGTAATCATAACTGATTTTATGCTCAGAATCTTATATAATCGGGATACAAGTTTTATAATAGCTTTTTTAAAGAATTTTTTATTTTCCGGTAAAGCATTTGCAAATTCTACAATTATCTTTTTTATTTCTGTATCATTATTTATAATTACCGGCCTTTTATCCTTTATTATTTGATAATAATAGCTGCCCTTTCCCAGTGGGAGCCTGACCCGGGGTATTTTAATTTTAATTAACTGCTCAATCTTCTTCCTTTTTACTGAAGGAACATTGAGATTCTGTAAATCAAGATATTTTTTATCTGCACTCAGCAGATACAGAGCTATACCGGAACCATAAAATAATTTCTTTGTCTTTTTAGATATAACACCGGTTATTTCTTCCAGACTCTTACCCTTATTTAAAGCAATGTTTACAGAATTTATAAGCTCAAGATTCTCAACTTCTTTATTAATTTCATTCTCGTCAATTTCTTTTTCTTCGGCTGCTTTAGTAGAATCTTTTTTTAGTTTCATCATCTTCCCCATTCAATTACAGAGAATAAAACATATTTTTTATTAACAATTGTTTATTTACAATATAATACAAAAAACCTTTTTCTTGTATTATAGCTTATTTTTATGATTTATAAAGTTTGGGCAATTTCACTAAAACTTAACTCACAATTAAAATCCTTTTAAAACGCGTCTTCTATGTGCTCAATTTTTATATTCACGCCATCATTTAAGATTTTGGGCACGATTACTTCTGACATATAGTTTCTTTCATTAAAGAGTTTTTTTACCATATTCCTGTTTATTATTATAGAAATAACACCAAAACCCGGATTAAATAATAAGAGTTTCTTTTTCGTTATATACAAACTGGCCAATTTTCTTATTCGTGCAATCTTTATTTTATTTATCGCTTCAACAGGGTACCCGTAACCAAGCCCTGTCCTGGTTTTAACTTCAAAAAAAACTAAATCCCCATCCTTTTTTGCTATTATATCTATTTCCCCGTATCTATTCCTGTAATTCCTTTCTAATATAAAATACCCTTTTTCTTCAACATATCTACAGGCAATAAGTTCTCCGATTTCTCCGGTAAATTTTTTGTTAAAACTGCTAACTTAAAACACCCCTAAAAGACATTCTGTGTATCATTGAAGGACCAAATTTTTGTAGAGACAACAGATGCTGTCTTGTGCCATAACCTTTATTATTCTCAAATCCATATTCAGGGTAATATTTTGACAGTTTTAGCATAATATCATCTCTTATCACTTTGGCCATTATAGAGGCGGCAGCAATGGAAACGCTTAAACTATCGCCTTTAATAATCTGTAAATATTTTACATCCATTTTTGCATTTACAAAATCTGCGAGAATAATATCCGGCTTTATCTTTAAACTTCCTATTGCTTTTTCAAATGCCACTACATTTGCTTTATTTATGGATAGACTGTCGATTTCACCTGAAGAAATTTTAACTGCGGACCAGCACAGGCAATTTTTAATAATTTCTTTAAAAATAAATCTTCTTTTTGCTTCAGTCAGTTTCTTTGAATCATTTATGTCTTCTATCATCATTTTTTTTCTATCCATTATAACAGCTGCCGCGACCAGTGGACCGGCAAGTGAGCCCCTTCCGGCCTCATCAACTCCGGCTATTTTCTCATAACCATCTATATACAGTTCATTCTCATATCTGGATATATTTATAATTCTTTTTGTTTCCCTGAATTCCATTGTTAAAAAAAATTACCACCTTGACGGCGGCCAGTAAATTGCCAGGAATTTCCCGAATATGCTTTCCTCTTGAATTGTTCCGAAAAATCTACTATCAAAACTATTATTACGATTATCCCCCATCACAAAAACTTCATTATCTCCCACAACTACTGTCTGGTTAAGATAAGATATATTACTGTCAGGGGGCAAATAATTTTCAACAATTTTTCCACCATTTATATAAATTTCACCTTCTGAGGTCAGGGTAATCTCGTCTCTCTCTATCGCAATAACCCTCTTGACCAGGTCCTTATTATCTATAGGTGAGTTAAAGGCTACAATATCTCCCCTGCTAACAGTTTTAAATTTATATGTGATTTTATTTATTAGAACTTTATCCCCTACCCTAAGGGTTGGTTCCATTGAAGGAGTCGGGACAGCAAAAGGCTCAATTATAAAAACTCTGATTAAAGTGGCTGATATTACTGCAATTAATATGACAATTCCATAAATTAGAAATTCTTTAAAAATTTTTTTATTCCTGCCGGTACTGGTTTCTTTATCTTTGATAGACATTAATTTTAATACAAGTGGATATATTTATTTAAACTTATTTAAATTTAATTTTTGACTTTTTACCTATTTTATCCCTGAGATAATATAACCTTGACCGTCTTACTATTCCTTCCCCTGTTTTTTCAACAGACTGAATTACCGGTGAATTTATAAGAAAAGTCCTCTCAACTCCTACTCCATTAAAGGAAATTTTTCTCACCGTGAATGTCTTATTTATTCCGGACCCTTTCATTCTTATCACAATACCCTCAAGAATCTGGATCCTGTCCTTATTTTCTTCGCTGATTTTTATTTTGACCTTTACTTTATCACCTGACTTAAAATCAGTTATGTCACTCCGTAAATATCTTCTTTCCAGTTTATCTAGTTTATTCATTTTATTCCCCAGCCTGTCTATTTCTATTTCACTTTTATACTAATAAAACCAAACAAATATAATTAATTTAATACTCTTTGTCAAATAAATCCGGCCTTTTTATTCTGGTTATCCTCCCGGACTCCTCTTTTCTCCATTTTTTAACACTCTCATGATTTCCGCTTAAAAGAATTTCGGGTACACCCATGCCCTTAAAAACCCGGGGTCTTGTATACTGCGGATGATCAAGTAAATTATTCTCAAAAGATTCTACTTTTAGGGACTCCTCTTTCCCAACCACTCCCGGCAACAGTCTTATCACGCCATCTATTATTATCATGGCTGGAATCTCACCGCCGGTTAATATATAATCTCCCACTGAAATTTCAAAATCAACCAGTAAATCTATTACCCTCTGGTCTACCCCTTCATATCTTCCACAAATAAATATTATATTTTCAAGCCCCGAAAAATACTTTAATTTGCCCTGCACTAGTTTATCTCCGGAAGCTGACAGCAATATAACCTTTTGCCTGCTTTTATTTTTAACCTTATTATTTTTCTTAATAAAATTAACAGCATTATATATTGGTCCCGGCATCAATATCATTCCGGGTCCGCCACCGAATGGCCTGTCATCTACCCTGCCGTGCTTATCCTCAGAAAAATCCCTTAAATCATATACATTAAGCTCGCAAATATTTTTTTTGAAAGCTTCTTTTATGACCCCAAAATTAACAATGCTATCAAATATCTTCGGGAAAATGGTTACAATATCTATTATCAACATTCTAAAACCAAAAATACTTATTTATAAATTTAAATATATTCAGGAATCCTTTTTAATATTATTTTCCTGGCCTTTAAATTAATAGTATCAACATAATCCTTTATAACCGGAATATAGAAAATATTATTCTTAGCATCTGAAATATTTAATTTTTTATTATTTATTTCTACTATCAGGATATCATTGGCACCGGATTTTTCTACATCTATAACTGTGCCAATAAAGATATTGCTTTCCGTATAGACCTTACATCCTATTATATCATCCGTCCAGTATTGATTTTCATCAAGTTCGGGACTACTGCCTTCACCGCGGAAAATACCCGTCCCTTTTAACTTCCCTGCATGGTTCCTGTTATTTATGCTTTTAAATTTAATTAATGAATAGAGCCTGTTTTTTTTTGACTTCACTAACCTGACACTTTCGACTTCTACTGCTCTGGTACACTTCTCATCAAAAAAAAATATATCTCCTTTTTTAATAGTTTTGGGATAATCAGTAAGCAATTCCACCACTACTTCTCCCTTTACACCATGTGCCTTACTAATTATCCCAATTAATCTTGCATCCACATTTAAACCCAGTATTTACCGCTACTTATTTCTTTTAAATAAGTTTAACTATATTTATTATTTTAAATTATCAATCCATAATTTTTACAATAGAAGACTTACCCCTCTTAGCAGATGCCGCTCTCATTACAACCCTCAGAGCATTTGCGGTTCTTCCCTTTTTACCAATTACTTTTCCCAGATCATCTTCCGCAACTTTCAGTTTAAAAATTACTGTTTTGTCATCTTCCTCCTCTTCAATAATTTCAACATTATCCGGGCTGTCAACCAGCTCTTTTACCATGTACTCCAGTAGTTCTTTCACTATTTACCTCCAGTTTTAATTGTAATAACTACTTTCTTAAACCAATTTTATCAAAAAGTTTCTGAACTGTATCCGTAGGTTTTGCACCTTTCTTTATCCATTCAAGAGCTTTCTCTCTGTCAACTTCTATCTTTGATGGATCACTTTTGGGATCATACAATCCAATTTTTTCAATGAACCTCCCATCTCTGGGTGACCTGGAATCTGCAACTATAATTCTATAAAAGGGTTTCTTTTTCGCGCCCATTCTTGTCAATCTGATCTTTACACTCAATCCATAACCTCCAAACATTCATATAGATAGCTTTATGCTTTCATAATTATATATTTTTCTCTAAAACTTGCAAAATATTTTTTTATTTAAAGATTACCTAAAGGTAACCCGAATTTCCCTTTCATCCCGGAAAATTGTTTCAACAGCTGCTTCGTTTTACTGAATTGCTTTAGCAGTCTATTAATCTCGGATACTGAACAGCCGCACCCGACTGCAATTCTTTTTTTTCTGCTGCCTCCTATTATATGCGGTTTCTTTCTTTCCTCCGGAGTCATTGAATTGATTATAGCCTCTATCCTGACAAGATAAGAATCGTCTACACTCACATTTTTAAATAGCTTATTTTTATTTGCAATGGGCAGCATGGAAAAAATCTTATCCATCGAACCCATTTTTTTTATACTTCTTAACTGGTTTAAAAAATCCTCAAAATTCAATTCATCTCTATAAATTTTTTCTTCAAATCTCTTCGCTTCCTTTTCGCTAACCGCCTTTTCTGCTTTCTCGGCCAGCGTTAAAATGTCCCCCATCCCCAGTATTCTTGAAGCAATTCTTTCAGGATAAAATATATCAAAATCATCAACTTTCTCCCCGTTTGATATAAACTTTATTGGTTTTTTAACTATGTAATATACTGATAATGCTGCACCTCCCCTTGTATCACTGTCTAATTTAGTCAGAATTACCCCATCATATTCAACACTCTGGTTAAAACCGCAGGCAATGTTTACTGCCTGCTGCCCGGTCATAGAATCAAGTACCAGATATATCTCATGGGGTTTAATTTTCTTTCTTATGTTTATAATCTCATCCATCATAACCTTATCAATCTGTAACCTGCCCGCTGTATCAATTATAATCAGGTCACTGCCTGATTTTTTGAATGATTCCACTCCTCTTACCGATATATCTACCGGGTCGGAATTACTATCAGAAAATACTTCTATACCGAGGTTTTTTGCCATATCCTCTATCTGCAATACCGCTGCCGGCCTGTATATGTCTGCTGCAACTATTGATACTTTTTTCTGGAACTTATTTTTTACAAAATTAGCCAGTTTTATAACTGCAGAAGTTTTTCCGGAACCCTGTAATCCTATCATCATCATTATAGTGGGACCCCCGGAAGCAAAATTAATACCCCCGCTACCGGAGCCGAGCATTTTAATAATTTCTTCATTCACTATCTTTACTACCTGCTGGTATGGGGTCAGACTCTCAAGTACTTCTTCACCTGCTGCTTTAGACTTAACATTCTCTAAAAATTCTTTAACCACTTTAAAATTAACATCCGCTTCCAGCAGGGCAAGCTTAATTTCCCTTAAAGCAATATCCAGGTCACCGGGGCTTAATTTACCTTTATTTCTTATTCTGTAAAATAAATCTTCAAATTTAGCTGTCAGCGAATCAAACATTTTAATAAACCTCTTAGTAAAAAACTTTAATCAGGAAAATAATGAATTAGCAAACTCTACCGGATCAAAATAACATATATTCTCCAGACTTTCACCATCTGTGACCATTTTAACTGGTAAATTTAAATCATTTTTTATAGTTAAAACTATTCCGCCCTTTGAAGTACTGTCAGTTTTAGTAAGAATTATTCCTGTCAGACCAAGAGAGTTATTAAATAACTCGGCCTGATTTTTTGCATTCTGACCCGTTGTTGAATCAATAACCAGCAGTATTTCATCAACACCTCGCCTGATTCTTCCTTCTATTACTTTTTTTATTTTCTTTAATTCCTCCATAAGATTATGAGAAGTCTGCATTCTTCCGGCAGTATCAATTATAACCACGTCAATATCCTTTGCTTTTGCTTTTTCTATACTATCATACACTACTGCACCCGGATCGGACAATTTCTGATGATAGACCATATCAATCCCCAGTTTATCTACATAATATTGTATTTGCTCCACAGCAGCGGCCCTGTAAGTATCAGCTGCCGATATCAGTACTTTCTTACCATCATTTTTAAATAAATTAGCCATTTTGGCTACTGAAGTAGTCTTACCCGAACCGTTTACTCCCACAATCAGTAAGACTGTCGGGGGTACATCTGATGTATTTAATCGGCTACAACCATTTATTTCAAGAATTTTTATAACCTGTTCTTTTATTAAAGCTTTTATTTCTTCGGGATTATTTACATTCTCACTATAGACATTACTTTTTACTTTATCCAGTATCCTGGTTACAGTATCTATGCTTATATCATTTGCTATCATCTGTTCTTCCAGCTCTTCCCAGAATAATTTTTGACTGTCCCTGAATTTATTCCAGATATAACTTAAATTTTTAATCAGCTTTTGCATAATTTTTACTTATTTTTTCAGATATTATCTTTGAAACACCTTCCGGCTGCATTGAGATTCCATATATTGTATCTGCTATTTCCATGGTTCTTTTTTGATGGGTTATAAGTATTATTTGCTGTTTTTCTGAAAACTTTTTTATCAGGGTCAAAAACCGGCTGATATTCACATCATCCAGGGCAGCATCTACCTCATCAAAAACATAAAAAGGAGAGGGATTTATTGAATAAATGGAGAAAAGAAAAGCCATTGAAACCAGGGATTTTTCTCCACCCGATAGAAGTGAAAGATTAACAAATTTATTATTACCAATATCTACATTCAAATCTACCCCTATATTATCCTCATCATCGCTCCGGCCATTATCGGCCCTCTCAAGCTGCATTTCTCCTTTGCCAAGGGGAAATAAAATTTTAAAATAATCAGTAAAGCACTTTTTAATTTCTTCAAATTTCCTGTAGAAATAAACAGAAATCCGCCTGTTAATATCCTTTAATAATTCCTCCAGGTTCTTCTTGCTCTCAACCAGGTCACCTTTCTGAGTAGCTAAAAAATCATATCTTTTTTTAATTCTTTCATATTCAATGGCAGCATTCGGGTTTACAGTTCCATAACTTTTAATCTCATTCTTTAATCTTCTTACCCTTGCTTCCGACTGTTTTATATCTTCGCTGGGTTTATAGCTCTTTAGCACATAATCAATTGATATATTATAATTATCTATAATATCTTCAGTAATGGCTTCCACCCTTTCTTTTATCTGCTCTTTTTTGAGCCCTGATTTGTACAGGTTATTTTCCAGTTTTAACCGGGTCATATTAATCCTGTTTATTTCTTCTTCAAGACTGTCAATTTTCTTCCGGTTTTTTAAAATTAAATCATTCCTCCTGCTAAACTCCGGATAAAGCTTTTTCTCCATGCCTTCTGAAATTAGAAGGTAATCTTTTAAAATTAAATGTAGTTTTCTGGATTTCCCCAGATTAATCATGCAAATTTCCTTTAAATCCCCGAGCCTGCCCGGTCTTCCTTCCTTATCTTTATTATCATTTCCACTTTTTGCTGATACTTCTGAGGATTTTAACTCTATATCATCTAACATTTTTTTAATACTCTCATTTAATTTTCTTAACTGTTCAATAATTGACTGGATTTCATTTCCGGTATATTCAATGGCACCGGTATCTTTTACTTTGTTTCTGAAATTATCAATAAATTTTAATAAAAGATTAATGATCTGGTCTAGGTCGTGAGAAGTATTTTTTATAAGAAGCATTATATTATTATTTTTCTCATCCTTTAATGAGCCGGGGGATTGATTCCTATCTTCAATATAATGGTTAATCTCTGCATCAAACATATTTAACAATGTTCTGAATGTATTTTCTTTACTCTCAATTATAGTTATAATATTTTTTAAGTTACTTATTTCAGATTTAAACCAGTCAATTTTACTCCTCCATATTCCATACTCTTCCTGCTCCTTTTCAATAATTTCCAGCAGCTTATTTTTTTCTTTTTCCAGATATAAGTTTTTTTCTTTTATTTTTTCCAGTTCATCCTTATTCTCAACACAGGAGTTATTTTCTTCTTCCCATTCTTTATTTAAATTATTAAGATTGGCAATAAAAAGAGAGGCTGCCTCATTTTTTAATAAATTAGAAATTTCTGAATATCTCCTCGCTCTTTTTGATTCAATCTCAAGCGGGTCCATGGTTCTCTTTATTTCTTCCATCAGGTCGTCAATTCTATCAATATCATTTTTTACCTTCTGAAGTTTCACCAGTGCTTTATCTCTCCTGATCTTATGTTTGGAAATCCCCAGTATCTCGTCAATTATAGCTTTTCTTTCCACAGGCTTAAGCAGGGCAATCTGGTTGATTTGCCCCTGATTTACAATAATATGAAGACCTCTGCCAATTCCACTGTCAGCAGTTAACTCCTGTATATCTATCAATCTGCATGGTGAGGAATTTATAAAATATTCACTACCTCCTTTAGAAAAAACCCTGCGGGTAAATTTAACATCCCTGAACTCTGTATCAAATAATCGGTTTGAATTATCAAATAGGAGGGAGACTTCAGCAATTCCCATTTCCTCTTTTTTACTCCTGAAAATAACATCTGCCATAGAATTGCCCCTCAGTGTTCTGGGGCTCTGTTCACCCAGAACCCATGAGATTGCGTCTGCTATGTTACTTTTGCCACTTCCATTAGGACCTACGATTACACTAATCCCGGGTTCAAAAAATAACTGGCTTTTATCTTTAAAAGATTTGAATCCACGAAGTGTTATGTTCTTTAAATACAAATTAAACTTCCCAAAACAATTATTACAAATTTAAATTATACATTTTATTTAACGCGTCTTTTGCAGCATTTTGCTCAGAATTCTTTTTGCTCTTACCCCTGCCTTTACCAACAACCTTATCTTCAATCATTACTACGGAATAAAATGATTTATTATGGTCGGGCCCCTCGGACTTATCCAGCCGATATATTACAAGCTTTGAATAATCTGCCTGGATAACTTCCTGAAGATAGGTTTTATAATCTATAATTTCAGGGGTTCTGATACGTTCACTAATTTTTCCTTTATATCTTTTCAAAACCCAATTCGAAGTGAAATCTATTCCTCTATCAATAAAAATAGCACCAATTAAAGCTTCCATACTATTGGCCAGAATAGATGCTTTTTTTCTACCCTTGCACAATTCTTCATTCTCACTCAGAAGCACCTGTTCATCCACTTTAATATCCCTGGCTATTTGAAACAGAGTTTTCCTGTTAACCAGCACAGACCTTATTTTTGCCATCCTGCCTTCAGAAAAATGGCCATACTTTTTATATAAATAGGAGGTAATTATAAAAGAAAGCACGCTGTCTCCAAGAAATTCCAATTGCTCATTTCCTCTTGATTTAATATTTTCCTGATGAGCATAAGACCTGTGTGTTAGACTCTGTACATATATTTTTAAATCTCCGGGAATAATTCCAAGACCTTTTAGCCAGCTTTTTATTCTCTTTTCCAGGGTATCTGTATCATCATTCATTAAAAAGAAAATCGCCACCTTCTAAAGGTAAAAATGTTCTACAGGTTTTTAAATTATTTTTTGGAATGAGAATCAATATAATCCAGCGCATCCTTTACTGTAACAATTTTTTCAGCATCCTCGTCGCTTATTTCTATTTCAAACTTATCCTCAAATGCCATAATAAGTTCGACCAGGTCAAGTGAATCGGCTCCCAGATCGTCAACGAATTTACCTTCAGCCTTAATATCCTCTTCTTTAACACCCAGTACTTCAACTAAAACTTCTTTAAGTTTGTCAAAATTTTCCATCCTCACTCCTTTTGTATTTTTTACTTTTTCTATTTTTTTATCTTACCTTTTATAATTTACCCTGTTTATCTCTTCGCTTATTTTACCGGTAAGATCTGATTCCAGACTTTCTATGGCCACTTTTACCGCATTCTTAATTGCTTTTGCCCTTGAACTGCCATGAGAAATTATTACCGGCCTGTTAAGCCCCAGAAGCTGTGCACCCCCGTACTCTTCATAATCAAATTTTTCTTTCATTTTTACCAGTGAAGATTTAACACCAAGGGACGAAATTTTTGTTATAACACTTGAGGTCAGGATATTCTTTATTTCCCTGAAAAAAAACCCCGCCAAGCCTTCAATTAATTTCAATATTACATTTCCCACGAAACCGTCACAAACCGCTACATCTGTAACACCTTCAAAAAGACTCCTGCCCTCTACATTCCCGATAAAATTAATACCCGGATAGTCCTTAAGTAGTTCATGGCTCTCAACTGTTACCTCGTTTCCTTTCTTTTCTTCTTCTCCTATATTAACCAGAGCTACTCTCGGGTTCTTTACTCCCAGGATGTTTTCGGAATACACTTTGCCCATAATGGCAAACTGCTTTAAAAATAATGGCCTGCAATCCGCATTGGCTCCTGCATCAATCAATACCACTTTTTTCTCGTCTAAAGGTATTACCACAGCAATAGCCGGCCTGATTACACTTTTTATTCTTCTTATGTTAAAAAGGCAGCAGGCCATAACCGCGCCTGTGTTACCGGCAGAAATAAAGGTGCTTTTATCCTCTCCGGATACAAACTTTGAGCCTATAAATATTGATGATTTCTTTTTCTTCCTTAATACTTCTGAAGGGGATTCATTCATACCCACTTCCTGCGAGCTGGGCATAATATCCATACCGTTCAGATTCATGCCGTTTAATTCTGCTATCTTCTTAATCTTATCTACACTACCTACCAGTTTGATATTTACCCCGTAAATTTCTTTTGCCTCAAGCGCACCCTTTATAATTTCGCCGGGAGCAAAATCTCCCCCCATAGCATCTATAACAATTGAATAATTATTTGAAAAGACTTCTCCCATAATAGGTTTCAAATTTAATTATTTTTTGATATCTCAATTAACTTATTTATATCTATATGTTCTCTTGCCACTTCAATTATTTTATCAATCTTCTTAATTTCATGGAACCTGACATGTCCAATAATTTCTCCAACTTTTTCAACTGCTGTTAACGTATCAAAATTGACCAGAATCATCGGCACGCCCAGCTCCTCCGCTCTTCCCAGGACAATAGTACTCGGCTGAAAGTTGCCTGTAA
Source organism: uncultured Actinomycetota bacterium (assembly GCA_964595565.1). Classification (GTDB taxonomy): domain Bacteria; phylum Actinomycetota; class Humimicrobiia; order Humimicrobiales; family Humimicrobiaceae; genus JAQVEM01. The sequence continues at coordinate 13,068 of CAZQQX010000002.1, forward strand.
GTATCATGCATTTAGTATTGGTTTCCAGAGCAGCAAGCTGAACATCTGCCCTGTCTCCACCGGTTATTACAGCTTTATTGGCTTTTCTTCTGAAAAATTTTAAAGCCTGTTCCTGTCCCATGGCGCCAACCATAAATGTTTCCACTAACTCTTCCTTTTTATCCCCGGCGCATATTATCTTACCACCGAGAAAATCAGCCATTTCTTTTATACTTACAGATGATAATATTTTATCAGAAGCAACATATCCAATAACTTCAATCTTATTTTTAGTTAAAAATGGGATTATAAGTTCTTCAAGATAATCCATCTGACTTTTAGGAACCCAGTTTATAATAACACCGGAAAAATAGTCTTTTAAAAATTGCTTTGCATGGAGAATCTGGTCTACAATTTCGGAATTGTACCTTACTACCATAATAACCCGCGCTCCAAGCTTTCCGCATATTTTCTTTGCAGATATACCCAGAAAACAACCATCTTCAATGCTTTTCGCGCCTTCCATTATTACAATATCCTTATTTTTCTTTATCCTTTTATAAGCTCCTTCAATTACATCTATAAATCCTTTAGAAAAATCAGGGTCTTTTAAGCCCTCCCGGTCGTGGAGCTGGGTTAAAACAACCGGGCATATATCTTCAAGTTCGTCTTTCACACTTAAGATATTTGATATATATTTAGCATCCTCATCCGTAGTGATATCTCCTACCCTGGTGGGCAGAGTTCCTACCGGTTTAATATAACCCACTTTCAAACCTTTCTCACCGAGTAGTTTGCCCACACCCACACACATGGAGCTTTTACCGGAAAAAGGCTGATTAGAAATAAAAAATAACGGAACCATACTAACCTCCTATTCTTATTCTTGCATCACCGGCTATAGAACCCTCTCCTGTTTTCTTTACAAACAGCGGATTTATATCCATTTCTATTATTTCCGGAAATTCTGTTACCATCTGGGAAACCTTTAGTATAATTTCAATCATACTTCCAACATCTGAAGGTTCTTCACCTCTGATGCCTTCCAGCAGTTTTATAGTTTTAATTTCCTTAATCATTTCATATGCAGTTTGCCTGCTTAAAGGAGCAATTCTGAAAGAGACATCTTTAAGTGTCTCAACGTATATACCCCCGAGGCCAAACATAATAACCGGCCCGAATTGAGGGTCCTCACTGACTCCTATAATGGTCTCCTTTTTATCTTCAATAAATTCCTGAACCAGTATTCCCCTGATATTAGCATCAGGCATATATCTTTTTACATTAAAAAGAATATTATCATAATTTTCTTCTAACTCTTTTTCATTATATATCCCAATCCTGACACCACCTACATCTGTTTTATGTAAAATATTGGGGGACACTATTTTTAATACAACCGGATATCCTATTTTTTTTGCAATTTCCCCTGCTTCTACAATATCACGTGAGAGCCCGGCTTCGGGTACCCTTATCCCATATGCCCCAAGAATACCTCTTGCTTCCATTTCCCCAAGTTCCAGCCTTTCATCAGAACGACACTTATCAAATATTTTTCTAACTTTTTCCTTATCTACACCAAAAGTTTCAACAGGGGAAACCCCTCTTGATTTCCAGTCTACATATTCCATCATAACTTTCAGGGTATCGATAGCTTCTTCCGGAATAGCAAAATTGGGTATATTTTGATTTGATAAAAATTCTACCGCTTTTCTTACCTCATTTCCTCCTATAAAACTGGTCAGTATTGTTTTATCCTTCACATTTCTTTTTGCAACATCAACGATTGCCCTGGCTATTTCTAAAGGCTGTGTCATTCCCTGTGGTGTAAGCAACACTATTACCGCATCAACATTGCTGTCTCCCATTACCACCTCGAGAGCCCGTCTGTACCTATCTGCCACTGCATCTCCCAGTAAATCTACAGGATTATAAAAGTTTGCTGCCCCGGGTAAAAATTCTTTTAAACTCTCTATGGTCTCTGTCCTCAGAGTGGACATTGTTATATTATTTTTTTCACATGCGTCAGTAGCCATTATACCCGGACCACCTGCATTTGTTATTATTGCAACTTTTTTACCTTTAGGCAATGGTTGATATGAAAGAGCAACGGCATAATTAAAAAAATCTTTTACGGTATTTGCTCTTATGATACCTGCCTGCTTAAAAGCAGACTCATAAGCTTTTGCAGAACCGGCAAGTGTGCCGGTATGAGACGATACTGCTCTTGCTCCTGCGTCTGTATTACCTGATTTAATTATGATTATTGGCTTTTTTTTAGAGACTCTGGAAGATATTTTAATAAACTCTCTTCCATTTTTTACACCTTCAATATATCCTGTTATAACCGTGGTTTCTTTCTCGCGTTCCCATTCATTGATAATGTCATTTTCCGAAATATCTGCTTTATTACCCAGCGAAACGAATTTGGAGAACCCTATGTTGCCTGTTTTAGCCCAATCAAGGACAGAAGTACCAAGTGCACCGGATTGGGATAAGAATCCTATTTTACCTCCCGGGGGTATACTTGTTGAAAATGTTGCATTCAGGGGACAGTTGTTATCTATAACTCCAAGACAATTAGGACCCAGTATTCTAATACTATATTTTCTGGCTATTTCCATCAGCCGGCTTTCTCTCTTCATGCCTTTCACTCCTGCTTCCTTGAAACCTGCTGATATAATAATAGACCATTTTACATTTTTCTTTGAACAATCCTCAAGAACCCGGCATACATACCGGGCGGGAATAGCCATTAAAGCAAGGTCAATATCTGAGGGAATTTCTAAAACTGATGGATAGCACTTAATACCTTTTATTTTATCTGCATTTGGATTGACCGGGAATAATTTTCCTTTAAATCCCGAGTTTATTATATTCTCGAGTATTATATTACCTACTTTCCCTTTTTCCCTTGAGGCTCCAATTAATGCTATGGAACAAGGACAAAAAAAATTCCCTGACCTCAAATCAAAACCTCCAATCCTGACTTCAACTCACTTCTATTTACTGGCTTCTTTTTTTTCTTTCTTTTTGCCCTTATCCTCAAAAATTATTATTTCATTTTCAGAATAATAGCCGCAATTCTCACAGACTCTGTGAGAAACTTTTTTGCTGTGACATCTCGGACACTCAACAATGTTTAACAATTTCAACTTCTGATGAGTCCTTCGTTTATTTCTTTTGGACTTTGATGTTTTTCCTTTTGGAACTGCCAATTCTGCTTCCTCCTGTTAAAATATCTTGTTACAAACTTGTTATTAATCTACACAGGTATATAAATATATCATAAAATGATTATTATTCAACAAATTTACCAATCACCAATTTTTTCAAAACCATTAAATCTTATTATCCCCCGTGCCTGCACCACCTCTGAATTGCTCTCTGCCTTTCTCAATTGCAGTTATTAATTTGTGCAATACAGCTTCCAGATTTGCTAATTTCTCATCAGCATAATCCTCTGCCTCAAGCCTTATGGTCCTCGCTCTGGCCTCAACCGCCGACATCAATTCTTCTGCCTTTCTATTTGCATTTTTAAGAACCTCTGTCTCACTTACCAGCATTTCTGCTTTCTCCTGTGAGTCTTTAATTATCTTTTCCGAATATCTCTTGGCCTCTTCTATCATATTTTCTCTTTCTTTCACGATCCATCTGGATTGTTTTAACTCTTCTGGAAGTACATTCCTTAATTCATCAATCAGGTCATATATTTCGTTCTCATTAACGATTACATTAGATGAGAAAGGTATCCTTTTACTTTTATCAAGAAGTTCCTCAATATGGTCTACAATCTCAAAAACGTCCATGTTTCACTCCATATGTATTTTTTTATTTAAAACTATTTTTATTAAAACTTTCAACAATATCCTTTTCAATCTCTTCAGGAACCAGCCCCTTTATACATCCCTTAAACATAGCTACCTCCTTAACAGCACTGGAGCTAAGGTAGGCAAATTTAGGATTTGTTACTATAAACATGGTTTCCACCCCTGGATTTAATTTTTTGTTTATTTGTGCCATCTGGAACTCGTACTCAAAATCTGATATAGCTCTAAGGCCTTTAATTATCACCGTTGCTTTTACCTTCTTTGCTACTTCTACCAGTAACCCATCAAAAGTGATAACCTCTATATTTTCTAAACTGCCAAATACCCTCCTGGCAAATTCAACTCTTCTTTTTATTGAATAAAGAGGTTTCTTTCTCGGGTTTCTTGATATCGCTACTATAACTTTAGAAAAATTTTTTGAACACCTCTGGATTATATCCCTGTGCCCTTCTGTTAAAGGGTCATAGGTCCCCGGACATAGTGCTATTCTCTCCGGTATTTTTTCCACTATTTTAATCCCATCTTCTAATTTTTGCATATATTTAACCTGGAGACAGGTAAATTACTTTTTTATCTCCAAAATGTGATTCCTTTAATATTTCTAATTTTTTTATTTCTTCTTTAATGTCCCTTTTAAAAAAATACTCATATATTACAAGGCAATTATCTTTAGTAAATTTATTTTCCGATATGACCTCAAATATTTTTATCATTATATCACTTACAATCTTATAAGGCGGGTCAAGAAAGATTATATCCCACTTTAAATCAGTATGAAAATCAAAAAATTTTAAAACATCACTGTTTATTATTTTATACTTTTCCCTTTGAATTTTTAAGCTTCTGACATTATATTCTATTAATCTAACGGACTCAAAGCTTTTATCTACAAAATAAACTATATTGCAATCCCTGCTCAGTGATTCTATCCCGAGCGAACCTGTTCCCGCGAATAAATCCAGGACATTTGCCCCTTTTATTTTATCGCCAATAACATCGAATATGCTTTCCTTTACTCTATCCAGAGTTGGTCTGATTTTATAATTTAAAGGGGGTCTGAGTTTTCTTCTCTTAAATTTACCTGAAATTACTCTAATAATTAACCACCATGTAATAAACTTATTCTATTGAAAAAATGTAGGGATACAGAGGCTGCCCGCCTTTGTGTATCTCAATATCTATTTTAGAAAAATATTGTTTAATTTTCTTTGTTATTTTCTCAATATCCTCTTTAACTGCATCTTTTCCTGTATAGAAAGTAATAACTTCTTCCTTTGAATCAGTAATATCCCTCACCAGGTCTATGGTCGCATCTACTACATTATCTGAAATTACTCTTATGTTCCCATTGGATAAACCAATATATTCACCCTTTTTTATTTTACCCACCATAAGATTAGCATCTCTTACTGCTCTGGTTATCTCTCCTTCCCTGGTTCTTCTTGCTGCCTCCTCCATATTATTCATATTCTCTTCAATACCTGCCTCGGGGTTATAATTCAGAACAGCAGATATGCCCGCGGGTATAGTTCTTGTTGGCACCACATAAATATTTTTTTCTTTTATAATCTTTTTGGTTTGATTTGCAGTAAGAATTATATTTTTATTATTTGGAAATATAATAACATCTGTAGCATCCAGACTGTTTACAGCCTTTGCTATATCATATGCTGACGGGTTCATACTCTGCCCCCCGCTCACAATAATATCAACACCTATGCTCTTAAATATGCCTTCCAATCCATCTCCATTCGCTATAGCAAGCAGGGCTGCTTTTCTCACATCTGCCTTTCTTTCCTCTGGTTCTTCTATGCCCACCTCTTCTTTTCGCTGGTCCTCCATGTTACTAATCTCAATGTCATGCAGGGTACCTTCTCTTAAAGCTGTTTTTAAAACTTTATTTGGATAGTTGGTATGAACATGTATTTTAACTATATTCTTATTACCCACCACCATTGCACTATCTCCGTAACTTTCAATTCTCTCTCTCAATCTTTCTATATTTATTCTATCGCCCTTTACCATAACCTGGGTACAATAAATATACTTAATCTCGTAGGTGCGCTTTACCTCTTTCAAATTATCCATATCATTTTCTGAAATATCCTTTTTATACCCATCAGAATTATTCTCTTCTGGTGTTTTCCTATTCTTACCATTATTACAGCCTTTTCCCCCGGCCATAGAATATGCTTTCCTGGTTTTATCTGTTTTTAATTCCAGTTGATTATCTACACTCCCGATTATAGTAAGGGCTTTTTTAATACCGATAATTATATCAAGAAGACCCCGGGCTCCGGCATCCACCACACCTGCTTTCTTTAATACCGGCAGAAGGAAAGTTGATCTCTCGACGGATTTCTCGGCTTCAAAAATAATCTCATCCAGAAAATCTATTACCCTCATTTTAAAGATTTTATTATTTAAACCTTCAACAAAATTCCCGATATCTTTTATGGTAGTAAGCATGGTACCTTCAGTAGGGTCCTGAACTGAGCTGTAAGCCAGATCTTTCGATGATTTCAGGGCTCTTCTAATTAACCCGGGGTTAAAGCTATTATCTTCAATAAATACATCACAAAAACCTTTAATTATTTGAGATAGTATAACCCCTGAATTCCCCCTGGCTCCCATTAATGCTCCGAAAGAAGCTTTTTCCAGAACGTTTCTAACAGAAAAATCTTTAACCTTTAAGAGCTCCTCTCTAACAGATTTCAAAGTTAGAAGCATATTGGTACCTGTATCACCGTCAGGTACCGGGAACACATTTAAGTTATTAATTTTATTTTCATTTTCTTTAAAATTATCAATTACGGTATCAATAAGTATTTTTAAATCCCCATCATTTATTCCATCAAACATAATATCACTCATTCCAAATAAAATTATTTTATACTCAGACTAAAATTCCCATTACACTGTAACAAAATTTATCTTTTTTCAATCCAATAATTTTCCTCCTGCCAGTCCCATTTTACATTTCCTATGACTCTATTATTTAAAAATTGTTTCTGTCAACAATCATATATTTTTTATTTACCTTGAAAAGAATTAAATAAAATGTTAATATTCCTTCCTGTTTAATTAATAATTATTCTAAATATAATACATTAGATTAAAAAATATAAAAAATATAATTTTCGGTTCGGGAGTAAAAATGTCCAGAATATGTGAAATATGTGGTAAAAAAACAACTTTTGGCAATAGCGTAAGCCATTCACATAAAAAAACAAGAAGATCTTTTAAACCTAACATCCACAAGGTAAAGGTTGAGTATAAAGGTCAGATAAGAACCATGAATATATGTGCAGGCTGCCTTACATCAGGCAAAGTAAAAAAAGTGGTCTAAATATGTAGCACGGGTATTTATAGCTCTCAAAGAACGCAGTATATCCTTTAAATCCTGGCTTTTTCAAGACAGCACATAAAGCCTCCTTCACTTCTAAAATAATAAGGCATTATTTCAAAATACCCTTCCCGCTCAATTTCACCGGAATCCTTTTTCAAATTTAAATTTGATACCGTCTTTTTAAAAATATCCGGGGTTCTGACCCTGTATTTACCCCCGTATTCCTTTAAGAATTTATTTATAACCTCCTGGTTTTCCAGTAGAGATAACGTGCAGGTGTAAAAAACAAGTTTCCCTCCCGGTTTAAGATACCTGTCACAGTTAGTCATTATCATGTATGACATCCCGGAAAGCCGCCTTACATCATCCATCGTCTTATTGTATTTCACATCAGGGTTCCTGGATATAGTTCCAAAAGCGCTGCAGGGAGCATCAACAAAAATACTATCAAAGTAATTTTCATAAGTACCGGAAATTACCTTCTTTCCTGATGCCTTCTTTATTTTACCTTTTCTTCTTTTATTCAAAAAATCCCTTTCAGAAGCATCTGCTTCTACAATTATTAAATTATTTATCTTCATTCTCTTTGCATTATCCTTCAATATTTCAAGTCTTTTTTTGCTGATATCAACCGAAACCACCTCTCCCCTATCTCCGAGCATCTCTGAAATATATGCAGTTTTGCCACCGGGCGCAGCGCAGACATCAAGTATCTTTTCACCTTTAAGAGGCTCTAAAAAATATTTTAATGCCATCTGAGAAGAAAGATCCTGAACCGAGACTAAACCTCTGGCATAAATTTTAGTCCGTGTAATACCCTGGACCCTTTTAATTTCTATACTTCCTTCCAGTATGTTTTGTTTAAAAAAATTATATTCATAATCTTTTCCTTTAATGGAATTTGATATAAAAGCACCGCCATTATCAGTATCCGGTCCGGATTGTGCTCCGATAATTGAAAATTCTCTTAATTCTTTTAACAATTTTTCTCTGCCAATTTTATTTTTATTAAATCTTATATACACAGGCAGGCTCTTATTAAGATAGCTACAGATTAAAATTGTTTTTTCTTCACCATACCAGTCAAGCCAGTAATCCACCAGCCAGCGCGGATAGGAATATTTTATACTAATTTTTTCATCCTCATCCTCCAGTATGTTATTAATTTTTTCTTCCACAAACAGGTTTAAATTTGAGATTGAGCTCGCCCTGCGTAATATTGCATTTACAAATCCCGAAGAAGATGCGCTGATATTTTTCCTGGCCAGCTTGACACTTTCATTAACTGTTGAATAATCCGGAACCCTATCCATATATAGCAATTGATAAATACCCATTCTCAGAATATTAAGCACTTTAAAATCAATGTTTTCAAGGCCCTTGCTGGAGAATAAGGAAATTATAAAATCTATTTTTAAATTATACCTTACGGTACCCTTGACTATGTTAAAAATAAAACGCCTGTCAAGCCCGGATAATTTATAATTATTAAAGTAATTATTGATTATATCTTTTAGAGATTTTCTCTTATTAAAATAGTTATTTAAAATTAGGAGTGCGACCTGGCGAGGGTTAATTTTATTCTTTCTTTCATTCAAGTTTTTCACCGGCTTTTAGCCTGTATCCATTAATAAAATCCATCGCAGACATTACTCTTTTCCCTTCAGGCTGCAAAAGTTCAATTCTTAAAAGTTTATTTTCTCTGCATCTAACCAGAATACCTGAATTTTTATCAGCCCTGACAACTTCTCCGTCGTTAATATTTTTTTTAACTTTTAATTCAGACAAAGATAAGTCTTTTCCCGTTTCATCCGGTATAGAAACCTTTAATATTTTGATTCTTAAATTCTTCCAGAAACAATAAGCGCCGGGCTTTGGACTGAATGCTCTAACTTTATTAATTATCTCTTCTCTTTCATTTTCCCAGTTAATTCTTAAATCTTCTTTCTTTATTTTTTGGGTGAAAATTATCCCCTTACTCCCCTGCGGATAAGGTTCAAGATTATGGTATTCCATTAAATCCAGAACTTTAAGCAATGCTGATTTTCCTAACTCTATAACCTTTTTCTCGTAGCTTTCACGGTTATCATCCATCCCTATTCTAAATTTGACCTGGGCGTATATTCTTCCGGCATCGACTTCAGGGACTACCTCCACTATGCTCACACCGCCTATAACATCCCCATTAATTAGAGCGCTTACAATAGGGGCAGGGCCCCTGTATCTCGGTAACAGCGAGGGATGTATATTCAACCACCTGGCATCTGTCATCTCAAATATTTTTTTGTCCAGTATCTTTCCAAAAGAAGATATAATAACGGCATCAAATTTTTTTTCTTTTAAAGCACGGTAAAAATTATCATCAAATCTTTCAATTTGGACATATTCTATTCTCAGCTCTTCAGCTTTCTTTTTTACCACATTATCTGTAACTTTTCTACCTCTCCCGGCCGGCCTGTCAACAATAGTAACCACCATATTTACTGAATGTCGTGATTTATATAATTCTTCTAAAAAAGGAACAGAAATGTCCGAAGAACCGAAAAAAATTATCTCCAATTTAAAACTCCTTAATTCAAATACCCATTTTTATCTCATTGACCATAGACAGAAGCTCACTTCTGGATTTACTATCAAGACGGTCTACATATAAAATCCCATTAAGATGGTCAATTTCATGCTGAAATATTCTCGCCACTAAATCTTCTGCTACTATTACAACATCCTTACCTTTCAAATCTTTTGCTTTTACTTCCACTTTCCTGAACCTCTGAACGCTAAAATCTCTTATTGAATAAATGCTGAGGCATCCCTCTTCAGAATCTATTTTCTCTTTGCCCTTAATCTTAATTTCCGGATTTATAAATGCCTTAATCTCATCACCCATGTTAACCACAATAACTCTTCTGGATACACCTATCTGGGGTGCAGCCAATCCCACTCCACCTTCTTTTTCCATGGTATCAATCATATCTTTAACCAGGCTTTTCACCTTCCCGTCTATTTTCTCCACACCCCTGCTTTTTTCTCTCAGAACCGGGTCACCTATTTTTCGTATTTTTCTGGCTGACATAAAACCTCCTTTAAATTTATAAAATCCATACCGGATCCACATCAATTATTATCCTGTTTTCACTAAATTTTTTAAATCTCTTTAATATCTCATGAACTGACCTGTTTATTTTAGAAATATCATTTACCTTTATCATTATATGCCATCTGTAAAACATGTTAATCTTTTGAAAAGGCGCGGGAGCCGGCCCCAGAACACTGCAACCATCCCCGGCTATTTTACTTAGCTGCATAAACAGACTTCTTATATCTTTTTTAACCCTGGCTTCATCTCTGCCGGATATTATAATATTTACTAAATTAGAGAATGGGGGATATCCCAGCTCCTTTCTATTTTTTAATTCCTGCCCATAAAATAATTCATAATTATTCTTAAGTATACTTTTAATTATAGTACTTTCTGGATTATATGTTTGTATTATTACCCTCCCCTTTTTCCTTCTCCCCGTTCTTCCTGCTACCTGGGTTACTAGCTGATAAACTCTTTCATTCATATGATAATCAGGAAGAACAAGCATGCCGTCACAGTTAATAATACCAACAAGTGTAACATCTTCAATATCCAGACCTTTGGCCACCATCTGGGTGCCAATAAGAATGGAACCCCCGGGAGAAATAAACTTTTTAAGTATCTCCTGATGGGATTTCTTTTTCACGGTCACGTCTGAATCCATTCTGAGTACAGATGCATCCTTAAACATTGCCTGAAGCCTTGACTGAACTCTCTGAACCCCGACCCCCTTTAAAAATATATTTTCCGACCCGCAAACATCACATTTTCCTGTATAGCTTCTTTCCCTGCCACAGTGATGACATACTAACTTCTTAGTATCGCTGTGATAGTTATAAGGAAGATCGCAGGCGGGACACTTTGGAACATTGCCACATTTACTGCATATCACAAAATTGCTGTGCCCTCTCCTGTTCAGAAAAATGATTACCTTATTTTTTTTTAATAACTCGCTTTTTATTGATTTAAATAATCCACCAGTAACAATTACGTTTTCTTTGTTCCTGTCTATCTTTTTTAAGTCAATTATATCCATCTCCAGCGGGCTGGTGCTCTGAGCTCTGATGGGAATTTTAATCAGGGTAAAATCTTTTTCTCTTTCAGCCCTGAATCTTGTAACTATGTCGGGTGTAGCACTGCCAAACACAACCGGAATATTAAACAATTCCCCCATCTTTATTGAAACATCCCCGGTGTTATATCTCACCCCTGTTCCTTCCTTATAAGAGGTATCATGTTCTTCATCAATTATTATTACCCCCGGATTATTCACCGGAGTAAAAAGTGAGGACCTGGTCCCTATAATTATGTCAAATCTACCTTCCCATATATCCAGCCACCTTTCATATCTTTCTGCTTCACTCATATTGGAATGGTATACACCTACTCTCCGGCCAAACTCCGATTCAAACCTGTAAAATAATTGTGGTATTAGAGAAATCTCAGGAGTCAGTACAAGTGCTTTTTTATTCTTTTTTAACACCAGTTTGCAGACACCAATATAAATATCAGTTTTGCCGCTGCCCGCAACACCCTCAATTAGAAATTTGTGAAAAATATTTTTATCCAGTGCATCAGCAACGCTTGAAATTGATTCTTTCTGATAATAGTTTAAAGTTATCTTTTTTTTATCCCTGTTCTTATATGGATAATATTCATACCTGAAATCTCTTCTCTGCCTCTGTTTTTTTACAGAGATAATATTTTTGTCCAGAAGAGCCGCCAGGCTGGTACGGTTAGAACCGGTTTCCCTTATTAATTTTTCTCTCAAAACCCCGTTATGGGAAAGTAAGTAGTCAATTACTCTCTTTTTTGAATAGTTCTTTTTCCAGTTTATTTCATCCTTAATCCGCTCATAATTATCCCTGTTTAAAAAAACATAATCTTTATATTTAAACTGAATTTCGTTACCCGGGGCAGATTTCTTACCCGGAGGTATAAAAAACTTTATAACACTCCCGAAAGGCTGTATATAATACTGGCTTATCCATTTTATTAGCTCAAGCTTCCTTGAATCAAAAACAGGTTTCCTGTTTAATATCTTCGTGATATCTTTTATATTTCTATCTTCTAATTCTGACTTATCTTTTACTCTGACTACATAACCGGCTTCGATTCTATTATTAAAAGGAACCTGCACCATAATTCCGGTACGGACATCCGGAGTTAAATAATGAGGTATGCGGTAGTCAAAAGGATGACTGATGTTAAGGGCTCTTATATCTAAGTAAACCTCTGCATATCTTTCAGGCATTTTGATAATTTATATTCATTCAAATCTAAATAATTACTTAAGACCAAGGAAGCCTTTAATTTCTTCAACTTTATCCAGTTTTTCCCAGGTAAAATCTCTATCATGTCTTCCAAAATGTCCATAAGCCGCAGTCTTCCTGTAAATCGGCTTTAACAGATTAAGATTTTTTATAATTGCTGCCGGCCTTAAGTCAAATATTTCTTTTACTGCTTTCTCAATTTTTTTAATATCTACCTTTTCGGTACCAAATGCATCCACCATAACCGATACCGGGTGCGATACACCTATAGCATAGGCTATTTCTAACTCAAGCCTGTCAGCTGCCCCACTGGCCACCAGATTTTTTGCTACATATCTTGCCGCATAAGCAGCGGACCTATCAACCTTGGAAGGGTCTTTCCCTGAGAAACACCCACCTCCATGTCTTGCCATTCCTCCGTAAGTATCTATAATTATTTTCCTTCCTGTGAGCCCGGTATCACCCATTGGTCCACCGATAGTAAACTCTCCGGTAGGATTAACAAATAATTTCAAATTTTTACTCAGATATTCAACGGGAATAATTGGTTTTATTACGAACTCTTTCATATCAGGTTTTATCTGGGATTCTATATCTATATGTGGCGCATGCTGCGCCGCAATAACAATTGTTTCAACTGAAACCGGCCTATCATTCTCGTACCTTACAGTCACCTGCGATTTACCGTCAGGCCTGAGGTATGGTAGAATTCCTGCTTTTCTCACTTCAGATAAACGATGTGCCAGTTTATGAGCGAGCTGGATTGGCAGAGGCATAAATTCTTCTGTTTCATTACAGGCATAACCGAACATCATTCCCTGATCGCCGGCACCCTGGGAATCAAACTCATCCTCGTAGCCATTTCCAACTCTGGCTTCATAGGCATTGTTGATACCCTGGGATATATTAGAAGATTGTTTTCCAATAGAGCAAATAACTCCACAGGTATCGCAATCAAATCCATATTTTGCTCTGGTGTATCCTATGTCCCTTACCACTTCCCTGACAATATCAGGTATTTCTACATAAGTTGAAGTAGTAACTTCCCCCGCCACGATTACTATGCCTGTCTTGAGCAAAGTTTCAACAGCAGTCCTGCATCCGGGATCATCGGCTATCATAGCATCAAGAATTGCATCGGAGATCTGGTCGGCCATTTTATCCGGATGCCCTTCGGTAACTGATTCCGAAGTAAACAGGAAATTATTCTTCTTTATCATTATTCCTCCTATTTATTTTTGCCTCTTTTTCTCATCTATCAAAATTTTTTATAATCTCATCCCAGATGCCTCTGGCAATGATTCTTTTTTTATCCCTCTCAAGCTTCTTTACAGAAATGCCATATTTTATTATGCTAACCTCATTATAATCACTTTCCATCCCTATACCTTCTTTAGATATATCATTAACAATAATCATATCAACATTCCTGTCTTTAAATTTTTCCCCGATTTCCTCATCACTGCTTCCATGCTCCGCGGCAAAACCAACCAGGTACTGATTTTTCTTCTTTTTCTTACCCAAAAATTTAAGAATATCCTCATTTTCCTTAAATCTTATTCTGGATAATATATCATCTTTTTTCTTTAACTTAAAATTATATTTCTTCAGAGGTACTATATCGCTTACAGCTGCTGTCATTATTATAATATCACCATTTTTAAAATACTTAAGCAGTGACTTCTTCATATCTTCCGTGCTTTCTACATTCTCAACTTTAACTCCGTATGGTCTGGCAATACTTTTAGCCGCACTTATAAGAACCACCTCCCGGGCACCCCTGAAGTAAGCTTCCTCGGCCAGAGCATAGCCCATTTTGCCACTCGATTTATTAGAGATGTATCTAACAGCATCAATAAACTCTCTGGTACCCCCGGCTGTGACTATTACCTTCCTGCCCCTGAGGTCTCTGCTGTAAAACAGCAACTCTTTAAGTCTTTCAATTATTACGCCTTCATCTTCAAGCCTTCCCGTACCTGTTTCACCACAGGCAAGTCTGCCACTCTTCGGCCCTACAAAAAAATATTTTCCGCTTTCTTTTAATCTCCGGATATTATCCTGAATTATATTATCAAGATACATGCTTTCATTCATCGCAGGCGCTATCAGAACAGGACATCTTGCAGCCACTGCCGCTGTTGTAAGAAAATTATCTCCGATACCATAAGAGAGTTTTGATATTACATCAGCCGAAGCCGGGGCAATTAAAAAAATATCCGCACTATGTGAAATATATATATGACCGATTCTATTTTGATTTGCAAACTGGTCCACAATTGTTTTATTTCCAGAAGTTGAGCTGAATGTAATGGGAGATATAAAATTAAGAGCATTCGGGGTCATTACCGGAATCACACTTGCACCCTTGCCGGTCAATCTACTACAAATTGAGGCTGATTTATATGCAGCAATAGATGCAGTTATTCCGAGGATTATCTTTTTATTGAAAAAAATTGATTTCTCAGAAGCCAAATTTACGCATTTTCCTTTTTCTTATTAAAAGTTACTTTCTCTTCTTTTATTTCATTAAAAGCAATCTCCAGCGGGTCATGTGATTCAATATCAACCAGCGGCTTTATCACGCTAATTCTTTCCATATTCTTCTGTGCTGATAAATATTCACCAAGTTCTCTTGCTCTTTTGGCTACTGCTATACATAATTTATATTTACTGCCCACGCTCTTTATATATTCATCAAGATACTGTATTTTCATTATTTATTTAATCCTCCCGTTTGCGAGCATCCAAAACTTTTTTTAAATTAATCAAAGCTTCATTATAATTACTATTTACAATTATGCAATCGTAATATTTCTCATACTTAATTTCTTCCCTGGCAATTTCCAGTCTTTTGTTTACTTCCTCCTGATTCTCGACCCCTCTCTTTTTAATTCGTCTTTCTAACTCATCAAATGAAGAAGTTGTAATAAAAATAAGGTAAACATCTTTTAATTTCTCAACAACCTGCATCGCACCATGGACCTCAATCACCAGTATAACATTCTTACCCTCTTCCAGCTTCTCAGTTACGAATTTTTTAGGGGTCCCGTACAAATATCCTCCGTAAGATGTCCATTCCAGTAACATATCTTTTTCTACAAGTTCATAAAATTCATTCCTTGTTATAAAATGATAGTGTTCACCATATTTTTCATCAGCCCTTCTGGGCCTTGTAGTAACAGAAATTGATCTAATAAAATCATCTGATTCCTTTACTATATCATTTACCAGGCTGCTCTTACCTGAACCGGAAGGTCCGGAAATAATAAATAATTTTCTCCTGCTTGCCATAGAAGTATTTAAGATGTCCCGATTTAATTAATTTTGAAAAACTGATAAAAATTACACTTTTGATTTTTGCCCAGGCCTCCAACTGTTTTATTAGGGCTTATTTTTAAGCTCTTTAAAATCTTTAAAGCATTTACTCTTCCATTACCAGGTAGCGCGCCCACTAAATCCAGGACTTTCATATTGCTTATATATTTTTCAAAGAGTTCCCTGTTTTTGAAAAGCACTTTTATATCTGTTTTCTCCTCTTTAAGCATATCTTTTATCTCGGCTCTTTTTTTCCTTATCAACCTCGCTTTTTCCAGCCCCTTTTTTCTATCACCTTCGCTTAAATTATTTAAAGACATGCAGCTCCCTTTGATATAAAAAAATTAGATACATTAGAGTATACAAATATATATATTTAATATCAACTTTTTTCATCAACTAATCCGATTAAATATTTTTTTTGCTGCCGGGATACTCCAGTGGATATTTTTCCTTACATAGTCTGCAATCTGAAGGTTTATACTTATCAATATCTAACTTAATTAAATAATAGTATGGACACTTAAATTTCAATTTTTCCGAACGGTCTACGATACTTAACACCGCTTTTACCGTGGCACCATACTCCTCGCATATATCTATTACCTCTTTTACAGAACCGCCGGTGGTAATTACATCTTCAGCAATTATAACTCCTTCCCCCTGTCTAATTCCAAAACCTCTCCTCAGTTCCATATTCGAATCTTTTCTTTCAGCAAAAATCATCCTTAGCCCTGCTATATATGAAAGCATATAACCCCAGAGTATCCCGCCAATTGCCGGTGATATTATGGTATTTACCTTTTTTATATCAATTTCTCCTTCTATTATTTCCAGGACCTTACCGGCGAGTTTAAAAGTAATGTCAGGATACTGCAGAAGCCGGGCACACTGTAAGTAATAATCACTGTGATAACCCGAGGTTAATTTAAAATGACCTTTCATTATGGAACCTGTTTCCTTTAATATTTTAAATATATCAATTCCCTCAACCTGGTTTATCACTTTAATCATAAATGTATGCCCCTTTCTATCTCTACTAAAAACTTATCTATTGTTTCCGGTACATTATTTTTAGTTGTAATAGAGCGACCCGCAATTATAAAGTCCGCTCCTCCTGATATTGCTTCTCCCGGTGTATTTATTCTCTTCTGGTCACCCGCTGAATCCCCGGGAAGCCTTACGCCGGGAGTGGCTATATAAAAATCACTGCCTATTTTTTCTCTTACCATTTCTACTTCATTGGGGGAGCATATTATCCCATCCATACCCGACCTAACAGCAATCTCTGATAAATTTAAAACCGAACTTAAAAAATTATCCCTGAATCCCAGATTTTTAATATCGCTATCATCAAGGCTGGTAAGTACGGTTACTCCAAAAAGAACCGGCTTTAATTTATTTTTTAATTTTGCCTGTTCTTCAACGGCCTTTCTTGTTCTTGCAAGCATCTGCCTTCCGCCAAGAGTATGAACTGTAACAGCACTTACATCAAGATTTACTATGGCCGCCGCTGCACTACTTACAGTATTGGGGATATCCATAAGCTTTGCATCAAGCATTACCCGGTAGCCAAAACTTTTTACAGTACCGATAATACCTGTACCCAGACTGTATAGTAACTGGAGCCCTATTTTTAAAGTGGATACTTTACCGGATATATTTTTACACAGTTTTATAACGTCTTTCTTACTACTGCTGTCAATGCTTATAATCAACCTATCCTTTAATAATAATTTTTTATCTCTCATATTTTGAGTTTTCCTATTATTTCATTGATATCATGTATTTTTTTATTTTTAAGATAATCTATTAATCCATCCAGTATCCTCTTTCCTATATCATACTGAACAAAGTTCGCTGTTCCAATACCAATTGCACTCGCGCCTGCTACCAGAAACTCCAGTGCATCTTCTGTGCTGAAAATACCTCCCATTCCGATAACGGGAAGAATTTTTTCGCGTGACAGAGAGTACACGCTGGCAAGAGCAACTGGTTTTATCGCCGGCCCCGAAAGTCCGCCCGTAACACTGGCCAATTTCGGTTTAAATGTCTCAATATCTATGGCCATGCCCAACAGAGTATTTATAATTGATACTGCTTCGGCCCCACCTTTCTCTGCAGCTTTCGCAGCCTCAATTAAATTATGCTGATTGGGGCTCAATTTTGCTATTACTGGAAATTTTAAAATTTGTACCACTGATTTTACTATTTTCTTTACTTCCGAAGGTCTGGTACTAAAGGCCATACCTCCCCTCTCAACATTGGGACAGGAAAGATTAAGTTCCACCGCTATAATTTTTTTCTTTATGTCCGAGATTTTATAAGCCAGCATATTAAACTCTTCAAGATCCTGGCCGAATATACTTAAAATGATTTTTAATCCCAGCTTTTCAGCCCTTGGGAGGTGATTTCTTATAAATTTATCTATGCCATCATTCTGGAGTCCAATGGAATTTAACATTCCCCCCATTGTCTCACAAATTCTTGGTGGAGAATTGCCGTCTCTGGGTTTTAGCGAATAACTCTTTGTGGTCACTCCCCCCAGTAAAGAAGTATCGTAAAAATTATGATACTCCTCGCCATAGCCAAAAGTACCGGAGCACATAACTACCGGATTATTTAATCTTATATCCCCGAGCTCCACCACAAGCTTCGGGTTATTACCGGCATTATCTTCAACATAAGGAAAAAGCCTGTTTCCCTCAGTCAAATATTACCTCCCTTAAATCAAAGGCAGGGCCATCCTGGCATACTTTATTATAGGAAAATCCTCTCTTCCCTTTTCTAATTTTCACCACACATCCATTACAGACCCCTATTCCGCATGCCATCATCTCTTCCAGTATTGCAGCCAATCTGTTATTTGTTTTTTCATAAATTTTCTGCATTTTTTTTAACATGTTTACCGGCCCACAGCAGTATATATCATAATCCTTGAACACCTTTATATTTTCCCGGATATAATCTGAAACCAGCCCTTTATCGCCCCGGGAACCATCTTCAGTAAGAAAAGCGTAATTTATATTTAGTTCAATCAGGTCTCTTTCCCATCTGATATAACTTTTATCCTTAAATCCTGCTGCAAAAAAAACCTCTTTTTTTAACTTTTTAGCTTCCTTTGCTATAAAATGCAGGGGGGCTATACCAATACCCCCTCCTATTAAGAGAATAGATTTCCCGGCCATGTTTAAATCCACGCCATTCCCGAGGGGACCAATAAAATCAAGATTATCACCCTTTTTCAGGTTTGATAGATATTTTGTTCCCTTTCCCCTGACAGAAAATAAAATAGAAAAAACATTAAAATTTTTTTCAACGTCAAAAATACTAAACGGGCGCCTTAAAAAAGGGTCCATGGTCCCCTCCGGCGAACATTTTATATTGATAAATTGTCCCGGCCGGGCTTCATTGCATATATAAGGTGAGAAAACCCCTATCCTGTACAGACTATCACCATATCTCTCGTTAGAAATTATTTCTCCATTTAGTATCTTCATCAATACTCCTGTATGGGTTTGACTTTTAATTTAGAGTTATTTTTGATTTCCTGTATTCCCTGTACTATAGCAGAAGCTCCCGATATTGTGGTTACAGAAGGCACATTGTGAAGAACTGCCGCAGTTCTAAGGTAATAACCATCACTTCTGGCAACACTGCCTTCGGGTGTATTTATAATCAGGTCAATTTCTCCATTCTTTATCATATCCAGAACATTTGGCCTGCCTTCTCTTATTTTCAAAACTTTATCACATTTTATGCCCTCTTTCTCCAGAGTGTCTCCTGTCCCGATAGTAGAAATTATTTTAAAGCCAAGTCCGGATAGTTTACCTGCAATACCCACTATAGCCTCTTTATCTTTATCATTAACGCTTATAAAAACAGAGCCCGAGGTAGGAAATTTTAGATTTGTGGAAATCTGTGTTTTTGCAAAAGCTATACCAAAGCTTTTGTCAATTCCCATAACTTCCCCTGTAGATTTCATTTCGGGCCCCAGTAGGGTATCAACTCCGGGAAATCTATTAAATGGGAGTACTGCTTCCTTGATGCTAAAGTAATCAAGCAATGTAGAGTCAACTTTTTTAAACTTTATCTCTCTTAACTTTTTTCCGGTCATTACCAGAGATGCTATCTTTGCCAGCGGCACACCTATGGATTTACTCACAAAGGGAACGGTACGGGAAGCTCTCGGGTTTGCCTCAAGTACATAAACCACAGAATCTTTTATGGCATATTGAACATTCATAAGTCCAATTACTTTCAGTTCCTTTGCCATCTTACGGGTATAATCTTTAATAGTCTCAATTACTTTTTTACTCAGAGTAAATGGCGGTATTACACAGGCACTATCGCCTGAATGTATCCCTGCCTCTTCTATATGCTCCATAATTCCACCGATAAACATTTCCTCCCCATCATAGATTACATCAACATCGACTTCTATTGCCCTTTCCAGAAATTTATCTATCAGTACCGGTCTATCATTTGAGACTATTGCAGCATTTTTTACATAATCTATGAGACTGTCTTCATTATAGACTATATTCATCGCTCTGCCCCCCAGCACATATGAAGGCCTGACCAGCACCGGGTAACCTATCTTTATCGCTATCTTTTTTGCTGTATCAACATCCATAGCTGTTCCATTCTCTGCCTGGGGAATATTTAATTTCCGGAGCATGGAGCCAAACCTTTTTCTGTCTTCGGCCAGGTCAATGCTATCAGGAGAAGTACCCAGAATATTTACGCCGGCATTCTGCAGCCTCTGGGCAAGTTTCAATGGAGTCTGGCCTCCAAACTGCACTATTACCCCGTAAGGTTTTTCCGCTTCTACTATGTTTAAGACATCCTCAAAAGTTAAAGGCTCAAAATATAAACGATCTGAAGTATCATAATCAGTACTCACAGTCTCCGGGTTGCAGTTTATCATTATGGTTTCAAAACCTGCATCATGCAGGGCAAAAGAAGCATGAACACAGCAATAGTCAAACTCTATCCCCTGGCCAATACGGTTCGGCCCGCCTCCCAGAATAATAACCTTATTTCTATCTGAGGACGAAGTCTCATCCTCGGTCTCATAAGTAGAATAATAATAAGGTGTATAAGCTTCAAATTCCCCGGCGCATGTATCAACAGTCTTAAAGGTAGTAGTTATATTCATCCTTTTTCTCAGCGCCCTTACCTCATCTTCGCTGGAATTGCACAGATAGGCTATCTGCTCATCAGAATATCCATTCTTTTTAGCTTCATATAATATTTCTCCGGTAATACTTTTTAAACTGTATTTTTTTAAAGAATCTTCAAATTCAACAAGCTGTCTTATGTTATTCAAGAACCAGGGGTCTATTTTTGTATATCTTGATATCTCTTCTATGCTCATTCCATTCTGGAAGGCATATTTAATATAGAAAATTCTATCCTGGTTGGGAATGGTCAGCTTGTTCCCCAGTAATTTTTCTTTTATGTCATCTTTTCCATCGGAACCAAGCCCATATCTATCTATTTCAAGAGATCTTATAGCCTTCTGAAGAGCTTCTTTAAAGGTCCTGCCAATTGCAAGAACTTCACCAACGGATTTCATCCTGGTTGTAAGGCTGGCGTCAGCTCCCGGAAATTTTTCAAATGTCCACCTGGGAAACTTTACCACTACATAATCAATTGACGGTTCAAAGCAGGCAGGTGTCTTACGGGTAATATCATTCTGGATCTCATCCAGCGTATATCCTATCGCAAGCCTTGTGGCAATTTTAGCAATCGGGTAACCCGTTGCCTTGGAAGCCAGCGCACTGCTTCTCGATACTCTCGGATTCAATTCAATAACCGCCACTTTTCCGTCTTCAGGATTAACTGCGAACTGAATATTTGACCCACCGGCATTAACCCCTATCTCCCTCATTATTTTAATACTTGCATCTCTTATATTCTGATATTCCCTGTAGGTTAGTGTCTGGGCAGGAGCTACGCAGATACTGTCACCGGTATGTACCCCCATCGGGTCAAAATTTTCTATGGAACATATTATAATCACATTATCATTTATGTCTCTCATCATTTCTAATTCAATTTCTTTCCATCCCGCAACCGATTTTTCCACCAGCACCTCGGATTTTGGCGAGATGTCAAGGCCCCTGGTAACTATACCAATGAACTCTTCCTTGTTAAACGCAACTCCCCCGCCCAATCCTCCGAGTGTAAAGCTCGGTCTTACCACAAGCGGGAATTTTAATTTTCTACTGAAACTAAGAGCCTCCTTTAAACTGTGCGCATAACTGCTGGGAGGAACATAGAGACCTATCCTGTTCATAGCTTCTTTAAATTGTTCCCTGTCTTCAGCTTTATTAATAACGTTTATATCAACTCCTATAAGCTCCACTCCATATCTATCTAAAATCTTTTCATTTGATAGAGCAGCTGCCATGTTCAACCCCGTTTGCCCTCCCAGTGCAGGGAGCATTGCGTCCGGTCTTTCCTTTTTTATTATTTTTTCTACAAATTCTGGGGTCAAAGGCTCAATATAAGTTTTATCCGCAAATTCCGGGTCGGTCATAATAGTGGCAGGGTTACTGTTAACCAGCACCACTTTGTAACCTTCCTGTTTTAAAACTTTACATGCCTGGGTTCCTGAATAATCAAATTCACATGCCTGACCGATAACTATGGGACCCGAGCCTATCAGTAATATTTTCTTTAAATCTTTTCTCCTGGGCATATATTATCTTTCCACTATTTATTTTTTTAAATTTTTAATTAAACTAACAAACTTACCAAAAATGTATCTTGAGTCATGCGGGCCGGGTTTCCCTTCCGGATGAAATTGTATGGTATATGCATTTATTTTTTTGTATTGTAATCCTTCAACAGTACCATCGTTAAGATTGATATGCGTTATACCACAATCAGTGCCCTTGATATTTTTTAATGACCCTTCACTAACGGCAAAACCGTGGTTCTGGGATGTTATTTCAACTTTTCCCGTTTCCAGATTTTTAACCGGATGATTACCACCATGATGACCAAATTTTAACTTATAAGTCTTTGCCCCCAGAGCAATTGCAAGGAGCTGATGCCCCATACAAATCCCGAATATCGGCTTCCTGCCAATTAATTTTTTAATTGTATCAATTGCATAATTTAAAGCTGAAGGGTCACCCGGACCATTGGACAGCAGTATACCATCGGGGTTATATTTTAATATCTCCCCTGCTTCAGTAGAAGCCGGCACAACAATTAACCTGAACCCTTCCCAGTCCAGGCACTTTAAGATACCCATTTTTACTCCGAAATCCATCGCAACAACTACATATTTATAATCACTAATGCCGGGGTTGTAAATATATGGCTTACTGCAGGTAACATTTTTTACCAGGTCACTTTTAATAATAGATGGATAATCATCAAGCTTTCTTTTTAATTCACACCTGTCATCAGTTTCAGTAGAAATAATACCTTTCATTGAACCCTCAAGCCTGATATGTCTGGTCAATTGCCTGGTATCTATTCCTTCAATCCCCACAATATTATTCTTTTTTAAATAATCCTGAAGATTGCCTTCCGCTCTCCAGTTAGAGTAGAAATCAAAACACTCCTTTACAATCAAACCCCTGGCCTGTATTTTATCTGATTCAACATCCATACTATTTACGCCATAATTTCCAATCTCGGGATAGGTCATTACCACAATCTGTCCATAATAAGAGGGGTCTGTTAACACTTCCTGGTAACCAATCATTGAAGTATTAAACACTACTTCACCAATTGTTTCTCCGCTGCATCCTATATTTTTACCCTTAAATATCATCCCGTCTTCTAAAATCAAATTTACTTCCAAAATTTTATCCTTCTTTCCTGATGTTACTCACGTTATAAACTAACTTACCCCCGCTAATCGTGCAGATTATCTTCCCCATTAATTTATGCCCGATAAAAATACTATTTTTACTTTTGGAAACAATATTTTCTTTTTTTACCTTTTCTTCTTTTTCTGTATCTATAACTGTTATATTGGCGATCTCCCCAACTTTTATTTTCCCTGCATTAACGCCAATTATCCTGGACGGCGAGGTGGTAATTAAATTTATAAATTTAGACAGGCTTATTTTTTCCTCTACACATAATTTAGTAAAAGCGGCACTAAAAAGTGTCTCCAGGCCTATGGTCCCGAAGCTGGCAAGCCTGAATGTTGTATTTTTTTCTATATCCAGATGAGGCGCATGGTCACTTACTATAGCGTCAATAACTCCTTTTTTTATGCCCTCAATCAGTGCCTGCCTGTCTTCCTCGCTTCTTATAGGCGGCTTAACTTTAAAGTTGGTATTAAAAGTCGTAAGGTAACTATCATTAAAAAAAAGATGATGGGGTGTTACATCACAGGTTATATTTACCCCTTCGTCTTTTGCTCTCTCTATCATTTCCACACTACCCCTGGTGCTCAAATGAGTCACATGAATCCTGGCGCCGCTTTTTTTGGCCAGGGCGATATCCCTGGATATCATTAAATCGTCACTCAAACTGGATATACCCTGCAGGCCCAGCATAGTTGAGTAGTAGCCTTCATGGACAAGACCCTCGCCGGAGATAAAATCATCCTCTTCATGTAAAATTAATGGCAGACCAAACTGCCTGGAATAGCGCATGATTTCATACATTATCTTACTATCTCTCACGCACATACCATCGTCAGAAAAACCAGCTGCACCTGCCTCCGACATAAGCCCCATTTCAGTAATATCTTTCCCTTCAAGCCCCCTGGTCATAGCAGCTACCGGCAGCACCCTGCACGCCGCACCTCTGGATTTCTCCAGAACGTATTTTACCAGAGACTGGTTATCTATAACCGGCCTGGTATTGGCCATACAGGCAACTGTAGTTACTCCTCCCTTAACTGCTGCCTCTGCCCCCGACTCAATCGTTTCTTCATTTTCAAATCCCGGTTCTCTGAAATGCACATGCATATCCACAAATCCCGGTGATATGACACAGCCCTCTGCATCAATTTCTATTACATCATTTTCCGTGCTTTTGATTTCTTTTTTTATCCCGGTTATAATACCATCTCTTACCAGAATATCGGAGTAAAAGTCCTTTCCCTGCAACAGGTCAATTATCCTGCCTGATTTTATAAGAATATTTTTATTATTATTCATCATACCAATTAAAATATAATAAAATTTTTAACTTAATATCAAATAAAGTATCGCCATTCTTACGGCTACCCCATAAGTAACCTGGTAGTTAATCACTATTTTTTCTCCCTGACTGCCCCCTGTTTCCATAACTTCATCACTGATTTCTATCCCCCTGTTAACCGGTCCGGGATGCATAACTATGGAGCCGGGTTTCATTCTTTTCAACCTATCCATATTCAGGCTTAAAAACCGGTTATATTCCATTATTGACGGATAAAATTTTCTATCCTGCCTCTCAAATTGCATCCTTAGCATATAGATGATATCAGATTCCCCTATAACATCATCTATACAGTGCTTCACGCTCATTTTTGAAAAATCCTCCGGAAGAAGCATTGTCGGTGAAACTATGGTTACTTTCATACCCATCTTTTCAAATAAATCTAAATTAGATTTTGCCACCCTGCTATTTATAAAATCACCAACAATGGCTGCCCTGAGATTCTCAAAATTCCCAAATCTCTTTTTTATGGTATACAAATCAAGCAGAGCCTGGGTGGGATGCTGATATTTTCCATCGCCTGCATTTATTACAGGAACTTTTACAATCCGGTCCACCATTTTAATTGTCCCGCTGTCGCTGTGCCTTATAATAACCAGGTCAACATTCATGGAAAGAATCGTTTTCAAGGTGTCAATAATAGATTCTCCTTTTACAATACTGCTGTTAGAGGAAGAAAAATTTATTATATCTGCACTGAGTCTCTTGGCGGCTATCTCAAACGAACTTTTAGTTCTTGTACTGGGCTCAAAAAACAGGTTGACTATTGTTTTACCTCTCAGGGCCGGAACCTTTTTTACATCCCTTCCTGATATTTCAAGAAAGGAATCTGCATTTGAAAGTATTAACTTAATATCTTCAGGACTGAGACTTTTTGAATCTATTATACTTTTTTTCCTTAACATTATTACTCCTTACCCGAAACCGTAACGCTATCCACTCCATCAGTTTCCTTTAATTTAACTTCCACAGACTCATTTCTTGAGGTAGGAAGGTTTTTCCCCACATAATCAGCCCTTATGGGAAGTTCCCTGTGCCCCCTGTCTATTAAAACTACGAGCTGTATTGACTTCGGCCTTCCAAAATCAATCAGAGCATCCATAGCCGCCCTTACTGTCCTTCCGGTATACAGGACATCATCAACAAGAATTACATTCTTACCCTCTATATCAAAAGTAATATCGGTTATCTGCGCCGCAGGTTTAATATTATGCCCGATATCATCTCTGTAAAAGGTTATATCAAGCTTACCGCTCTGAATTTTTATTCCCTCAAATTTTTCAATATTTTCGGCTATTCTATTTGCAAGCGGCACCCCTCTCTTCTGAAGACCAATAAAAACCAGATTCTCCGGCCCTTTATTCCTTTCAAGTATCTCATGCGAAATTCTTCTGATTACCCTGTCTATATCACTTTCACCTAATATATATGCCTTTTCTTTCATAAAATTTCACCCAATAAAAAAAGCCTCCTTACCATAAAAGTAAGAAGGCCTGAATATCTTCCCTGTTAATATATGTTTCTATGTATATTGTTTTCATTCCTTTTTAGCCTCTCCGGACTACTTTAAAGGTCACAAAATCTTAATTATTGGCTATACTCATCAGCTACTATAGTGGATTATACCTAAAAAAACAAGCGTTAATTAAAATTTAACCAATATTTTTTCTCAGCTGCCTCAACTTGTAGTTTAAATCGCCCTTGCCTCTTTCTCCCTTATAGCCATGGCCACCTTCACGGGAGTTAAAGTTACCTTTATTCTGAGTTCTCGCTTCATTAACTACAATAGTTCTTCCCTTAAATTCACTCTTATTAAACTTTTCTACGGCTGCTTTTGCCTGTTCCTCAGTTTCCATCTCCACAAATCCAAATCCTCTTGATTTCCCATCCATTCTGGTAATTACCTTTGAATAAGTAACAGTTCCTTCCTGAGAAAATAAATCCTCAAGTTCTTTATCTGTTGTGCCATAATCCAGATTACCTACATACATTCTTTTATTCACTTAAAAATACCTTTCTTTAAATTGCTTTTTTTATATATAAAAGAGAAGTAGAAATTATATTAATTTAATTGTGGAACAAAAGAAACAAGAAGAATAAAAGAAGACTTTCTTCTATTTTATTTAATCGCCCAATAAAAATTCCTACTACTCCATTTTAAAAATAAAAACTATTAAAGTACTGGTTCATTATTATATATTATATTTTTAATTTGTCCAAAGATTATTTTTCCCATAAAAAATACACTTTTCAACCATACTTTTCAAAAAGCTTGATTCTTTTATTATCCTGGCTTTTTTATTACTACAAATCTGCGGAGCCATTCATTACCATAATTTTAACTTGATTTAAGCTTGATTTATTTATATCACCTTATTATGGTTCAACAACTTTGCCCATGAACAGGATAGCTCCACTCCTGTCATCGGCAATTACAAAGAAAAATGGCCTGTTTACTACAAACTCTATTACTTCCTCAACCGGCATTGCTGATTCAAGCATCTCTACTACGGTAGCAGCTGCAGCCTCACTCCCTTTTTCATTAACCTCAATGACAGCTTTGTGAAGCACCTCAGATATCCAGGGACTATCACAAGATTCACAGTAAAAAATACCGCTGAAATCAGCCCTGCCCGGATCAAAGGCAATACCCATACCCATTTTAATCAACACATCATTTAAAAGCTTGATGCTATATTCCATCTTATACCGGGGCATAACCAGAGAAATCTGACTTGCGTGGAACGACTTCTTTATTTCATTCCATTTCTCCGAATCCAGTGATTCAATTACCGCATCAACACTTATACCCTCATCGGGAAGGATTATATACATGGCCATCTTTTCCTGACCATAGGGAAGCCTTACACCTGAAAAGTTATCACCCCTGCAGTAGCCAGAATTTTCCTCCTGTGACATCATGGGAACTTTTTTGGTAGTTCCATCACTGAGATAGAAATCGTCGTCAGCAGTCAGGTTCTCATCAAAGGGGTAAGTCCAGTTTCCTTTAAAATATATAGCATTTATAAGATACATAACCGTATCTGTCGGTATTTCTGAAATCATCTTATCAATCTTTCCCCGGGTTTTTCCCTCTATCCATCTGTTTATAGTGACTACTGCATCATGTGAAGAAAAATCAATTTCTTTAACTTCGGAATTAAAATATTTACTGTTTCTTTCAATAAAATCCTCTTTGACTTTATCGCCCGGTCTGTACCAGATGGAATTAGCAATAGAAAGTACTATATTACTATCTGCATTTTTAATGCTGATCAGAAGATTGTGGAACCCGGAATTAAGCTCCTCAGGGTCAAATCCCTTAAACTCAAGAGTTTCTGCCATGGCCAGGCTGGTATCACCTGCCGCTCCGTTATAGGTCATTGCCAGGGCAAGAAGTATTGACAGAGGAGATATAAAAACACTCCTGCCACTGTCTTCTGAAATAAGCTCTTTAAAAAATTTAAATCCGAATGCGGTATTTGAATCAACCAGACTCCTATCAACAGAAGATGCTACTTCATCCGACTGCCCGGCACTAATTTTTCATCCGGATATTCATCTACAGTTCCCCTATCTTCCACGGAACACCCTGCAGATAGGGCTGTTCCCGTAAATAGTATGGCAAAAGATAAAACACCAAGAAACCGTAGCAATCTATCTTTTTTCATATTGATTCCCCGGTTAATATTATAAATCCATAATATAATACGCAGTACAATATAAAATTATTAAGGGTGCAAAATATCAATTCTGGAAAGCAACTGCTCGGTTATAAAAAGTTAACGGGTGACTCCAGACAATTCTATTTTTAATTTTGACTCCCCCGTTTTTATGAATAATGAGTGTTCTCTGACTTCCCCGGGCTCAAATTCATCCAGTGAAACCACCTCCGTACTTGACTCACTATTATCTGAAAGCAACATGACCATTTCCATTGTTCCACTGAAGTTTAATGAAGTACCCACATTATTTAATTTAATTCTTAAACTTATATCATCTATAACTTTATATGAAAAATTAATAATTCCTCCAATATTATCCTGTGCCTCTTTCTGCTCGATAAAAGAATAGGTCTTTTCAAAAAAAATATCTTTTTCTTCCAGTGCTTCGGAACTGGCAGCTGCTTCGGAGCTTTCTTCTCTGGCTTCCCCGACTATTACCTCATCTGCTGCTTCTTCTACTGCCGACTCCCTGATAATTATATCCCCGGCTGTGAAAGTATCCTCTTTTGAAACAGTATATTTCATGTACCAGACGCCAAAAACAGATGCCGCAATCAAAATAATTGCCACAGAAGCTGCCATGGAAAAATTTTTAATTAATTTTATGTTAGATACAAGAGGTTTGTACTCATACTCCTCACTAACGGTAATCTCATCCCCCAGCTCAAATACTCCTGAAGGGATTTTCTGTTTTAAGAACTGTCCGTCCCTGGTTAAAACTACACAGTAATCCCTGCCTATCTCCATTATTATTGCTTTCATTTCTCGCCACTCCTTGAGATTCCTACATAGCCCAGGTTATTTATAATTGCCAGAACCATTGCTATTATATATATTCGTCCCCGCTCCAGTTTTTTGCGGTGTACCCATAAAATATCTTCAAGTTTTTTTAATGGAAGCTTCTTTTTCTCCATCAGGGTTTTTAAAATGTCTTTGTTTTCAACCACTGTCATCGCTACTTTTTTGTATTCTTCTCTCAAGTTTTCATTTTTGGGAGATATTTCCGCAAGTTCTTCCAGGGTTATTCCCCACTTCTCCAGTTCTGCTCTATATTCAATTATTTCCAGCAACCTTTTTTGTTTTTCATCATCTATCCGGTACTGTTCTAAAGAAACTTCCCCTTTATCATCAAAATTTACAGAAGAAAAATCTCTTTTAATACCAGAAGCTCCCTTTTTATTCTGTTTACGGTAATAATCAATAAGCCTCATATTTATTACCAGCCTGGCAAAACTCAGAAACTTCCCCTTTTTTATATTAAACGAATCCATTGCTTCTTTAAAAGCAGAGAGCCCAACCGAAAGTTCTTCATCTACTCCATATTCAAGAAACCTTCCTGACCTTTTTTGGGCCACACTGGCAATAAATGGCTTAAATTCAGAAATTAACCTGCTTGTCTCATTTTTATCTTTTCTTACCTCAATTACTCTACTCTCAAGAGATTGTCTGTGAAACACCTGATTACTTCTCCCTTTATTAATTAAAGTAACAATTTGTTTGATATTATAGAATAACTTAAACTTTTTATAAATCTAATCAATTGATATGTTATAATTAATAAGTAACAAAAAAAAGGAGGAACTACCATGGATGTAAAACTTCTTATAACTTACGACCCGGCTCATCTTGAGAGCAGCAGAGAAAAAGTTTTAAATTTATTTAAAGAAATAAATTCAAAACCAACATTCCTGAAATCAAAATACAGCGGAATTTTTCTTCTTTATGTTTCTAAACCAAAGGATGTCGTAAAGAAATTAAGAGAAATTTCAAAAAAGAATAAAGATTTATTTGGTAGAACATGCCGTTATATTCCTGTAGATAAGTGGGTCAGGTCCAGTGTAACCGAAATGCAAAAAGCAATAAAATCACTTGTCCCAAAAATAAAAAAAGAAGAGAAATGGATGATGGACCTGGAGAAAAGGCATTATGACAAGATGAGCTTTCAGGAACTTATTGTGAAGCTTACCGATGTGGTCAATCGTGAAAAAATAGATTTGAAAAAACCACAAAAAATTATAAAAGTTGAAATTATAGGAAAAGATGCGGGAATATCGCTCCTTGAGCCTGCTGAAATACTTACAGTATCCTGATATTTACCTTTTTTTTCTTTTTCTAAAATATTTAAAAAACCTGTCCTGGTACTGTTCAAACAATCCCCATCTGTCCAGCTCCTGCTTCAGTTCAATCGGCTCAATTTCTCCTTTTTCGAATAATTTAAAAAGAATTTCTATCTCATTTCTGGCTATAATCGGATATCCCATTCTGTCACGGGTAATAACAGGAAATCCTTCGTTGCCAACCCTTACTGTACTATTCCGCAACAGGTCCGGTAACTGAGAGTAATAAGCACTTTTATTAACGATTTCCTGAATAAATTTAGAAAGCGAAACATCCCAGAATTCATCCACTCCCTTAATAACTGCACTGTAAGAATCTTTTTTCCTTTCAATGTCACCGGTTATATTTCTGGCCACTGAAGCAATTGAATTAGAAACTATCTCCATTTTTTCAAAGTCACGGCTCATTCTCAAACCATACAGAATCATAGCCAGGTCGGCATCCTCTTCAGCAAGTATCTCAAAGGCCTTCCTGGCTTCTCCGCTAAATCCTTCCACTCTCAGCATATATGAAGGCGTTATAACCTTTGGCCTCTGCCATACTATTCTTCCTTCCCTGATCACTGTTTCAGCAACGGAACTCCTTCCCTCAAACTCAAGATACATAGGAGTTGTTAGCATATAATAATGTATAGTCGTAGAATCAAATGAGGCAAGCATTTTATCGGGGTGCCTTATAATTTCCGTATCCTGTATAACTTTTTTGATTTTTTCTTCCAGTTCCATAATATAACACCATTAAAACCTGACATATTTTAATGTTACGTCCGGTAAATTTTAACCCGGATAAATACCACAGTCAAAACAAATTCCTGAATTTAAACGCCCGCTTAAAAATATTAAGAAAAATTTATAAAAAAATAAAATTAAATTAAAATCTCTTTCTTATTTTATTACCTCCTTTTACTATTTACAATAGACATACATTCCGGACAACAGAAATATAAGAAAATATAATGCTTCCTCACGCCTTTATAAAATTGGATTTGAGACATAGAATAAGATATACAATCTTTACTTCCAAATACTTACTTCTTCTTGACAACTACCATTAAAATTATTAGAATTTTCATTTAGCTTCGGGTAATAATTTCGGGTTAGCTGTATTACTTAAAAAACGCATAAAAATTTTAAGCAATTTAACAAAGTATATCAAAGGAGAGGTATAAATTGGAAATTATAAAAAGAAAGTTACCGGTATTTTTTATTATTTTGACTCTTGCATTATCAATTATTGCAATTATGCCCGCTGCATTACTTGCACAGGAAGAAGAAACATCAGAAGAAGAATTTATTCCCGAGCCCGAACCGGAAGAATTGTCTTTTGAAACTACCCTTCCTAAAATACAGGCCGAAGAAGGAGAAACATTTAATTTTGATTTCACTGTAATTTATAAGGCCGGCGACGAACCCTTTGGCCTTGATGAAAATACGAAAACAAAGCCCTTTGACATAACAGTTGACTACCCGACAGGCTGGATTGCAGCAGTGGCAAAAGGAACCACAGAAGCCCGCACCATTAATCTGGAATCAGGCAGTACGGAAAGCCTTAAACTTGTCGCAGCACCAAGAACATCGCAGGAACCCGGAGAATATAACTTTACAGTTACTTTTAAGTCTGCTATCGAGGGAGACCCTCTGGAAGAATCCATGGAATTCACAGCAGTAATAACTGCAACTTATGAAATAAGCCTTACCACGAAAACCGGGAGATTGAGTACCGACATTACTTCCGGTAAAGATAATCATTATAAACTGGTCCTGGCCAATAACAGCTCTACATCTGTAGAGAATATAAGTTTAACTTCAACAGAACCCGAGGGCTGGCAGGTTGATTTTGATAATAAAGAAATTGATATAATAGAAGCCGGAGAAGAAAAGGAGATTGATGTAGTTATAAATCCTCCTGAAAAAACTATTGCAGGCGATTATATATTAACTTTCAAAGCTTCCAGCGAAAATAGTAACGACGAAATTGAATTAAGGGTTACTGTGGAAACTTCTACTATCTGGGGCATTGTAGGCATAGGAATCATTGTTATAGTTATAGTCGGCGTTGCCATAATCTTTACAAGATTGGGAAGAAGATAAAATATGAATGATAATAATAATTTAATAATTTCTAAAAATTTATCCAAAAAGTATGACCGGCACCTGGCAGTGGATAATTTAAATATAAGTATTAAAAAAGGAGAAATATTTGGACTCCTGGGCCCCAATGGCGCCGGGAAATCTACCATTATCCTTATGATGCTCGGACTTACGGAACCAACATCGGGAAGTATCAATATCGGTGGCTTCAATTCAACCAGAGAACCTCTTAAAGTTAAGAGGATAACAGGGTACTTACCTGAAAAAGTAGGCTTTTATGAAGATATGAGTGCCATAGGCAATCTTTTCTATACTGCAGAACTTAATAATATTCCCTACAGGGAAATCCCCAAAAAAATTGATGAAGCTCTGGAAATGGTAAGCCTCTCTAAAAATAAAAACCAGCCGGTCAGAACATTTTCAAAAGGAATGAAACAAAGACTGGGAATTGCCGATGTTCTTATAAAAGACCCCCGGCTGATAATTTTTGATGAGCCAACTGAAGGCCTTGATGTTAAAGTGGCAAATCAAATTCTCCAGACCATACTTGACCTTAATACCCGGAAAAATATTACATTTCTCCTATCATCACACCAGCTAAATCTTGTACAGAGGGTATGCTCACAGGTGGGTATATTATCCAAGGGGAAATTAATCAACCAGGGAAGTGTTGAGAGTCTCGGGAGACAATTATTTGGTGGTGGAAAATACAGAATAGAACTGGAACTTGAAAAAGTAACAGACGAAATAATTGAGAAGCTAAACAAACTGGACGGAGTAGTAAGTGTAACCCGTACCGATAACCAGCTT
The DNA here is from genome assembly GCA_964595565.1 of uncultured Actinomycetota bacterium. GTDB lineage: Bacteria > Actinomycetota > Humimicrobiia > Humimicrobiales > Humimicrobiaceae > JAQVEM01. The sequence goes on from CAZQQX010000002.1 coordinate 46,825, forward strand.
AAGGTCGTATGCGATAAAGATATAAGGCAGGATATATCAAGAATCATTTCAGGTGAAGGTACATTGTTAACCAGAATGGATATAAAACAGGACGCACTGGAAGAAATCTATCTAAAATACTTTAAAGAGGAGTAAAATGAGAAGCATTTTAACTATATACAGGAAAGAACTTTCCGATCACTTTAGCAGCAATAAATTTTTAATTCTTCTATCATTAATTTATATTGCAGGTCTGTCATCAACTTATGTGGCTCTCACCAACATAAGAGAGGCAGCGGGTTCGCTGGATGAACATGTTTTTCTTTATCTGTTTACTACAGGAGGCGATGTGCTTCCCTCGTTTATAACATTCATTAGCTTTTTTATACCCATAATCGGCATAATATTTGGCTTTGATGCTATAAATAGTGAAAGAAACAGTGGCAATTTAAGCAGAATCCTTTCCCAGCCAATCTACAGGGACAGCCTTATAAATGGTAAATTTTTAGCCGGTGTCACCACTCTCGGTATAATAATTGCCAGTATAGTATTTATTATCTCGGGCATAGGACTCTTTTCCATAGGGGTCCCGCCTAACACTGAAGAAATCTTAAGAATATTTTTCTTTATATTTATCTGTATTTTTTATGGTGGATTCTGGATGGGGCTTTCTATACTGTTTTCTGTAATTATGGAAAAAACAGCAGCATCAATATTAACTGCAATTGCGATATGGATATTTCTTATGTTTTTCCTTCCTATAATAGCCAATGCTGTAGCAAATTCAATGGCCCCGGTAACAGATAGCTCTTCTTTTTCTGAAATAGCAAGAAATTATAACATTGAAAATGCTATCTCAAAAATATCACCGGCTACTTTATTCAGCGAATCTATCATGGTGATACTTATCCCTTTAGGAGGAAATATATTATTTAATTCCGTTAGCTACCTGCAGTCATACAGCATGCTACAATCAGGCGAGATGAAGCTTAACCCGCTTTCTCTTGGACAGAGCCTTTTACAGGTATGGCCCCAGCTGGTTGTTATTGTAGCACTGGCAATTATTTGCTTTGCCATATCATATATTATATTTATGAGACAGGAAATAAGGTCAACCTAATCCTGATGGGTGGTAACTTCCTCAATCAGGCTCGTTCCTACTGATATTTTATCCAGGCTATGGATAGAAGCACCGTTCTGTTTTATAATCTTTTCTACTCTGTCATAGTCTATTGAATCACCTTCACAGGTTATTTTAACATTCTCAACTTTCTTGTCCATTTCAATCAATGATATATCAACTCCATACACTCCCGGAAGGTCAGCAAGTTTGATTGAAAGTTCTACCATGCCAGGTGAATGAGGTTTCAGTACATCCAGTACTATTCTTCTTATATTTGCCAATTTTATTATCTCCTTTTCTTGAAAAATAACGTAAAAATATAAAAACTTAAAATAATTTATCATTTATTCATATTGTATCTCCTCCTCAGAACCTTAAGGCACCCAAGCAGATCATTGGACAATTTATCTTCAATTACCATCTTCTCTCCTGTCACAGGATGACGCAATTCCAGCCTGCACGAATGTAAAAATTGCCTGTCCAGTCCCAGTTCATTTGCCAGGCTCCTTGAACCACTGTTCCCGTATAAATCATCCCCTATCACAGGGTGCCCGATATAACTTAAGTGTACCCTTATTTGATGTGTCCTGCCCGTTTTTGGAAATACATTTAATAATGTAGAACTCTTGAATTCTTCTGCAGCCTCAAACCCGGTTACTGCATCCCTTCCTCTGTCAATTGATATACTCATTTTTTTTCTATCCATTCTGGAGCGGCCTATTGGAAGAATAATCTCACCCTTTTTCTCCGAGAACTTACCCCATACCAGCGCAATATAAGTTTTTTTTACCTGCCTGTTTTTGAATTTCTCCGATAATATTCTGTGAGTATGGTTATCTTTTGCTATTATAAGCAGCCCCGAAGTATTCTTATCAAGCCTATGAACAATTCCCGCCCTACTTCTGCCAGAAAGGTCTGATAATTTTTCGTAATGGTAAAGCAGTGCGTTAACAACCGTATCTTTATTTAAACCCGGAACAGGATGTGTTATCATTCCCGGCTCTTTGGATATAACAAGAAGATACTCATCTTCATATACTACCTTAAGATTTATCTTTTGTGCCTCTATCAAAGCATCAGACTGCTTCTCTTCAGAAAAATCTATCACAATTGCATCATTTTCAATAACTCTGTAGTGCTTACTTACAGATTTGCTATTTACTCTCACCTTCTCTTTGCTTATTATATTCTGAATGTAGCTTCTTGAGACATCTTTTATTCTAGAAGTTAAAAATTTATCAATCCTCTGGCCCTCACTTCCGGTATCTACTATAAAACTTAAAACACTTTCGTCTTTCTTACTCAACTCCTCTTAATCTTCTTTTCACGAAATATTCTTTAAGTATTATTATTATAGTAAAACAAAAGCCTATATTAATAAATAGGTCAGCGACATTAAACACCGCCCCAAAAAAAGTAAAATTAAAAAAATCAGTAACTTTACCGGCGAAATATCTATCAACAAGGTTGCCCAGCGCACCTCCCAGAATAAAACCCAGTGATATATTGTAGAAAACAGAATTAATCTTGAGTATAGTTTTTAAAAGAACTATTAAAAAAATAGCTATAATCGATATTACAGTCAGAACTTTTGTATACCCCTGAAACAACCCAAAAGCTGCACCGGTATTATTTATATGGGTTATATAAAAAAAACCTTTTATTATTTCTATTGAGCTATTAACCGGAAGTTTCTGGATTACAAGGTATTTAGTTACCTGGTCAATTACCATTATACAAATACCGGTGATTATAAAATATAAATTCATAAAAATATTTCTTCTTGTTATTCTATTCATTTTAACTTATACTTCCCACAACCCTCAGGCCAATTTTTACCTGTTTACCATTCACATTTACTTTTTTTACAAACATATCTTCCTTAAAATCAGAACCCATTGATTTGCTCAGGGTTTCCTTCATTATATAATTTCTATATTTCTCCAATATACTTTCTTTTATACCAGGCCCCAGAGCAAGTTCTATGATATTTTCTATCTGGAAACCTGCTTCCTTTCTTAAATTCTGTATCTGATGGACCAGTTCCCTGCAAAACCCTTCTTCCAGTAAATCCTCCGATATCATGGTAGGAAGACCCACATTAAATACACCATCGCTCTCCACGCCGAAACCTTCTTTATTCTTTATCTCAACAATTACCTCTTCAGACAATATTTCTATTTGCTTTCCACCAATCATTAAATTAATATTTTTATTATTTTTAACCCTTAGTGCAGTATTCACTGGATTTTCAGAAAATAACGACTCCTTTATCGAATTAACCATACTACCATACTTTCTGCCCAGCAACGGGAGATTTGGCTTTATATTATAAGAAACCAGTTCATTTATATCCCCTACAAACTCAATATCCCTGACATTAAGCTCACTGGTAATAATATCCTTAAAATAATTAATAGCTTCCTTCTTCCTGTCATCTTTTTCAAAATATACAAGCACCTTCTCAACTGGCTGTCTGACTTTAATATTTACCTTATTTCTTATCGCCCTGCCAAGATTGACCACTTTTCGTGCCGTATCCATTTTAAAACTAAGGTCCTTATCTATAACGCTTTCATCAGCCTCGGGGTAATTTTCCAGGTGCACACTCTCCTCACCTTTCCCCGGACTTCCTGCAAGGTTCTTGTAAATTTCTTCACTCATGAATGGTATAAAAGGAGCACATAAAATAGAAACATTTACCAGGCATTCATAAAGAGTTTTATAGGCGCTTATTTTATCCCTGTCTTCTTCACTTTTCCAGAATCTTCTCCTACTTCTCCTTACATACCAGTTTGAAAGAGTATCAACAAAATTTTGAATTTCCCTCCCGCTTTCAGTAACATTAAAATTATCCATTAAATCATTAACTTTTTTTATAGTCCGGTTGAGCTCCGATAGTATCCACCGGTCAAGTTCAAATCTGTCCTTTACTTCAAGCTCGTAATTGTAAGGATTAAAATTATCTATATTGGCATAAATTACAAAAAAAGTATAAGTGTTCCAGAGGGTAAGCATAAATTTCCTTATCACCTCATCAACTGCTCTCATTGAAAAGTTTTTTGGCAGCCACGGGGATACCCCTGTAAAGAAATACCATCTCAGGGCATCTGCTCCCTGTTTATTTAAAATATCCCAGGGGTTTATAACATTTCCCCTTGATTTGGACATTTTTTGTCCTTTTTCATCATTTATCAGACCAAGACACAGTACATTTTTGTAACAGGATTTTTTAAAAAGTAATGTGGAAATGGCAAGAAGAGTATAAAACCATCCCCTGGTCTGGTCAATTGCTTCGCAGATAAAATCTGCAGGAAAACTTTCCTTAAATAACTCTTCATTTTCAAAAGGATAATGATACTGAGCATAAGGCATTGACCCGGAATCAAACCACACATCTATTACTTCGGGCACTCTTTTCATATCTTTGCCACATACAGGACATTTTATTATGATATTATCCACATAAGGCCTGTGCAGGTCCAGATTTTCGGGCAGGTTAACTGCCTTCTCTTTTAGTTCCTCTATGCTTCCTATGCAAATTTTATGGCCATCTTCATCCATCCATACAGGAAGTGGCGTACCCCAGTATCTTTCTCTGGTAAGAGCCCAGTCAATATTATTTTCAAGCCACTTCCCGAACCTTCCATATTTTATATGCCCGGGATACCAGCTTATTTCTTCATTAGATTTTAAAAGCTCATCCTTTATCCCGGAAGTTTTTATGTACCAGCTCTTTTTTGCATAGTACATTAACCTGCTATCACACCTCCAGCAAAAAGGATACGAGTGCCTGATTTTTTTAATATCAAAAAGCAATTTTCTTTCTTTTAGATCTTCAATTATTTTAGAATTTGCCTCTTCAGCATTTAAGCCGGCAAATTTTCTTACCTCTTTTTTAAACCTGCCTCCTTCATCCACCATCTGTACAACAGGCAGATTATTTTCCCTCCCGGCGTTCATATCATCCTCCCCAAAGGCAGGGGCAATATGAACAATTCCTGTACCTTCTTCAATGGATACAAAATCCCCTGCAATAATTTTAAAAGCATTGCTGTTACCACCGGCATAATCATAAACAGGTGTATACTTTGAGAAAATAATTTCACTGCCCTTAAAAGTGGAATTAACATTATATCCTGAACCTTCCCCTAGAACTTCCTGCAGTAAACTCTCTGCCAGTATTAAATTTTCGCCCTTAAAATTGACCTCTGCATAATCAGATTCCCTGTTTACTGCTGCAGCCACGTTTGATATTAAAGTCCATGGAGTTGTGGTCCATACAAGAAAATATGTATTATCTTTTCCGTCAAAGGGGAATTTTACCATTATAGAGAGATCTTCTACTTCTTTATATCCCTGGGCTATCTCATGGGATGAAAGTGCAGTCCCGCACCTGGGACAGTAAGGAACAATTTTATAGTCCCGGTACAATAAGTTGTTCTCCCATATTTTTTTCAATATCCACCATACAGTTTCAATATAATCATTCTTATAGGTCAGATAAGCATTATCCATATCCAGCCAGAACCCTATGCGTTCGGTAAGTTTTTCCCATTCCCCTTCATATTCCATAACATTCTGTCTGCACAGATTATTAAATTTCTCTATGCCAATTTCTTCTATTTCTTTTTTTGAGTTAATGTTTAACTCTTTTTCAACTTCTATTTCTACAGGAAGCCCGTGCGTATCCCACCCTGCTTTTCTCGGCACATAATAACCCTTCATGGTTTTATATCTGGGAAAAATGTCTTTATAAACACGTGAAAGGACATGATGAACACCGGGTGCTCCATTGGCAGTAGGTGGCCCTTCGTAGAATACAAATTTTTCTTTACATTCATTTTTTTTCAGGGTTTTTTCAAAAATATTATTTTCTTTCCAGAACTTTAGAATTTTTTTTTCCAGTTTTACCAGATCTACATTGCTGTTAACTTTTTTAAACATACCTTTTACCCTTATTATCAAATTAATAAATTAAATCCCTGAAACTGTTTAATAGATTTTATATAATTAGTTTAATTTTGTGAAGTAGAAATATCACTGTTATCAATAAGTTCCTGGAGGATTTTTGCAGACCTTACAGCCTGCGCTCTGTAATGATTATTAAAATATATGCAGGTTTTTTTTGTGCCTTCCGCCACTTTTTTTATTCTGGGCACCCATTCCGTCAGCTCTTCTCTGCTATAAAGATAGTCATACCTCTGATAAGAGTATTTCGGTCTCCACCAGCTAATTTCATTCCTTCCATGAAACCTTATATAACCAGTATCACTGGTTATAATACTCGTAGGTGGAAGTAAACCTTTAAGCCCGGGCTCATCTACATTACAAAAACCTATATTTAAATCTTTTAGATATTCTATTGTTTCCTTTCTTAACCAGCTAATATTTCTGAATTCCACGCTGAGCTCCAGTTCACCGAAATCTTCCCTGAGTCGATTTAAATACTTCAAATTTTCTTTGCTGAATTTAAAGGCCCAGGGAAACTGAAGGAGTACAGAGCCCATTCTGTTTTTCTCAATAAAGGGCTGAAGAGAAATAATAAACTGTTTGATACCTTCAATTTTCAAATCCCTGGTATGGGTCACGCTACTATGAGCTTTTACCGAAAAAATAAAATCCTGACCCACCTTCTCAGACATTTTTTTAAATATATGGGGATACGGGAGAGTATAGTAGGTAAAATTTATTTCCACTGTATCAAAAAACCTGCTGTAATATCTTAACTGTTCTTTTTTATCAAGTTCAGGGGGGTAAAAATTAATATTCCAATCATCATAACTGTACCCTGACGTGCCTATAAAAACCCTTTTCATTAATTTATAAGAATGGTGAAATTTCACTCAATATTCTATCTTTGGGCATAGCGCCTATAAGTGTCTTGACAAGTTTTCCGTCTTTAAACAATAATAATGTAGGGATATTGTTTATGCCATATCTTATTGCTATATATCTATTATCATCTACATTGAGCCTTCCGATTTTCAATTCATTTCCTTTTTCTAATGCTAATTTTTCAAGTTCGGGTTCTATCAACCTGCAGGGTCCACACCATACAGCCCAAAAATCCACCAGAACCGGTACATCCGAATTAATTACTTCATTGATAAAGTTTGATTCGGTAAATTGATGAACAAGTTCAGACATTACTCCACCTTTCTAAAATTACTATTATTTTGCTATTATTTTTTTTAACCTAGAATATACTTACAAATACATTGCACGGAATACATTGCTGGAATCATAAATACTCTATCATCTCAATCTTCTCCACATTTATAAAAACAATTTCTCTTCTGGCTTTATTTTCATCCATGATTTCCCCGGTACCATCTATATAGTATACTTCTGCATCAGCTACCGGTATGAACTTATTCTTCTGAGATGTTATATAATCACTCAACCTTCCGTCAACCAGTGTGTAGACCGTACCTTTTACTATGGTGGATTCCGTTTTAATCTTTACCCTGACTTTTTGTTTTTCAATTCTCATTTGCATGGCATTTAAAAAACTAATAATAATTATTAAAAGATATTATCAGAGGTATTTTTTTTAGTCAAATATATTCTTATTGATTTTATGCAGGCAAAACCACAGTACTACATTTATAATTTTATAACACTTTTATAAAAAATTTATTTAAATTGTATTGATAATTTATTGTTTTTATCTGATAATATACTATAATAACCTATAAAAACTAAAGATTAATTTTTAAATCACTTCGGAGGGGGAGAAATGTATAAATGTCTGGAATGTGGTAACACTTTTAAGTTCATCGGCACAGTAAAAGAAGAAGGCAACGCACTGATATATCAAAATACTGACAGTAAAGATGATAAAGATTCTCTCACATGGGCCTTTTTAGTATCGGATAATAGCTGGAAAAGCTCCCATCGTGTATTAAGATGTTTTTACTGCAATTCAACCAGAATAGTAAAATATTAATATTTTTTCTTACAGAATAATACCGGCTCCTGTCATATGCTATCTGAATGATGGCAGCCTTTTACTCTTTAACGCTTCCCTGACAAGATGGCTCGCCCTGTACAGCGACTCAAATGTTCCGGCATCACTCCACCAGCCATTAAGAATTGAATATGCCATGATGCCTCTTTTGATATATTCATTATTGACATCCGTTATTTCAAGCTCACCTCTATCTGAAGGCTTAAGATTTTCAATTATTTTAAACACATTGCTGTCATACATATAAAGACCGGTAACAGCATAATTGCTCTTCGGCTTCCCGGGTTTCTCCTCAATATTTATTACCCTGCTATCATTAATTTCAGCCACTCCAAATCTTTCCGGGTCATTAACCTGTTTTAAGAATATTTTTGCACCCTCTTTTTGTTTCTCAAATTCCTTAATCGAATCCGTTATATCATCTTCGATTATATTGTCACCGAGCATTACTATTACTTTATCATTATCAATAAAATTCTCAGCAAGCTTAAGTGCATCGGCTATTCCACCTTCTCCTTCCTGGTAAGTATAACTTATATCCTTGAGCCCGAATTCACGCCCGTTACCAAGAAGCCTTAAAAAATCGCCGGCATAGTTTCCACCTGTGACAATCATTATATCCTTTACTCCCGCATTCACCATAGTCCTGAGAGGGTAATAAATCATTGGTTTATCATAAACCGGCAATAAATGCTTATTTGTAACTTTAGTACATGGCATAAGGCGAGTTCCCAGCCCACCTGCCAGTATAACCCCTTTCATATATTAAATATTCACTCTCCTTTATATAAACTTATTTATTACATAAAAAGTAAGAACAGCCAGTGCAAGACAGATACAGTATATCGCAAAAACATTTAAATTTCTCTTTCCTGCCAGATAAACAATAAATTTTACTGCAAATAACCCTGCTATATAAGAAGAAATAAAACCGGCTGCCAGGTTATGGATAATATCCGGGTCACTCTTAAAAATTATATCTGACGAGTTCCATAATTCAAATAGAAATGAACCAAAAATAATTGGTACCGAAAGTAAGAACGAAAATCTTACCGCCTCTTCTCTTCTTATCCCAAAAAATCGCGCAAAAGATATCGTGGCCCCTGACCTTGAAATTCCGGGTAATATAGCTAAAGCCTGGCCTACGCCTGTTATTAAGGCTATTGGAAAATTAAATTTTATCCGCCCGGTACCATTTTCTTTAATATCAATTTTAGCAACAGGAGAGCCGCCCTCTGTGTCTTCCTTTCCTTTTAAAATATTCTTACCCTTACCTGTATCCTGTTCTCCTGATATTTTTGCTTCAATCTCTTTTCCCCTAAATTCACCGAGCCATAGAAACAATGCCGTAATAAGTAAAAAACCTGATGCTGCAAGAGGCTTCGAAAACAAATTTTCAACATAATCATCAAGTAAAACCCCCGCTATTGCTGCCGGGATACTTGCGACTATTAATAATATACCAATCTTAAAATTATATGAATTTCTTTTATTTCTTATAAAAATACCCTGAATAACTTCTTTCACTATTTTAAAGATGTCCCTGTAAAAAATTGTTACCACGGAAGCAAGCGTCGCAAAATGAACCACTACTGTAAAATATAACGGAACATAATCCCAGCTAAAAAAATAAGGAAAGATAACCAGATGACCCGAACTACTTACGGGCAAAAATTCCGTGGCTCCCTGAATCAGACCTAAAATAATTGACTGTATTATATTCAACTTATATAATGGTTAAAATTATTTTTGATAATTATCAACTAATTTTAAAAATATAGCATAAATTAAATAAAAATAAAAAAATAATATGGATTCATCGGGCTTTCTTGAATTTATATCACCAAGAATTGCAACTTTTCTCACAGCAATGACTCCTATTGGCGAGCTGCGGGCATCAATTCCCATTGCTCTTTCAAAATACGGAATGAACATCTTTGAAACTTACATAATATCAGTACTGGGAAACATAGTTCCTGCGATTGCCATATTATGGATTTTTGAACCCGTATCAGCATTTCTTATGAATAGAAGCAGTCTTGCCAGAAGGTTTTTTACCTGGCTTTTTAATCATACCCGCAGGCGTCATTCGAAAAGATTTGAAAAATATGAAGGTTTTGCTCTGATAGCTTTTGTGGGAATACCGCTCCCCGTAACCGGCTGCTGGACAGGAGCATTGATTGCTTTTGTTTTTGGCATATCCCCCAAAAAAGCACTTCTTCATATAATAATCGGGATACTTATTGCAGGAATTATAGTAACCATAATCTGCCAGACGGTCGGGTATGTAAAATTTATAATAGCCGGTTAAATAAATTAAAAATTCAGGCTTACTTTCCGCTTATAGCAACACTGCTTACCAGAAGTGAGGGACAGCCGACATAACCACCGCCGGGTATAAATCTAATGTCGCTTCCTATCTCCTTTATGCTTTTACAAAAATTTAAGATATCGGTAGCTATAGTTACTTCTTTAACCGGATATGCAGGCCTGCCATTTTCTATCCACAACCCTTTAGCCCCTACACTGATCTGGCCGGAAACAGGATTTACTCCTGAATGCAACCCTATTATATCAATTACGTAAAATCCATTTCCCATATGCTTTAGAAGTTTATCAAAACTGATGCTGGACGGCTCCATATAAAAGTTGGAAATACCTACCTCCGGCGTGGAGCGGTATGAAGCTCTCGCCGCATTACCTGTTGATAAAGTTTTATCTTTCCTTGCAGTAAATGTATTGTAAAGATAAGTTTTAAGATATCCCTTTTCAAATACACCGGTTCTCCCCTTCATAACACCCTCACCATCAAACGGCATGGAGGAAAGCCCATCGGGTAATGTTCCGTCGTCAAATATATTCAGGTCAATAGAAAATATCTTTTCCCTTATCTTTCCTTCAAATACTGACTTCTTTTTCTGTACCGAATCTGCTTTAACACTATCAGCTACTACACCCAGAAACTGCGCAGAAACAGCCGGGTCCATGAGAATATCTACTATATTTGATTTAATTTTTTTCCCTCCCAGGATTGCAACAGACCTCTCTGCCGCTCTTTCTGCAACTTCGTTAATATTAATATCAGAAGGTGAGCGGCCGCATCCAAAAAAATCACCCGTAGAAGTGTCTTTGCCTTCCTTTGAAATTGCATTTATATAAACCATGCAACTTGTTGTCCTGTATTTATCACAAAAACCAGCCGAGTTCAGTATGGCCATTTCATAAATGCTGTCTTCATATATAACATTTTCTATATCTGTAATCCTTTTATCTTTACTTCTGGTAAGGCTCTCCAGTTCCTGCGTAAGAGCAACCTTATCTTCCATACTATAATCAACCAAATTCTCACTAAATAATAACTCATCGCTTATAAGCTTTTTTTTAATATTAAACTCTTCTTCCACGGGCAGATAATTATATTTTTGCCTTCCGGTAACTTTGCTATTAGAAACAGCCCTTCTGATACACTCCTCTATACTGTCATCCTCAAGAACAGTAGTATACGCATACCCGATTGATTTATCCCTAAAAACCCTTATTCCAATTCCGATTGAATCTGAAAATGTTAATGTTTCTACTTTCTGTTTGAAAATTCCCAATTCATTTTCAACAGAGCTTGCAGTAAAAATCTCAAACTCGTCCACATCATACTTCTTTATCCTGGCAGCAGCATTTTTACTGATATTAAGAAGTCTGTTCCCCCGTATTTTATATCTATTATTATCCATTTCCGCTCTTTGTTCCCCCCACAGTAATTTTACTTACCTTTATAGTTGGCTGGCCTACTTCATTTGAAACTGTCTGACCATTTTTTCCACAAAACCCCGGTGCGTAATCCAGATTGTTTCCTACCGCCTCTATTTTATTTAAGATATCCGGTCCATTTCCAATTAAAATCGCATCTTTTATCGGAAAACTTATTTTACCATTTTCTATCAGGTACCCCTCACTTATTCCAAATACAAAATCTCCCGTTGCTGGATCAACCTGCCCTCCGGCAAATTCTTTTGCATAGATACCTTTACTTACAGACCTTAAGATTGATTCGGGTTTTTCATTTCCGTTATCTATATAAGTATTGGTCATTCTCGGGATGGGTATATTTCTAAACGATTGCCTTCTACCATTTCCGGTTTGCTCCACTCCCATCTTTTTAGAAGTCTTCAGGTCGCAAATATAATTTTGTAGAATCCCTTCTTTTATCAGTACCGTTTTATGTGAAGGAAACCCTTCCCCATCAAATTTATATGAGCCCCACCTGTATTTAATGGTGGAATCATCAACAGCAGTTACTAATTTACTTGCAATTTTTTTTCCTATTTTGCCTTTAAACACCGAAGCATCCTTTAAAATTGCATCTGCTTCCAGCCCATGGCCGCATGCTTCATGAAAAATTACGCCCCCAAAAGCAGGGCCTATTACCAGAGGAAGTTCCCCCGTCGGAGCACTAACGGCATCTAGCATTGTAACAGCGATTTTGGAAGCTTCTTCAGCCAGATTAACCGGATCTTTTTCCTCAAATACTTCATAGCCTTTTGTCCGGGCCAGTGATTTATAGCCTGTTCTTGCATTATTTCCTCTCCTGGCCACTACATTTACAGCCAGAAATGTTTTTACCACTTTCTCGTAAGAAAAAGCTCCATACGAATTTGCTATAAATATTTCTTCTTCCAGGTCAGAAAGAAGAGATGTAACCTGTATTACTGCCGAATTAAAATCTCTTGAACTCCTATCAACAAGCTTTAGAATATTTTTTTTTCCGCCGGTATTAATTTGGGAAGGAAGTTTTTTTATTTTTATATCATAAGAGCTGCTGGTCCCGGTGAGGTCTAAAACTTTTATTGAGCTGCTTCCATTAACTACAGAGCTCAATACCTTCGCTGCATTAACCAGCTTATCGTTCTTTATTGAATCTACATAAGCGTAGAAGGTACTTTCTCCAGCCCATAATCTCAGTCCACACCCCAGCTCATACCCGCTGGTAGAATTTTCAATTTTACTGTCTTCTAACCTTAAATTGTTTACAGCTCTCTTTTGAATAAAAATTTCTGAAAAATCGGCACCATTCTTAAGCAATATATTTAAAACTTTCCTGGCAGTCTTCTCATCAATCAATATAAACCATTTTTCCTATCTAGGACAAATCCTCTTCTACTTTTTTTGCTTTAGCCTTCCCTTTTTTGATTACTTTTTTTACTTTATCACCGGCTTCTTTAACTCCGGAACCTGTAGCTCTGGATATATCAGTTATTTTTCCCCTGCTCTTCTCTATAAAGTCTTCACTCCTGCTTTTTAATTCAGCAAGTTTAACTTTACTCCTGTCCATATACTCTTTTGTTTTATCTGTAACTTTACCCAGTTCTTCTTTACCTTTACTTATTACTTCCTCGCTTTTTTCTTTTATTTCCTTCCTGGTCTCTTTTCCTGATTTAGGAGCAAATAAAATACCCAGTATAAAACCTGCAGAAAGTCCCACTACAAGTGATGTCAATATCCCGGTAAAATAATTTTTTCCTGTTTCCTCATTTTTTTCTTCATTCATCATTTTCCTCCTTGTTTTTAGACTCGTCATCATTCTTTTCTATTAAACTGCTTATAATTCCCGCTGAAGTACTGATTATCTTAATTACAGGACTGGTTATCAGGAATCTCCCCAGCCGTATAATTTTTTCAAGCTGTTCCACTATCGAGCCTATGCTCTGGGTCAGGTCAGTAATCGAACTGACTTCAGTGTTTAAATTAGTGACAGTATCATTAAGTTTCTCTGCCACTGGAATAATATTATCGTTTAATTTCCCGGCCATAAATTTTATTTTATTTATCAGCTTAAATAAAGGTATGGCAATGATTATGCCGATTAATGCAAAAACTGAAATCAAAATTATCGCAACCAGGCCTACTATTTCTAATGATGTCATATCGTCCTCTTCTGCTAATTATAAAAATAATCAATAATCATTATATATATTTTGTTTCTTTTATTCAAAAAATAAAAGATTTAAATTATAATTATTTATCAAATTACTGAAAGGTATCTAAAAAAATTAATAAAAAAGTGAGGAAAAAGAACATGAAACATAAAATTTCCAGAATTAAACTATTTGCTGTAAGCATAACATCAATTTTTCTAACTTTTATTTTTATCTCCTGTACGCCGGCGCCAGCAGAAAAAATAGATGTGGACTCAGATATCACAGAAGAAACAGGCATTTCCGAAGAAGAGGTCGCAGAATTGGAGGAATTTGTTGAACCTGTGGATTACGAAAACGCTCAGATCGGTGCTGAAATAAACGGTTACATACCCTCATTTTTATGCACAGATACTGATAACTATATAAAAATTGAAATTACCAATACCTCTGATTTTGCCTGGAGAAAAAGCGGCCAGAACATGGTAAGAATTGGCTATCACTATTATGGCCAGGATGTTGATTATTCAGATTATGACCGGACAACAAGAACCGTTCTTACTGATAATCTAGAGCCCGGCGAGAGTGCCACAGTAGAGATATTAATAAATGACATAACTAATAAAGGAACCTATGTGATACAGATTGACCCCGTGGTGGAAGGTGAGTTCTGGTTTTCTTCAAAAGATGTACCCATGCTTCAGGGCAAAGTTTATTTTGGTTCCTGTATGGATTAATTTTATATTATTATAAAATAAATAATGTAGAACAATAGTTCATTTTAACCAGATTGAAAAGAGTCAACTCTATATTTTAAACTTTTCACCTGTTATTTTCTCGTAAGCATCAATATATTTTTTGGATGTCTTTTTTATAACCTCCGGTGGCAGTTCAGGTGGAGTTGACTTTCTGTCCCATTCGGTACTTAAAAGATAGTCTCTTACATACTGTTTATCAAAACTTTTTTGTTCCCTGCCTGTTTTATATTCTTCCAGCGGCCAGAACCTTGATGAATCAGGTGTTAAAACTTCATCAGCAAGTATTACTCCCTCATCAATTGTTCCAAATTCAAACTTCGTATCCGCAATTATTATACCCTGTCTCATAGCATACTCAGAAGCTTTCAAATAAAGCTCGATACTTTTTTCTCTCAGGAAATTTACCACTTCAGCACCAAATATTTTCTTTGCCTTATTTATAGTCAGAGCCATATCATGTCCCGATATTTCCTTGGTAGTCGGGGTAAATATAACTTCAGGAAGGCGCTCGCATTTGGATAAATTTTGCGGAAGCTTTAGGTCCCCTATCATCCCGCTTTTTTTATATTCCTCCCAGCCTGAGCCTGTTATGTACCCCCGAACCACACATTCAATAGGATAAATTTTGACCCTTTTCACTATGACAGACCGGTTACTTAAAATATCTTTATGTTTCTTTAAAAATTTAGGGAACTTTCTAACATCTGCCTCAATTAAATGATTCCCTATAATATCTTTAAGATAATTAAACCAGAAAACCGATATCCTGTTTAAGACTGTGCCTTTAAATGGGATTAAAGAAGGCAGGATAAAGTCAAAGGCAGAAATTCTATCCGTAGTTACTATTAAAATCCTGTCATCAAATGAAAACATTTCCCTGACCTTGCCACTTCTTAATTTTTCTAGCCCTTCAATTTCCACATCTCCAATTACTTTCATAAATCTTCTCCTCTTATACTATTCTCCTGAATATCTAAACAGGAATAAAAATTTATATACTCTGGTAAATCTTCAATTTATTGCTGCACCCTTTAATGCATGCGAGCAAATACAATTCCTTCTGTCAGGGATTTTTGATATAGCCTTAGAAATAAGGTCTTTTACTTTTTTATTATTTTCTTTAAAAACTCTCACTACCTCGCCGATTGTCACCGGTTCTATTTCAGGATGACCTTCCAGTCCAGTGTCGTAATCAGTTATAAGAGATATATTTACATAACATATTTCCTGCTCCCTGGCAAGATACATTTCTGGATACTGGGTCATATTTATAACCTCCCAGCCCTGTGCCGAATACCACTTACTCTCGGCTCTGGTACTGAATCTCGGACCCTGAATAATAACCACTGTACCCCGGGGATGGCATTCAATCTGCAGTTCATTTGCACTTTCTATAACAATCTTTCTTAACTCCGGACAGTATGGTTCTGCCATCGCCATATGAATTGTTTTTGGACCATCATAAAAAGTGTCAATTCTTCCTTTTGTTCTATCCACAAACTGGTCACATACTACAAAATGGCCCGGCTTTACATGTGGTTGCAGACTCCCCGCAACGCATGGTCCGAAGATACGTTTTACGCCTAATTTTTTCATAACATAAATATTTGCCCGGTAATTAATTTTATGGGGAGGTATGGTATGATTCCTGCCGTGACGGGGCATAAATGCCACTCTTTTACCTTCAATGGTTCCTATGACTACTTTATCCGACGGTGGGCCATAAGGAGTATCTACTTCATACTCTTCCGCTTTTTTAAAAAAAGAGTAAAACCCCGAACCTCCAAATATACCTATGTCAGCTTTCTTGATTCCAATCATTTTTTTTCCTTTCATACTCCTAAACATATCATTTGTTTTTAGAAAAAATTTAAATTAAAAAACCTTTTTTACTTAACAATTCAATTACAGGTATTTCAAGGCGTGCGCCAAACTGGCCCAATATTTCAGATGCAATTATACTGCCCATCTCCCCGCAGGTTTCAGGGTCCCTTCCTCTTGTAAGACCATGGAGAAACCCGGCCGCATAAATATCACCGGCTCCTGTGGTATCAATAACAGCGGTGTTAATGCGAGCAGGTATTTTTCTCACTTCTCCATCAGATATCACTACAGAGCCTTTTTCTGACCTGGTAATTACACTTATATTTTTTATTTTTATACACTCATGGATCGCAGTTTCCAGACTTTTTACTTTAAATAATGATTTTATTTCTCCTTCATTTGCAAAAAGTATATCTATATAATTTTTAATAAGATTTAAAAATTCATTTCTGTGACGCTCCACACAATAAGAGTCCGAAAGACTGAGGGCAACTTTACCACCTGTTTTTATGGCTATTCCTATTGCTTTTCTAAATGCTTTCCCGGCTTCCCTGCTGTCGCACAGATAACCTTCAAGATAAATAATCTCCGACTGCGAAATACTGGCTTCATCAATATCTCCGGGACCCAGCAGGCCCGATATACCCAGATAGGTGTTCATGGTTCTCTGGGCATCAGGAGTGGTCAGGACAATGCAACACGCTGTGGGCAGCCCGCCACCGGAATTTAAAGTACAATAATTAACCCCCAGACATTTTAAATCCTTTTTAAATGATTCTCCGAGAGCATCATTTCCTACTTTTCCTATAAATGCCACCGGGTCACCCAGTAAGGACAGGGCTGCAATAGTATTGGCTACCGAGCCCCCGGATACTTCTTTTACTGTATTAACAGCTGAATAGAGCTTTTTTATTTCATATTTATCAACAATTCTCATAGAACCTTTCTGGAGATTAAGCCCTTTAAGAAAATCTTCTTCCACGTTAACCATAATATCAACTATAGCATTGCCAATCCCCAGTACTTTATATTTTTTTTCCTGCATTAGATATTATATCCTTCTACCTGTAGTATTTTTTTAAGATAAATAAATTTATCTTAAAAGCTAACACCCATAACATTTAATAGAATATTAAAAATTATGTCAATTACTATTAATTTAAAAACAGTAACTTTATAAAATATTCCCTTTTAACTATAATTTTTGTAATTATTTAACAAATAATCGGTTAGAAAGGAAGCAATGTCTGGTAGTTCTACCGTCAAAACCAGAACCAGAATTGATATATATCAATAACCATATTTCCCGGTAAAATCTACACCTGCAACTCTATTTTTATTGAATACTCATACCCATCAGTAAAATTGATTTATAATAAAAATAATAATAATATACCTGTGTAGAGTAATATTTACCTGATTATTTATTATTTAATACTATATTATGAATTTATTTGAGCAGATTAAAACCGGCGAGACCGGCGATATCATATCCAGCATACCACTTGCCGACAGGATGAGGCCATTAACTCTGGATGAATTTGTCGGGCAAAAACATCTGGTGGGAAAAGGTAAAATTTTAACCGGAATTATAGAAAAAGACAGGTTACATTCCATAATATTCTGGGGGCCTCCCGGTTCAGGAAAAACTACTCTGGCCAGAATCATTGCAGAGAAAACCAAAAGCAGATTTATATCATTTTCTGCAGTTACCTCTGGAATAAAGCAGATAAAAGAAATCATGGAGATAGCAGGTTATAATAAGAAGGTACATAATATAAAAACCATATTATTTGTTGATGAAATTCACCGCTTCAACAAGGCCCAGCAGGATGCTTTCCTTCCATTTGTTGAAAAGGGAACCATAATTTTAATTGGAGCCACAACTGAAAATCCATCTTTTGAAGTTAATTCCGCACTTCTTTCCAGAACAAAAATTTTTGTGCTTAACAGGTTATCATCTGAAGATATAAAAACATTAATAAAAAGAGCAATAACTGACAGAGAAAGAGGTCTGGGAAAATGTACCATAAAAATCAGTGAAGACACTATTGATTTTATCAGTCAATCTTCAGATGGGGATGCAAGAGTTGCCTACAATATACTTGAACTGGCCGTTAGTGCATATTCAAATCGGGACAGTCGCAAAACACTAAAAATAGATAAAGCTCTTGTTGAAAACGTAATACAGAAAAAAGCACTCCTCTATGATAAAAACGGTGAGGAACATTTCAACCTCATTTCAGCTGTCCACAAAAGCCTGCGTGACAGTGACTCCGATGCAGCAGTTTACTGGACAGTAAGAATGCTTGAGAGCGGTGAGGACCCGCTTTATATAATAAGAAGACTGGTGAGATTTGCATCTGAAGACATCGGCCTTGCAGACCCCAATGCGCTGAATGTAACAATATCAGCCAGGCAGAGTTTTGAATTTATCGGTCCTCCGGAAGGATATCTGGCCATCATAGAAGCAGTGATTTATCTTGCCCTGGCTCCAAAGAGTAACTCGGTGTATACAACTTATAAAAAGGTTAAATCCGATGTTGAAGAATTTGGGGCACTCCCCGTTCCCTATCATATACGAAACGCTCCCACAGGACTTATGAAAGATATAGGTTATGGTAAAGGATATAAATATGCACATAACTACGCTGATGCAATAGTCAGTCAGGTTCACCTTCCTGACAGGCTGTTGTCAAAGAAATATTATAATCCTTCAAACAGAGGGTTTGAAAAAGAACTTTTGGATAGAATTAAAAAGATTGATATATTAAAGAAAAAACAGAAATAATAATTGTGAAAACATCTATAATAAATATTATTATAAAACTATGTTAATCTGTTTATTTTTCTAGTTATTTTTTATTAATACTTCGGCAATCTGTATTGCATTAAGCGCCGCGCCTTTCCTCAGCTGGTCCCCTACTACCCACATACTTATTCCGTTTTCTACAGATATGTCCTCTCTTACTCTTCCAACAAATACATAATCCCCGTTTGAGGAGTCAACGGTAGTAGGATATACCGCATTCTTAAAATCATCCTTTAAAATTAAGCCTTCTCCACTGGCCAGCGCATCTCTTACCGCTTCAGTCTCTATTTTCTTTTCAGTTTCAATAAGCAGAGACTCAGAATGGGAAGTAAAAACGGGAACCCTTACTGTGGTCGCAGAAATCTTAATATTATCGTTGTTAAAAATTTTGCGGGTTTCATAGACCATCTTCATTTCTTCCTTTGTGTAGCCATTATCAAGAAATACATCCACATGGGGAATAACATTAAAGGCTATCTGCACAGGAAAAACTTCGCTTTTGATATCCTTTTTACCCTCACATATTATATCCCTTGATTGTTTCTCAAGTTCAGCTATAGCCTTTGCGCCTGCCCCGGAAACAGACTGGTATGTAGAAACCACTATGCGCCTTATTGGCGACAGGTCATAAATGGGCTTTAAAGCTACTACCATAATAATGGTGGAACAATTAGGATTGGCTATTATACCATTATGCCCGGTTATTTTATCTTTATTTATTTCAGGAACAATCAGCGGTACATCCTCTTCCATCCTGAATGCACTGCTGTTATCTATTACTACGGAACCACTATCCACCGCAAATTTTGCAAACTGCCTGGAAGTTAAAGCACCTGCCGAAAAAAGGGCTATATCCACATTGCTAAAAGAGTCCTTCCTTAGTTCCTTTACCTCAAGTTCTTCACCTTTAAAAAGTATTTTCCTACCTTTAGACCTGTAAGAAGCAAGGGGAACGAGATTTTTTACCGGAAATTTCCTCTCTTCCAGTATTGATAAGAATACCTTCCCTACCGCACCTGTTACTCCTGCCACGGCAACATTATATTCCTTGCTGCTCATATAAAAACCACCACTTTTTAATTTTTTCAGTTTATATGTTCAATTTTAAGGGTTAAAGCTTTAAGTGAATGAAGGATATATTAAAACAATATTAAAATAAATACAATAACAACTATTGCCATATTTCCACCTACTATGATTCAAGACCAAAACCAGCGTGCAGAGCCTTTACAGCCTCTTTAATCTTGCTTTTCTTAATTACACAGGAAATCCTTATGGGGGAGGTGCTTATCATCTCAATATTTATGTCTTTTTCCGCAAGAATCTTAAACATTTTCGCTGCCACACCGGGATGTGACTGCATTCCTGCTCCCACAATAGAAACCTTTGCCACACCGGCATCCATCTCCACGCTTACATTCTTTATCTCGCCAAGAGTTTTATTTGCAAGAGCCATATCTTCACTTTTTATGGTAAAAGAAATAGAAGCAAGGTTCTTCTCACTAACATTCTGTACAATTAAATCAACATTTATATTTTTTTCTGCTAAATTTCCAAACAATTCAGCAGCAACTCCGGGTTTATCCTCAAGACCAAAGATAGATACTTTTACTTCTCCTATATCATAAGTTACACCGGTTATTACCGGCCTTTCCATCATTTTGTCATTCCTGAAATTATCCATAACCCACGTCCCTTCACTATCATTAAAACTTGACCTTATATGCAATATCACATTGTGCTCTCTGGCAAATTCTACCGCCCTCAGGTGAATTACTTTCGCCCCTGAAGATGCAAGTTCAAGCATTTCATCATATGAAACCGAATCCAGCTTAATTGCTTCTTTTACTATATTTGGATCCGTAGAGTAAACGCCGTTAACATCAGTATAAATTTCACAGTACTTTGCTCTCATTGCTAAAGCCAGCGCAACTGCAGTTGTATCCGAACCTCCTCTACCGAGGGTTGTAATATCATTTTTAGCATTGACACCCTGGAACCCTGCCACAACTACTATTTTGCCATCTTTTAATTCCTTTAATATTCTATCAATCTTTATATTTAAAATCTTGGCATTAGAATAAAATTCATCTGTTAAAATACCTGCCTGCCCCCCGGTAAGAGAAATAGATTTGTATCCTCTTTCCTGAATTGCCATTGATAGAAGGGCACACGATACCCTCTCACCGGTTGACATTAACATATCCATTTCACGCCTGGATGGATTGCGGGTTACTTTACCTGCAATGTCAATTAACCTGTCGGTAGTATCTCCCATTGCAGAAACAACAACCACCACATTCTTACTTTCTTTTCTGGATTTTGTTACCCTGTCGGCAACTTTTCCTATCTTTCTTACATCCCCGACAGAAGTACCGCCAAATTTTAAAACTATTATATCCTTTTTGCCTCTCATCATTAGAATATATATCCTTTAATAAAACTCCTGTAAACCTGGCTATTCAGACCCGGTCATTGCTCTATATTTCTCGTACTTTTTCCTGGCTTCTTCTTCTGCCCTGCTAAAAAGTTCTTCAGATATATCGGGAAAAGACTTGGTAAGCGATGCATATCTCACTTCACCCATAAGGAATTCTCTAAATGATTCTTTTGGCTCCTTTGAATCAAGGATAAAAGGATTTTGCCCGCTCTTTATAAGTTCAGGGTTATATCTGTATAGATGCCAGTACCCTGAATTCACTGCCTGCTTTTCTCTGCTCTGTGTACAATCCATACCGGCATAAATACCATGGTTAATGCATGGACAGTAGGCTATTATAAGTGAGGGCCCTTTATATCTCTCCGCTTCTACAAATGCCCGGAGCGTTTGCTTCTGACTTGCCCCCATTGCAATCTGGGCGACATATACATAACCATAATTTATGGCCATAAGTCCAAGGTCCTTTTTCTTAACTTTTTTGCCCGAAGCAGCAAATTTTGCAACAGCTCCCAGAGGAGTTGACTTTGAAGACTGGCCTCCTGTATTTGAGTATACCTCCGTATCAAATACAAGGACATTTATATTTTCCCCTGATGCAAGCACATGGTCCAGGCCGCCATATCCTATATCATAGGCCCAGCCATCTCCACCAAAAGCCCATACTGATTTTTTAATCAAGTAGTCCCTTAGATTTAGTATTTTATCCTTTAGCTCATTAGCTTTTTTATCCTTAAAATTCTTCTCAAATAACTTTAATATTTTTCTGGTAGACTCTCTGTTTGCATCAACATCTTCTTTTCCTTCAATCCATTCAGTTAGGGCTTCTTTCACTTCGGAATCTATATCCATCTCATATAACTGCTCCATATAGTCCTCTATCCTGTTCCTCATATACTTTATAGCCAGAAACATTCCATATGCATATTCGGCATTATCTTCAAATAGAGAATTTGCCCATGCCGGCCCTTTTCCCTCATCGTTAACCGTATAAGGAGTAGTGGGAGCAGAACCTCCCCATATAGAAGAACAACCTGTTGAGTTGGCTATAAGCATTCTATCCCCGAATAATTGGGTAACAAGTTTTGCATAAGGAGTCTCACCACACCCGGGACAGGCGCCAGAAAACTCCAGCAATGGCTTTCTGAACTGGCTTCCTATAACCGTATCAATTTTTGCAACATCTTCTTTGACCGGAACTTTTGAAGCAAAATCCCAGTTCTCGGCCTCCTTCATCTGTGAATCAAGGGGCTTCATGATAAGTGACTTTTCTTTTGTGGGACAAACATCCACGCAGTTTCCGCATCCCGTACAATCAAGCGGGCTTACCTGGATCCTGTAAGAATACCGGTCCATACCTTTCCCTCTTGCCTTAAGCGTCTTAAAATTATCCGGGGCATTTTTTAACTCTTTGTCGGTAAGAAGCACAGGCCTTATACAGGCATGCGGACAGACATATGAGCACATGTTACACTGAATGCAGTTATCCTCCTGCCATTCAGGAACATTTATGGCAACACCTCTCTTCTCATAGGCTGCTGTACCCTGCGGGAATGTGCCATCTTCTGCACCTATAAAAGCACTGACCGGGATGCTATCACCTTCCTGTCTGTTCATCACTCTTAAAATATTCTTTATAAAATCAGGCCCATCTTTCCCCTCATCTTCTTTCTTTTCTTTTGCATTTTTCCACTCATCGGGAATCTTCACTTTGCTCAGTGCTCCCATACCTTTATCTACAGCCTGATAATTCATATTTACAATTTTTTCGCCCTTTCTTCCATACGTCTTTTTTATGGCTTCCTTTATATATTTTATTGCGTCATCTATGGGTATAACTTTTGCCAGTTTAAAGAAGACTGCCTGCATAATCATATTTATTCTGTTTCCCAGTCCAATTTCAGCAGCTATACTGGTAGCATTAATTATATAAAAATCTATATTGTTTTGAGAAAGATATCTTTTTATATCTGCCGGTAGTTTTTTATCAAGCTCTTCTTCGCTCCATTTGCAATTCAAAACAAAAGTTCCGCCTTTTTTTAACCCTTTAAGCAGGTCATACTGTGTTACATAAGCCTGATTATGACAGGCTACAAAATCTGCGCTGGTTATAAGGTAGGTTGATCTAATGGGATATTTCCCAAATCTAAGATGGGAGACAGTAAGCCCTCCAGATTTTCTGGAGTCGTAAGCAAAATAACCCTGGGCATATAAATCAGTGTTATCCCCGATTATCTTTATGGCATCCTTATTTGCACCAACTGTGCCGTCACCACCCAGCCCCCAGAACTTGCATCTTATGGTGCCTTCCGGAGTAGTCTCAATCTCTTCTTTTACTTCAAGAGACTTATGGGTTACATCATCATTTATACCTATGGTAAATCCATTTTTAGGATTATCTGATTTTAAATTATCAAAGACAGCTTTTATCTGACCGGGAGTTGTGTCTTTTGAGCCAAGCCCATATATTCCTCCAACAATAACCGGCCTATTTTCAATATCAGAATATATGGTCTTAATATCCATATAAAGAGGTTCGCCTATTGAACCCGGCTCTTTGGTCCTGTCCAGAACAGCAATTTTTTTAACTGTTTCCGGCACTGATTTTAAGAAAAACTCTGCAGAAAATGGGCGGTAAAGATGTACTTTAACTACCCCTACCTTTTCTCCCATCTTATTTAAGTAATTCACAGTCTCATCTATAGTATCGGTAACAGACCCCATTGCTACAATTATATATTCCGCATCCCTGGCGCCTACATAATTAAATGGCCTGTACTCTCTCCCGGTTAGTTTGCTTATTTCTTTCATGTATCCTTCAACTATTCCGGGAACCTTTTCGTAAAACCTGTTTGATGATTCTCGTGCCTGAAAAAATATATCAGGATTCTGGGCCGTACCCCTTGTGACCGGATGTTCTGGGTTTAAAGCTCTCTGGCGAAACTTCTTTAAAGCATCTTCATCAAGCAGTTTCCTCAAATCTTTATAATCTATTAATTCTATCTTCTGTATCTCGTGCGAGCTCCTGAATCCGTCAAAAAAATGTAAAAATGGCACCCTTGACTTAATTGCGCTCAGGTGCGCCACTCCTCCCAGATCCATTATTTCCTGTATTGAACCCGATGCCAGCAACCCAAAACCAGTCTGTCTTACAGCCATAACATCCGAATGATCTCCGAATATAGAAAGAGCGTGTGTTGCAAGGGTACGGGCACTTACATGAAAAACACCCGGAAGAAGTTCCCCCGATATTTTATACATATTGGGAATCATCAAAAGAAGTCCCTGTGAAGCAGTAAAAGTGGAAGTAAGGGACCCCGCTGCGAGTGAACCATGGACCGCTCCTGACGCACCTCCTTCAGATTGAAGCTCACTTACGCTAACCACATCACCAAACATATTTTTTCTTCCATGTGCGGACCATTCATCAACATATTCTCCCATAGGAGAAGACGGCGTAATGGGATAAATAGCAGCTACTTCAGTGAACGCGTATGCCACATAAGCCGCTGCCATATTGCCGTCCATTGATTTCATAACTTTCATAATTAATCTACTCCTTTATATGTAAATTCTATATATCAGAATTATAAATTAAAATTACGTTCATAATTCAGACGTAAACTGCAGAGATTCCGAACTTAGCATAATTTAAAACAAAAACAAAAATCATTGAATTATAGCATATTTAATTTACTTTTTTAACAAATTCAGATTTATATTTTTAAGATAATATCCCCGGGGAGCTAGAGTTCTCTTCTATCTGCTATTGCCCTTCCTATAGTCACTTCATCGGCATATTCCAGATTTCCACCAACCGGAAGACCGCTTGCCAGCCTGGTGACCTTAACCCCAAGGGGCATTAATATTTTTTTTAAGTATGCAGCGGTACTCTCCCCCTCAATGGTAGGATTTAATGCCATCATTACCTCTTCAACACCATAAGATTTTACCCGCTCCAGCAAACCGGGTATCCTTATTTCCTCGGGTCCTATATTTTCTATCGGAGATAAAAGACCGCCAAGAATATGGTATAGGCCCCTGTATTCACCTGTTTTTTCAATGATATCCACATCACTTGCTTCCTCTACTATACAGATTTTTTTTCTGTCTCTGGATTCATCCCTGCAAATGTGGCATACATCCTCCTCGCTCAGGCCGTAGCACTGACTGCATAATCTTACTTTCTCCTTCATTTCAATTATGCTCCGGGATAATTTTAAGATATCGCTGTGAGGAATCTTTAGCAAGAAAAATACAATTCTCCTGGCAGATTTTGGCCCTATCCCGGGGAGCTTTTTAAACTCATTTATTAAATTTTCAAAACTTTTTATGTATAAAGACATATATAAACAATTTATAACTTAATTTATTTTATAATACATTTAATCCACGTTTTTTTTATAACTTAAATAAAAGTGATCCAGTGTCATAAAACCCTGAAAACACAAACTGTATTTAAAACAAACCGGGTATACTCATTCCACCGGTAAGCTCTGACATTTTATTTTTTGCTTCTTTCTTTGATTGCCTTATAGCATCATTTATGGCAACCATAATTATATCTTCAATCATTTCAATATCATCCAGGTCAATCATTTCCCGGTTAATTTTTACTTCAATAATTTCCTGCTCACCATTTACTTTCACCCATACCGCTCCCCCTCCAGCAGAGGCTTTGAACTCCATCTCTTTTAATTCTTTTTGTATTTCCATCAATTTTTGCTGCATAATCTTTGCCTGTTTCATCATATTTCCGTAGTTAAAACTCAATTTCTACTCCTTTATATTAAATTTTTTTTCAAAATAACTGATTACATCTTCCCCTCCCCTGCTGTTGCAGCCTTCTTTATTTTTTAGATTCCTCTCATCCCCGGCTCTACCGCTTATTATTTCATCCTTCTTTATTACCGCGGACTTATTTTCTTTATCTGACTTAACATTATCGCCGATACTATCCTTTTCCTCTTTTCCCATAATCTCAAACTTAACTCCGTAATTCCTTCCCGTAACCTCTCTGATTACATCTGATATTAACCCGGCATTACTGCTCTTATTTAAATGGTCTCTATGCCAGCCTTTCTTTATACCGAGACTAAAATACAATATACCGCCTTCCAATCTATCGGGCTGCGCCTCTACAAACATAGCATAAACAGAAATTTTTTTTCTTTTTAAAGCCAGGGAAATTTTCTCCAGATTACTGCGTATTAGTAAAAATTCATCATTTCCCCCGTCATCCTCTTTTCTGGTAGAATTATCTTTTGCTGCTTCCTTTATATCTTGTTTCTCTATATTCTTCTTGCTGCCGGCTTTATATTTCCCGTGGGTTTCAACTTCATCAACCATTCTGTCAATTTCATCAGTATTAATAATATCAAAATCATCTTCCTGGTTACTGTACCCGTTAGCGGTAGATTCCCTGCCAGACATATAGGACTTTTCTGCATTTTTTCTTTCTAAATTGATTTTATTAATTTCCTTCCTTAATGATTCCAGATGAGCTTTTATAAGCGCCGTTTCTTTTTCTATCTCCTGTTTATCGGAAGCAATAAAATTTAGCGCCTTTATTACCGATGCTTTAAAAAATACCCTGGAATCCTCACCCCATTTAATCTGTCTGAGTAAATCCGTAAAAATTTCCATGTAGAACTCTATTTCTTTCTTCTGCAGTTCCCCCGACTGTTTCAGATATTTTTCTTTATAATCTTCACTTATGTTCACCAGTTCAAAAGGGTTGGAATAATTTTTTATAACATATAAATCATACAGATAATCCAGAAACTCCGACACAAATATCTTAAGGTTATGACTGCTTTCTAGAATCTCTGCTGTTAGAGAAAGCCCTTCAGCCAGATTTTTACTGATTAAAACATCGGTAAATTTAAATAATAAATCCAGATCCGTAATCCCCAGAAGTGATATAACATCCTTAACTTCTATTTTATTCTCACCAAACGATGCTAATTGTTCCAGTATCCCATCAGCATCCCTCAGGCTTCCATCCGCATATTTTGAAATCAAGTCTATAGCTGATTTGCTTATGGATATTTTTTCACTCCCGGCGATATTCTGTAACCTCTCCTTTATTTTATCCATAGGGATGGGCAGGAAATCAAACCTCTGGCATCTTGACAATATGGTTGGAATAACTTTATTCGGCTCGGTGGTCGCCAGTATAAATACTACATGCTCGGGAGGTTCCTCCAGAACTTTAAGAAGCGCATTAAAAGCTTCGGTGGTAAGCATGTGAACCTCATCGATGATGTACACTTTCTTCCTGAGTACATTGGGCAGGTACTTCACCTTTTCTCTCAGTTCCCTTATTTCATTTATACCCCTGTTTGATGCCGCGTCTATTTCTACCACATCCACACTGGTACCATTAGATATGCTTACGCAATTCTCACATTTATTACATGGGTCCGGCGTTACACCCTTTACGCAATTGAGTGCTTTCGCCAGTATTCTTGCGGTTGAAGTTTTACCCGTGCCTCTTGGACCACAAAATATGTAACTATGTGATAACCGATTATGCAATATAGCATTTTTAAGAGTCTTTATATTATAATCCTGTCCGATTATCTCATCAAAACTCCGGGGTCTCCATTTTCTATAAAATGAAATATAATTCATGCTAAAACATACTAAAAAATTTATTTTTATAAATCATAAATGACCGTGCACCGGATTTCGATTTAAAATAACAGGTGCTCACCACACAGTTAGCTCCGGTCAGGTTTCCTTATGGCACCCGGAGAATGTTACTTACCGCTGCTTCCTCTCGGACCTGACGGGGTTTGTAACCCTCCGCCGCATAAGACCCGGCTTTCAACACCACTTTTATAGCAGCTAAACCTCACTACAATAAACCTCATATCCGGTAATCAGTCTCACTATAGCGGATTGTGAGTTACAGGGCACCGCTGGCTCCCCACCTAGCACGGTCAAATTGATTATATAAAATTAATTAAAAAAATTAAACCGGCTATATTTGAGCTTCCAGCTATTAAATCAAATTTTTATTTAATAAAACTTACCTATTTAAACTACTTATTTTGCCAAGTTCAGTATTTTAACCACATCAACTTTATCCAGCCTGACAAAATTTCCTACTGGCCCATTCTTAGTACATTTCCTGGCCATCTCTTCAAACCTGTCATACGGGATATCTGCTTCTTTAAAAGTGATTGGCATACCGATTTCCTTAAAGAAACTGGCTAATTTCTCTATTCCTTCCATAGCTGTTTTTTCAGGGTTAAAGAAATCAAACTCCATGCCCCATACTCTCACCGCAAACCGGGCAAACCTGCTTATATCCTTCTTATACACATATTTCATCCATGCCGGAAAAATAATAGCCAGACCCGCACCATGGGCAATATCATAGATAGCACTTATTTCATGCTCAATTTTATGAGAAGCCCAGTCACCAATTCTACCGGTACTCAGTAAATTATTATGGGCAATTGACCCCGCCCACATTATCTCAGCCCGGGCAGCGTAATTTTCGGGCTCTTTTAACACTACAGGGATGTTATTTATAATTGTCTTCAGTACTGCTTCACACATTCTATCAGTAAGCTCGACATCCTTTACCATGGTAAAATATCTTTCCATTATATGGGCTATCATATCTGTAACCCCGCATACAGTCTGATACAGGGGCAGGGTAAAAGTGATTTCGGGATTCAGTATAGCAAATTCCGGTCTGGACAATTCACTGTCAAAACCCTTTTTATACCATCCATCTTCATTGGTAATTACGGTACTTATGCTGGATTCACTACCAGCAGCAGGAATGGTGAGTACCACGCCAACAGGAACTTTTTTCTTTAATTCTGCCTTACCCGTAAAAAAGTCCCACACATCTCCTTCATAATATACACCGGCTGCTATTGCTTTGGCCGTATCAATCACGCTTCCGCCACCCACTGCAATTATAATATCGGCTTTTTCTTTCCGGCATAAATCAATTCCTTTTTTAACCAGTGACAACCGTGGATTGGGCTGTACGCCTCCGAGCTCAATTACCTCCAATCCTGCTTCTTTTAAGGATTTTAAAACTCTGTCATACAGTCCGTATTTCTTAATGCTTCCGCTACCATAAATTAACAATGCCCTGTTTCCATACCTTGCTGCTTTCTTTCCAACCTTAGTTTCAGTATCCTTTCCAAAAATTATTTTTGTAGCATTTCTGTAGGTAAAATTATCCATCTATCCTCCCTGTTTTTTACTTTTCATTAAATTCCGTAAATAAAATAAAACATAACAATTAATTTAATAAATTTGACCGGTTCATCAGGATATAAGATTAATTATAACCCATACACTAAAAAATATTTGAATTATTTTTAAATGCATTCTTATGAATATTAGAATTCTTCTAGCAGAATTAAAAAGATAAGGATAAAAAATGAAAAAGAAAAAATGGTTAATTCTGGTTAATTCAATAATATTTCTGCTCCTCTTAGGCATTATGATTTTTGGCATTATTATTGTCAGTAAAAACATAGAACCTCTTACTGACTTAACTAATCTTTCAGACAGTATATGCAACCTGGAACCCCGGAAGGTATCTATAGAAGGAGTAAAAATTTATACCCGGCCCGTTGATTCAACCTGTGGAATCGCAACAATAAGTACTGTAATTACGGGAATTGACCTTGAAAGAAACAGGGTTAACAATAGAATCAAACATCCAATAAGAACTTATAGCCCTGTCTAATTCAGTAATGGTTGACTGACATTAATGATTAAAATACGAAAATAATAATGTAAAGGAAGCAAAAGTTATTTAAAAACCATTGACTCCAAAATACCATGATATACGGACTCTCCCATATCAAAATAATCCTGCATTACTGTACCGAATAAAATATAGAGCCTGTCATTAACCTCAGAGAATGCAATTGCTAAAGCCCATTCAGTATTGTTGGGGTCATTAAATAAATATATAAAGTCATGGTAACTTACATCATTTTCAGTTACTGATTCATTTTCCTGTACATCAACTAACTTCCAATTATTATCTTCTGCAATCCCGGAACTTATCTCATCTGCAAAATCCCCGTATTCATCATATGGAGGATAATCACCAACAGGACTCGCAAGGAAAACAAAAGCGACCGGTAAATCATCAGACTGCGCACCCAGATTCACTTCAAGACTATCATCAATCTCTGATTCTTTAAATGTCCAGTTATCCGGTACTGCAAATGATATGCCATATTTGTCACTGGTATACATAATCCCCATAGTAAAAATGTCTTTCCAGCCCTCTGCTGCCCGCGCATCACTAACTTCAAAACTATATGTGTTATACAGACTATCATTTAGATATATCTCTACTTCATAGATATCGGCCGGTAAACCTCTATTTTTTCCCTCAAATGTAAAGGTAACCCACTCCGGTTGGAATAAATCAACATCTATGTCATTTACTGTTTCCACCATTAAATCTCCATTGCTGTTATACCATTTTGCTTTTAAGCTATTTCCTGAAATATGATAATTAATCTTAACGCAAGCATATACAATTTCTGTAGAATAAAATTTTATGGTTTCATTTGCAGGAGCATAATTTTCATCAATCTGATTTGCAAGAATTACCTCTGAAATCATTACCCGGGGTTCCTTAACTATGAAGTCTGCAGTACTTTTTAATTCACCATTATGATAAAACTCAACCTCATAATTTCCAGGCGGTATGACTTTTATTTCATCAGTCGTCTCAATAAAAGACATGGCGTATCCCTCAAAATAATCACTACTACCTTCTGAATATTTTAAGGTTTCATCCAGAACATTTTCCCCGGTATCAAGATATGTCCACTTAAAGCGATAATTATCTCCTCCCCTGACACCGTAATAATCTATAGTTACATATATCTTTTTTGTTTCAATATCAAATTCATCTTTTTGAATTACAGGCTCAAATGACTCCTGATTTATTTCCCCGCAAACTGTTAAATTTCCAAAAGAAAGCTCCGGCACGCAGGAGGCGCTGGAAAATAACAGGCCGGAAACAATAACTGTTGATAATAATATTGTTAAAGATCTCTTAAAATTTACTTTTCTCATAATTTACTCACCATCCCTCCTTTAATTTTTATGATTCAATTTTATTATTAAAATTATTTATAATTATATTATACATATATAAATATTTATGTCAATATAATTATATAACTTTATTTAATATCCAGACAACTTGAACTATTTCTATTCCCAGATTAAGAGCAGGGGCCATATTTATTCAGAGCGGTAAAAAAATACTATTTATCTTTTAAAAAGGAAAACCAGAATACCTTTTAAACTTACAAAAGGTAGATTTCATCAGCTTTATGGCGGAGAGAGTGGGATTCGAACCCACGGTACCGACATAAGCGGTACACTCGATTTCGAGTCGAGCGCTTTAGACCATCTCAGCCATCTCTCCAGGTTACATTATACAATAAAAATAAATACATATTTTAGTATATTATATTTTATTTATTTTATTATTTTCAAATACAGCTACGAGTAAATTTCATAAAAAAGATTTTTATATAAAAATAAAAAATGTTTTTATATGTTGATTTTAATATAAATAGTTAATATAATAATTATAATATTAATAATAAAAGTATATAATTAGTAATAATTTTTATTTAAATTTTTATGTCAAATTTATTATTTATATCTATTTTTATATCTGTATTTATACTTCTATACACTCTGGTTATAGGAATATTGAACACTGTAAAAAATACTTTTGGTAAAAATAAGATATCTTTTACCATTCTTTCATTAAACATATTGCTTCTCTCAACCGGCAGTCTGGTGCTTTTAACTTCCATCAATATATCCTTACTTACTATATGGTCCAGAATCATAGTATCTTCTATAGTGATTATGCCCGCTATCATTTTTCACTTCACAATACAGTTTGCAAATGATGGTATTAAAGAAATGCATAAAATTCTTATTAGAGTTTTTTATTCCATATCGCTAATTCTCAGTGCATTACTGATAATCTTTAACGGCATAGAGATACAGGGAATTTCCTATGGCTATGTTATTAATGTTCCGTCATTAATATTTGTTCAATTATTTTTTATCACCCCGGTAAATTTTGTTACCATTTTTATAATAAGCAATCGAATATATCAAAATATCAGGAGCAGCAAATCTGTAGTAGCCCTGGCACTTCTCCTGGTAGGATTTATTTTTAATTTTGCAGGACAATCTGCATTTAACTATTTATTAGAAAACGGAATAATACAGCCAGTACTGATGACACGTGCCCCGGATTTTCTTTTATATTTTTTCATTTCCCTGGGCATGCTAATATCTAACTACAAAATATGGAGAGTTACACAGGACAGAATACTTGGAAGTATCGAAGATGCAGTATTTGCTATTGAAAACAGCGGTCACATAGTAAAAATCAATAAATCCGGTTATGGCATTCTTAAGTTTGATGAAAGCATAGATAATAAAGAAAAAATAAATTTAGAATATATACTGGATAAAATATCCTCGCTTATAGTAAATGGCAGACAGAGAAAAAAATTCTTAGAAATACTAACCAGCACAAAATCTGTCAATTATAAAGAAGATATTGAATTCAATATAAATGGGAAAAGAGAATACTATAAGGTAAAAATATCGCCGGTAACTGATAATTTTAAAAGAGTTCTAGGAAGATTATTAATTTTAGCCAATATAACCCCTATAAAAGAAAAAGAAAACCAATTATATTTTCAGTCATATCATGATAAACTTACCGGTATTTACAATAGATTATATTTTGAAGAAGAGTTAATCAGGTTAAACACCAAAAGACAGTTCCCGCTCTCTATTATAATTGGAGATATAAATGGATTAAAACTTATAAATGATGCTTATGGTCATGATAAAGGTGACGAAGTTCTGAAGAAGATAGCTGACTTACTCAAGAAAAACCTGAGGCATGAAGACATTTTAAGCCGGTGGGGCGGTGACGAATTCGCTATAATACTTCCAAAAACTGACAAGCAAGATGCCATAAAGATAATTAGCAGAATTAAAGAAAGCTGTCTGGACCACAGTACGTCTACCATGCCTCTAAATATATCCATGGGATTTGCAGTCAAAAAAAATAGCAGAAAAAAAATTAACGATATAATAAAACAAGCAGAAGATATCATGAATGAATATAAGCTTCTTGAAAATGAAAGTGCCCGGAGCTCTATTATATTATCATTAAAGAAAGCCCTTGAGGAAAGAGACTATGAAACCGAAGAACATGCTATGAGAATGGCCAGCCTGAGCCTGCTTCTTGGGAATAAACTAAAATTAAACTATAATGAATTGAACGAACTGAAATTACTCGCCATATTACATGATATAGGTAAAATTTCAATATCAGATAATATTATTTTAAAACCCGGTAAATTAACACCTGAAGAATGGGAAATTATAAAAAAACATCCAGAAGTTGGTTACCGCCTTGCAAAATCATCCCGGGACCTCGAGCAAATCGCTACAGGAATTTTGTACCATCATGAAAGATGGGATGGCAAGGGTTACCCGGAAGGTCTAAAAGGTAAAAAAATACCGGTAATCTCCAGAATTGTATCCATTGCTGATGCTTTTGATGCCATGACCAATGACAGGCCTTACAGGAAAGCGCTGTCAAGATGTGTGGCAATAGAAGAAATAAAAAGGGAAGCCGGGGCACAATTTGACCCAGACATGGCAAAACTGTTTATAGAAATTTTAGCCAGTGGAAAGAACCTTGAAGTTGAAGCATAGTTTTAAATTAATATTATCCCCACTTGTAGTATCTTATTATTTGTTTATTTTTCAGGCTGACAGACGATGATATTTCTCTATTACAGATTCTACATAAGACTTATTTTCCTGAGAAAATAAAATCGATATCTCTTCTTTACCGGATAAAATTATAGATAAAACAAAGACTTTCAGTTCATTAAATATCGTCTGTGATTGACCGGCCTGTTTAGAAATTATATCCTCTATATTGTTTAGAGGAATATACTTAAAGATAACCCGTATTCTTTTCTTTCTTTTATCAAAATTAACTCTGAATTTGTGAGAATAATAAAATGAGAATAAGAGACTAAATCACTCATTTTCTTCCTGTTACTTTTGAAAATCATAGACTGGTACATAGAATCAACAATTTCCCGCCCCGGCAAGGGGCTGCTGTGCGGATTTACAGATTTACCCGCCTATGTTTTCAATGTCATGTTATCCATGGCAGAATTTTAACTTATTTTTAAAAAATAAAAAAGAATCGTCAATTCAAACGTGAGTAAATTCCACAGCAGGATTTATTTATGTTCCATATGTATCTACAAATACCGGTGTATTTATGGCGGAGAGAGAGGGATTTGAACCCTCGAAGCAGCTTACGCCACTTACACGCTTTCCAAGCGTGCGCCTTAAACCGCTCAGCCATCTCTCCCCAATCAAATATTATAACATACAGGTTATGGAGAACATTAAGATAAAATGAAACCAGCACAACTTTTATTCTTTAATCTCCATGCTTTTATTTATAACCTTGATTTCCTTTACCAGAAATATAACCGTTATCAAAAAACAGCTAAAATCAGTAACCGGCCAGGAAGCCCAGACCCCCGTAAGGCCAAAAAATAAAGGCAGAATAAAAACAGACGGGATAAAGAAAAATAGATCCCTGGATAAAGTTATAACCAGAGAAGGCCTGGCTTTACCTATGGCCTGGAAGAATGCACTCCCAAGAATAGGAAAACTCCAGAGGGGTGCCAGCATTGCAATAAATCTTAAAGGTGCAGCTCCCTTTTCAATTACGTCCACATCAGTGGTAAATATGCCTATTAAGAATTCCGGAAATACTACCATTACGATAAACCCTGACAAAGTTATAACCGAGGCCCATATAAATGCTTCTCTTAATACTCTCTTAACTCTTGAATAAAGTTTTGCTCCGTAATTAAATCCCACGAGGGGAGAGAACCCCTGGCTTATTCCAACAATAGGCATGAATATTAAATCAACAATTCTTATACCTATTCCGGTTATGGTGATATAAACATCTCCACCATACCGGCTCACAAATTTTATGAATAATAAAAATACCACACTCCCGACAATTTCCATTAAAAATGAAGGGGTCCCGAGTTTCAGAATTTCGCCTGATATAGATTTATTTATTTTAAACATATTTAATCTCAGGTGGAATATGCTGCTTCTGGACATAAAAAATATAAAAATATAAGCAGCACTTGCTATATGGCTTATAACAGTTGCCAGTGCGGCTCCTTTTACCCCCCATCCAAATATAATCACGAAAAAATAATCAAGGATTATATTTAAAATCGCTCCTATCAGCATCTCATACATTGAGGCTCTCGGCCTGCCTTCAGCCCTTATTAGATTAGTGCCATTGATCGAGAAGGATAAAAATATAAAACCAAGCAGCATAATGTCTAAATAATCCCTGGAATAGGGCAAAACCTGGCTTGAAGCACCAAGAAATTTAAGTATATTTTCAGAGAAGATAAAAATAGGAATAATTATAATAACATTAAGAATGGTATTCAGTATAATACCATCACCACCGGCAGTTATAGCTTTATTATTATCTCCCCTGCCAAGAGAACGCGAAACTATGGAAGCTGAACCCACTCCGGTCAAAAGACCAATGGCTACTATAAAAATCATTACAGGCAACACTACTGTAAGTCCGGCAATAGCATCCGGGCCCACTGCATTCCCTACAAAAAGAGTATCCACAAAATTATAAAGAGCTATTATAACCATACCGGTTATGGTTGGCGCCGAGAACTTAAATAATAACAGCCTTAAATTTTCACTTAAAATTTGCTTTTTCTGTTCTTCCACTTTTGTTCCTCCGGATTGCCCGAAAATTTTTATTTTTCTGAATAAAAAATAGCAGAAATTTTAAAAATGAATTAAATCTAATTTACCTTTTTTAATCCAGGAAATAACATAAGCCTCAATTATATTTTAGGTAAATTAATTGTCAAGATTTATTTAAAAGATAAGTTTTCCATCAGCTTTTTAGCCCGTAAGTTACCCGAAAAGAATGTTTCCTGCTAATACAGGAAGGTTATTGACCAGAGCTAAATAAGCATCAGAACTTATACCTGTAGACTCATACCGGAATTATCTTTTATATCTCTATTTAGTATCCTCAATTCCAGAGCAACAAAAACTATGGTAACCAGAAAAGAAAGAAAATCCGAAACCGGCCAGGAAAGCATAACCCCTTTCAAACCAAAAAAGATAGGAAGAATAAATATAGCTGGAATAAGAAAAATGACCTGCCTTGAGAATTGGATAATCAATGCAGGTATGGGTTTGCCTATAGCCTGGAATATAACCCCGCCTACTATTAAAAAGCCCAGTATGGGCATAAACAAAACGATAATCCTCATGGGTAGAACTCCTATATCTATAAGCCTCAGATTATTAGTAAAAAGATTGAGCAGCTGACGTGGAAAAAACATTGCCGGTATAAACCCTGCCGTCGCAATTAATGTTGTCCATAATATCGCTTCCCCAAATGCTCTTTTTACCCTCTCATATAATTTAGCCCCATAATTAAAACTGGCAATGGTAGAAAACCCGTAGCTTATCCCGATAATCGGCATAACTGCAAGGTCAATTATTCTAAAAGTGATTCCGGCTACAGCTATATAAAGGTTATTTCCATGGTAAAGAATGGCCCGGTTGTATATTAAAAATATTACACCATCAACAACGGCCATTAAAAATGAAGGAAACCCTATAAAGAGAATTTCTCTTGCTATTTTTTTATAGGGTTTAAACATAGAAACCCTTAATTGATATAAACTTTTCCCATAAATACAATAAAAAATCACATACACAGAGCTGCAAAACTGACTGATAACAGTAGCTAAAGCTACTCCCTTTACCCCCATTCTTAATACAAATATAAATATAGCATCAAGAATTATATTGAGCAGGGCTCCTATAATCATGGGATAAATTGCAGCCCGGGGCCTGCCCTCAGCTCTTATAATATGATTTGACGAAAGTGAAAAAGAAAAAAACACAAAACCAAACAAAATAATTGATAGGTAGTCACGGGCATAGGGAATAACATTGCCATCTGCCCCAAAGAACATAAGAATCCTATCAGAAAATATAAAGGCTATTATCATTAAAATCGTATTAATCAAAACATTAAGTACAAGTGCATTCCCAAACGCTTTTCTGGCAGTTTCATGGTCATTTCTCCCAATGGCACGGGAGATAATAGACGATGCTCCGACTCCAATCATCAGACCTATGGCCAGCATAAAAATCTGAACCGGAAGAACTATGGTAAGAGCTGCGATAGCAACGGACCCGACTCCTTTTCCCACAAATATGGTGTCAATAAAATTATAAAGGGCACTTATAATCATCCCTGCAATACCGGGTAATGAAAATTTGAATAGCAGCAATCTTAGATTCCCGCTTAATATCTCTTTTCTCGGTGAGTCCATAAATTATAATAAAATAAAAGTGTAATATAACTGTAATTCTACCCAAATAAAATATTAAAACAAATATAAATTTAAAAATTACAAGTAATACTATAATTTTATATCTATAGTTACAATTAATTAACCGTATCGCCTTTTTGATTCAATAAACCTGCATTTTTTATAGTAATTTTATAAGGGAACTAACAGCCTGGCCCGTTAGAATCTATCACCCAGTATTTTAATTTTCACCGCTGTCAAGCTTTTAATGAAGAATTAATGACTGGAGGAAAATTTATATAAATGAATTTTTAATTCTCCTGATAATCATCTTTTAATTTATAACCACAGTAAGGGCAGAAAATAAAATCCTCTTTTATTTTTTTACCACATTCAGGACATATATCCACGGGCGTGGCTTTCTTAAATTCCTTAATGTCGGGAATTTTCTCCAGGCCCATATCCATTTCATTCAATTTAAATGAGTTTTTTAGTCTGTTAAGGATTGCTATGCTTTCTTTTTTTAAACCACCCTTTTCACCCGATAATTTTTTATAGACCCTTTTAAAAAGGTCCTTTATATCTTCGTCTTCAAATTTATTTAGAACTTCTATTTCATTATCCAGAAGCTCCCTGTAAATTATCATATTATCCTCAATATTATCAAACTGCCTGTCAAGCTTTTCGTCACACTCTTTACAGTAAGGCTCATAAGTTTTATCTTTTAAAATTTTTCCGCATTCTATACATCTCTGGATATCTTCTTCCCCGGATTCCTTTTTCTTTTTAAATATCATATTAAACTCCATCTATCTATATGATTTCTTACCCGATAATTTATTATATCTGGCAATATTACCATAAAAAAAATAAAATTAAAGTTCCCTATTGCCTTTTCTTAAGATATATAACGGAGATTCACCTATCTTAAAGTTTTCCGCTTCCGCGTAAAGAGTTTTCACATTTATTATCAGATATCCAGGTTTATCATCCGGTTAATGTAACCAGAATAAAAACCTGTTTCATTAATGGAAATTTGCTGAAAAAATTTTTTTATCACTATTATCTAAATGGCGGAGAGGGAGGGATTCGAACCCTCGAGGCAAGCTTACACTCGCCTAACCGCTTAGCAGGCGGCCCTTTTCGACCACTCAAGCACCTCTCCGGATTAAATAATTACATATATATTTTACAGCAAACAATATGATAACAGATTTTATAAAAAACTAAAAAATATTTAATCTAAACTGTTAATTTAATAATTTTATTTTTATTTAAACCAGTATATATGTTAAACTTTTTTACCTGAAAAGTATCAATTCTTTCCCAGAAACGATTTAATTTATGAATATTTCCCTGACATTGTTATACTTATAATTAATAATAAAATAATAAAAAATATACCGGGAAATTAAAAATGGAAAAAATAAAAAAAAT
>CAZQQX010000003.1:0-8767 GCA_964595565.1 uncultured Actinomycetota bacterium
CCTCCGCTTCCTCAGCAGGAGCTGCTTCTTCTGCACAACCAGCAAAAGCTGCAATCATTGATATGCTAATTATCAGTACAATCATCCATAATAATGATTTTTTCATTTTTAATCCTTTCAATACTAATCTCCTGTTTAATAAAATTAAAATTTTTTGTACAGACCACCTCCCATATGTTTACTTTTTAAATTAATTCTGATAAATTTTCCTTGAGATTTGTTTAGGTCTGGTTCTTAATATGAGAGAAGAATATCCTTGTATTAACCGCCTTTACAAATCTCTTTTTATTTATTATCACCCCCTCCCCTATATCTTATAGACTCTATATTTACACTTTTTTAGAAATATTTATTCATTTGATAATAAAAAATATTGTTTTCTTAATCTGGTGTTTTCCTGATATTTAAATTGAATTAATGATTTATTATATTTGTTAGTAATTTTACATAACTTTAATCGCCGTGTCAACATCTTTTTAATCAGCGCACCATTTCTCCAATATTAAATATAATTTTTAAAAAGAGAAACTTTTCAGATTAACCAAAATAAAGGCTAAAAAAATGTCAATAAATTTACGTTTCTTTTTTTTATAAATAATTATAAAATTTCATAAAGATTTAATTACAGGAGGTGTCCATGTGAAAATTCTTGTATATAATAAGAATACCAAAAAACTGATGGACAAAGCCACTACCAGAGGTGTTGCCTCTTACATCAATAATCCTGATTATCTCCTGTGGGTAGACATTGAAAACCCGGGCAGGGAAAACATGCAGTTTCTCAGGAAACATTTCAATTTTCATCCACTTGACATTGAAGACTGCCTGAGTGTTATAGAGAGACCAAAACTTGATGAATATGACGACTATTTTTTCCTTGTGCTGCATATTCCCCATTTTATAAAGCAAACCGGAAGACTTGTTCCCCTCAGTGTTAATATCTTCATCGGAAATAATTATCTCGTAACCGTACACCGTGGCCTGTGCAAACCAATCCAGGACGCTCTTGATTACATCACAGAAAACAGGCAGATACTGGACAAGGGGTCAGGTTACCTCCTGCATAAAGTGATAGACTCTCTTATTGATTATAATTTCCCCATACTGAATAAAATTTATAGAAACATACAGAACGTTGAAGATGCCATCTTTAAAAAAGCAAGCAGTAAAAATGTTAAAGACATACTTTTAATAAGAACCAATATTTTAATATTCAGAAATATAATATTCCCGCAGAGAAAGCTTCTTAAAACACTGGAAATAAAAGACATGGAATTTTTAATAGAGGCTCTCGAGGTCTATTTTAGCGACCTGGTGGATCACGTTGAAAAAATATGGGACACTCTGGAGAATTACAAGGAGCTAATAGAAGGGGTTCACGATGCTCACCAGTCGCTTCTCTCAAATAAGATTAACGACATAATGCGAATACTTACCATATTTTCTGTGGTTATCCTTCCGCTTGCTCTTATATCGGGAATTTACGGAATGAATATA
Organism: uncultured Actinomycetota bacterium; assembly: GCA_964595565.1. Taxonomy (GTDB): domain Bacteria; phylum Actinomycetota; class Humimicrobiia; order Humimicrobiales; family Humimicrobiaceae; genus JAQVEM01. The sequence continues at coordinate 1,498 of CAZQQX010000003.1, forward strand.
AGACTTCCTCTGGAGAGTTTCCCCTTTGCATTTATTATAATAATTGTATCAATGATAATAATATCAATAGGGATGCTTGTTTATTTTAAATATAAGGACTGGTTATAAATAAAGCTGCTGCTTTTATCTCATCCTCAAAAAAGACTTCAAATCTATAGTGCGTAAACCCGGGTAGATATTCATCAAGCATTACCTCTAAGGTAAATCTTTGCTCTTCGCCCGGTATCATTTCTTCCCTCAAAAGATAACAATTTTTTATAAATACTACCTGCTCTTTATCATTATAAAAAGTACAAAAAAGCTCCAGGTTTTTTATCTTATTTTCACCTATATTAATTATACTGCCTTCTATAACCAGGCTATTTCCTTCACCGGAATAATAATACTTCTCTCCTTCTACTACTGGATTTCCCTTAAAACCTCTGTTGTAATCTTTGTAGTCGGCCCCGATTTTTATTTTATTTATTTCTATAAACTTTTCTCTCTCATAAAGATAATAATAAAAAGGAAGCCTGCTCCCCACATTAAGATAATTAACAGGAGACGGTATGGTTTCCGACATTATTACTTCATTGTCTTTATTATAGAAGTCCAGCGTAACCTCGATGTCCGTTTTATTCACTGTAGAAATATTTTCTATCTCTCCCAGTATTATAAGGTCCTCGTATATGTCCGTGTATATATTACAGTTCTTAATTTCTATTCCAATTGAGCCCGTCTTCTCAAGAGCAATCTTCTCATAATCAAATAAATAAAGGTCCTCTCCATATAATGTTTCCTCTTCCACTTCACCGCCGCCCTCCGCACTATCTACTTTTCTATCAGAATCCTCTCCGGGGCCGCACGCCGACAGCGCCAGCAACCATAATGTTATAATTAAAATTATTATTATAATGTGTGGCAGGAATTTATTTGAACGGAACCTGTAAGTGTCAGCACTGGTCGTCTTTTCTGACATGGTCCTCTTCGCCCGTAATCTTATTTTTCTCATCAACATATACTATTTTCGGTTTGTGCCCCTGCACTTCCCCGCTTTCCATGTAAACAAAGGAAAAAATTATGACTTTTTCTCCTCTCAATATCTTTCTTGCAGCTGCACCGTTTGTACATATTACTCCGCTGTTCTTTTTTCCTTCTATAGCATAGGTCTCAAGTCTCTCTCCGCTATCAATACTTACAACCATTACTTTTTCGTAAGGAAGTATCCCCGCGTGCTCCATTAATTCTTTATCTATCGTTATGCTACCTTCATAGTCAATTATAGCATCTGTTACCGTAGCCCTGTGGATTTTGCCCTTTAAAATATTCACTAACAATTTTTATTTCTCCGTCCTATCCATTTAATTTTTAATTAAATTCTTCTGCTTATTTTTATAACTTCCCTTTTCTATAACTTTATAACCATATTGTCAATTAGCCTGGTATCACCAAACCACGCCGCGACCGCTGCCAGTATTCTTCTGTCGCTGCTTTCTACCCTGCTTTTTTCTTCCAGATTTTCCGGGTCCCTGAATTCAAAATAATCCACCTTCTTTAGAAACTCATTCCTGTTTAATTCCCCCAGTATCTCCTTCTGTATCTGGGCCAGGTTTCTTTTACCCCCTTTAATCATTTCATTGGCAAGATTCAAACACCTGTATAAAATAACTGCGTTTTCTCTTTCTTTTTTAGTAAGATACCTGTTCCTTGAACTCATTGCAAGCCCGTCTTTCTCTCTTATAGTCGGTGCACTTACCACCTTTACATCAACATTAAGGTCGGACACCATTTTCTTTATTATCACCATCTGCTGATAGTCCTTTTCCCCGAAATATACCCTGTTCGCCCTGGTGATATTTAGAAGCTTTAAAACCACTGTTGCTACACCTTCAAAATGCCCGGGCCGGTACTTCCCACACATAATATTACCCAGCTCCTTAACCACCACAACCGTTCTGTGCCCCCTCCCGTACATTTCCTTTGCAGTCGGATGAAAAATGAAGTCCGCTCCTTCCTTTTCTGCAAGAGCTGTGTCTCTTTTAATGTCCCTTGGATATTTTTTAAAGTCCTCATCCGGACCAAACTGCGTTGGATTAACAAATATACTAACTATCACCCTGTCGCATTGCTTTTTTGCCATCCTTATAAGACTCAGATGGCCCTGGTGCAGGAACCCCATTGTGGGCACGAATCCTATCGTGACCCCTCCTCTGCGCAATTTTTCAGCAATAAATGTACAGTCACTGACTTTTCCTATAATCTTCACTTTTATGCCCTGCCGATTCTATATTTTACTATTTTAATTTCTTCTGTTGCGGTCAATATTTTCAGGTTAAACCGTTTCACTAAGAGTTTAATAAGAGTGTTCCTTACCCGGGAACTTTTTACTTTTTACTTCTTTGATATACTCTCTGTAACACTTCTTCATTTCCTTCCCTATTTCAGAATACCTCTTTGAAAACTTCGGGATAAATCCCTCAAAAATCCCTAACATATCATGCGTTACAAGAACCTGGCCATCACAATCCACTCCTGCCCCTATTCCTATAGTGGGAATACTTACCGCCCCGGTTATCTTTTTTGCAAGCCCCGCAGGAATCTTCTCCAGCACTATTGAAAACGCTCCTGCTTCTTCAAGTCCCTTTGCATCTTCCAGCATCTCCGATGCCTGTGTCTCATCCTTTCCTCTTACCCCGTATCCGCCAAACTTATAGACCGACTGCGGGGTAAGTCCCAGATGACCCATTACAGGTATTCCTGATTCCACTATCCTTTTGACTGTGCCGGAAAACTCTCTTCCACCTTCCAGCTTTACCGCCTCTACCCCTGCTTCCTTCAATAACCTTCCCGCGTTTCTCACTGCCTCCCCGATACTTGCCTGATAAGACATAAATGGCATATCGCCTATTATCATTGCCCTTTTTACTCCCCTGGAAACTGCTTTGCAGTGGTGTATTATTTCTTCCATCGTAACCGGTATGGTGTTATCATACCCCAGAACAACGTTACCCACTGAATCCCCTACCAGGATAAGGTCTATCCCGCACCCGTCAAGTTGAGATGCCATCAAATAATCATATGCAGTCAGCATGGCTATCTTTTCGCCTCTCTTCTTCATTTCTATGAGTACTCCTGTTGTTACCTTCGCAATGTCCATAAAGCTTCCTTTCTAATCCCCCAGTATTTTTTTTAGCTCGTTTAAAATATCATCTTCTATCCATCCATTTCCTCCCGCCAGCTTTCCGGTTTCTACTCCCATTATTTTATACAGCCTTAGCTCCTCTTCTGAAAATTGCTCTTCCATGCTTTTGATATGTTCCCTTATTGTCCCCAGATCCCCCCGTGCTATGGGCCCGGTCAGTGATTTCTCGGTACCCAATTTTTTTACATTATCAATAGTTCCATCAACCAGGCCCATAATCCCTTTTAATGAATCTCTGGAGCTCATCCCTGTCTTCTTATATAAACCGGCTGCGTAATTTAATAATGTAACCAGATAGTTTGATGCTATACAGGCCGCAGCGTGGTAAAGCGGTTTCTTTTCATCTTCTACCTCTATTATTTCACCGTCCAGTTTTTTTATAAGTATTCCAGCCACCTTTTTTGCACCACTGCCAGAACAGGTTACTCCAAATATGGTTCCGGGCATTGTTTTTATCGCATTCTCTATTGAGGCAAATGACTTCATAGGATGAATTGACGCAGTCCCGGCACCCAGGATACCTGCCGATTCAAGAACTCCGAGTTTCTTTGAACCGCTAAAGTGTATCACACAGTAATCTTTTAATGACTTATTAGACGGACCTTTAAACATCTCCTTACAAACACTCTCTATAGCGTCGTCAGGTGTGCATATCAGCACGCAGTTTGAAGCAAATGCTGCCTCCCTGTTATTTTTGGTGAAAAGTATGCCCTGGCTATTTCTTTTTATAATTTTCTTTGCTCTGTTTAATGATTTATCTGTTCTAGAAGAAATTGCCTTAAGTTTTATACCGGGAAAGTTTCCCTTTGAAAAAATATACCCGAGAGTGGTTCCAACTCTCCCTGCACCAATTATACACAGCTCTATGGATTTTCTTTTACTCATGGTTTTTTTAACTGTATTTAAGTTTTAACCAAAATACGTCTAAGAAACCCTTATTGGCATTAATAGATACATTATATTGTTGTTCTTCTCAGGTCTCAGCAGGATAGGCTTCAGCGGTTCATCAATTGATATTATTATGTTTTTCCCATCCATAATATTTATTCCGTCAATTAAAAACTCGGGATTAAATGCAATTTCCATTTTTTCATCGGCATACGAAACCTCAAAGTCTTCACTGGAGCTCCCGACTTCCTTAACATTCATAGAAACAGTTATGGTGCCCTTTTCTATAGTAAGCCTTACAGGTATATTGTCCTGTGATATTGACGAAATCCTCTTTACAACATCTAGTATCCTGTCTTTACTTACAATTATATTATGTTTTAGTTTTTGAGGTACCAATTGTTTGTATTCCGGAAATTTCCCCGAAAGCAGCCTTGATACTATTATGTCCTTCCTCTTTTTATCATCCTCCATATAAAAACTTATCTGGTTCTCCTCTATGCTCGCTTCTATACTGCTTCCCCTATACTCGCTCCTGGATACGCTATCCAGAACCTTTGCCGGCACTATAACGCCGGCCGATGATATATCTTTGTCTATTTTCTCTTTTACCATTGCCAGTCTGTAGCTGTCCGTGGCAACCATGCTTATTGTTCCATCTTCAATCTCTAAAAATACTCCTGTCAATATCGCCCTGCTTTCGTCAACAGACGCCGCTTTCTGTACTTTCGTTACAAGTCTTCTAAACTTCTCCGCACTTAACTTAAGGCTCTTCTCTTTTTTTATGTCGGGAAATCCGGGATACTCCCCTACCGCCAGCGTATTAAGTGTGAAAAACGCTTTCTCGCATGTAATCCCCAGCTGGTTGGTTGTCTTATTAAGCTCCACTTCAACCTTTGACTCCTTCAGGCTTTTTAGGATACTGGTCAATATTCTTGCCGGGACTATTGCTTTCCCTTTTTCTATTATTTTAACCGGGTATCTACATTTTATACTCGTCTCTAAATCAGTACTATATACGGTCAGCTCCTTATCTGCGTCCAGCATTATTCCATTTAAAATAATTGTGGAAGTTTTGGGGTTTATTACTTTGCCTGAGAATAATACCGTGTCAAGAAAATCTGTTTTTGTTGTTTGAAACTTCATTATAACCTCTCTAAGGATATTTAAATATAGATATATTTTATTATATATAGTATTTAATTTAAATAGCCAGTAGTAGCTATATAGGTTGTTGAAAATGTTTATAACCAGTTAAAGTGTTTTATAAAGGATGAAATCAAAGAAATCAATTGTTGATAATAAACTAAAATACTGTTTAAAGATTATGAAAAGCAAGAGCTTTATATAATTTATATTAGTTATTAACAGAAAATAAAAAAATATGTTTATAAAAGCAAGAGATTATAAACAGTTTTTGGACAGGTTTAAGAAGAGGTCTTGATTTTACTTGTTAGCTCCTGAATCTGTCTGTAAACGGTTTTGTCGTTATTTATAAGATCCGAAACTTTTGAGACCGCGTATATAACTGTTGAATGGTCCCTGTCTCCGAAAGATTTACCTATTCTTGGAAGAGAGCTACTGGTTAACTCTCTTGATAGATACATGGCTAGCTGTCGGGCGTGGGAGATAAACTTATTTCTTTTTGTGCTGAGGATGTCGCTTATTGGTATTGAGAAATATTTGGATACTTCTTTAATAATTGTTTGTATGCTTGTTTTGTGTTCCCTGTCGTCGGGCAGCATATCTTTTAAAATATTTTTGGCTATATTTAAATCAGGTCTGGATTTTGTTAGTGATGCGAATGCCACTATCCTTGTAAGAGACCCCTCGAGCTCCCTGATATTTGAAGTAATTTTTTCGGCTATAAGGTTTAAAATTGTATCAGAGGCAGCTATATTTTCCCTTTCAGAATATTTTTTTAAAATGGCGAGCCTGGTCTCAAAATCCGGGGGCTTAATATCTGTGACAAGGCCCCACTCAAATCTTGAGCAAAGCCTTTCTTCAAGGGTGGTTATGTTTTTAGGGGCACGGTCACTTGACAGGACTATCTGGCGGTTGGTGTCATGAAGAGCATTAAAGGTGTGAAAAAATTCCTCCTGGCTTGCTTCTTTATCCTCAAGAAACTGTATGTCGTCGACGAGAAGAACATCATTGTTTCTATAGCTCTCTTTAAAAGCGAATATGTCTTTGTATCTGAGGGCATTAATAAAATCATTTAAAAATCTCTCTGCTGACACATACTTCACTATCTTGTCAGGGTTTAATTGCAGGGTGTATTGCCCTATTGCGTGTAACAGGTGTGTCTTGCCCAGCCCAACGCCGCCGTAAATGAAGAGAGGATTATAGGTTTTACCGGGCTTCTCGCTTACAGCAAGAGAAGCTGTGCAGGCGAATCTGTTGCTGTTGCCAACAATAAAAGTATCAAAAGTATATTTGGAGTTAAAAGACGAACTCCTGTTTTTTGTGTTCGTGGGGTTTTTAATAGCAGGGCTTTCACTGATATAGTCTTCATAATTATCATTTGAGAGCCCGCTCTTGTCGGGAAGCGTGATAATCTTTATTTTATATGAATTGTTGGTTACTTTTTTAACAGACTCGGATATGATGCCCGAGTACCTTGATTCAAGCCACTCTTTTGCGAAAGGGCTGCCAACAGAAATGGTTAAACAGTTTTTTTTTAAAGATACAGGTGTTATATGCTCAAACCACGCTTTGTATGTAGGAAGATTTATCCTGTTTTTTACGTCGTCGAGAGTATTTTTCCAGATGTTCTGTAGTTCCGCCATAATATTCTTATATTAAATATTATTTGAATAATATTCAAGATATTTTATTCCTTTTTTGGACAATTTTCTTTTACCGCTCCCGCTGGAGATTAGGAATTTATGTTTTTCAAGGTAAATTAGCTCACGGTAGGATGTTGAAAGGCTGAAGCCGAGTTCTTTGGCGATAGTTGAAGGGCCGGCCTCATCGAGCTCCAGGATGACGAAGAGGATTTTCCTCTGCCTGTCCGAGAGTATTATTTTATCAAAGGATGCGGAAGGTTCTGCCGGCGGTTCCTGGCTTGATGCATCCCGGGTCGGTGATTGTTCACGGGACAATGTGGTGTCAGTGATCTGCAGGCCGTCGTTTTTAGGGGCACGGTCTAATTTTAAAGAGATGACCGTTCCCTTTTTTATATTATCCCTGACGTCTATT
>CAZQQX010000003.1:8867-83183 GCA_964595565.1 uncultured Actinomycetota bacterium
GTCTAATTTTAAAGAGATGACCGTTCCCTTTTTTATATTATCCCTGACGTCTATTGAGCCACCGGAGAAAGTAATAGTTTCCTTAACTATTGGAAATCCGGAGCCGACGCCTCTTATATACTCTTTCATTTTGTTTGTAGCAGATGTGTAACCGGGAAGAAAAGCTTTTTCCTTGTCACCTATTCCCGGTCCCTGGTCTGATATAATTATGTGATTCCCGTTATTGAGGACGGTTACGACAACTTCTTTGAAATCTGCGTGGATGAGATTCTCAATTATTTCTTTAATAATGGTATATGGAATACCGCCGCCTATCTCATGTGAAAGATTGTAGGTTTTCTGGGATGTTTCGTTTATGAAGTTGTTTATATCGTTATAGTTAAGGTCTATTATTCTCGGGATGCTGCGCATATTGTCATAGATGGCAATTCTTGCCGATAAATTATTAATGTCCTGGACGGAATTATGCCGGTCGGTTATATTGTCTTGATCTATGTTCCTGTTATCAATCATAATTAATAAAAAAGCAGAACAACGGTATTTATTTTTTATGTTTATTAAGTGAAAGTATTAAACAATGTTAACACTTTTCATTTTCTTTTCAGAAATTTAAAGTTATCAACATATAAATGATAATATTTTAGTCAGGAAAAAGCTACTAGATTATATGATAAATGTAAAATTAAGGGAACACATGACATATAATATAGTGAGGTTTTTTGAGTTTTCAACAGTTTTTTCAACACGTGTTGAAAAGTTATTAATATTGCGGAAAGGATTTGAAAAAGTACACTATAATTAAAATTTAAAAAATATCTTTTTCAGATAAGCCCTGCAGTAGAACAGGTGTTTGGAAAAAAAGAAGTATTAAATTTTAATACTTGAAAAGAATAACAGTAAACCACTTCCGGACCAGAAGGGCAGTCTTGATATTAAAAAGATTAAAATGTATAATCTACTACCTGATTGGAAACAATAGTAAAGTTGGGAAAAGATGAAAAGAACATATCAGCCAAATGTAAAAAAAAGAAAGAAAAACCATGGCTTCAGGGAAAGAATGAAAACCAGAGCCGGAAGGGCAATTATATCCAGCAGGAGAAAAAAGGGAAGAAAGAAACTTACAGCCTGACATGAAAAAGGAAGATAAAAATTAAATTTGAAACAATTAAAAGAAGGGCTGATTTTGCAGAGGTATTCAAAGAAGGAGCTTATAGGAGAAGCAGATATCTGGGCATATATATACTTAAAAAACCCGGTGACGTCAATTTATTAAGGGCGGGTTTTATTGTTAGTAAAAAGATAGGCGGAGCCGTTTTTAGAAATAGAATTAAAAGGGTTTTGAAGGAAACATTAAGGAATATGGATGTTAAAATTCGTGGCAGCTTTGATTTTTTGTTTGTGGTAAAAAAAAATGAATACGGTGTAAACGTACGTTATTTAAAGAGAGATATGAAAGAAAAAATTTTTGATTTCTTTTCAGTCTAATGTTGATTGGTGTTTTATAATTGTAAACTATCAGGTCCCTGTAATAGTGAAAAGATTATTAATATTTTTAATAAAAGCTTATAAGAAATATATTTCACCCCTGTTACCCAGGAGCTGTAGGTTTTATCCCACATGTTCTGAATATGCGCTTGAGGCGATAAGCAAATATGGTGTATTAAAAGGGGGTATTAAATCTATATATAGAATATTAAGATGTAACCCATTTAATAGGGGCGGATATGACCCTGTTAAATAATATTGAGGAAGGCATTATAAATTGAGCTACATATATCAGATATTGAGCCCGATACAGGATGTTCTGGAGCATATAATAATTTTTTTATACAATAACGTAATTGGAAATTACGGCATAGTAATAATACTTTTGACCATTATAGTGAGGTTAATACTTGTTCCTCTAACTATAACCCAGACTAAATCCATGGCCAGGATGCAAAAAATACAGCCAGAGTTAAAAGAGCTGCAGAAAAAGTACAAAGATGATAAGCAGAAGCTTCAGCAGGAAACCATGGAGTTCTACAAAAAAAATAATGTAAACCCGCTGGCAGGATGCCTTCCGCTTTTGTTGCAGCTCCCTGTATTTTTTGCTTTATTTCAGGCCCTGAGGAATCCATCAGAGATTGTGACAAATGTGCTGGGAAGCTTTAATCTGTATGGTGTCGCAAATGGTTTAAAAACAGGGCTGATGGGATTTGTTAATTCCGCGGATATCGGAATAACAGGTGTTGCTAATCCAAAATATAATTTTTTGTGGTTAAATTTAAACGAAAGGGATCCGTATTATATCCTGGTCATATTAATGGTGGCAACAATGTTTGTATCAATGAAGATGACAAATACTGACCCCAAGCAGTCAAAGATTATGTACATAATGCCAGTTGCTTTCGGCTTTATATCATTTCAATTTCCATCGGGAATACTTGTATACTGGGTGACTACCAACATATGGTCAATCGGGCAGCAATGGATTGTAAATAAAATTGTTACCAGAGAAAAAATAAAAAGAGAGCTGGAGGAAAAGAGCGGGGAATCGCAGGAAGAAGAACAAATAAGCGAAGAGGAAAAGAAGATAATAAGAAGAAAGTTAAAGAAGAAAAAAAAGAAGAGAAAATAACTTCTAACTCAGGAGGTGTGAAGTTGATTGAAGATAAAAGCATAGAAGAGGCTATTGATTCATATGTTGAATCGCTTGAAGAAGAGCAGAAGAACAATAAATTGATAGAGGATAATCATAAGGGAGGGCAGGAAATAAGTGATGATATTGAAGAAATCAACGGATTAGAAAAAATAAAAAACATATTAAAGAAGTCTATTGAGCTTATCTGTCTGGGAGAGAAGGTAAAAATAAGCACCGATTCGAGGAAATTAGAGCTTTCTGTACACGGGGAGGATCTCGGGATAGCAATAGGAAGAGATGGCAGGAATATGCAGGCACTTGAGTATATAATTAATTTGATAGGTAAAAGGAAAAATCTAATTGATGGAAATGTGGTAATAGATATTAAAAACTACAGGAAAAAGAGAATAGAGAAAATTAAAAAAACAGCCCTGATTAAAGCAAAGAAGGCTATTAGCGAGGGTAGAAAGATTACATTAGAACCTATGTGCTCTTATGAAAGAAAAGTAATACACAAAATGCTTGCAGGATTTGAGAACATCAGGACAAGAAGCATACACGAGGAGCCTAACAGGAGGATTATAATATATCCGATTAAAGGCAGCGAATAGAACCAGAAAAAATAAAAGATAATAAAATGGCACACCGGTGCCATTTTTTTTCGCTATAAAGCAGTAGTTTTGAATAATAATAAATATTAAATATAATAGTGGTTGTTTAAAAAATAAAACAGGAAATAAAGGAAAATGGTAAACAAGAATCATACAATAGCAGCAATAGGAACCAGAGCGGGCGAAGCAGCAATCGGTATTGTAAAGTTGAGCGGAGATGATTCTATAAAAATTGCTGACGGAATTTTCAGGGCCAGAAACAAAAAAAAACTAAAATCACTTAAAACATATAATATGGCCTACGGGCATATTATTAATAAAGAGGGAAGCATGATAGACGAAGTGATTGTATCTGTGATGAGGAAGCCGGGCTCTTATACAAGGGAAGATGTGGTGGAAATTAATTGCCACGGCGGACTGGTTGCGACAGAAAAAGTTTTAGGGTTATGTATTGAAAACGGGGCAAGAATTGCTGAACCAGGGGAGTTTACTAAAAGAGCATTCTTGAACGGAAGAATAGACCTGTCACAGGCAGAAGCGGTTATAGATGTTGTAAGATCAAGAACAGAAGAAAGCTTAAAAATAGCAGCTAAAAATTTACGGGGAAATATAAAGAAAGAAATACAAAATTTAAGGAAAAAAATTCTTAAAGTAATGATACAGCTGGAAGCGTCCGTTGATTTTATTGAAGAGGATCTGGAGATAACACCCTACGGAGAACTGGAGGAAGAAATAAGTTTTATAAGAAAAGAAATGGAAGAAATGATTGCTAATGAGAGAAAGGGAGAAATAATAAAAAGTGGTGTAAAGGTTGCAATTGTTGGAAAGCCAAATGTAGGCAAGTCAAGCCTGCTAAACCTTTTATTAAGAAAAGAGAAGGCTATAGTAACTTCTATACCCGGGACAACGAGAGATGCGGTAGAAGAAATACTGTATGTGGAAGGAATACCACTAATATTAATTGATACGGCGGGGATAAGAAAAGCAAAGAATACAATAGAAAAAATTGGCATAGACAGGAGTATGAAGCACATAGGAGAAGCAGAGCTTGTTTTAATGGTACTTGACGGAAGCAGGAAATTTGAGAAATATGACCGGGAGATAATTGAGAAAATAAGCAGAAAAATAGTAATATGCTGCATAAATAAAATTGATTTGAAGAAGAATATTAGCCTGGATAAAGTAAAAAGACACTTTGGAAATAAAAATATCGTAGAAATTTCAGCTTTAAAAGGAACAGGAATAGAGAAACTGGAAGATATGATAAAGAAGACAGTAATAAGTGACGGGAGAGTAAATTTTGAAGAAATGATAATAATTAATCAGAGGCATAAAAATATATTAAGCAGAGCGAAGGATTCATTGGAGAGAGCAGAAAAGGCAATGAAGATAAATATGTCCGAGGAGTTTCCATCTTGTGATTTGAAAGAAGCATACGGGCTGCTGGGTGAAATTACTGGAGAAACGGTTAAAGAGGATGTTCTGGAGGGTATATTCAGCCAGTTTTGCATAGGAAAGTAGAAAATGACAAAAAACAACATTTAAAGAAGATCTGGCGGAAATGTTTCACGTGAAACATTTCTTTTAGGTCAGGAATAAATGGAAAAAGCAGTAGAAAAACTTATATACGATGTTGTAGTAATTGGTGCCGGGCACGCAGGATGTGAGGCAGCGCTGGCATCTGCAGGGAATAACTCAAAAACCCTGTTAATAACAATAAATCTGGACGGAGTGCTTCTTATGCCCTCAGGAAATGAGCTGGGAGGACCGGGAAAATATACCATAATAAGAAAAATAGATTCATCAGGAGGGGAGATATTAAAAAATATAAAGGAAAATTATATTAATGCAAGAGTAAAAGTAAATAAAAGAGCTTCTTCTTTTAAAGAGTTAACTTTTCTGGTTGATGAAAGAAGATACTCGCTAAAAATTAAGAAAGTTCTGGAGAATCAAAAAAATTTAGATTTAAGGCAGGGTCTTGCAGTGGGTGTTAGCAGAAAGGGAGATAAATTAGAATTAAGGACAGGCGACGGTATTGCCTATGATGCAAATTCTATAATATTCTGTACCGGGAGCTTTTTGGGGGCCAGAATTTTTTGGGGCAAATATGAGATTGAAGCAGGAAGGCAGGGGGAGATATGCTCAAAGAGCCTCCTGGCAAGCCTTAAGAAGATGGGATTTAAATTCGCCCTGAGAAAAATATTTACAGCTCCCGTTATAGACAAAAAGACTATTACAAAAAAGAAGCTTGAGAAACAGAGTTGGGAAATTAGCGATGTTGACTTTTTGTATAAAAATGGTTTTAAATCTCCGGGAGGAAGAAATATTTATTTTTCTTATACAGATGAAAAATTTATTGATTTTATAGTTAAAAATAAAGATAAAATATTATATGGCAGGGATAGAGAAAGGCAGAAAATCGGGAACGCTCAAACAGCAAGAGAAGAATTTTTTGACGGGCTCTGCAGGGAAGGAAAAAGGGTAGGGGCATATCCTCTGGGAAAGAATACTAACGAATTATATCTTAAAGGACTGGAAAATGATTTATCCGAGGAGCTGCAAATGGAAATGATAAGAAGGATAAGCGGTTTTGGTAATGCTGAAATGACCAGACCGGGCTATGGCATAGAATATAACTATTTAATTAAATCACAGGTTGACAGTGAGATGGAAAGTAAAAGGGTAAAGGGAATATTTTTTGCCGGGAAGTTAAACGGAGTGGACAGCTATGAGGAGTCTGCGGAACAGGGCGTAGTTTCAGGAATAAATGCTTCTAAAAGATAGAAAGAATAGAATGTGATTGATTAAAGGGTAAGACAATAATAACAAAAGCTTAAAGCAAAAATTTTACCTGTGCGAAAGTAATTGTGTAGTGTATATTTAAAAATATTAAAAAGCGGTTAAATGGTAATTAAATAAAGCTAATTTTAAGGATTTAAATTTACAGGATTTTATGAATGTTTCACGTGAAACAATGAGAAAGTAATGAAAATAAAAGAAGATCTGAGAAAAATGGATTATGATATGGTGGTAGTAGGTGCAGGGCATGCCGGGTGCGAAGCAGCCCTGGCGTCAGCAAGGCTGGGATTAAGAACCCTGCTTTTAACAATAAATGTGGAAAAAATTGCATTGATGCCCTGTAACCCGTCTATAGGGGGGATGGGAAAAAGTCAACTCGTAAGAGAACTTGATGCAATGGGCGGACAGATGGCCAGAGTAACCGATAAAACACTTATACAGATAAAGGTTCTTAACAAAAAGAAGGGTCCTGCGGTACAGGCATTGAGAGCACAGATTGATAAAAAGGAATATGAAATTGAGATGAAAGGAGTCCTTGAGAACACAGAGAACCTTACGCTCAGGCAGGGGATTGTAAGCGGCATAGTGGTGAAGGGAGACCTGGTTGAAGGTGTAAAGGTAGAGAGTGGCCTGGTATTTAAAACAAAAGCCGTGGTTATAACTACAGGCACATTCTTAAGAGGGAGAATAGTTATAGGGAAAAAAGATTACCGGGCAGGACGCATGGGAGAGTATCCCGCATGGAGTCTGACCGGAAATCTGGAAGAGCTTGGTTTCAGGATTGACAGGTTTCAAACAGCAACACCTCCCAGAATTGATAAAAGGACGATAGATTTTTCAAAAACAGATATTCAGTATGGTGAAGAGGAGCCCCTGAGTTTTTCATTCTGGGATGAAGAAAAGATTTATAAAAGCGTAAACTGTTATTTAACATATACTAACAGCAGGACACATAAGATTATATCAGAGAATATTGATGAATCACCCATAAAATCCGGGATGGTAGATACCCATGGTCCGAGACACTGCCCTTCTATTGACAGAAAAGTTATAAATTATCCCGAAAAGAGCAGGCACCCTGTTTTTATTGAACCCGAGGGGGTTAACACTAATGAAATGTATCTACAGGGGCTGACTACAAGCATGCCCGCAGAAATGCAGCAAAAAATTGTTAATACTGTTGGTGGACTTGAGAATGCAAGAATAATAAGGCCCGGTTATGCTGTTGAATATGACTATATAATACCGAATCAGCTGAATTTAACCCTTGAGTCAAAGATAATTGAAAATCTGTATTTCGCGGGGCAGATTAACGGAACGTCCGGATACGAGGAAGCAGCTGTACAGGGGTTCGTTGCCGGGGTAAATGCGGCCCGGAAGATAAAAGGGAAAGAACCCCTTATTTTAACAAGAGATAATAGTTATGTAGGGGTACTTATAGACGACCTGATTACCAAGAAACTTATGGAACCATACAGGATGTATACTTCAAGGGCCGAGCACAGGCTTGTATTAAGGTCGGATAATGCTGATATAAGGCTGAGTAAAATTGGAAATGATATCGGGCTCATAACCTCAAAGCAGTATAGAGAAGTTGTAAGTAGAAAGAAAGAAATAGAAGAGCTTATTGCCAGACTTAAAGACAGCGTGTTGAAACCGGGAAAGGATAAAAATTTAATTCTTAAAAAAATAGGGACGGAAACCATTGATACACCAGTAAATCTCTATAAACTTTTAAAGAGGCCAGAAGTTAAAATAGAAAAAATTGCCGAACTTCTTAACGGGATAGCAGGCAATTATAGCAGGCAGGCCCTGAAACAGGCGGAGATAGAGATAAAATATGAGGGTTATATAAACAGGCAAATAAGAGAGATAAAACAAATGGGGGGTCTGGAGAGATATTTCCTTCCCGTAAACCTGAATTATTTTGATTTAAAGGGCCTTACTTATGAGGCCATGGAGAAACTTACGGAAATTAAACCGGATACCCTTGGCCAGGCCTCCAGGATAGCAGGGATATCTCCTGCTGATATATCAATTTTGTTGTTGAGCCTGAAGGGGAAGCTAAACAAGGGATACAGGTTTGGAAACTGAAAATATTTTAAAATCAGCACTAAAAAAGTTTGGCACCGGCTACGTTAATAAACAACTGGTAAATATAAAGGAATATCTTGATATAGTTTATGAAAATAACAGGAAATTCAATTTAATCGGGACAAAAGAAAGGAAAGATATTCTGGTAAGACATATCCTTGATTCAATATCCATATTAAGGTACGGGAAAGAGATTTTTCTGGACGAAGGCAAAAATGAAAAAATACTTGACGTGGGAACGGGTGCTGGTTTGCCGGGAATTCCACTGGCCATTTTTCTGGAAGATAAGACATTTTATCTTCTGGATAAATCGATGAAAAAGGTGAATTTCTTAACTGAACTGGTAGGCGAACTTAAATTAAAAAACGTGGTGATAATAAGAAGCAGAGCCGAAGAAATTGCGAAAGCAATTTCATACAGAGAGAGTTTTGATGTAGTTCTGGCGAGGGCCGTGGCAAGATTTGATATTTTAAGCGAATTAACAATTCCATTTTCCAGGATAAATGGTAAAATTATATTTTATAAAAGTGTTAGGTTAGATGATGAGCTTAAAAAAAACAGAGAAGTTATATCCAGGTTAGGAGGGAAAGTAGATAAATTGTTAGAAGTAAAGGTTCCCTGTTTAAATGAATATAGAGCTTTTCTGGCTATAAAAAAAATTAAAGAAACGCCTTTGATATATCCACGTAGTTTTAATAAAATAAAGAAGAGGCCTTTATAGGATGTGTTAATGTGCAAAAGCATATAAGTATATTTAGGTAAAAGGTGTAAGAGTTATTGATGGGTCTTTTTAGTAAAGTAATTAGAAAGAAGGAAGGGTCAGAGCTTTTAAAAAAAAAGCATCTGGAGAGAATAATTGCGATTACAAACCAGAAAGGCGGGGTAGGGAAAAGCACGACAGCAGTGAACGTCTCTGCATACCTGAGCTTCTATGGATATAAAACATTGCTTATAGACCTTGACCCCCAGAGCAATTCAACCAGTGGCATCGGGGTAAATCCCACTGATGTGAAAGTGTCAATATATGATATTCTTATACATGATATAGAACCGGTTGAGGTAATTTTAGATACAGGGTATAAAAATCTCAAAGTGATACCGTCTTCTATACAGCTTGCAGGAGCAGAAGTGGAGCTGGTTTCAAGCTTAAAGAGGGAGTTCAAATTAAAGGAAGCTGTGAGCAGTGTTGAAAAGGATTATGATTTTATACTGATTGACTGCCCGCCGGCGCTCGGACTTTTGACCATTAATGCTCTGACCGCGGCGAAGGAAGTAATAATACCCATACAGTGTGAATATTACGCGCTTGAGGGACTTGGCCAGCTTTTAAATACCATAGACCTGGTGAAAAAGAATCTGAACGAGGCTTTAAAGATAAATGGAGCTATAATGACCATGTATGACCCGAGGATAAAACTTTCAGGGCAGGTTATTGAAGAAGTAAAGAACTTTTTCTCAGAAAAAGTATATAAAACGATTATTCCGAGAAATGTAAGGCTTAGTGAGGCACCGAGCTACGGCAAGCCGATAATGGAATATGACCCCGGGTGCAAGGGAGCGGAAGCATATAGTAATTTTACAAAGGAAGTGATAAGAAATGGCTAAAAGGGGGTTAGGCAGGGGGCTTGGAGCGCTGATTCCAACGGTAAGCAGGCCTTCCGAAACTGGAACCAACGAGATAGTGGAACTTTCACTGGATAAAATAATCCCGAACAAGAATCAACCAAGAAATAAATTTGATGATGATTCACTGGTAGAACTGGCAGAATCAATAAAAGAGGTCGGGGTTATTCAGCCCATAGTGGTCAGGAAACCTGGAGGAGAAGAAAAATATGAAATTATTACCGGTGAAAGAAGGTACAGGGCTACTAAAAAAGCCGGTTTAAATACCATTCCTTCCATCGTGGTTAAGAATGTTGATGATGTTTCTTCCCTTGAGATGGCTCTTATTGAAAATATTCACAGGGATAACCTAAGTCCAATGGAAAAGGCTTACACATTCAGGCAGCTTATAGATGAATTCAATATAACGCATGATAAACTTTCAAAGAGGATTGGAAAGAGCAGAACAACTATAACCAATACACTGAGGCTCCTTAATCTTCCGATAGAGGTACAAAAATTAATAAATGAAGAGAAAATAAGCGAAGGGCACGCAAGAACGATACTGGCTGTAGATGGAAAAGAAGAAATGATAAAAATTGCAAACCTTATTGTAAAAAACGAATTGAGCGTAAGAGAGGCCGAGAGATTAGCAAGAAGAAAAGAAGAAGATAGAAAGGGAAAGAAGAACAAAAAAGTTTTGCAATTCAGCAAATTCCCGGAGATATCCCAAAAAATATCCAATTACCTTAATGCACCTGTAAGGATAACAATGAGCAAAAAGAAGGGCAGGGTTACAATAGAATTTGGTTCGGTTAAGGACCTGGAAAGAATAGTGAGTAAAATTGTCAGATAAAAGGCCGGACTGGGTAAGAAAAAAGATAAATCTGGATGTTCAAACAATCAATGAGGTCAGAACTCTTATAGAGGATTTAGATCTGAATACGGTTTGCCAGAGCGCGAAATGCCCGAATATATTTGAATGTTTTGCCAGTAAAACAGCGACCTTCATGCTTATGGGAGATATTTGCACCAGAAACTGCAGCTATTGTAGCGTGAAGTCCGGAAGGCCGGAGGCACTTGATGGAAGGGAGCCTCTGAGAGTTGCAGGAGCAGTGAGGAAGATGGGGTTAAAATATGTTGTTATTACTTCTGTAACCAGAGACGACATTCCTGATGGAGGAGCTAACCATTTTGCGGAGACCATAAGGCAGGTAAAGAAGCTAAACCCGGACTCGGGGATAGAGTGCCTTATTCCTGATTTTAAAGGGGATTCAGAAAGCCTTAAAATTGTTTTAAGACAGAAGCTGGATGTGCTGAATCATAACATAGAGACGGTTGAAAGGATTTTTAAGAAAGTAAGAAGAGGTTCAGATTATGAGAGGTCACTAAAAGTACTAAAATTAGCAAAGCTAATAAAACCGGATATTTATACAAAGTCGGGTTTTATGCTTGGTCTGGGGGAAAAAGAGCACGAGATAGTTGAATTGTTAAAAGACCTGAGGGATGTGGATTGTGATATCCTTACCATAGGACAGTATCTCAGGCCATCTGATTTGAATCTTAAAGTAGAAAAGTATTACACCGGGCAGGAATTTGTAACAATAGGAAAAATGGCGGAGGATATGGGCTTTAAGGCAGTGGTAAGCGGAATATTCGTCAGGTCTTCATATGATGCTGGTATTGTTCTGGAAAAAGTTTTAAATAATGACAGGAAAAAAGATTATAATTTCCGGAGAGTATCTTCACCGAAATTATAATAGTTGGCGGTGGATTAAAACCTTTATATTATGAGAGGTTCATATTGTTTATTGATTAAATGTAGCAAACCCCGGCGAATAAGAATTGGTAAACTTGGACCAATATGGTTCAAAAAGGGGTTCTATCTTTATGTAGGGTCTGCTTTGAATGGTATAGAAAGAAGGGTATCAAGACACCTGGGGAACAGGAAGAAGAATTACTGGCATATTGATTATTTTTTATCCAGCAGCTATGTTAATGTGGAGCGGGTTTATTGTTTTAGGAGCGACAAAAAAATAGAATGTGGCATTGCAGAGAGAATAAGAAGGATAGCACCGCCGGTAAAAAATTTTGGAGCATCGGATTGCAAGTGCGAGAGCCATTTATTTTTCATATCCACCGAGGCGGACCGCGCAAGGGAAAAGTTAAGTTTATATCTTTTTGATTAATATTAAAAGAGGGGGTAAAAGTTGGTCAGGGCGTATATATTTATAAAATCAGAACCGGGGGAGCAGGGGGATATTTATACAAAAGTACTGAAATTAAAAGGCGTTAGGAGTGCAAATACAGTACTGGGCATATACGACCTTATCGTCTTTGTAGAAAGTGAGAGTCTGGAAAATCTGGGGAAAATGATAATATCCAGGGTCCAGAACCTGAAAGGGATTAAAGATACAGTCTCCTGCATAGTGGTTGAACCAATATAAAGTTAATCAGAGCAACGCAGTCATTATAGTAGTTAACTTAATACAGGTGTTTAAGATAATAAAAAATGCCTATATGGTCGTATTTAAAGGAAGGTAATTAATAAAAGGAGATAAAGAGAGTGAAGCTTGTACCCAGGATAATATTAGGTGTTGTTATACTGGTCGTGTTTTTATTTATTGTATTTAATAGTTTTGTTGTGGTCCAGGCGGGGAATGTGAGGGTACTGACGCAGTTTGGCAGGACTACCGGGGTGACTTTTAAGCCGGGGCTGCATCTAAAAATACCTTTTATACAAAATGTGGTAAATTATTCAACAAGGAAGGTTACTTATGAAACCAGTGATAATCCCGAAACAAGCAGGGCAAATTATCCGGATTATTCGGTTGATACCACATCTTCTGACGGACAGCAAATAAGGCTAAAATATACTATAAGATTTTCTATTGATGGCGAGAAGGCAGAATGGATATACAACAACGTCGGTGACATGGATAACGTGGTGGAAAAAGTAGTAAAGACCGAGGCAAGGTCTCTGTCCCGTAATATACCAAAAAAATATACTGCTGCCCAGCTTTATTCTGAACAGGTGTTTGATGTACAGAGAGAGATAGGTGAGACACTGTCACCCGTGTTCGGAGAAAACGGAGTAATTCTGGATGAATTTTTACTCAGGAAAATAGACTTTACCGAGGAGTATTTCAATATCCTTGAAGAAAAACAAATTGCCGAGGAAAAAATCGTGGTTGAAAAGAATATTCTTGAACAGGAAAAAATAAAGAAGGAACAGGCGATAATTAAAGCGGAAGCAGAGGCAAAACAGATTGAGATTAAAGGTGAAGCGCTCAGGGCTTATCCACAGATAATACAGCTTGAGTTTATACAAAAATTATCTCCGAATATATCCTGGGGAATACTTCCCGATGAAGGAATTGTTCCACTTATTGACCCTGGTAAGCTACAGGAACAAACAGGCAGTTATTATCAGGAAAGTCAGGGTACCGGAGAAACAGCTACCCCCGATAACCAGGAAGAGGAAAATTAATGGGTCCGGGCGAGCGGACATTTAGTAGAAATAAAAGAAATGGTTTATTATTTTTAAACATAAATTAATATAAAGCATTTTTAAGGGATGTTGAGCCTGGAATGAATAAAATAAGAAAGCGCTTATTGAATTATATAGAAGAGATAAAATCGTATAACAATATTGCGAGTATATCAAAAATTGTAAGAAGGTATTTTGCAGTAAATGGTTTTGATGGAGTAATCACTGGTATAGGCGTTCTGGCCGGTAATTATATTATTGGGGTTAAAGAATACAAGCATGTAATGATAGCAGGGTTCGCAATATGTATTTCTCTTGGAGTATCCGGAATATGGAGTGCTTACTTTAGTGAGACCGCTGAAAGAAGAAAAGAGCTATTCGACCTGGAAGAGTCAGTTCTTTATAATTTAGATGAAACCGTAATCTCAAGGGCGCAAAAGTTCGCAGTAAGAATACTCGCGGCTGTAAACGGTCTATCCCCGGTTATAATGGCGTTTGTTCCATTAACACCTTTTCTTTTTGGAAGGTTTTTACCCATAGATACCTGCTACTACATCGGTTTTGCGCTTGCATTTTTAATACTATTCGGAATAGGTATTTTTTTAGGAAAGATTTCCCGTGGCAATCTGGTGTTTTATGGCATTAAAATGCTTGTCGCAGGTGTTTTTTGCATTGCTCTTAGTTTGTTGCTGGAGTTGATGAAGTAAGAATTAAATGGAGAAAAGACAAAAAGCCACGGTCAGAGGAAACCGGACTTTTTGTCTTTTCTTTTTTTTAAAATAAGCCAGAGATTATAAAAGCGGGAGATAAGAATCCAGCTCGTATTTGGAAACGTGGGTTCTGTACCTGTCCCATTCAATTTTTTTATTTTCTATAAATTTATAAAATATATGGTCTCCGAGGGTTTCCCGGACCAGCTCACTTTTTTCCATTAATTTTACTGCTTCAAGAAGGTTATCCGGGAGAGTTTCTATTTTTGATTCTTCTCTTTTCAAAACATCCATTTCAAAAATATTTTCTTCAATTGGTTTTGGAAGGGGATATTTATTCTTTATACCCTCCAGGCCTGCCGCAAGCATAACGCTGAATGCGAGATATGGGTTGCAGGCAGGGTCAGGGCACCTGAATTCTACTCTGGTTGATGTTTCTTTACCCGGTTTGTACATGGGCACTCTTACAAGCGTTGACCTGTTTCTTCTGGCCCAGGAGATATAAACAGGAGCTTCATAACCGGGGACCAGCCTCTTGTAGGAGTTTACCCACTGGTTGGTTATGGCTACTATTTCCTTGCAGTGCCTGAGTATACCTGCTATATAGTATTTGCCGGTGTCAGATAGATGATATTGGTCACCTGGATCGTAAAAGGCATTTTTATCTCCTTTGAAAAGGGATTGATGGGTATGCATTCCGCTTCCATTCACTCCAAATAGTGGCTTGGGCATAAAAGTAGCATATACGCCGTGCCTGGTTGCAACTTCCTTTACTATGAGCCTATAAGTCATAGCGTTATCGGCCATAGTGAGAGCATCTGTATACCTCAGGTCTATTTCATGTTGCGAGGGAGCAACCTCATGATGGGAATATTCCACGCCTATGCCCATTGATTCTAAATAAAGAACCGTGTTTCTTCTTAGCTCGCTTGCCACATCTAGAGTGGTCAGGTCAAAGTATCCTCCTTTATCCAGTATCTGAGGTTCACCTGTATCATTTTTAAAATAGAAAAATTCAAGCTCAGGACCAACATAGAATGTAAAGCCCAAATCTTTTGCTTTTTTTAACATTTTTTTGAGAACCCATCTCGGGTCTCCCTTAAAATTTGACCTATCGGGCTCAAGTATGTCACAGAAAATCCTGGCAACCCCGTTTTCTTCGGGGCTCCAGGGAAGTATCTGAAAAGTATTCGGGTCGGGCATTGCAATAACGTCACTTTCTTCTATCCTTGAAAACCCCTCAATGGATGAGCCGTCAAAACCCATACCTTCAGTCAGTGCGCTTTCAAGTTCTTCAACTGTTATGGCAAAGCTTTTTAAAAACCCCTGGACATCTGTAAACCATAGCCTTATAAACTTTATATTATGGTCACGGGCTTTTTTTAGAACATACTCTTTCATCTCATCATTTTTTTCCATGTCGTCACTCCCCTTATTCTGGTGATTAATTTTAATAATTAATTGGTTTTATATTTATACTGAGAATTAAGTTTTTAAATTTCATAATATTATAGCCTAATTTCTGGTAAAATTTTATCTAAATAATGTTAAATCTATGTTAAATCTGGGCCTCACTAAAAGCCCCGGCTTAACCAATGGCCTTTTTACCTTCCTCTCCGGTCCTGATTCTGATGCACCCCGGCAGGTCAATAATAAAAATTTTACCGTCACCAATATTACCGGTGTAAGCGCCTCTTTTGATTGCATTAATAGTGGGTTCGACAAACTCTTCATTTACAGCTATCTCCAGCCTGATTTTTTTGATGAGATTAACTTCATGTATTACTCCTCTGTAAGTTTCCGTGTATCCTTTTTGCTGGCCGCACCCGAGAACGTTGGTTATGGTCATCTTGTATATCTCATTATCAAATAGTTCTTTTTTTACATCGGGTAGCCTGTGGGGTTGAATCATTGCTATTATTAATTTCATTTCTTCCTCTTTTCATAATATAAAGTGGTAATTTATTAATCATTCTGAAATATCTGGAACCCGCTATACGCTTCCATTCCGTGCTCATCAATATCAAGGCCCTTCAGTTCAGTTTCTCTGGATACTCTCAGTCCTACTGTTTTCTTAATTAAAAGAAATACCAGGAGCATGGTTCCAAAGGTCCAGGCAAACACACTTAATGCACCTGTAAGCTGGATAAGAAGTAAGTCCCATCCACCACCAAAAAATAGCCCGTTTACGCCTTCAAAACCCGCAAGTCCTGCGTATTCTGATTGTGCAAAAAGTCCTACAAAAAGTGTCCCGGAGAAGCCGCATACACCGTGAACCGATACTGCTCCTACGGGGTCATCAATTCTTAATTTTTTGTCAAGTATCTCTATAGATATGCTTACTATTATTCCACATAATATGCCAATAATAATTGCGCTGTATGGTGAGACTAATGCACATCCCGCAGTAATTCCTACCAGTCCTGCCAGTGCACCGTTTAAGGTCATAGAAGCATCCGGTTTCTTATATTTTATCCATGTAAAAAGCATAGTGGCGAGTGATGACGATGCGGCAGATAGAGTGGTGGCAACAGCTATAGTCGGGATGGCAGGGCTACTGGCAGAAAGCGTACTGCCTGGATTGAAACCGTACCAGCCGAACCATAAAATAAAAACCCCCAGTGCGGCGAGAGGGATATTATGACCGGTGATAGCATTGGAAGAACCATCTTTATTGTATTTACCAAATCTTGGCCCCAGGGCAATAGCACCGGCAAGGCCGGCCCAGCCGCCAACAGAATGAACTACGGTGGAACCGGCAAAATCAATCATTCCCAGGTCGGCAAGCCAGCCGCCTCCCCATATCCAGTGTCCCGCTACAGGATATATGATCGCTGTAATAAAAATAGAGTAAATAAGGTAATTCTTAAATTTTATCCTTTCTGAAACCGTACCGGATACAATTGTAGCAGCAGTAGCTGCAAAAACAGCCTGAAATATCCAGAAAGAAAAGACTGAAGTGTCCAAATTACCTGTTATTGAGAGAGTAAAATTACTGGTGCCAATAAAGCCACCGGCATCTCTCCCGAACATCAGGCCATACCCAACAAGAAAGAAAAGGATGCTACCGACACAGAAATCCACCAGGTTTTTCATAAGGATATTTACAGAGTTTTTAGCGCGGGTAAAGCCTGTCTCTACCATAGCAAATCCAGCCTGCATAAAAAATACCATAAACGCAGTAAGAAGTATCCATATGGTGTCAAGGTTAGCTGCAATAGTATTCATTTTTACCTCCGCTTTTTTATAATTCAGGCTATTTTACAGCACAAACATTACATGAAGGTTACGGTTTCGTTAAGAGTGTGTAAATTATTAGCAATTTAATATTTTGAGTGGAATAAACGGTTTAATTAATAAATAAATTAAACCTGAATCCGGGAAGAGAACATATAGCCAACGTTTCTTACAGTTTTTAACATAAGATTATAAGGGGATGGGAGTTTAGAACGCAGTCTTCTAATGTGAACATCAATTGTCCTGCTGCCCCCGTAAAAATCATATTCCCAGATAATGGAAAGCAGTTTATTCCTGGTAAAAACTTTATTTTGATTCTGCAGGAGTAGCTTTAGAAGCTCAAATTCTTTAAAAGTCAGTTCAATTGTAGTGTCGTTGACCTTAAGTTCATATTTATCAGAGTTTAACACAAGCCCGTCTACCACAATAGCATTTTCTGGAGGATAAATACCTTTCCTTATAAGAACAGCTTTTACCCTGATTGCAAGTTCTTTTTTAATATTTTCCGGGAAGCAAAAATCATCAAACTTGATTCCGCTTTCAAACAGGAGATCAGCGCAGCTAAAATCCAGCAACGCAATCTTTGCGATATCTGTTTCCCTTTTGCTTTTTAGTTCATTTTTGATAGCAGCAATATCCGCAGTATTTTTAGCGATAAAATGTAAAATTATCAATTTGGCACTTTTGAGGTCAGCGGCGAATTTTTCAGGGCTGTCAAGTAACTGAATATTGAAATTACCTGTGTTTAGAACATTTTTTATTACACCTTCAAGCGCCCTGTCATCCGAAAAAAGCAGTGTTTTAATTGAATAAACCATAGTTATATACGGTTAAAAATTTAAAAAATATACAATTTTATATTATAGAGTAATTTAATATATAGTAAAAGCAAAGAGGTCTGCCCGGATAATATAAAAACAGTGGACTTTATTATTTTTAATCGTAGGAGAAAACAAATTTAAATAATTGATAATATAGTTGTCTAATTCTATAATTATTTTATTGATTTAATAAAAATAATAAAATAATACTAATTGAGGTGAACCCCTCCTGTTAGACAGTATATTAACTTAAAGATACAATAGCTGATGAGACTTACAAAAACAAGAGATAGGAGTTCTCATCAGATGGTAAGAGAAAGAAGAAGCTTCTCAAATGATTTTAAGAAACAGGTAGTAGAGTCAATACTGTCGGGTTCATCTACCCAGGCAGAGCTGGCAAGAGAGCACAGGATATCACCGGTAATGATAAACCGGTGGAAAAAAGACTACAAAGCCGGAAAGTTCTTTGAAAATGTAACTTCTCAGGATATGGCAAAGCTGGAACTTAGGATAAGGGATCTGGAAAGACTAGTAGGAAGGCTTACCCTGGAAAACGAAGTACTGAAGAAAATCAGAGACCTTGACACCAAGGAAAAAAAAGAGTCTTCGTCCATAGTAACCTCAAGAGACTGGGATCGGCGGGGAGGGGGCGCAAGATAGTGGGGATACCTAGATCAACTTACTACTACAAGCCCGAGAATAAAAAACACCCTGATATGGAACTTGCTGAGGTCATTGAAAAAATCGCCCTGGATTACCCATACTATGGCTACAGAAGGATTACTGCGGAACTGCACCGCCAGGGATTCAAGGTAAACCATAAAAGGGTTTTACGCCTTATGAGGAATAAAAACCTACTGTGCAGGGCCAGAAAGTCATTTAAAGCCACTACAGACTCATCCCATGGCTTTAGAAAGTACCCCAATCTGATAGAAGATCTTGTTCCATACAAAATAGATCAGCTGTGGCATGCAGATATAACCTATATAAGAATAGTAAACTCCTTTATATATCTGGCAGCTCTAATAGATGGCTTTAGCCGAAAAGTTGTAGGATACGGATTGGGTAGGACCCTTTCAGCAGATCTTGCTATAGCAGCACTTAAAGATACCATATCTAAGAGGAATACGGATAATCTTATCCACCACCCTGACCAGGGCATACAGTATTGCTCTTACGAATATGTGGAGGTCCTAAAAGATCATGGCATTTTAATATCCATGTCGGGTAAGGCAAATCCGTATGATAATGCCAAGATAGAATCATTTTTCAGGACACTAAAGGTTGAAGAGGTATACATGTTTGAATATGAGACATATGCAGAGGTTCTGGAAAGGATTCCCTATTTTATTAAAGAAGTCTACAATAGGAAAAGATTGCATTCATCCCTGGGCTATAAGTCCCCGGAAGAGTTTGAAAACATAAATAATAAAAATATGAAAGGAAACGAGTCCCATCAGCTGATTTTGATTAGTTAATTTGGTGTCTAGAATTGGGGGTTCATATCATATTGGTAGTTTCACGGATAATATTGATAATTTAAATTAAAGATAACTATAAGGTAGGGATAATATTCAATGGAAAAGGCAAAAATCAATAATTGTTTTAAAGAATTGCAGGATTTATATCTGGATAGGTTTGCAAAAAGTAAAAAAGAACGAGTAGGTATATTAAAAAATAAAAGTTCTGTAAATACTCTGTCCCCGGGAAGAGTAAATATCATCGGAGAACACACAGATTATAATCTGGGGCTGTCCATAAATGCGGCGATAGATAAACATATATTTATAACGGGCTATAAGAATGATTCTAATTCTGTAGAAGTTTTTTCCAGATACTTAAACGACTCCAGCAGGTTTTCCTTAAATAATATTGAGTTTGATAAAACCAAGAACTGGACGAATTATATAAAGGGCGTTTTAAAGGAATATATCCAGAAAGGTCACAAAATTTCAGGTTTTAACATGGTCTTAGACAGTAACCTTCCTATAGGCGCCGGCATAAGCTCCTCTGCTGCTCTTGAAGTTGGTGTTGCAAAGTTTATTGAGGAGCTTTTTGGTTTAGAGGTTAGCAAAAGGACAATGGTAGCTCTTTGCAACAGCGCAGAGAATAATTTTGTAGGAGTAAACTGTGGATTTATGGACCAGTTCTCAGTTGCATACGGAAAAAAAGATTATGTGATTTTTCTAAATTTTAGGGACCTTTCATATGAATACATCCCGTTTAACCTCGGAGGTGACATTATTTTAATTATTAACTCAAAAGAAGAGAGAAATCTTGCAGATACCGAATACAATAAAAGAAGAAAAGAATGCAATGAAGCAGTAAAGATAATATCCAGCATGATAAGAGGGGAAAAGATTACGTCCCTATCAGATATTAAACCGGAAATGCTTGGCAGGCTGGAAGGCAGCATGCCCGAAAAACTTTTTAAAAGGGCAAGGCATGTGATAACCGAAAATAGCAGGGTTTTGCGAGCAAAGGAAAATCTTCTTAAAGGGGAAATCAAAGAGCTGGGACGGATATTATATGAATCACATAAAAGCTTAAAAAATGATTATGAAGTATCAACCAGAAGGCTTGATTATCTGGTAAATGAGCTTGGTAAAATTAAAGGAGTTTACGGCGCAAGATTAATGGGAGCAGGTTTTGGGGGGAGCGTTATAAGCATTGTAAGCAGGGATAGTATCAACGATATTAAAGATATTACAGGCAAAAGTTTCTTAAATAAATTCAATGTTACCCCTGAATTTATTCAGTGCACAATTTCAGACGGAACCAGGAGGGTAACATCCCTGAATTAAGAGATAACTGCGAGCCGACAAAAGGGCGGGCTAAAGAGCTATATTAAAAAAAGAAAAAGATCTTAGACCGGGTGAATTTGACAAAACTTTAATAGTTAGTTAAAATTATTAACTATGATATTTTTAAATCCGAAACTTAATCAGAAAAAAAATAATATTATTAAAACACCCATGAAGTACAGGGTATGAAACATATATAAAACTATACATATAATCAGAGTTCGCAATAAATACTGAGAAAAAAAGACAGGAGGTGAGGAATCGGTTACCTAAAAAAGGAATATGCACATATACAGAAACAGGTGAAGGTATATCGAGAGCATATCCCGGAGTCAATTTTACAAAAAGCACTGAAAAAATAAGAAAGGAGTTATAAAAAATGAGAAAGCTGTTTTTATTGTTTGCAGTTATTGCGGTAAGTGCAATAATGATATTGTCTTTAACGTTAAATGGATGTAGAGAGGAAGCAGCTCCGGCTGAAGGAGAAGTTACAGAAGGAAAACATTTTGAAGGAATAGACATATGGTTTTTCCCCGGGGGGCCTGAAGGAGGACCATTCGCAAGTGTTGTGTATAATGGAGCAAAGGCTGCGGAAGAGGACCTGGGACCTAATGTAACATATGTCTGGTCTGACTGGAATGTTGAAACAATGATTTCGCAGTTTAAAGAAGCAATTGCAGCAAAGCCTGATGGTATTTGTGTCATGGGGCACCCGGGAGATGTTGCATTCGGTCCCCTGATAGATGATGCTGTATCAGAAGGTATTATAGTAACAAGCCAGAATACTGAACTTCCAGAATCCGAAGCAAAATACGGCGCCAATGGTTTTGGTTATGTAGGTGCTTCTAACTATAATGCCGGACTATCACTGGGAAGGCAGGCAGTAATTGAATTTGGTCTTGGCGAAGGAGATAGGGCTCTTGTCTGGGGTCTTCTGGCGCAGGCAGACCGCGGGCTAAGATCACAGGGTTGTATAGATGGCCTGGAAGAAGCCGGTCTGGTGGTTGATTACATTGAAATAAGTGACGAAGTGAATGCAGATGCAACTCTTGGTACACCTGTGGTAAGCGGCTATGTATCAGCGAATCCAGATGTTAAGTTAATAATAACTGACCATGGAGCTCTCACTTCAACAGCTGAAGCTTATGGCAAGGGCGCAGGCCTGGAACCGGGCGAAGTTAATTTTGCGGGGTTCGACCTGTCGGCAGCTTCTGTTGAAGCTATTAAGTCTGGATACCTGGGACTAATAATTGACCAGCAGCCGTGGCTGCAGGGATATCTACCAATTTTGCAGGTTTGTCTGACCGAGAAATACTATTTTGCAGGTCTCCATATTGATACCGGGAGCGGTTTTGTAAATGCAGATAATGTGGACCTTCTTGCGGAACTTGCGGAGAAAGGAATTAGATAACTTATGGAAAATAACGCAGTAAATTCTCCAGCACAGACTCCATCAGAAAATTCACCTCTGGTAAAAATGGTAGACATACACAAATCTTATGGGGCAGTTACTGCGTTAAATGGAGTGGATTTTACTGTTGGAAGAAATGAAATTGTTGGGCTTATAGGAGATAATGGTGCAGGAAAATCTACTCTTATCAAGGTACTTACAGGGGTAGAGAAACAGGATAAGGGAAAGATTTACTGGATGGGTAAAAAAATAAAGAAACACACAGTTGAAAATTCCCGGAATATAGGGATTGAAACTGTTTTTCAGGACAGGGCTCTTGCAGAGAAGCAGAATATATGGCGGAACCTTTTTATGGGAAGAGAATTAACCTATGGACGGACAGGATTTTTAAAAATTGGTAAGTCACAAAAGGAAGCTATTAATCTGTTAAGGAAAATGGTAGGGCTTACCCAGTCGGGTCTCGCTCCAAATCTGGGTGTGATGGGACTATCCGGTGGAGAAAAGCAGGGGATAGCCATAGCAAGAGCTCTTTATTTTGATGCCCAATTAATCATCCTGGATGAACCCACAAACAATCTTTCGCTTTCTGAGACAAATAAAGTGCTGGAATTTGTAAAGTGGATAAAAGAGAATAGAAAATCCTGCATTTTTATAACCCATAGCATTTATCACGTTTACTCTGTGGCAGAGAGATTTGTGATTATGGATCGCGGCAATATCATAGGAGAGTTTCTTAAGAGGGACCTCTCGCTGGATGAGCTTGTTGAGAAGTTGGAATATGTAGCCAAACATGGTGTATTAAATTAGAATGATAATAGAAGACGACAACCGGGCTATAAAATAAATTGATTTTGCCCTGGTTATAAGAAATTATGCCAGGGCAAAACTATTAATATGCTAATAAAAGTTGTCCCTGGGTCTGAATCATATTATTTTCCAAATACAGGGTCCTGTTGGAAGAGAAATAAATGGATATAAAAAAGGAACAGTAAAAATGTTAGAAAAAATTAAATTAAAGATAAGTGAATCCAAATTGCAGCTGAGCATATTCGGGGTATTAATACTTGTATTTGTGGTTTTTATTGCTGGAAATCCGGGTACTTTTCTTAGTTATAGAATTTATTACGCATTTATGTCAACTATTCCCTTTTCAGCAATACTTGCTTTATCATTAACACCGGTCGTTATTTTAGGAGAAATTGACCTTTCCTTTCCATCAATAGTAGGTTTTTCTGCATGGGTATTTTCAGCTGTGTTTAATCAAACAAATAATATTTACCTGGCATTTATAGCATGCCTGGCAGTAGGTTTATTTGCCGGCTACTTAAATAGTGTACTTATAGTAAGAGTTGGAATACCGTCTTTAATATTAACCATAGGAATGATGTTCCTGTGGCGCGGGATGGTTTATATAGCAAGTGGAGGCCATGGTATATCTGTAGTTGGAGCAAAAGGAACGATTCTCTATAAAGCCCTTGTTGGCAGGATAGGAGGTTTGGTTCCGGCTCAGGCGGTGTGGGCTGTTTTAATTGCGGTGTTTTTTGCACTGGTATTAAACCGCCATAGATTTGGAGCACATATACTTTACACTGGTGACGACGAAGTAAGTGCAAAAATGATGGGTGTAAATGTGTCAAAGGTGAAAACAATTGTTTTTATGCAGGTCGGGGTTTTCTCTGCGTTTGTTGGTGTCCTTGCAACTCTGGAGGTATTATATCTGTGGCCTTCAACAGGAGAAGGCTATCTTATGAAATCACTGGCTTCGGTTTTTATAGGAGGTACCTCGGTTTTTGGAGGAGCTGGAACAATATTCGGAACTTTTGTTGGAGCCATAATCATGGGGTCACTGGAAGCAGGTATTGTTTCAGGAGGAATTTCTGGATTCTGGACACAGTTTGTCTTTGGGTTTGTAATAGTTCTGTCTCTTACAATTTATGCCTTAATGAATAAAAGAATAAGTCCGGGTAAGAGAATAATAGAAGCTATAAAAAATCTGGTCGGGAAGAAGAAAAAGTAGACAGTTCGCTATACTGAAAGAAAAGTAACTTACAATTTGAGATTGACGACATTAATGGTATAAAATGTAAGTATGAATGAAAAATTTGATATTAATCCAAGATTTAAAAGAAAGTGTGCGGCCGGGTAGCAAAGGGTAGATAATGTTAATTATACAATATGTATAGGAAATAAAAGAAAAATGAAAGAAAAATGAAAGAGGGAAAAGTTAAATTAAATAAAAAGAAAACCCTGAAAAATAAAAGTAAAATCAAAAAAGTTAACCCGAACAGCCGGGAAGTTAAAAATTTGACTGAAAGAAGGTTCGAGAAAGACCTGGCCTTTAAAAAGAGAATAGTTGTAAAAGAAGACGGCAGGTACCTGATTTATTATGATTTTAATAAGTGATATTAACGAAGACAACTAATTAGTAAGATTATCCAGAAGATAATGGGGGTATGAAATATTAGAATTACGATATGACCCGGTTAAAAGCAAGTGGGTTGCCATGGCAACTAAAAGGCAGGAGAGGACTTTTTTGCCGCCAAAAGATTTTTGCCCTCTCTGCCCAACAAAGAACAGCAGGATTATTACCGAAATTCCAGAGAGTGATTATGATATAGTGGTTTTTGAAAATAAATTTCCCACCTTCAGCAGGAGCCCGGATAAATTAGATAATCATAATAATGCAGACGGTAAAAGAGTCTTTTCCTTTTTAAAAAAACCATCCAGGGGAATCTGTGAAGTTGTGTGTTACACATCAGAACATGATTTATTCCTGGAAGATATGCCAGTAGAAAAAATAAGAAATTTAATAAAAGTCTGGCAGGACAGGTATTTTAACCTGGGAAATAAAAGTTTTATAAAATATGTTTTTATTTTTGAGAATAAAGGAGAAGAGATAGGTGTTACTCTTTCCCATCCCCATGGCCAGATATATGCATTTCCATATATACCACCAGTTATTCTGGATGAATTAAAATCATCTAAAGAATTTTACAGAAAAAATAAAAAATGCCTTCACTGCGCTATAATCAAAAATGAATTAAGTGATAAAAAGCGAATTGTTATTAAAAATGATGATTTTATTGCATTCATCCCTTTTTACGCTTCCTGGCCGTATGAAGTACATATTTATTCCATAAGACATCTGGGCAGTATAGGTGAACTGGAAGAGAGAGAAATTAATTCTCTCTCAAAAACAATCAAAGAGCTGATAAATGGCTACAACAGGCTTTTTGGTTTTAGAATGCCCTACGTAATGGTAATACACCAGAAGCCGACAGACGGGAGGGAACACAGTTATTACCATTTTCATCTTGAGTTTTACCCGCCGTACAGGACAGGGGACAAATTAAAATATATGGCAGGGTGCGAGCTTGGTGCGGGAACATTTATAAATGACACTTTGCCGGAGGAAAAAGCTGAAGAGTTAAGGGATATAGTTGATAAATTGTTATGAACCCAGGGACTGGAAATAGAATTAACTTTATCAGAACCAGCTTCTAGGACTTATAAATTTGCATTCAAATTCTTCCGTGGGAATACGCTCCTGAAGAAGGTAATCTATAAAACACGGGATAGATATATTAACAGTGAAGCTTAAACCCGGGAGAGTCGTGGATGTTAAAAGAATTTTTGATAAAATGAAGTATTAAGATAAGATATATAATACAGTTAAATCTTTTAATGTATACAGTAATAGGGAAGGTATCAAAATGACAAAAAAAAGTAAGACAGGCGAGTCCGGAACAGTTGAACCGGATATAGTCAGGGACCTGATACTGGAATCTCTTATGGAACATATTCCGGACAGTATATATTTTAAGGACCTTAAAAGCAGGATTATAAGAGTGAATAAAGCCTGTGCGGTTGAAGCTTATAAATTAAAAGGTCCGGAAGAAGCTGTTGGCAAGACAGATTTTGACTTCTTTTCTAAAGAGCATGCCAGCCAGGCATATGCAGATGAGCAGAGAATAATAAAAACCGGAAAACCCATGGTAAACATTGAGGAAAAAGAGACATGGCCGCGTGAGAAAGAGCCCCGGTGGATATCAACAACAAAGATGCCATTTTATGAAAGAAAGGGCAGTATAATAGGGACATTTGGAATTTCACGGGACATTTCAGACAGGAAAAAGGCCGAGGAGAAAGTGGAATACCTGTCCTTTCACGACACACTTACCGGGCTGTATAACAGGGCATACTTTGAAGAAGAGATAAAAAGGCTGGATACCTCCAGGCAGCTCCCGCTGACCGTAGTAATGGGAGATACAAATGGCCTGAAGTTGATAAATGATGCGTTTGGGCACGAAAAGGGAGACCTGTTCCTGAAAAAGATAGCAGATATACTCAGGGAAGCCTTTAGGAAGGAAGATATAATATCACGCTGGGGCGGGGATGAGTTTATAATAATACTTCCCAGAACAAACACCGGAGATGCAAAGAGTATAATAAAAAGAATAAGTAAAATGTGTAAGGAAAAAAGCACCCCGGACATGCCCTTAAGTGTTTCGCTCGGGGTCTCAACCAAGAGGAAGCCGGGAGAGAGCATAGCTGATATATTAAAGGAAGCAGAAGATAAAATGTACAGAAAAAAAATATCGGATAGCAAGCCAATTCATGATAGTCTGGTAGAATCACTTAGGGTAAACTTAAAAAAAGATAGTCATGAAACCGTAAATGCCCAGAAGAAGGAACGGTATGCGCTCCTTCTTGCCGAAAGGCTGAACCTTTCATCTTTAAAACTTGAAGAGCTAAAACTTCTGCTAAATCTCCATAACATAGGGAAGCTTGCTCTGGTAGATGAGATAATGTCCAAAAAGGGGAGGCTTACCAGGGAAGAATGGAAGATAATAAAAGAGGTTCCTCTTATAGGGTACCGTATTGCAGAAGCATCCTCCCAGCTAAGGCCCATAGCAGAAGCGATACTTTCCCACCATGAGTGGTATGACGGGAGCGGGTATCCGAGGGGCATAAAGGGAGACGAAATCCCGGTGCTATCAAGGATATCTTTTCTTATTAATTCATATGAAGCCATGACCAGCAAGAGGCCATACCGGAGGAAAATGACCAGAAAGCAGGCCATAGAGGAGATTAAGAGGTACAGTGGAAAACAATTTGACCCCAAGATAGCGAAACTTTTTATAGAGATACTGGAGGAAGAAGCAAAAAAGAAGGAGAAAGCACAGAAATCATAGTTTAAATTTACTGGTTATAGGATATCTTCTATCCTTACCAAAAGCTCTTGGAGTTATTTTAATGCCCGGAGAGCCCTGTCTCCTTTTATATTCGCTGGAATCTACCATATTAATCACTTTTCTAACTGTTTTTTTATCAAATCCCTTTTTTACAATTGAATGGTAACCCAGATCTTCTTCTATGTATGCTCTAAGCATGGTGTCAAGTACTCTGTAAGGGGGCAATTTATCCTCATCTTTCTGGTCCGGTTTAAGTTCGGCAGAGGGAACTTTGGTAATAATATTTTCCGGGATTATGTTTGAATATTTTTTATTTATGAATTTACAGATGCGGTAAACCATTGTTTTGTATACATCCTTAATAGGTGAAAAACCGCCTGCCATATCTCCGTAAAGGGTACAGTAGCCAACACTTATTTCGCTCTTGTTACCGGTTGACAGGACCATCCAGTTATTTTCATTTGCAAGAGCCATAATAATATTGCCTCTTATGCGCGCCTGCAGATTTTCTCTGGTGATATTTATTTCTTTGTGACTGAATATGTGATTTAAATTTTTAAGATAAGACATATATATTTCTGTAATGGGAATAGTAATATACGAAATTGCAAGGTTTTTGCATAATGTTACCGAATCATCTATACTCCCGCTGGAAGAGTAGGGCGAGGGCATTAGTACGCCATAAACATTATCTTTTCCAAGAGCAAGAGCGGCTGTTACTGCGGTAAGGGCGGAGTCTATCCCGCCACTCAGGGCAATTACAACTTTTCTAAATCCGTTCTTTCTTACATAATCTTTTGTACCGAGAATAAGCGCCTTCAGTATAAGTTCTTCTAAAATAGAGGTATCGGGGGAGTGCTTACCGGGTTTTTTGTGTTTCAGAACTGTCTTATTTTTATTACCGGGATTATATTTTAAGTCAATTATACATGGTTTTTTATATTTTTTTAGAAGTTTTGCTTTCTCATCTTTAATTTGTTTTTCATTTTTATTTTTTAAAGATTTTATTTTTTCAATATCAAAGTCGTATATTAAAACATCTTCTGTAAAAGATTTTGCCCATACCAGAACTTCCCCCTTTTCGCTCATTATTAAGCTGTTTCCATCAAACACAAGCTCATCCTGGCCGCCGACCATGTTTAGATAAGCAATACTTGCCAGATTGCGCTTTGCTGTGCCGGACAGGACTTTTAATCTTTCCTTAATTTTTTCGGCATGGTAAGGAGACGCGGATATATTTATTATGAGTTCAGCTCCCCCGAGGACAGATTGAATTCTTGCCGGCCCGTCAGGATTAAATATATCCTCACATATGTTAATTCCGATAATAGTACCGGCGACGTTAAAAATATAATTTTTACCGCCTTTGCTAAAGTATCTCTCCTCATCAAAAACAGAATAATTGGGAAGGAATTGTTTATTATATATGGATTTAATCTTACCGTTATAAATTACTGCAGCAGAATTGTATATTTCCTTTTTCATTTTATTAACGAAACCAACAACCGCGATGATATCCGGGGCAATGTTCTTAATCTTATCCAGGTATTCAGTATTTTCATCAATAAAAGTTGTTTTTAGCAGCAGGTCTTCCGGCGGGTACCCCGTGAGGGACAGTTCCGGGAAAACCACTATATCGGTGTCGTTGTTCTTTGCCTCCTGGATATGGGAGGCAATAATATTATAATTTCCTTTAATATCTCCCACAGTTGGATTAATCTGTGCAAGATATACTCTTAAAACAGATATTTTCTTGCTCCTTTTCTAAAAGGTTTACCGGCTGATTTAGTAAGCTTATCACTTACAGACTTAAATTTCATTTAGTTTAATTATAAACGATTTTTTTTATTTTTTAATGTTGCGAAAAAACTTTCATTGTTTACCGGGGCTGTCACTGGTCCGGGGGGAAAACGGGCAAAACGGGTCTTGATAAATATGGTAGCATTTTTACTATAGAAAAGACTATCCCTGGTATGAAAATCTGTAATCGGGATATACTGAACAGAACTCAGGGACCGCGGGATGCGGTGAGGATAGTAAAATAAAGCCGGGATATAATGTTTTATTAAATATGTTAAAATTTGTTTCGTTTTATTATAATAAAGATAAAGTAAAAAAATTTATCAATTAAATTATTAATTTGTAATTGCAGGAATTAAGAAGTGGAAGGTCTCTGTGAATAAAACAGCAAAAATAATATCATATATTTTTGATGGCTCTGTTATATCAATACCTATTTTTCTTACCATTTGTTTAATAGTTGTGGATAATAAGATAGAGGCAGTTAGCTGGGCTTTTATATGTCTGCTGTTTGGAACAATAATCCCCTATCTTTATATAGTTCTAATGTATAAAAGAAGAGAGATAGATGACATGCATATACCCAGAAAGGAAGACAGGATTAAACCTATGATTGTTTCGAGTGTTAGCTACGTGGCGTGTCTTTTTGTACTGTATATTCTGGATGGTCCGCTATTCTTAAAATCAATATTCGCAGTCAGTGCTGTTTCCGCTGTTATCTTTACTGTAATAACTTATTTCTGGAAGATAAGCCTGCACACCAGCTGGATAACATTTGTGGTTATTACATTTAATGTCCTGTTCGGCAGGTGGATGTTACTCATGATTCCACTGATTCCCGTGATAGGGTGGGCAAGGGTCAGGATAAAGAAACATACGGTGAACCAGGTAGTTTTTGGAGTTGGAGTTACTACCCTGACAAGCTTCTTAATTTATTACAATTACGGTTTTATTAGTATTTTTTGAGAGCTACAGCAGACGAGTTATTTTTAATCCCGGTTTAATCCCCGCAGGACTTTTCAAATTTAGATAATTGCCTGTAAATTAGAAATAATTTTATGGAAGTGGTAAAAGGCAAGTAATTCTAAAAATACGAAAAAAATAGAAATTATAGAGGGAAGAACCAGGTATTTGCTCGGGAGCCTCCGGGCTTTTTGTGAAAACGGGGGAATTAAAAATATCATTACCAGATTAATAAAGTAGAAGGTAAATATAATTGAGAAACCTGTCAGGTAGTAATAAAAATGGCAGAGGAAACTGAAACGCAGCAGTGTTATGGTAATGAAAGCAAAGATTGCCAGGAGGTATATTACAAAACTGCGGGGGTTGCTGAATAACTTTTCTGCTTTTGTATTTTTATAGTACTGAAATATAAAGACAGGATAAAGTATAATTGCGATTGAAGAGCCAAAAAGGGTCCCGCTAACGAACCTGAGATTATTATTTGTGTTGTAAAGGCCAAAATTTGATGCGAACCCATCAATAAGAAAGAACAGGAAGAAAAAAGAAAGTATTATTAGAATATATCCGGGCGGAAGGTCGCTTTCTTTTCTTCTAAACATTAAGAATAAAATGATTGTTGTTATTAAAAATCCGGTATAAAACCCGCTGCACCTGGAGCAAACCGGCATGATGATATTGCCAAATTCAATGCTTCTCAGGGGTAACTGGTGGCATACAGAGAAACCTATTATTTCTATAAGGGAATTAACGATTGATATTTTTTTGTCCTTTCTCTATCTGTGTGCGTATCTTAACTAAAATGTCTTTTAAGGTCACCGGTTAATGATATTTTTAAGTACAGAAATTAAGATTATTTCATTTTAAATAATAATTCAAATAAAATTAGAATTGTTAATAAAATTATAGTTTTATAGTGATATTACTGGTAGAATTTTAATAAATCTTGAAAAAATTTTTGGCCGGCAGTTGATTTTTGAAAAATATTTAATTTAGGAAAGGTTCTTTTATGATTTGTGATTTTCATACTCATACGTTTTTATCTGACGGAGAAAATAGCCCTATAGAGCTTATAAGGTTTGCTGTTACCAGAGGGTACCGGTGTATAGCAATTACTGACCATGCGAGCTACTCTAACCTTGATTTTATAATATCGGCAGTAAAGAAAGACTGTGAGCTTGCGGAAAAGTACTGGGATATAAAGGCAATACCGGGGGTAGAATTAACCAATGTTCCAGCCGGGAGTATAAATGATATGGCTGAAGAGTCACGGAGGCTGGGTGCCAGGATAGTGGTAGTTCATGGGGAGACTATAGCTGAAAGTGTGGAACCGGGGACAAATCTGGAAGCTGCTAAATCAGAATTTGTAGATATTCTGGGCCATCCCGGGTTTTTGAAATTAGAAGAGGCGAAACTTGCCGTTAAAAATAATATTTTTATAGAAATATCATCAAGAGCGGGCCACAGCCTTACAAACGGAGTTGTTGCAAGCGTGGGCAGAGAAGCGGGCGTAAAATTCCTGATAAACAGTGATGCTCACAGCCACGAGGATTTATTTAGTCTGGATAAGCAAAAAAAAATCGGTATGGGCTCAGGTCTTACGGAAAATGAAGTTGTCAGGATTTTTGATGAGAATACCCGGGAAATTATGAGAAAAATTGGCTCTTAAAAGTTATTTACGGCTATTGCTCAAATTCTGATTCATCCATGCTCCCGGAGCGGTAACCCTCAAGGTCCAGGCATATATATTTAAAACCAATTCTTTTTAGCGTGCCTATTATTTTTTTTCGTATTTTGCTGTCAAGCATCAGGTGGGTTTCTTCTTTCCCTGTTTCTATCCTTGCAACAGGATAATGACAGTTTACTTTAGTTTGTTTAAAGCCGAGAGAGTGGATATAACTTTCAGCCTTTTTAATTTTTATTAGCTTTGATTCTGAGATGGTTTCACCATAGGGTAACCTTGTTAAAAGACATGAAAACGGGGGTTTATCCCAGATGGGGAGTTTTAATTGCCTGGAATATTTTTTAATTTCTTTTTTAGTTAACCCTGCATCTGAAAGGGGACTTTTTATCCCGAGTTCTTTCAGGGCTTTAATTCCCGGGCGGTAGGAGCCCGGATCGTCGTGGTTTGTTCCATCAATGACAAAATTATATTTATATCTGTCTTTTACGGAAAGCAATTCTGTAAAAAGCTTCTTCTTGCAGTAGTAGCACCTCTCTTTCGGGTTGTTTTTTAGTTCCTCTATACCGAGCTGATTGAAATTAATCAGTATATGCCGGCAGCCCGTACCCCGTGCAATTCTTTTTGCATCCCTGATTTCATTTTCAGGAATAGAAACGGATACGGCTGTTACAGCGATTACTTTTTCTTTCAATTCTTTTACAGCCATATTTAAAAGATAACTGCTGTCCACCCCGCCGGAAAAAGCAACTATTACGGAACCCATCTCTTTTAAGAGTGCTCTTAATTTATTAACTTTATTATAAAACATTGGTTATTTCCTTTTTTAATATAAAATTATTCTCTAAAATATATAAAATACTATCTTTTTGCAACAGGGTTAGTAAAATGGTATTCACCGGACTGCATCAGTCCGATAATAAAAGCCGGACATGTGGCAAGTCAGGACTTTATTTTTATATGGTCTACTTTTATAAAGTGAAATTAAGCCCGGTTTATATATCTTTAAATTTACACCGGGGAATTAGAGGAGCTTAAAATGAAAGAAATTATTTACATTGATTGTTTTTCGGGAATAAGTGGCGACATGATGGTTGGTGCGTTACTTGACCTGGGAGTAGATATTGATTTTTTGAGAAATGAGTTAAGAAAACTTGATATTGGTGGATATGGATATAATTTAACATTTAGTGAGGTAAAGAGAGGTTCATTCAGAGCAAAAAAACTTAATGTAGAGGTTACCGAGCCCCAGTCTGCGAGGAACTACAGGGATATCAAGAAAATGATTGGTAAAAGCAGGCTGGATAAAGAAGTCAAAGAAATATCCGGGAATATTTTTCAGAAAGTGGCGGAAGCAGAAGCTGTGGTTCATGGTTATGAAGTGGATAAAGTGCATTTTCACGAAGTCGGTGCTGTGGATTCTATTATTGACATCACCGGTACTGCGGTATGTTTGAATGAATTAAAAATTGATTTATTTTATAGTAACCGGGTCCCGACAGGAAAGGGTTTTGTAAATTGTGCCCACGGTAAGCTGCCGGTCCCGGCGCCTGCAACCCTGGAGATATTAAAGGGGATACCGGCCTATGGAGGAGATTTTGATTTTGAGGTTACAACTCCTACCGGTGCAGCGATAATAAAGGCTCTGGTGGCTGGATCTGGGGATATTCCATTTATGAAAATAAAGAAGATTGGATATGGCGCGGGGAGCAATGAAAATAAGAAAGTCCCGAATGTTTTAAGGCTCTTAAAGGGAACTATGGAAGAAGAACATTATTTAAACGAAGAGAGCCTGATTTTACTTTCATCAAATATTGATGACAGTTCTCCCGAAATTATGGGTTACCTGATGGGAAAACTATTTAAGAATGAAGCGCTTGATGCATGGATAGAACCTATTTATATGAAAAAAACAAGACCTGCATTTAAAATAAATGTACTCTGTGAACGGAAAAAAGAGCAGGAAATGATTGAAATAATATTGATGGAATCAACAACGCTGGGGGTAAGAAGCGAGCACATAAAAAGATTCTCAATTATCAGAAAAGTAAAGACTGCGCGGTTATCTTATGGTGAAGTTAAGGTGAAAGTAGGTATTTTAGGGGACAGGGAAATAAATATTTCACCTGAATTTGAGTCCTGTAAAAAATTAGCGCAAAAAACAGGCAGGCCCTTAAAAGAAATATATCATGACGCTGTCGTGTTTTTCTCCAGAAGATAATATTTTAATATTTCCTGCAGTACTGCAACAGTGGGAACGGCAATTACAAGACCCCATATGCCAAACAGACCGCCACCTACCATGAGGGAGAGTATTATAATTCCGGGGTGAACCCCAACCTGATATTTCATAACGTTTGGAGAAATAACATAATTATCTATCTGCTGTATGGCTATAAAAAGGAGTATTACAAGAAGGGCTTTTAGCGGAGAAATAAAAAGCGCTGCCAGAGCAGCAGGTATAGCACCAATAATTGGGCCCAAGAGAGGTATGATATTTAATATGCCTGCTATAAAACCAAGAAGAATTGCAAAATCTACTTTTAGCACAAGAAGCACTACGGTGCACAGAATGCCAATAATAATAGATATAAATATCTGGCCTCTGACGTATTTTCCTGCAACTTTATTAATCCTATCAAGTACAACCGCGGTGTTATTTTTAAATTTTTTTGGAATCATCCTCATAAAAGTAGTTTTTATTTTTTCTGCATAGATAAGTAAATATACTCCCAGAAGGGGTCCTACTATAAAATAAAGAACTATATTGAGCACAGACTTTCCGAGTGTGGTGGCCCTCTGGAAAATATTAATTTCCTCTAAATTCATTCTGTTTATAAAATACTGGGTAACACTGCTGGCGTCTTCCGGTATTATTTCTTTACCTATAAGGTTTTCAACATTCTTGATTAGAACGTTATTTTTCAGGAAGTCATTAATAAAGTAGGTTAAGTTTTGTAAATATGAAGGGAATTTATTTATAAAAGTCTTAAACTGGTC
Source organism: uncultured Actinomycetota bacterium (assembly GCA_964595565.1). Taxonomy (GTDB): domain Bacteria; phylum Actinomycetota; class Humimicrobiia; order Humimicrobiales; family Humimicrobiaceae; genus JAQVEM01. The sequence continues at coordinate 43,706 of CAZQQX010000003.1, forward strand.
AATTATTACCGGTATTATAAAGAAAAAGACAGTAAAAATGATTCCCAGGAAGACAATATAGGTTATTGCCACTGCAAAGATTTTCCTCATTTTTTTCTGGAGAAGTTCAACCACCGGGGTTAAAAGATAGGCGATAGCTACTGCTATAATTAAGGGAATGATTGCGATTCTTATCTGGTAAATTATATAAAAGAAAAGCGCGGCAATTAAAAGAAAACCAATTATTGACCATGAAAAAATTCCAAGGTTCTTTAAGTTTTTATTGTCGCCTGATAATTTTTTTAATCTCATATTACTTCATTATATTATATTTTCTAAAAAAAAATAAACTATTAAGATAGGACTGAATTTTTAATATGGAAAAATAAGTTAAATATATTTTAAATTCAGTCCCGCTGCTGCTTTTAAGCAAATAAAGTTGAGGCTATCACAATGGCGATATATTATGGATGAAACCTGTCGTTTTGACTTATTAATATATTTTAAATACAATATTTATTCTTTTAAAGAATGAATATCAGAGGGAAAACGCGTGAAATACGGTTATTTTGATGATAAAAATAAAGAGTATGTAATTACCAATCCAAAACGCCTGTTAAATGGATAAATTATATAGGAAGTTTAAAATTCGGCGGTTTTGTTGACCATACGGGCGGCGCGTTAATATGCAGGGGCGATCCAACTTTAAACCGTATCCTTAAATACATTCAGCAGCTGCCATCATCAGAGTTTAAGGGAGAAACTTTATATCTAAGATTCAGACAGAATGGGAGGTATAAGGTGTTCTCGCCTTTTTATATCCCTACTCTGGACCCATATGATATGTTTGAATGCCATGTTGGTCCGGGTTATTCACGTATAATATCAGAATTTTATGGGATACGGACTTATTGTACAATATTTGTTCCCATAGATGATGAGAGTGAAATCCGGGAAGTGAAAATAACTAATAAAACAGGGGGAAGACTGGAAATTGATGCCATAAGTGTGGTTGAGTATACCCACTTTGATGCAGTAAAACAGTTTAATAATGCTGATTGGGTGCCCCAGACAATGCAATCCCGGTGCGTAAGGGGAAAAGATGGTTCGCTGACGCTCACCCAGTATGCTTTTATGCACAGAGAAACCAGAGTTAATTTTTTGACATCAAACCACCCGGTTTCTTCTTTTGAATCAGACAGAAAGAGATTTCTACATACAAATCCCTGGGTAGTGATTGCCGGGGCTATAATGGGAAATGGCGACAGGGCTTATGAGTATTATAAGCAGATTAACCCGGCTGCAAAGAACGATATTATAGATGAGTATGAATGCGAACCGTATGTTTATGCTCAGAATATATTAAGCGATGTACACCCGCAATTTGGACTCGCACGGAACAGCTCTGACCGGGGCGGCTTCATGGATGTATCAGGCCGGTATAAAGTTCATACTTGGAATAAGGCCGGTTTATACAGGCCTGAAGATAGACCCGTGTATTCCTGCGGGATGGAGCAGCTTTAAGGTCAGGCGCAAATACAGAGGTTCGGTCTACGATATAGAGGTTACCAACCCGGAACATATTAACCGCGGGGTATTCGGGTTAAGGGTAGATGGAAAAAAGATAAAAGGCAATGTGGTTCCTGTCTTTAGGGATGGAAAAAACCATCCGGTAGAAGTGGTGATGGGGTAAATTAGATTTTAAATTACTCTATAGTAGAAAATAATTTTTTTAAGCCCGTCTTATTGATTGAAGTAGCATTTCAATTGTGATAAAGTTTAAACTCAAAAATATAAAAATTAATACAATAAGGAACCATAATGTCAGGAGAGTCAATCGCCGCATATGTTAATAATATAATAACCTTTACAGTGTTTATTATTGTTTTAGCATTTATATTCACCCTTCTTATTTTATGGTCATATTTTTTAACAGGCAGAAATCTAAAAAAAGAGGATATAGAAGATACAGAAGCAGGAAGTGGCCCCGGGTCAGATGGTTCTCCCATAATAAAAAACTATAGAAAAGACCCCTATCTCAGAAAGAATGCTTTTATACTTGTAACAGTATTTATAATTATAATCTCTTTTATATTTCTTATATTTGCTGTTTTTAATTACACTATGAACCCATCCATAAATTTAAACCTGTATTTGATCATAGGTGTGTTATTTTATCTTATATTAATGGTTATATACCTGATAAAATCAAAAATTATAAGTTAGGAGATTGTGTGAATGCCTTCAGCTGTTAAGAGCAATTTTAATATACTGGTTACCGGTTCTGGCTGCTGCAAACAGGAAATATTTGCTACCCAGGGAGCTTTATATGATATCCAGAGGTTCGGGGTCAATTTTGTAAGTACTGCAGAGGAAGCAAATTTACTGGTTGTTCAGGGTTTTTATAATAAAAAAGGGTTAATAAGAGTTTTAGATATTTATGAAAGAATGGGCAGACCCGGAGGAGTAATCGCTGTTGGAAGCTGTGTGCTGGATGGAAATATATTTAATAAGGAAAGTGAATTATTAAAACTATTCAGGAGCAAAGTTAAAATAGATATGTATGTCCCTGGATGCCCTCCCAGGCCGGAGGCGTTCATGTATGCGGTCTTAAAGTTGTTAGATAAAGTTTGAATATGTGGTTATGGTGATAAATAAAAAACTTTAATAAATCTAAATAAATGTTTGATGATATATACAATAAAATCTATCCTTCCACAAAATCTGTATTTATGGAAGAAGCCGGTAGAAATATAGAGTTTATCCTGAAGGATAGGATAAATAGTATTTGTAAATCAGGATTGGATCTTTTGATTGAAGTTCCGCAGGAAAATATTTATGAAGTGCTAAAGGAATTAAAAGAAAATCCCCAGTTAAATATAAATAGTTTTCAGAATATAAATACTTATAAGAGTAACGGTAAAAATTTTCTATTTATAAATTTAAAATCAACGGCCGGGGGTTTTTCTGTATTGCTGAGAATAGAAATGCTGCCTGAAGAGCCGGAAAGAAATTATTACCAGATCATAGATATTTTGAAGGGGTTTTATAGGGCAGCCGGGTTTTATCAGCGTAGAGACAAATCAGTTCCTGTTGATATTAAAATTCCTCCGGGGATACTGGATGGACTGGATTGCTTTGATGTGGATATTTATGCCGAAGATGATGTAGTAAGAGAAGCTTATATAAATATAGATATAAGCGGGGTTCTGGGCAGCCAGTATTATAAAAATATGGAAATTTTTAATCTTATAGCCTATATAAGCAGATTTGACTGGAAGGCAGGAATATTCCCCGAAATATGCCTTTGCAGTGCTTTTGAAGAACTATTACAGTTGAAAGTGACGGAAAGAACCCGGTATATCAGGATACTAATTGGCGAGCTATACAGGATATCCAATCATATTTATCTTGTCTCAAACATCTGCAATATTTTACAGTACGATATTGCCTATAATCTATCCCTTCTGGAAAGAGAAAGGGTTTTAAGGCTTATTGAAACGGTTACCGGCTCGAGGGTCGCACCAAATTTTATAAGAATAGGAGGGGTAAGACAGGATATAAACGAAGAGGTTTTACTTGAGGTAAGAAGGAGCCTCCCGGTTTTATATGAAAATATAAAAAAAATTGAAAAAATGATGGTCAATGATTTAATGATAATTGAACGATTGAAGGACGTTGGTGTTATTATTAAAGAAGATGCTCTGGAGTACGGGTTAACCGGGCCAAATCTAAGAGCTTCGGGTATCAGGTTTGATTCACGAAAGGATGAAAACTATGTCTCTTACAGAGATTTATCATTCACCATACCTGCGGGAAGAACGGGGGATTGCCTTGACAGAGTTTTAGTAAGATTTGCTGAAACGTATCAATCATTAAGGCTGTTAAATCAGATCATGAAAAAATTTCCCCGTGGAGATTATATAAAGAAAATAAATCTCTCAAATCTGGAGTTTCAGCCGGGGAGTATTTCGTATGGTGTCGAGTGCCCGCATGGCCTGTTCAAAATTTATATGGAGGTTGAGAAGAGGAATATAAAGTCTCTTATAATAATGGGCCCGTCGCTTAATAGCCTTATTCTGGGCGAGCGGGTACTAAGGGGCAGTAAAATAGAAGATATTGATTTGATTTTGATGAGCATGGATATTAGCCCCGGGGAGATAATGGGTACATAAAAAGAGGAAGATAATGCTACTTATATTGAAAAAAATATTCTACATACTCCTGCTGCTGGCGGTAAATTTGTATATATGTGATTATGCAGGCAATAAAATTACAGCCCGTATGGAATTGAGAAGGGGTTACAGGATAACCAGACTGGCAAGCAGCGGGTTCCCCGTAGTTAGGTTCATAAAAGATTTATCCTCCGGAAACAAAATAAATATATGGACATTCTATATTTTTATATTTTCTTTTTTAATGTGGAGCGTAGTTCCCATAACTGCCGGTTTGGTTTTAATTGACGAAGAATACAGCCTTTTTATCGCTGTGGTTTTTTATATTACTCTTCTAATAATGCTGGTCCTTAATTCAAGCCGGTCTAATTATACCGGAGTGTTTAGTGAAAATTGTAAGAAGCTGTTAATGGTGTTTTCTTTTATTGCCCCTGTTTTACTGAGTATTTTAAGCATAATTTTATTAAATAAAACATTAAGCCTGAAAGAGATCGTTAATTACCAGCATAATTACTGGAATGTAGTGCTGCAGCCTCTGGGATTTATAATCTTTTTTATTTCAATGTTTTTCCAGTTAAAGCTTCTGGGTATAATCAAAAAGAGTTATGTATCAACAGGAGTCTATGGTGGTAAAGAAGGGAAGGGGCTGGAGAAAATAATTGAGAGGCTTTCTATTTATATGATTATTTTTTTCTTAATTATAATTTTAAATGTGTTATATCTGGGCGGCTGGCAGAATTTCTATATTATAAGAGGGGAAATAATGGTTGCTTTTAAATTTTATTTAATTTTTGTTATTTTATTATTTATGGATAAGATAACCGGAAGAATAGATAATTATAAACTTATGGTGAGGATTAACTGGAAGTTTCTGATTCCGGCTTCTGTGGTTAATTTTTTAATTACTCTTGGATTTTTTGTAGCGAGGGATGTATATAATTTAGTATTATTCTAATTGTTTTTAAGATGCTGAGATTTATAAAAAACTTTTTTATTGTTTTAGGGAATTTGTTCAGGAAACCCAGAACAGTTGTTTACCCCAAGGAAAGAATAATAATCCCGGAGAGTAGCAGAGGGGTGCTTCATCTTAAACTGGATCCCGATACTATGGAGGTTATTTGCAGTGGGTGCGGGTTGTGCAGTATAATCTGTCCACAGAACTGTATAGAAGTAAAAAAGAAAGTTGAAGAAAACAGTAAAGAAGTTCTTGATGATTTTTCCCTTGATTTAAGTAAATGTATTTTTTGTGGAAATTGTGTTGAATTCTGTGAAATGAATGCTATCACTATGTCTTATCAATATCAGCTGGCAGGGCCAAAAAAGGAAAACTTAATTTTAGGAAAGAGCGATTTAATAAAACCATCGGGAAAGATAAGAGATTTCTGGTAATTAAAAATGTCATACGCAAGCCAATTGACAATAGCAGTAATGAACTATATCAGTATTCTGGGATTACTGATATCCGGTTTATGTTCAATTCTTGTAATTGATAAGAAAAGAAAGCTGTTATTTTTATTTTTGGTCCTTTTTTTTGCCGGGGTTTTAAGTTTTGTTTACTATTCCGGAGTTTTATTTTTTCTAATTGGTATAATAGCTGCATTCTTTTTCCTGTTGTTGTATTTATTTGTTCTGCAGATAGAAGTTTTTGGGAGTCCGGAATATCCCGAAATTACAGATAGCCCGGGAGGTTTAATTAAAAATAAAATATTAAATATAATAATATCAATTTTTTTCTGCGCGGCTGCCGGTTACCCTGTATACAGGTACACAGATAGGTTTTTAAAAGGAGTTAAGATGGCAGAAGAAAGCGGCGCCGTACCTATAGTTGGCTGGGGCGATATAAGCGGCCAACTATTTACGGAGTATAGTTTACTCTTAATAATTATAACCGTATCGTTGTTTCTGTCCTTTCTATGGGCTATGGCAATCGTGGTGAGGAAAAAATGAGTTTTCAGTTAATAATATATGCTAATCTTTTGCTTTTACTGATAGGTATATTTGGTATCCTGTACAGTAAAGATATTGTGTCTATCTTTGTATCAATGCAGCTGATAATAATATCCGGAGTAATGAATTTTTTAGTTTTTTCACAATTTTTATACCAGCGTTCTTTATGGGATAAAATATTTATTATTCTCGGTGTCACGATAATATACTTTGTTATGTTCTGTCTTGTTTATTACCTTTATTTAAATAAAGATGAACTGAGCAGAGAGACACTTTATAATAATTTTAAGTTTTTTAAAATTAAAAAAAGCGACTGGTGGGGAGAGGATAATATATAAAATATGAATTTTCTATTTCATCTCAGTGAAAGGGTAAATCCTTTTCAGAGTATAATTATTTTGTCTGCCGCTGTTCTTATTTCATCTTTTTTTGCGCTTTCTAAAAGTAAAGCAGTAAAAAAGTTTCTCATAGTCCTGGTTTCGATTTCTTTGATAATTGCTTTTTATCTCAATATTTATAGCTATCTTTCTATGGGCAGTTTTTCCAGTTTCCTGATTTTTTTTGAGAATATACAGATGATAGAGATCGGAATTATAATATTTAGTGCCATAAGTGTGCTATATTTTATCTCTGCTTACCATGTTGATGACGAAAACTTCAGTAAAATACTCATTATTTTTTTATTTTCTGTAATCTGTGGAGCTTTTGTAATTTTGAGTAAAAACTTTATTCTTATGTTTGTAAGCATTTCTGTATTTATATTAAGCATATTCCAATTGATATCCGCTACTAACTCCGGGGTTGATAAAATCAGTCTGCATGTATTTGAATTTTTTTTAAGGCCGGTGCTGGCAATTATTTTATTTTTCTTCGGGTTCTCGCTGCTGTATGGTGTTACTGATTTTAAAGATTTTAATCAAATTTTACAGTCTGAATATATGTCTGACGCTCTGGTTATTTTAACCCTGATTATTTTTGGAATTGCTCTTTATCTGTATTTTTTCTTATTTCCTTTCCAGGGTCCATACATGCGGATGATAAAGAAGGGCAGCTTCTCCACTGCCAGTGTAATATGGTTTTTTTATTTTCCGGTTGGAGTTTTTACCCTGATTAACACGGGGAGCTTATTTCTTTTTTTTATAGAAAGAAATAATACATTTCTGCCTGTGCTTTTAATAATCATCACCTATTTCTGTATGCTGGCAGCCAATATAGGAGCGGTTAAGACCGGGAGCGTAAGAAGAATAATGTCGTTTTTGTTTTTATTTTTTATGAGTATTTTTTTGCTTAATATTTCAATGTATTCAACAGGAATTATAGACAGAGGTTCTATGGATTTATTCAATCTTGTAAATATTTTTATAATATTATTCAGCTTTATGCCTCTGTGCAGCATATTTAATAATATTGAAAAGAATACCGGGGCAGACAATATAAATAATGTAATTGGCCTGGGGAGAATTAATATATATGCAGGTATAAATATTATAGTGATATTTTTATCCTGGTTTGGATTCCTTTATTATATAGAACCGGTTAGAGCATATCTTGACAGGGTGGATTTTCTAAAAATGGGTGCGGCCAGTAGCATGGTGCTGGTGGCTATGGTGACGGGTTTTATATTTTTTTCGGTAAATATTTTTAGGATTCTGGGGAAAATCTTTAACAGGCCCTCAGGAGGGGAAGCAGGGAAAGTTTTGTTTACAGGGTCTCTGTATGCATATATCACTTTTTTTTCAGTTATTACTTTACTGGGCATTGTAACAATACTGCTGGTAATACTGGATATTGATATTGTGTTTCTTGATTTTAAGATAACAGGATTTAATTTTTAAGATTTTTTATTCTTTTACTTCTTTGGAACCTTGGAAGAGCTTGAAGAAAACAAAAAAAGATTCAGTATAGGGCATTTTCTAATTATAATATTATTTCTTATAATAGTAATTGCTATTATTATAAGCATAAAAAATTTTTCTTTTAAAGAGGAATACAGACCACCCACCGCACTTGTGGAAGAACTACCAAGATTTAGATTAATAGATATGGATAATACGGGTATATCCGGAGATGAGGATAGTGACAGCATAAATGACCAGAAGGATATTTTGCTCGGCGCGAAAAAACAGCTTGAGACGCCCGCCAGAAATATCTATCTGGAGGAGAACGAGCCAAACTATTATGAAAATGGGGACCCGCCGGAAAATCTGGCAATAGCTGGAGATATTATAGCCAGGGCTTTTATGGAAGCGGGTTTTGATTTAAGGAAACTTGTTTATGAGGATATAGAGGAGAACTTTGACTTTTATCCATTGAAAGAAATATGGGGGCAGTCTGTATGTGACCCGAATATTGATTACCGTAGGATTCAGAACCTGGAGATTTTTTTTAGCAGGAACGCGAAGCCTCTTGATATTTTATTTGACCCTTCTGAAGTTGATAACCTGAATCAGTGGCTCCCCGGAGACGTGATTTTTCTGGATATGGATGGGGACGGATTCACTGACAATGCCGGAATTATTTCAGACAGCACAACCAGGGAAGGAATTCCTAAAGTTATATATAACTATATTGACCCGGGCTATACAGCCGAGGAAGATATTTTAGGTGAAAAAATAATAACCGGACACTATAGATTTCCGGACAGCTAATTAGTTAAAAAAAAGCAAATGAAACTGTTAATTTTAAATTTATTAATATTGTTTAAAGATATATTAAATTAATAAAGTATATAAAATTATAAATTAATGTATTAAAATACCTGAAAAGAAAAGTAAAGCCCCTCAGTTATTATTACGTGTTGCACGAGAGGCAGGTCATAAGGAGCAGATAGAGAAGTCGCCGGATACGTAAGGCAAAATTTGTTAAAAAAATGGGATAAGATAAAAATGACCGGAAAAGGTTTTATAAAAATTTTTATAGCCCCGATCATGGGTTTTTTAATTGTTTCATCTGTATTATTTGTTTTCCCTCAAAATATATACGCAATTACATTAAAGGAGCTGGGAAACGCTGTTGCGAAGCTGGGTCAGGAAGAGGAGGGCTTAATAGAGGAAATAATTGCATCAGAAGCTGAAGTTGAAAATAAAAGAAATAAGATTAATTCACTTAACGATGAACTGGTAAAAATGGAGAACCAGCTGGAGGAACTCAACCGGACCAGGAAGGAGTTGATGGAAAGTATTGAGAATAAGAGGGAAGCCTTAAAAGAAGAAATAGTTTTTTCCTATAAATATGCCAATGACGATATTTCCAAACTTGTAACCAGCGCAGGGGACTTAAATGAAGTCATAAACAACATCTACCTTTTTAAGAATATAATGGAAAGATTGGCGGACAACATAGAGGCATTGCGTTTTGAGAAGGAAGAATATGAGAGAATTGCCAGAAAATCTGAAGAAAAAAAGAAGGAAATTGAGAACATGCGAAATATAATTGTAGAGGAAGAGAAAATGTTACTGAAAAGCATAGAAGAAAATAAGATGTTACTGGAAAAGGTAAAAGGGGAAAAACAGGAAGTACAGAATCTTTTAGCCGAGATAAAAAAAAGAATAGCAAAGGTTCAACCACCCGGCCTTACTCTGGTTGGCGAGTGGGATATGGTGGCCACAGCCTATTATGCTTTTGGAAGAGGGGGGAACGATATAAATGGTAATGGAATAACTGCAATAGGGCTGCGGGCCAGAAAGGGAATAGTGGCTGTTGACCCGCGGGTTGTGCCCCTCGGAACAAAACTATACGTACCCGGTTACGGGGAGGCCCTGGCGGCAGATACCGGGGGGTGGATAAAGGGAAACAGGGTTGACCTCTGTTTTGAATCATTTGAAGAATGTTATGGCTGGGGCAGGAGGAAAATAAAAGTATACCTGGTTGAAGATTAATGTTTTCAGACTGTTTTTAAAAATCTGGCAAGGGATTCAAAGTCCTTTACATATTCTTCTTCTTTTATGGTGCCATTTACCAGAACTTCCTTTGTGTCATAAAAGGGGACCAGTTTAAAAGATGGATTCTCAAATAACCTCATATGTATTTTTTTCATGTTCCTGTATTTTTTCTCTAAGGAAAAAAATTTCTGAAGGATGACATTGGAAACATCAATGCCAAGGGCCACTATTATATGAGGAGTAATTATAGAAATTTCCCGGTTTAAAAACGAGATACAATTATCTATATGTTTTTTTGATGGCTTTATATATTTTACCCCGGTGCCACTGGCATCTTTTAAAGGCTTAACCGGTGTACATTTGACGAGGTTGGTAATATAAGTATCCCTGGTAAGGGACAGGGCTGTTTTATTTAAAATTTTTCTAATAAATTTGTACTGGCCTGTATTGCTATTAGAAGAACTTTTATTCCCTGATTCGCTTATTATCGGGTAATTACAGACTATTATTATTTTTGCTTTGGATGCTCCTGTCCCGGGAACAGGAGGGTGTTTTCTCCATTTTGCAAGGTCAGGGCATTTTTTACAGCTGATTACTTCTTTGTTTAAATTATTCAGGCTCTCTTTAGCACTTATTGGCATATCACATCAAAGTATTTTACTGAAAGAGAATAAACTATTAAATTTTTAAATTATTTATGTTCAGAAGTATACATTATAAAAGGGATTGAGTAAATACAATTTGTCCACTTTCTATTTTAAGGTCTTTATCTGTTTGAATAAATTTGCCATTTCAATTGCACCTAAAGCTGCGTCCCAGCCCTTATTTCCCTTTCTTGTCCCGGCTCTTTCAATTGCCTGCTCGAGGCTGTCAGGGGTTATTACTCCGAATGAAACCGGAATATTGAGATCCAGGGAAATTTTGGCGGCTCCCTTAATAGACTCACTGGCGATATAATGATTATGTGATGTATCTCCCTTAATTACTGCGCCAAGACATATAATGGCATCATATTTTTTTGATTCGGCCATAATTTTGGCAGCGCCCGGTATCTCAAATGACCCCGGGACCCATGCGACTTCAATATTTTCATCATCACATTGATGCCTGTGCAGGCAATCAAGCGCGCCGTCGAGAAGTTTTGAAGTCAGGAAATCATTATATCTGCTTACCACAATTCCAAATCTGAGTTCTTTTGCATCAAGTTTTCCCTCATACTTTTTCATTTTTGTTCCTTTCTATTTTATGGTCATAACATATGATTTAATTTGGTTTTTTTAGTAGATAAGTATTTTTTATTATTTTTATTTGGGTGTACGGTAAGGGGAACCCTTCTGGTTATCCTGAGCCCGTATCCTTCAAGACCGACGATTTTTCTTGGATTATTGGTCATGAGGTGTATGGTTGATAATCCAAGGTCGGAGAGAATCTGTGCCCCTATACCATAATCCCGAAGGTCGGCGTCAAAACCGAGATATAAATTTGCCTCAACTGTATCAAGCCCTTTTTCCTGGAGTTCATAAGCTTTCATTTTGTTGCAGAAGCCTATTCCTCTGCCCTCCTGGGACATGTAAAGCAGCACCCCCGACCCTTTTTCGTTTATTTTTTTAAAGGCTTTATCAAGTTGTTCCCCGCAATCACACCTTGTAGAGCCGAAGGTATCACCCGTAAGGCACTGTGAATGAACCCTTACAAGAACATTTTTCTTACCCCTGACCTCTCCTTTAATAAATGCAATATGAAATTCGGAGTTTATAATAGACCGGTAAGTTATAGCTTGAAAATTACCCCATTTAATGGGCAGGTTAACTTCAGCGACTTTTTCAATTAATTTTTCCTTTCTTTTTCTGTATCTAATAAGCTCTTCTATAGTCGTTATTTTTAGTCCGGACTTTCTGGATATTTCCAACAGGTCTGCAAGATGCGCTACGCTACCATCTTCTTTAATGACCTCACATATAATTCCGGCAGGGTACAATCCGGCTATTTTTGCCAGGTCTACTGCTGCTTCTGTATGCCCCGCTCTGGTGAGAATACCACCGCTATGCGAGTATATGGGAAATATATACCCGGGCATGGTTATGTCTTCCGATGTGGTGCCGGGGTTTATGAAAGTTTTTATAGTTTTTACCATATCGCTGGCGGAGATTTCTCTGCCATTTATTGATTTTGCGTTTATTGACACTGCCAGAGACCTGACTTCGCCGGGAGAGAATTTATTTTCATAGCTTATAACCGGTATCTCTAGTTGTTTTAATCTTTCCTGCTCACAGGCAAGGAAGACCGACCCCCCTGCACCGCTCAGTAGAAAATTTAGAGAAGTCAGGGTTACTTTTTCAGCGGCCTGAAAAAAAAACCCTTCATTATTGGGCGATTTATCGTCAACGATAATTATTATTTTACCTTTTTTTACATCACTGGTTATGTCCTCTACAGGATAGAAATGCCTGGTTTTATTTGATGAATCCATATTCTTTCAGCTTCTCCTTTAGTAATTTGTCCTTTATGTTATAAGAATTTATATTTTCTGGTCCCCCGGACTTAAGAAAATTTATCACATAACGTGCTAACATATCTACCTCAATATTAACTATATCCCCCGGGTGTTTTCCATTTAAGTTTGTATTTTTGAAGGTGTATGGAATAACAACCACACTAAAGCTGGTATCTGTGACTTCTGATATAGTAAGGCTTATCCCGTCGATTGCAACAGCTCCTTTAAGTACTATAAAATCACGAATATTAAGAGGTAGCTCAACTCTGAGTATATAAGAGTCTCCTTTTTTTGAAATATCAATAATTTTTGCCGTGCAGTCCACGTGTCCATTTACAAAATGCCCACCAAGCTTATCGGTAACAGTGAGCGAGTCTTCCAGGTTAACTGCTTCACCGTCTTTGATGTATTGCAGAGAAGTGTTTTTTAGGGTGTTAAAGGAAATATCACAGTAAAATCCCCCGCCGTTAACTTCTGTAACCGTAAGGCAGACGCCGTTTACAGATACAGAGTCACTTTTCTTTAAGTTTTTTAAAATTTTACTGCAGCCTATCTTTATTTCCCGGTCGGTGGCCCTATCCTTAATTTTTATGATTTTACCGGTTTCTTTTATTATTCCCGTAAACATTTAAAATCCCTGCCAAATTTTATTATTTCAAAGGGTAGGCGGTTATAGCAATGTCGCTACCGGCCCTTTTAATATCTTTGAATATTAAGTTTTTACATTCTTTTATTTTTTTTACTCCCAGGTCCTTGAACATATTGTAACTACCATCTCCGCCTATAATTAATGGTGCAATAAAAAAAATAAATTTATCGATTAAATTTCTTTTTATGAAAGATGTGGACAGAGTTGGTCCGCATTCCAGAAGAATAGATGTTATTTTGTATTCTCTGTAAAGAATCTTGAGAACTTTAAGTAAGTCAAGCCCCTTTTCCTCTGTTGATTTACTATCCACCGGTAGTACATCAATATTATGTTCATGCAGTTTTTTAACTTTGTTTAGAAAATCGTGTTTTTTGTTTTTTGCTATGAAAATAATGGTTTTAATGTAACTGGAAGACTTTACAATGTTAGAATTTAGAGAAATCTGGAGATTGCTATCCAGTATGGCCCTGTAAAATCTTTCACCGGTGGCCATATTTGCTTCTTCCGGCAGGCCGTTAAGATTTTTCCTCGGGAAAAGGTACGGATTATCACTTAAAACGGTATTTATGCCCGTCAGAATACAGTCATATTCACTTCTAAGTCTCTGAACTTTTTTTCTTGACTGCCCTGATGTTATCCACTTTGAATCAGAAGATCTGGTGGCCAATTTACCATCAACACTGGAAGCTATTTTACTGCAGACAAAGGGAATCCCGGTTCTAATATGCTTAAAGAAGACTTCATTCTGGAGTTCAATCCGGTCTTTTAGAAGGCCGGTTCTTACTTTTAATCCGGATTTTTTTAAAAATTCCACTCCTTTCCCATTGACCAGCGGGTTCGGGTCAATACACCCTATGACAATTTCTCTGAATTTATGCTTTACAATCTCTTTCGTACAGGGAGGTGTTTTACCATGGAATGTACATGGCTCAAGCGTTACATACATGGTCGAGCCGGCCAGAGATTGTGTTGAATTATCTATGGCCTCTATTTCGGCGTGGGGAAGCCCGGCCATGTGATGATACCCCGAGGATATAACCACCCCATCTTTTACTATAATTGCGCCGACCATGGGGTTGGGGCTGGTTTTGCCCCTTCCTTTTTCAGCAAGTTTTATAGCCTGCTCCATATATTTTATCTCTTCTTCGCTAAAGTGGTCCATATTAATAAAATTTTTTTTAACTAAAGAACAAAATTACTAAAAAAAGCCATGGAGAAAATCCATGGCTTTACGCTGTTAAAGTCAGAAATTTTCTCCCTTCCAGACTATAACTGTCGGTCCCGGGATTTCACCGGGTCAACCTGCCGGTCAGGCAGGGTTGTGGACTTTAACCACCGGTAAGGAATTTCGCCCTTCCTCGAAAATTACTAATATTTAAAAAAATTTCAATAAAACAAAGAAATTTATGTTAAGAATATACTAAAATTAGATTAAAATGCAAGGTCTTTTCTGAATAAGTAGTGAATATAAATAAAATAGAGATTATTAAAAATTTTTAAGCTTCCTAAATAAACTTAAATTTTATGCTATAATTCATATAAAGGAGGGTAAAAAATTATGAATGGTAAAAAAGGCTCAGTGAAAATTTCGGTTTCTATTTTAAATGGTGACTTTGCAAATCTGGGCAGGGAAATTAAACGGATAGAGAAAGCCGGCGCCGATATGGTTCATATTGATGTTATGGATGGTAATTTTGTCCCCAATTTAACTATTGGCCCTCCTGTTATCAAATGTTTGAGGAATGAAACAGAGCTTTTTATGGATGTACATCTTATGATTAAAAACCCCGACAGATTGCTTGATAGCTTTATCGAAAGCGGGGCAGACCTTATAAATGTTCATGTTGAAGAATGCCCCCATCTTGACCGTACTCTGAATTATATTAAGGAGGCAGGTAAGAAGGCAGCAGTGACCCTGAATCCATCAACACCCCTGTGTTATGTTGAAAATGTTCTTGGCCTGGTGGACATGATATTGGTTATGACAGTTAACCCCGGATTTGGCGGCCAGAAGTTTATATACAATATGGTTTATAAGATTAAAAGATTAAAAGGAATGATTGAAGACTTCAGGAAATATTCTCCGGATTTAAAGAAAAGAATAGATATTGAAGTTGATGGAGGGATTAATCTGGATACTGCACCAATTGTGGCAGAGGCGGGAGCTAATATCCTTGTTGTTGGCAGGGCATTTAATGATTCTAGAAATCCATCAGAATTTATAAAAAAAATCAAAGATAAAACATCCGGAATGTTAACAGTGTAACTATTCCCGGAATCAGGGCCTTTTTAACAGGAAGCCTTAGTAAAAAATAACGGAATTTAAAAGGATAAATTTTAAGCGATGTCTTAAAAAAATAAAAAATAAAAATAGCCCTCTCTTTTTCTGACAGGACTATTTTTATTATATTATTCTAGAATGAAATTATTCTGTTGATATAGCTTCGGTTGGGCAACCCTCAATAGCTTCTTCAATGCATTCTTCGTCGTTCTCGTCATAATCAGTTTTTATTATTTCTGCAATATCTTCATCTTCATTTAATTTAAAGATGTCCGGGCATGTTTCCTCACATAGTCCGCATCCTGTACACAAATCCTTATCAATTTTTACTTCCATTGTTTTCCTTTCTTCTTTTTCTTTACAATGTTTTAGTGTAATATACAAAATTTTTTTTTCTATTTCAATAACATAATTTATTTATGCGGGTGAATAAAAGTAATTAATATTTTTGTTGGTTCAGGGGAATTGGCCGGTTTATATAAGGAAAACAGAATAACTTAAGGATATTTTTGTTAAATTATGAGACCGTTGATAAAATCAATGGTAAAATTATACGGGGATTTTTTATGAGAAATCTACTGGATAGAAATTTTTACAACAGGGATACTTCAGAAGTAGCGGAGGATTTGCTGGGCAAGGCTCTGGTAAAATATGATGGCACAGGTATGGCGGGGGGAATAATTGTGGAAACAGAAGCTTATTATGGCGGGGATGACCCTGCGAGCCACGCTTATCCGGGTAAGACGCCCCGGAGTGAGATTATGTTTGGCAAACCCGGTCTGGCTTATGTCTATTTATGTTATGGAATGTATTATCTCTTAAATATTGTCACTGAAAGAGAAGGTGAACCGGGTGCTGTTTTATTAAGGGCGCTGGCACCTGTATGGGGGATTGATGTTATGAAAAGTAGAAGAAGAACCGATATTAATCTTACAAATGGTCCGGGAAGGTTAACAATGGCACTGGGAATAGACATAAAGGATAATGGTGCAGATATTGTAAAGGGAGAAAGGGGATTTTATATATTTAATTTTAAAAAAAGAGACAATAATCATAGAATAATTAAGACAGGCAGGATTGGCATAAAGAAAGGGAAAGAAAGATTGCTGAGATTCTTAATGGTAGATGATGGAATGTAAATATAAAACTTTCTACTGTCCAAAATATTATTAAAATGTTAAATTAAACAGGGTGATAACAAAAATATGATAGATTTCAAGAAGCTAAATAAGCTACCTTATATGACCAGAAGATTGTATATCCTTAAAAGAATATGTGAATTAAAGGAAATTGATTTAGATTATCTGTTTGGGCTTTTTAACTTATACAATGCGAAGAACAGCGGGAGATGGTTCTGGCAAAAAGCAAGATTTACCGGGGTGCTTAAAGATGCTTTTGATAATTTTAATAAGACTGCAGACGGGATTGCAAAAGATTTGGAGTGTTCCGATGAAGGAAAAACTGAAGAGCAGATTGAGCAGGCATCCGTGAAATTAGACAAACTTCTGGTAGAAATGGAAACAAACTGCGGCGTAGACAGAAGAAAAGATTTTGATAGTGTCAAAAGCAATCTGGGAAAAAATTTTAGAGAATTAATTGACAGTAACTTAAGAAAAATCAGCTGAATCTTCGTTTATATTTATGGTGTATTCTTCTCTATATTTTTGTCCTTCTTCATAGGTTACTTTGCCGTAATAAGGTAAAATATCCGTATCGTTTAATTCTACAGCGGATTCATAATCTCCTGCTGTGATTTCTATCTCTGCAGCAGAGTTTTTTGTTATCCTTATTATTTTATATTCGTGGCCTTTAAGATATACTGACAGGTCAAATTCAGTGTTATTTTCTATTATAAGGATACTCCTTCCGGGGCCCCAGAATTTCCGTTCGGGAGCGGTTTGTTCCAATGGCTTATGTTCTGAGGAGGAAATAAGTTTAAGTTTTGAGTTAATTAAAAAATAATCAGTATCTTCTTTCATCTCCGGGGCATAATCGATAATTAATTCGCATAGAAATATTGTTTTCCTGTAGTTTCCTGAATCATATTTTTCCTGTGCTGTATTTTTTATTAAATCAGGGGGGATATTAGAAAATACAGAATTTTTATAGTAATCATTAATGCTATTATAGTCATAATCAAGAGCCTCAAGGTCCAGGATTTTCAAAAACTCTTCAATGCTTTCCTGATAACTATTATCCTTCGCAAGTTCAGTTGCCTTATTGATATAAATCTTTGACAGGAGGATACTGGCGTCATAAAAGTACTCGCTTTCTCTGTAATCAGTAGTAATTTTTTCCAGGCATTCTATAGATTTATCACATTTTTTAACTTTATTAAAGTTAAGAGCAGCTTTATAGAGATATTCAGGGATTTTATATATGGAAATGAAGGCTTCATTTGTATCGGGGAAATTATTCTTTATTTCCTCGAGTGTTATTACTGCATTAAGATAATTTTCGGCAGAAAGCTCATATTTCCCGTCATTGGAATACTCCAGGGCTAATTTTGTGTAGCATTCTTCAATAGCGTTTTTTATTTCAAGTTTATCGTTATCTAATATTTCTTTGTTTATTGCCCTGTTGAAGTAGTCTATTGCCTCCGAATAGTCATTATTCAAAAGGTAGGCATAAGGTATATTTTTAAGTGCTTCATCAGCGTGCCAGCTATTAGGATATTTGTCCAGAAGTATTCTGTAGTAAGATATCGACTGTTCATAATTTTTATTTTCATAATTTATTCCTGCTTTATAGTTAAGGGCGTTCGGACCAAAAAAATTTGATAGTATCAGGCCTGTGACAGAGAGCAAGAAGAATAAAATAAAGAACATCCTGCATTTTGTTAACCTGATAAAATTAATTATTATCAATATGATGCTTATTATAATTACCGGTATGCAGACAAGGGGGAAGATATCCCAGAATTTACCCCTATCAATATATGCGAGATAGTACAGGCCAAGCGCAGCCAGGATAAATAAAATTATAAAAAAAATTGAACCGGCATCAGGTTTGTGCTTTCTTCTATAAGTATACATGATTATATCTTTTGGTAATGAATGTTAAAATATTAGCACAAAAATGAATTATAAAAAATAAAAAAATTAATATTCCTACCCAGTATATATAATTTA
This sequence comes from uncultured Actinomycetota bacterium, assembly GCA_964595565.1. GTDB lineage: Bacteria > Actinomycetota > Humimicrobiia > Humimicrobiales > Humimicrobiaceae > JAQVEM01. The sequence goes on from CAZQQX010000003.1 coordinate 62,243, forward strand.
TTTATGTTTTAAGTATGGACAATGTATGTAATTTATTGAAGGTTTTGATTATAATTATATATGAAGGTTAAATTTAAAAAAAAATTTAAATGGTTCTTCTTTGTATTTCCATTATTAAAGTATCCCAGTACTTTCCGTTGTAAAAATGATTTTTCCTTTCAATTTTAACTAACCTGAAACCACATTTTTTATACACCTTTATCGCGCGGCGGTTATATTTATAAACATCCAGCCTGATACTTTTGAGGCTAAGTTTCTGGAATGCAAATTTTATGGTGCATCTTACCGCTTCAGAGCCATAACCTCTGTTCCAGAAATCATTCTCGCCAATGAAAATACCGAGTTCACAACTTTTTTCATCCCAGTCAATTTTATGAAGTGCACAGTTACCTATATATTGATTTGTAGTTTTATCTTCAATAGCGAAAACTATATCATTATTGGAGGTCTGGATAAAATTAAACCATTTAATCTCCTGCTCCTCAGTATAATCACGGAAATTATGGCTGAGATACATATTCACGGAAGGGTCCTTTAACCATATAAGTGATTTTTGCAGGTCTTTTTCCTCCAGTGTTCTTAAATTTATCTTCAGGCCAGAAATTTTTTGAATAAAAAGGTTATTTATGATTTTATTTTCGCTTAAAGCCAAATACAACCTCTTATTTTTATTTATTTTCTGAATTTCTCTTGCCGAGTTTATCTATAAAAGTTTCAACAAGGTCAATTGGAATAGGGAACACAATAGTGGAATTCTGTTCTGTGGCTATTTCCTTTAACGTCTGAAGAAACCTCAGCTGTACAGATACAGGATATCTACTCAGTACTTTTGCAGCCTCAGACAATCTTTCGGAAGCCTGGAATTCTCCTTCGGCGTTAATTATTTTTGCCCTTCTTTCTCTTTCAGCTTCAGCCTGTCTGGCAAATGCTCTCTGTATTGATTGTGGTAATTCAACATCTTTGACTTCAACGGTTGAAACTTTTACTCCCCACGGGTCCGTTTGCTCATCAATTATTTTCTGGAGTTCCTGATTAATTTTATCTCTTCTGGCAAGAAGGTCATCAAGATCGGCCTGACCGAGTATACTTCTCAGTGTGGTCTGGGCTATCTGTGATGTTGCAACTATATACCTCTCAATCTTGACCACACTTTTTGCTGGATCCAGGACTCTGAAATAAATCACAGCATTAACCTTTACCGGGACGTTGTCATGGGTTATTATATCCTGCGGTGGAACGTCCATGGTAACGGTTCTGAGGTCAACTTTAATCATTTTATCTACGAATGGAATTATTATAAATATACCGGGTCCTTTTACTCCTTTTAATCTTCCAAACCTGAATATTACACCCCTTTCATATTCTCTCAGGATTTTAACAGCTGAAATCAGTAGCATCAATACAATAAATATACCAAATAATACTGCTATCACCACTCCTACTGGCATTTTAACCTCCTTTTTTATTTATGTTATTTAATAATTTTACCATTAAGGTTAAACTATCTAAAGAAATTATTTTAACCTTTTTACCTTTTATAATTTTCTTTCCGTCAGCGGATACCGCCTTCCATATTTCCCCCGATACTCTGACCAGACCTTCAGGATTTAACTCCCTGATAACTACTGCTGTTTCTTCAATAATGCCTTCCATGCCGGTAACAGGTTTTGACCGGTGGACCCTGTAAACTGCCCTGATTACTATAATTATAAATCCGGATACCACTACCGATGCACTAATTATAAGGCTTCTGGCAATTTTAAGATAGGGAGCGCTGGTATTAATTAGCAGGAAAGACCCGATAAAAAGTGAAGCTACACCTGCTATAGACAGTATACCCCCCAGGCCAAAAACTACATCAAGAATAAATAAAATTATGGCCAGAATTATTAAGGCAAGACCCGCGTAGTTAATGGGGAGTATGCTGAATGCATAGAGTCCGAGAATTATAAATAAAACTCCAAGAGCTCCCGAAATGCCCAGTCCGGGATTGGAGAATTCATAAATTATTCCAAAGATTCCCAGAATAAACAGTACATAAGCGATATTTGGATTAACTATAATATGAAGAAACCGGGTGATGAAATTAATTTCAATTTTTTCAGCGGTGATATTTTTACTTTTAAGGATGAAAGTTACCCCTGATTTGTCTATAACTCTGCCGTCTATCTTTTGCAGGAGGTCTTCCGTATCCAGTGCCATAAGGTCGACTACGCCGAGCTCCAGAGCTTCGGCAGAGGTTACGGAATCACTATTTCTTACTGCTTCCTCGGCCCACTCAGCATTTCTTCCCCTGGATGCTGCAAGGTTCTTGATGTAAGAAACAGAATCGTTAGTGACCTTCTCAAGCGTGTCCTCTGAAATTTGCTGGTCTCCCCCGAGGTTAACCGGATGTGCTGCCCCGATAGTTGTAAGCGGGGCCATGACCGCGATATCTGCTGCAAGGGTAATAAATGTACCGGCGGAAGCAGCTCTTGCGCCTCCGGGGTGAACGAAAACTATGACAGGGATTTCTGTATTTAGAATTTCAGTTATTATCTCCCGCATAGATGTTTCAAGACCGCCGGGGGTATCCATTATTATGATGAGCCCATATCCGGAGTCAAGAGATTTTTTTAAGCATTTTGACACATAATTTGATACAGGCGGGTCTATTATGCCTGTAATCTCGCAGGTGTAAAAATTATTTATTTCGGTGTAATCTTCGCCGGTGTTATTATTTATGTTGTTTTCCGGGTTGCCCGTGTCTCCCGATAGGGTTTTACCAGCGGGTGATGTTATGAATAAAAAAATAAAGATGATAAATATTAAAAATATTAAAAATTTACTGACTTTTTTTTGCATATTATCCTGCTAATTTAAAATTGCATGTCCTGTTTGTGTTGAAATAACTTTTACACTATTATTATAATACATTGTTTCTGAAAAATTAGAAAATTAGCCTGTGCGATAAACAAAAAAGGCCGGTATGGGCTATGTTAAGTTTAAACTATAAATTTAAAATGGAGGTTGCAAATGGAAAAGTGGTTATGCAGAATTTGTGGCTATATTTATGATCCCGGAAAAGGCGACCCTGAAGCTGATATAGAACCGGGAGTAAGTTTTGAAGATTTGCCGGATGACTGGATCTGTCCTGAATGCGGTGCGTCAAAAGAGGAATTTGAGGTATATGAAGAATAACCGGTCCTGTTGCTGATAAATTGAGATTAATATATTTTACGGCTATATATTTACTTTAATAGCGGAAACAGGGCAACAATCCAGGCATAATTCGCACAAAATACATTTTTCTTTATCAAATTTTAGTTCCCGAGTTTTACTGTCAAGAGTTAGAGCCTGGGTAATACATATAGAAGTACAAACACCGCAATTAACACAGAGATTTTTGTCCACTATTATATCTTTTGCAGCTTCCTGAACGGTTACCCCGGTGCGGGTCAGGTATTCGATTGCTTCATCAATCCGGGTTTTATCTCCCTTTAATTCAATCAGCATCTTACCTTCCATGTTGGGAGTTATTTCAGCTCTCAGTATATTAAACTCCAGGTCAAACTCCTTTACAAGCTTATAAGTGATAGATTTTGTTACAATTTTTTCCGGAAAACTCAGGACCAGTTTTCTTTTTACCATTAGAGTTCCTCCTTGCTGAGAATGCCAAGGTCACGATATTTTTCATCCAGAGGTATGGGAGCAACAAAATTAGTCAAATAAAACTTACCTGTTTTAATTTCATTTTTTAAAACATTGGATATCTGCAGTGCTTTAAAGTAACTCGAAATAGGAGCCGCTGGGACCAGTTTCCCATTAATTTTTATTTTACCGCTCCTGAGTTGATTATAATTCACTTTTCCGTAAGAAGGTTTATTCCTTCTCTGTATTGAATAATCAATAATTTCTGTATATATATCCTCATTTTTTATCTTAAGAAATTCTACCATTTCTTCATCAATTACCGGTATTGGAATGCCTATTCCCATAAATATGGAAACGCCATATCCACGAAGCACACATGCCCGTAAGTATTCAGTCGACATCTCTTTCAGATTGCCTATAACTGCGAGGGTTCCTGCAGATTCATACGGCGTGCCATTGGCGAGCCTTTCTACTCCGGGGTTGTGCTGGGTACCGTACCATGCAACATAACCCCTGGCGCCGGCAAGAAAAATCCTGGTTCCTATACCGATGGTCCTGTAATAGGGGTCATTTAAAAGCGGGCTGAGCTGGCCAGCAGTAGAGAAAGTGGCGTTTCCGAAGTTGGGAAGTAGCTTGCCCATATAGGTGTATATGGTTTTACTGGATGAATTGGTAGCTACTGAATAATTCTGGTAAGCATTTCTGGGGTTAAATAAATAAGCCTGATTTATAGTGTTTTTGGTTATGTAAGTTTCAATTTCTTTTCTCGGATAACAATCAGTCCCATAAGAGATTGCCCTCAGTTTTACCGGTTTTCCTGAAATTAAATCTTCGATTACGTGGGCTCCCCCGTATTTCATTCCCTCTGATTCTGAAAGTTCGGAAGCCCCGATGAATGCGTCAACAGCAGCCAGACCCGTGTATGCCGGGACATCATTTAACCATACTTTAGTCATTCTTATTGGCGGGTCCGCGTGGCCAAAATTCAGGAATGCTCCTGATGAGCACATCGGGCTAAAAGTTGCAGTAGTAACCACGTCGACTTCTCTTGCTGCGCTTTTTACCCCTTTTTCGGCTACATAATCAATTATCTCTTCAGCATTTAAGACTACAGCCTTGCCTTTTTTTATTTTTTCATTTATCTCTTCAATTGTTTTAGACATAATTTAATAAAATCAGATTTTGATTTAGTAAATTATAATACCCTAATATCAATTTTTTTCCAATAACCACCCGCTTCTATAATGGATTTATGATTTTGTGTATAATATAATTTTTACTGTCTTTTTGTGTTACAGTATTATCAGAGAGGAGTGGTATGGGAGCTATGGAGAATAACCCTGATTCAGATATCATAAAAGTTTTTTCGGGCAGGAATGATATAGATAAAAGTGTTTACAGGAATAGAATAAGCTATAAAGAAAGATATAACTGGAGGATCGTTTATAAATACAGTGACCTTTTAATTAGCTGTGACAGGGACGTGGGAGCTAAACTCAGGAAGCTGGTCAGGGAAATATACAATTTGCTTGAGTCTTTTATAGAGGAAGAACCATTATTTAAAAAAAGTCTTTCACCCATAGAAATAAAGGAACATTATCCGTCTGTAATAAAAAAAATGTGCCGGAAGTCATCCATATTTAATGTTGGCCCCATGGCAACGGTGGCAGGAGCAGTTTGTGATTATATCGCTTCCGGGCTGAATAGCTCCTGCAGCAATCTGATAATAGAGAACGGAGGGGATGTTTTCATAAAGAGCAGAAGGGATGTGAATGCAGGTGTGTATGTTAAAAATAAAGATTTTGCAGATAAAATATATTTAAAAATTAAAGCAAAGGATACACCGTGCGGGATGTGCTCTTCATCCGGAACCTTTGGCCATTCACTGAGCATGGGGAAAAGCGATCTGGTTGTGGTTCTGTCCGGCTCAGTTATAAGCGCAGATGGAGCGGCAACATCAATTGCCAATAAAATTAATAGTCCCGATGATATAGACATGGTCATAGACTACTACAGTAAAATAAAGGATATAAAAGGTATCTTAATCATAAAAAACAGCATGCTCGGTGTCTGGGGAAATATGGAGCTTGTAAATATTTAGTCTTTTTTTAATTTATCGGTGTTTACTTCAATACCTTTTTTTTCATTTTCTGGCTTAAAAACATTGGAATCCGAGCTCAGAGTGCTCTCGCCTTTAAAAAGCCCGCCCCTGGCGATGGTTAAAAGTGCGTCTTTTTGAGTCAGGTTCCCGATAAATTTTCCTGTTGAAGTAATTTCGACCTCTCCCGAAGATATCATATCTCCTTTGTAGGCGCCGGCTATAGTGGCGTTTACTGTTCTAACAGTGGCTTCTACATTGCCTTCTTTTCCAATTACGATATCCTTGCCCACTATAATCTCACCTTTTGCAGAGCCATCAATTCTTAAAGAGCCCGGACAATTAATTTTCCCGTCTATCTGAACCCCTTCTGCAATTATGGTCATATTTTTTGTGCCCTTTATTTCATCTCCTCTTCTTGATAGCATTTGAGCTCTTCCTCCCTTTTGGAAAAATGTTACAGATTTTTTATAAATTTAAAAATTTTTGCATGTTATTATAACATGTTTCGACTAAAAGTTAATGAAGAAAAATTAAAAGAATTTTATTACTTCAAATTTTAACTGTGAAAATATACAATTGTTTTAATGGTGAATTTACTTATAAAAATTAATAAATTGCCAGAAACATGACGGTGGAATGAAAGGAAAAAAAATATTTAAGTTTCTATTAGAGTCAATTTTAATTTTAATATTTTTAGCATATGGGAGCATATCATGCCAGGTTGATTGGCTCGGTACAGATGACACCCCGAAGGCAGAAGAGTCCGGGGGAACTGTTGCCGGAAGCGAACCGCAGGTTGAAGAAGAAAAAGAATCTGTAGAAATAGAAAAAGAAGAGATAATCCCGGTAAAAGTCTGGATTGAGGAAGAAGTTCCTTCTGATATGGGATTAGAGGTCAAGAGCAGGCTGTCAGGAACTTTTGATGAGATAGAAATTGTAGCTAAAAAAGAAGATTCAGACATACGGGTCGAGGTTAATAAATACACAGACAGCCCGAATTCAATAGGAACTTTTGTACTGGCTCCAGTGGTTTCTTTTTTTAGAACCCCCGATTATATTTCTTATAACGATTTTGAAAAATTCTGGTGCGGAGAAGAAGAGGCGCTTGATTACCTGTCATCCGATGGCTCTGAGCCCGGGCTTATTTTAACCTGGGAAGTTTATGGGGTACTCAAAAAAATTTTAGGGGAGAGTGGAAACAGTAATATAAAAATAGTAAGCGAGGAAGAGCTTCTGCTAAGAATTGAAAATGATAATATTTTTTCTATAGTACCTTTTGATGATATTTTAAAAAAATACAGGGTACTTAATCTGGATGATATGTCCGTGTTTGATAAGGGACTGGATATTAGAGATTATCCGCTGGCAGCGAATATAAGTTTTGAAAGTATTAATCCTGATATGGAGAGAAAGATAGCCGGGTATTGCGGGGAAAACTTTTTAACCAACAGGAATACAGAAAAAATTACCTCCGTTATAATGACCGGTGTTACTGCGCTTGCGCGAGGTAAAACCATTGGAAGAAGAATGGATGAGCAAGGTGTTCTTTATCCTGCTGAGAAAATAGTAGATGTGCTTATAGATGCTGATATTACCCATATAAGCAATGAGATATGTTTTGTAGAAGGCTGTAGCAGTGAAAACAGGTTTCCTTATCTGTGCAGCAGTCCCGAATATATAGAATTACTTGAATATATAGAAACAGATGTAATTGAGCTTACCGGAAACCACATGAATGACTATGGCCCTGAATGGATGTTAAAGACTCTGGACATGTACGATGAGAGAGGCTGGCCATATTTTGGCGGAGGAAGGAACCTTGAGGAATCTTACCACCCTGCCCTTTTTGAAATTAATGGAAATAAAATTGCTTTTCTGGGAGTCAATGCATATGGACTGGCAAATATAAATGAATGGGCAGGGGAAGATTCACCAGGAGCTGCAAAATTAAATATCTGGGATGAAGCAGAAAAGAAGGAAGATTTTGAAATAGTAAAGGAGATAATTAAGGAATTAAAGAGCCAGGGCTATCTGGTTATTTTTACCTTCCAGTACCAGGAATCGGAACAGTACAGTCCTACAGAAAGCCAGATTGCAGATTTTAGAAGGATAATAGATTCGGGAGCAGACATTGTAAGCGGGAGCCAGTCACACTGGCCCATGGGGGTTGAATTCAGAGGTAGCGGTTTTATAAATTACGGTCTGGGAAATATTTTTTACAACATGCGGGATATAACGGGACTGAAGCAGGGAATTATAGCAAAGCATATTTTTTATGAAGGAAGGTACATAAATACTATTATGATAACCACAATGCTTGAGAATTTAAGCCAGCCACGGCTTACTACCCCGGAGGAAAGAGAAGAGCTCCTTAACTCTATTTTTGCCGGCAGCATAAGATAATTTTTCTGGCGGCGCAAAATGGTAACTGCATATGCACCCTTAAAATTATAGTAAAAAGCGGCTTTCTTAAAGCTATTTATTCCCACTTAAAAAACTTAATTGAAAGGACCAGACTTACAACAATCCAGCCCCCTATAATCAGGAGCTCTTTATACATTGAGGAAATACCCAGTCCTTCAATGGCCACCATTCTCAACGCGTCATTCAGGTGTGTGCTGGGAAGAATATTTGAAATTACCTGGAGAAAACCCGGCATTACATTCAGGGGAAAGAAAATCCCTCCCAGAAAAAGCAGTATAAAAAATACAATCATGCATACAGGCGTGGCAGCCCTGGCATTTTTGACAAAGGAAACCAGGGAAAAACCGATGCTTAAAAAACAGACGGCGCCCAGTGTAATTACAAACCACAGCAGGAAATAATTTCCGGAGATGCTGACATTAAATAAAAGGATGCCTATAATCATTATTATAAAAGTCTGGATAAGCATTATCATGTAATGGTTAATAATCTGGCTCAGTATTATGATATGCTTTTTGAGTGGAGTGACAGAAAGCCTGCGGTATATCCCTTTCTGTCTGTCTTCTATAAAACCAGTTGCCGATGCCATAATGCCGGTTACCATTAGAGCCATGATTATTATCCCGGGCATAATGTAGTCTATGGCTTTCATACCGTAATCCTGCCACACGATATCCTTATATATAAAGCCATACAGGAACATAAAGAAGAGCGGGAAAATCATTGTCCAGAAAAGATCGTCCATGTTTCTTAAAAATAATTTATTTTCCAGCGCCAGCCCGAGCGAAAGACGCTGTTTCTGTCCGCCTGAAAGAGTTGCATAGTAGGCATTTTTTTTCTCGCTCAGTGACACAAGTTTTAGTATTTCGGATGGAGGCAGGGATTTCTTATAATAGCTGCCAAAAAGCTCAATTGCTTCTATCACCCTGATTTTATTATAAAGGGCAGTAGTCTGGAGCTACACCCCTATAAGCTCTTTAATGGCCGATAAATTAGACAGCGCGTCCATTGAATAAATATTAATAGAGCCCCTGTCAGGTTTTCTCAGACCGACTATCATTTCCACGGTAGTTGTCTTTCCCGCTCCATTGGGCCCGAGAAGGCCGAATATTTCTCCCTTTTCTATTGAAAAACTGACTCCGTCTGCTGCTTTTATGCTGCCATAGTGTTTGGTTAAATCCCTGACTTCCAGGCTGTAAGTAGAATTATTCTCCATTTAAGTTTTTTAAATCTTTAGAAAATAATAATTAATTTATTATATAATAAAAGCTCTTTTTTATAAGCCAAGTTCGCTGCTTATATTCTGCATTGATTTAAGGACAATTTCAATAAAATCAGGCAGTGAGATACCCAGTTTTTCCTCACACAGGGCGATGTCTTCCCTGCGGGTTCCACCGGCAAAGGATTTTTGTTTAAATTTTTTAAGTACAGATTTCACGGCCACAGAAGATAATTTTTTATCAGGTCTTACAAGGGCACAGGCAACGATCAGGCCAGTTAAGCTATCGCCGCAGAAAAGAGACCAGTCCATGGGGCTTACGGGCTCTACCCCGTTATTGCGCCAGTTGTGGGAGGATATTGTGTGTGCCACATTTTCCGGAACTTCAAAGCCTTTTTCTCTTAAGATTTTAATTACTTCAAGTCCATGCCTTTCTTTTGGGACACTGTCACTGTAATCACCATCATGCAGAAGACCGGCCATTGCCCATTCTTCTTCATTCCCGTGTAGCTTTTTTGCCAGTTCCCCCATCATTGCTTCTGTTGCCAGCATGTGGCTTATGATATTTTTATTTTTAATCTGCTGGTTTAAAAAGTTTAAAGCCTGTTTCCTATTAATCATTTTGTTAACCCCGCTTTTATCTGGATTATTTAATTATTGCCACTGTGCTTTATCCCTGATAGCTCAGGATAAATTTTATCACTAAAATGTAATTAAGTTAAAGGAATCTACCGGATAATATTACCATAAACAATTTTGAAAGGCATAAATATTTGACTCCGGCCCCTGATAGTTAATATAAACAAAAAGTATAAAAAAATTATAATGCTGGTTTAAAATGTTACTTAATATTAAACTGTTAGGTAAACAGGCGGATAAATTAAGACGAAAGGCAGCTAAAGGAAGTTACTCCGGGTTATTCTGGTTCCGGTAGTTTTTATGTTAATAATCTGCAGGCAGATAGCAATATAATGGGAGATAAATTAGAAAATTTAAAAAGTTATGCCCTTGTTACAGATAGCGCTTCGGATATTCCGGAAGAGCTGGTAGAAAAATATAAAATAAATGTTATTCCCATTTACATTCATTACAACGGCAAAGAATTTAGAGATGGAATAGATATCAACTCAAATCAGATTTACAGGCTTCAGAAAGAAAAGAAAGCTATATTTACTTCATCTTCACCATCCCCCCGGGATTTTATGCGGCTGTACACAAAATTGCTTGAGAGCCACAGGAAGGTGCTCTCTATTCACATAAGTTCAAAATTATCTGCGGTTATAAAATCTGCCAGGATTGGAAGGGAGCTGCTCGAGGCAAAAGAACGAGTAGAAATATTTGATTCATTTTCAGGCGCAATGGGTACCGGTTTTATGGTTTTAATTGCAGCTAAAGCTATTGCTAAAAAATATCCTTACCGGAAAATAATAAATATATTGAGCTTTTTAAGGGGCAATATCAATTTATACGGTACCATTGATACTTTAAAATATTTACGGAGGAGCGGGAGGGTGCCCGCTGTCGCCAGTACTATTTCCGGGATTTTAAAAATAAAGCCACTTCTGGGGATAAAAAATGGATTGGTGGAAATGATAGGGATAGCTATTACAAGGTACGGTTCAATAGTGGAGATAACCCGCAGGGCTATAAGGGACTTCAGGAAAGAGCAGTGGGTAATAGTTTCAATAATCCACACCCTTTCCTTAAAAGAGTCAAAAAAAATAATGAGCAAAATTCAGTCTTCTTTAAAATGTGTGGATACCATGATTACAGAATGCACACCGGTTATCGGAGCCCACACCGGTCCGGGGTTAATAGGTATTATTGTAAGCAGGCTAAATCAGGAAATAGTAGACCTGTATATATAAGGTTTTTATGTAATTTTTTGTATTTTATTCTAAAGGTTCCTGGTCATTTTCTCCAAAAACAATCGCCGAGAAAATAAAAATCTCGACACCTTTTTCTTTATAACAATTCTTGCCAAGGCCGGCTTTATAACAGGTCTGCTCCAAGAATTGAATTCTGTCCCAATTATAATCAGTGGCTACCTGGGGCAGGAGCAGGCCCTGGTAAAACCCTTTTTTTATAAGCAGGCCATGCTTTCCTGCAATTATTTGTTCAGGATTATTTATTTTTTCTAAAGGGGAAAGAACAGAAATTTCAATTTCAGTTTTTTTTAGCTCGGCGGGGGTGAGTGGATAGAATCTGGGATCCTTTAAGGCGGCTTCTATGGCCATGTTCCTTACTGTTTCCCACAGTGGGGTATTGGCACTAATGTTACCTATGCACCCTCTTAAATTGCCTTTAATTTGAAGAGTAACAAAAGCGCCGCACCTGATATTTAATACCGCATCACTTATATTATACTCTGGAGTTTTTTTGCCATTAACTGCACAGGTAATAGTTTCACGGGATATTCCCAGGAGCGTTTTTTTATGTCCGGGAGAAAGTTCTATATTTTCCATGTTTTATTATTTTTATTTTTTAAATGTTTTTTAGTAAAATATTTAAATTACATTTTTGCTAAAGCTAAAATGTAAATATTATAAACGGCAACAGGATCTATTTAATTATTTTTTATAAAAGACAGCCGAAAGATATCCCACTACGGCACTTTTATCACCTGTGACATCTCCGGAATTTTTATATTTAAGAACTTGAGAGCTGTTTGCCCCCATAATTTTTGAAGCAATCATTGCAGAAATTACAGGACCCCCGCCGCACATTTCTATATTACCGTTTAAAAAGTCTGCTGTCATACTTTTGATATCAAAGCGGCTTACCAGTTCTTTAACTTTACCGTCGAGAGAAACTGCAGTTTCATAGGGGTGGTAATGTGACAGGTCTGTACTGGCTATAATCAAAATATCTTCATCTTTAAAAAGATTTCCTATTATATTACCAAGTTCTTCAATATTCTGTCTGTTTTGCTGCCCCATCACCATGGGAACTATTTTTATATCATCAAGTAAGACCTGCAGGAATGGGAGCTGGACTTCAAGACTGTGCTCGTTTAAGTGGCCGGATTGAGATAGTTTTATGAGAGCGCTTTTACCTGCAAGCAGTTCTGCTCTGTTCTTATCAACGCTGACAATTCCAAGTGGGGTGGAATATGCGTCTCCATTAAATATGGAGATATAATTAAAATACTCTGAGTGAGAAGGTGTTATAATAAATACACTGTCAAATTTTTTACCGGAAATATGCTTATATGAATGAGCTGCAACCTGTCCCGAGTAAATATATCCTGCGTGGGGACAGATAATTGATTTAATTTTACTTATTTTTGCAGGTTCCACATTTTCTAAAAAATTATTTATTTGTTTTCGCAGTGCATCTGGCCCCGCCGGATAAAAGCTGCCCGCGGCTACGCTTTCTCTTATGTTTTTATATTCTGTCATTTTTAGCCCTTATTAAATTTTTATTTCCTAATAATTAACCAGAAGATTACATTTAATATAACAGTAATAATAATACCTATGATTATGCACGAAGTTACGGGAAAATAAATAGTAAAATTTTCCCTTTCTATTTTGATATCTCCGGGCAACCTGCTAAGAAAGGGAACTTTAGAAAAAAGCATCATTAGCACCCCAAAAACAGCGATGACTATTCCTATAAAAATTAGTGTTTTTCCTAAAGCGCCAAAATTCATTACGCACAATATTATATTCAGTAATTGTGTTATTTTATTATATTAAATTTATTTTTTTTTAAAAAGGGGTATGTTTTTATACCATTAAAAACGCTCAAAAGGGCCGGCCTGAAGTTGGAATCGGGGCCTACTGTTAAAAATTTTAAGCAGCCTATAGATTTTAGCTGAAATATTAATATCAGTTGTGTTAATTGGTGTAGTTCCTGTATCATCTATATATGTCAGGGGGCCGGTTATTGGGGATTGTAAATATCATATATTAAAAAGTAAAATTTAATATCTTATTTAAAGAGGAGAGTAAGATGTCACAGAAAAATATATTATTTATTGGAGAAACATGGATTATAACTAAATTTCATACAAAAGGTTTTGATGTGATTCCGCTGGGGGGATTTGATGATTATTCGGTGTACCTGAAAGAGGGTTTAAAGCCTTTTAAGGATATAATAATTACTCATATTCCCAATCATCTGGTATTAAGTGCATATCCACAGACTATGGAGCAGATTTCAAAATTTGATGTGGTTATAATAAGTGATTGTGGAAGGAATACCCTGACCATGTATCCGGAGATGTTTAAAGTTCCTATGGGTATAAACAAGGTCAGGTTAACTGCAGATTATGTAAAAGAAGGCGGCTCCCTTATAATGGCCGGTGGATGGGTAGATTTTCAGGGATTCCAGGGAAAGGGCAATTACCATGGAAGTGAAATAGAGGAAGTTTTGCCGGTAAATATTATGGAGACGGATGACAGAATTGAATGTACAGAGGGTGTAAAACCGGAGGTTATAAAGGGTGAACATGAAGTATTAAAAGATATTTCAGGCGATTGGCCGGAGTTTCTTGGCTATCAGAAAGTTTTTCCAAAAGAGGATTCTGTAGTGCTGGCAACTATCGGGGAGAAGAAAGACCCGTTTATAATTGTAGGGAAAGCCGGAAAGGGAAAGTCTATGGCTTTTACTTCCGACCTGGCGCCACACTGGGGTGTGGACTTTGTTGCCTGGAAAGACTACGGGAGGTTCTGGTATAATGCCATAAATTGGCTTTCGGAGTGAATAAAAAAGAAAAAGGGATTTTTTATCAAAATTATACATGTTATATTATTATGATATTAATCTTTAAGTTTTGTTAAGGTGTAAAGGATTTAATTATTGCGGGGTGTTAGGTGAAATATACTCTTGGAGTTGATGGAGGAGGCTCAAAAACTGAAATAATTATCGCGGATTTAGATGGTAACCGGGTTTCCAGGGTTGTCTCTGGCGCAAGTAATTATAAGAGTGTAGGGGAAGAAAAGGCAATAGATAACTTAAATAAGGGGATATTTGGAGCAATAGGTAAGTTAAATAATACCGGAGATGTTTATTTTGTAAGTTCGTGCTTCGGATTTGCGGGTAATGATGCCGGAGAGGATTCAAAAGTATATGAAAAAATTGTATTTAATAATAAGCTTAACGGTTACCTAAATCCTGAAAAAACTTTTATATTGAATGATACCAGAATAGGGATTGAGGCAGGGAGTGACAGTAAAAATAAAATAATAATCATCGCCGGGACAGGGTCCAACTGCTTCGGGATTAATGAAGATGGTAGGGAGGCCAGGGCAAGCGGCTGGGATTATATTCTTTCAGATGAAGGCAGTGGATATGGAGTGGGTCTTGAATCATTGAGAGCTGTTATGAGGGCTTATGATGGCAGGGGAAGAAGTACTCTTCTTACCGGTGCTATACTGGAAGAATTAAATCTGGATAAGATACCGGACCTGACCGGGTGGGCGTACAGTGGCCCATTTTCAAAAAATAAAATTAGCAGGCTGTCAAAAATGGTGTGTGAAACCGCAGGAATGGGTGATAAAGTAAGTATGGATATATTAAGGGAGGCAGCAGTAGAAGCGGCCATTTCGGTAATTACTGTAGCGAAAAAACTCGGGCTTGAGAAAAAAAGCTTTGACCTGGTCCTTGTAGGCGGATTATTTAAATGTGAAAAGTATTTTAAAAATTTTTTAATAAATAAATTAAAAAAGAAATTTCCAAAAATTAATTTTATGCCGTTGGTGGCCGGCCCTGTTGAAGGGGCCATAAAGATAGCTGTTGAAAAAATGAGAACTTTGTAAAGATAGATTAAATCGTTCTGCCTGTTGAGTTTAAGGTTCTTGTAGCTTGACATTATCGGGGTGTATGATGATAATTATTAGGCGATAAATTTGCCGGTGTAGCTCAATTGGTAGAGCAGCTGATTTGTAATCAGCAGGTTGTCCGTTCAAGTCGGATCGCCGGCTCCATGAAGGAGGGGTGCCCGAGTGGTTAAAGGGAGCAGACTGTAAATCTGCCGGCGAATGCCTACAGAGGTTCAAATCCTCTCCCCTCCACCATAAAATCTATCTGAATGCTGTAAGGATTTCTGAATTGTAAAAAATACTGGAAATGGTTAATTTATATAGGAAGGTTCAAATATAATTTGTAAAATTCGGATATATAAGTTTTATGGGTAAGCGCACGATCAGGCCACAGTTTTTGCCCGTGTAGCTCAGGTGGTAGAGCATTTCCTCGGTAAGGAAAAGGTCATCGGTTCAAGTCCGATCGCGGGCTCCACTATATTCAGGGTGCATGTCTTTTTAACTTTTTCATACAGAATAAGAAGCTATATAGATTGATTAAGAAATATTTTCTTTATACCTGAGCCATAAGAAATCCTTTCTGGAAGCTGTCTGCCCGGAATGAACACTCCATTAAAATTATAATTATAACGCATAGTGGATTGAAGATAATAATTGTAATAGGATATTATTATATAGATATGTATATATATTATTAAATTATTATAATATTTTAAAATATGAATAATGTTTTACAAATTTTATTTATAATTGTATAATAACAAAATAAATGTGTTTAAGATTAAGACTTACAGAAGGTGTTAAGAATGAGTAACTTGAAAGGCGCAACCCTTAAAAATGAAAAAAATGATTTCAGGGAATCTCCGGATTTAAAAGATAAAAAGTTTTTATTTAACGGTGATGGTAATGAAAAAAAGAGGGAGCTTGAAGAAAGATTGAATGAAATGGTTGTAGAAATAGACACGGAAGGGCAGATTGTTTATGCTAATAAAAGGACAATGGAGAAAACCGGGTATACGGAAAAAGAATTAGAAAGAGGAATCAATATAAGAAAAGTGGTTTCTCCTGAAGACAGTGATAAGCTTGAAAAGAATTTTAAGGGACTCTTAAATGGAAAAAAATTGACAAGGTCCGTTTATAATGTATTAAGAAAGGATGGTTCAACATTCCCCGTCATAACCTATCCTGATTATATTTTAGGTAAAGATGATAAAGTAATAGGAGTAAGGGAACTCCTTGTGGATATTACTGATATTAAAGAAGCTGAAGAGAAGCTCAGAGAAAGCGAAGAGCGTTATTGTTCACTTTTTGAAAATTCACTTGATGGTATTTACAGAACAACTCTCGAGGGAAAATACGTGGAAGCTAACCCTGCTCTGGTAGAAATGCTCGGGTACAGCAGCAGAGAAGAACTTCTTAAGATAGATATCCCCACCCAGTTGTACGTCAGAAAAAAAGACAGGCCATCGCCGGAGAAAAGGGACAGAATATTTGAAACAGAGCTTAAGAAGAAAGATGGTTCTATAATTACGGTGGAAATTAACTCAAGGGTGGTCTATAAAAAGGGAAAGCCTGTATATTACGAAGGAATAGTAAGAGATATAACCCGGAGAAAGTTAACCGAGCAAAAATTAAAAGAGAGTTACGAAAAACTTAAAAAAACTTTAAACGATATTATCAGTACGCTGGCATCTATAGTAGAAGTAAGAGACCCGTACACTTCGGGTCATCAAAAGAGGGTGACCCAGCTTGCTACTGCTATTGCAGAAGAGATGGGCCTTGATAATGATAAAGTAGAGTCAATACGAATCGCGGCGCAGATTCATGACATAGGGAAAATAAACCTGCCCGAATCAATCTTAACCCGGCCCGGGAGATTATCAGAAATAGAATACGATATGATTAAAACTCATTCGCAGTTAGGGCATGACATGATAAAGAACGTAGAGTTCCCCTGGTCTATAGCTGACATTATATTACAGCATCATGAAAGGATGAATGGTTCTGGGTATCCAGAGGGATTAAAAGGTAAAGATATTATGCTGGAGGCCAGGATAATCGGGGTATCCGATGTGGTGGAGGCCATGGCTTCGCACAGGCCCTACAGGCCGGCTCTGGGCATAAATAAAGCTCTTGAAGAGATTAATAGAGGCAGGGGTAAATTGTATGATAAAAATGTTGTTGATGCGTGTAACAGAGTTTTCAAAAGAAAAAAGTTTAAATTTAAAGTGGACTTCACACCTCAATTATAGTCTACGATATCGGTTACATCGGTAAAATTATAGGGTGCAAATTCAAAAGAATTATAATTTATATCTTCAAGTAGCTCGTAATTTTCACCAAAAAGGGTATTAAATATTACTCTGAAGGTATTGACAGGAGTAATTGAATCATACAGAAGATTGTATTTCTGCCCCGGGATATATATGGCATTGAGTATTCTCATTCCTTCTTTAAACATGTCTTCGGTCGGGAATTTCCCCTCAATAAAAGTATTCCGTGGTCCATGGTCTGCCTGCAGTATAATAACGGGGGGATTCTCTGACCCGGTAAGGATTTCATCTACAAGTTTTTGAACTTCTTTATTAATATATATTAGCTGGTTCAGGTAATACTTTTTTTGCTCATCGCCCCAGTTGTTCATATCAAATTTTGCTTCAGGTACCGAATTTCCTTCTCTATCAAATAGATAAGGTGGGTGAGGGCATACAATGTGAGAAAATACAAATTTTCTGCCTTCAACTTCATTTACTTCTGCAAGACTACCAAAGGTATTAAGAACCCTTCTTCTTCCTGCATCCTGGAAGAATTTTTTTTCAAAAGCGTCCAGTAATGTGGTCTGAATAAGGAGAGTGTTAAATTCATTCCACCTGGCGTGGCTGATGGCTATATTTAAATCTGCATATTGATTATAATTTGTTGGGCCCCAGCCCGAGCTAAAATGGATAAATTTGTATCCCTTTGATTTTAAATATTTCATAACTTTATTATTCTCTATCATTCCATAAGGGACCGACCTGTCATTTGATTCCACTCCCGGTGTTTCACTTAAATAGTTTATGTATTCCATATTCAACGACGATGCCATAGATAAAAAAGAACATGGATAATTACTGGTGCTTTTAGAAGCCAGATAGAAGCCATTCTCTACCAGGTAGTTATCAAAGTTGCTATTATCGTAATTGTAGATTTCTTTTAATGTATTTGAACTGGCGTAACCATCTAAAATTATATAATAAATATCAGGGAGACTGTCCTGATTTTCTATAATAGAATTCTCTTCCAGCGTGACTGCGATATCATCGGGACCTTCAGTTTTAGATGTTTTTATACTGGAAATTCCTATGGTGGTTAGAGGAATAATAATAAGGATAATCGAAATTATATTGAAGAGCTTTGTCAGATTATATAAATTTTTTTTGGTTTTTGTAATAAAATAGACGACCACGATAAATAATAATAACCATATAATCATTAAATACCTGTGTCGCCCGATTATAAAACTACCTATTTTCCATTCTTTTACCAGGGAGTAGATATGACCGTAAGAAAAGAATAGCACCAGACCAGTAGAGGCTATAAATCCTGCTTTACCTGCTTTTCTTTTTAAAATAAGCCATAAAACAGTCATAATTACCGCTGTGGATGCCAGTATAATAATAGACGGTAAGAGAATTTCTTTGAATTTTAGCTGACCAATATTATATGAGTAAAGAAATAATACTGGAAATAATCCAAATAGAAATGGGTGGAAAACTATGTTTTTTTTCAATTCAGTCTCCTCTTTTTTCCATAAGATACAGGATTCTTTTTGAATCTTTAATTTTTTCAGCCATTATTATATTAAAATAGTTGCCAGACACATTCTCGAAATTTTTTCTGTTATAATCAGGAAAGATATCTTCTCTTGTATATAACAACCTTTCTACCTGTGAATCATTTTTGGGTATGAATTCTATAATAAGCCATCTGCAGATCTGGTTTAAGAAGTTTGCTATTTTGTAAAAGGGAAGGTTATTGGAAATAGCAAGATGATGAATTAAAGCAAGTGCCATAACTGTATCTACGGGTCCCCGGCCTGTAAGTGACATTCTTTCCCTGTTTTCCCATCCGATTGCCGGGCTGGGGTTGGTCAGGTCAAGGATTAAAGGAAGGATATATGTCTCATTATTTTTAATGCTTCTCAGATAATTTTTTTCCACTGCTGCATAATCGACATCAAAAGATACGGTAAATATATTCTGGCCGGACGCTATGCGACTGAATAACCCGTCATTTGCTCCCAGGTCCCAGAGCATTTTTGTTCTTGTTTTTTTTAGCATCCGAGAAATAATCTTTTTTTTATCCTCAATTGCTTTTGTTGAATAATTGGTATCATCGTAGTAGTCTGCCCATTCAGTTCCCGCAGGGTGCCATTTCATTTTTTTTATGGTAGATTCCAGATTATCTATAAGGCCGAGTAAAGATAAGCGGCTTATCTTACGGGTGTTAATTTTTACTCTTTTGTCAGCAAAATATTTCTGGCTTCTGGCATGTAAGTGTATATGTGAAAGAAGTGAAAAATTAAACCTGGTGGAAGCTGGAAGAAGTAAAGTCGCTAAATCCAGGGGAATGCCGTCAAGATATATACGGAAAAGCTGGTTTAGCCTGATATCCCTGTAGCTCATCAGCGCAAGCGGTGCCAGGAAATGCTGGCATGCCTGTCTGTAAGCAACCCAGCTTGAGCCTTCTTTATATTTTTCAAATGAAAGTGTATCTATAAGCAGAGCTTTTCCTCTGTTAAACTGAATATTGTAAGCACTGCAGTCCTTTAAAATCATTCCAAAATCCATTGCTATTTTTTGTATCTTAAAGGTGGTAAGAGCAGCATCTTTTAACTGGCTAAAACACCACTCATAGGGGTATGATATAAAAGGTATGGGCCCGGGCTTTATTATTTTGTAAGCTTTCCCGGGTTCCGGACTTCTGATGTCGACTTCTTTATGTTTAATAAGTAAACCCCGGCCGGTAAGAGTCTCGTACAGACCTGAATTTATCAAATGGTCATAGTTTTCTTTATAAACCTTATTGATTTGCCGGTAAATAATATTATTTTTGTAAAAAAGGAATCCGGATGGGTCCCTGAAGGAACCGGGAACGTATTTTTTAGCTTTCTTTATCACTTTTGTTTGCTCTGGAATTATGATTTTTAAAAAAGTGGTAAATCCTGCGCCAGAAAATTTTGATGCCGAATGCTCCTCCTGCCACTACGGCTATTATTATCTGTATAATATAACTGCCGCTTCCTGCATCAAGGTAAGCAAAAATTCTTTCAGGAAAAATAAAATGATAAAGTAAAATAACACCAGTGGTTATTAGAAAAGTTTTAAGATATTTCATATTAATTTTATCTTTTTATTTAAAAAAATTATTATTTAAAATATTTTTTCTTATTATACAGGATATATAAAAAATTGTCTTATGGGTAATCTTATAGAGCAGAAAATGGGTTTGGCCGGTGCGACCGGGAATTTGTTTAATTTAAAATGTTGCTCAATAATAATTAATTCAGAGTGGAATTTAAATTTGACACAAAAAATTAACTTTTATAAAATTTATCCCTGCTTTAAAAATAATAAAAAATAACTATAATTATTTTTAATGTATAAATTTACCGTGGCGGTGTAGCTCAGTGGTTAGAGCACACGGTTCATACCCGTGGGGCCATTGGTTCAAATCCAATCACCGCTACCAATTTTTAAAACTTTTTAAACAGAGAAAGGATATATTATGGCTAAACAAAAATTTGAAAGAACA
>CAZQQX010000004.1:0-82165 GCA_964595565.1 uncultured Actinomycetota bacterium
CTCCGCCATTCGCCCCGAATCAGCGTAATTACTGATTTTTATACGGTGTTGAGCTTTTATTTTAACTTTTTTATTTTCAAATTCAAGGGAGATTATGAAATTATAATTTTATCAATTCTTTTACCATATTGATTTAAGTTTCCATATATCAAGGGAGACCAGCCTGGCCTTTCCATCTTGGGTAAATAAATCAATATCCCTTATTTTAGAATATATATTATTCGTCATACAAATACGTCCTTCGTCTGCAAATATTTCCACGAAATAAATATCCACAAAAATATGAAGTGTTAAAGTTTTTCCTCTACCCGGCCTGAACCTTGAAGTCTTTATATCTTCACTGCCAGAACCGGTCCTTCTTTTGCTAAAACGCAACTCACCGGCTTTTACATTATATGAAACTACTGTTTCCTCGCTTATATCATCTGAACACCAAAGACTTAATCCAAACTCTTTAGCCTTACAGCCTTTAAGTTCAAACTCTGCTATTATCTCGAGACATTTGTCGCCTGCTTCTTCGGGCAGAACTCTTACGCCGGGTATTATTTCTGCGTTTTCAAGCCTGAAGTGGGCGTCACGCAGAACTCTGAGTTCTTCTACTGGTTTAAAAATGAGACGATTGCCATCGTCAAGTTCTACGCTCCTGGGTATCGACATAGCTCCACACCAGTTTTTGGCCGCTGTAAAACCAAAACCTTTCCACCAGGGTTTACAATTCCAGGCATTAATCCACCCTATAATTATTCTCCTGCCCTTTCCATCAGAAAATGACTGTGCTATATAATAATCAAAACCATAGTCCACTTCTCCTGAAGTCTCCCATTTGAATTTAGCTTTTTTATAGTCCATATCTCCTACAACATAAAAGGTCTTCCTTCCTATCATCCCCATAGGTGCGAAAATAAGAACATATTTATTCCCTATTGGGAAAAAGTCAGGACATTCCCACATAGACCCCATAGAGCCGTCACTTTCAGTAAGCACTCCTGCGTAATCCCATTTTCTCAAATTATCTGAGTAATACAGCAAAGCCTTCCCTTTCCCACTTTTACATGAACCAATAACTGCATACCATTTACCATCATGCTCCCAGACCCTGGGGTCCCTGAAGTCTACAGAACCTTCTTCAGGCGGTTCAGGGATAACAGGATTTCCTTCATATTTCTCAAATACAATGCCATCTTTACTGGTAGCCAGACACTGGGACTGTATTAACTTACCACCCTTTGTTACAGCTCCCGTATAAATTATAGTGAGCATCCCTCTATCATCAACGGCACTTCCGGAAAAGCAGCCTCCTCTTTTATCTGAATCATAATTTTCACTGGGAGCAAGAGCTATTGGAAGATGTTCCCAGTGCACAAGATCTTTACTTATTGCATGTCCCCAGTGCATTGAGCCCCATCTGGGAGCATATGGATTGTACTGGTAGAACATATGGTATTCACCATTGAAGTATATCAGACCATTTGGGTCATTGATCCAGTATGCCGGAGCCATGAAATGGTATTTAAGTCTGTACCGGTCCTCCGCCACTTCATTCTTTACTATATCTATAGATTTTTCAGCCTTTTTTATTAATCGTTGATGTCTTAGTCTGTCTAAATCACTATTAATTATAACCTCTTTTCCTGTTATCCATTTTTTTTAATTAACAGACATTTATGCTAACCGACCAAACGCTATTTTTAAGAATTCTGCTGTTTCAACAATAGCAGGCCGTACCGCATTTGACACAGCGTCCATTGTAAAAAATCCATGCATGAACTCTTTATAGCACCTTATAGTTACAGGTATGCCCGCCTTTACCAGCTTCATCGCATATTCATGCCCTTCATCTCTCAATATATCGTATCCAGCAGTAATTACATAAGCAGGGGGAAGATTGCAGAAGTTTTTTGCAAGAATTGGAGATACGTAAGAATTAAAACGCTCATCTTCACTGTTAAGGTATTGTTCGATACCCCATGGCATATCTTTTGTATTAAGCAAATTACCTGTTCCGAATAATTTAAAAGAATCATAGTCAAAACTTGAAAGATCAACTACAGGGTATACAAGTACCTGATACCCGATGGATGAAATACCTCTGTCCCTTGCCATATGTGTAACAACAGCGGCAATATTTCCCCCTGCACTATCACCACATACTATTAGACGCGACGGATCCAGACCATATTTACTACCATTTTTTAGTAACCACGTTAAAGAAGAGTAACAGTCTTCAACAGGCTCCGGAAATTTATGCTCAGGAGCCAGATTATAATCTACTGAAATAACGGCACATGATGCAAGATTAACAATCTGGGAACAGAAACTTTCATAACCCTTAAGACTTCCAAAAACCCAGCCACCTCCGTGGAAAAACAATAAAACCGGTAATGGGGGTTTTCTTTCCGGTTTATACAATCGAAGAGTTATGTCACTTTTATAACCTCTAACAGTAATATCTGTTAAATCAAAAACTTTCTCCTGTCTGGTTATTTCATCATATGTTCTTTTATCAGCTTCCACTCTGGCGCTTTCAATTTGTGATGCAGATTGCAATGATATTCGTTTTAGTACAACTTCCTTTAAATACTTTTTAAACTTGTTATCCATATCTTTCATATCCATCGACTGTGCCCTCCTTTTAATAAAAATAAAATTCATGTATCAGTTTATATAAAAGATAAAAAACTATATACAACAGGAATACGTGCTATATATCAATCAATACATCCTAATTTAAAAAATCCCTTCAGATACCACCAAGCTCAATGAGTTTTTCTACCCCCGGGTCAAAATAAGTAATACTGAAACGATAAGTTCTCAGGTCCGCCTGAAGTTTAGCTTCATTTCTCCCCTTCTTCCACAGGAGTATTAAAATATGGTCTTCTTCATTTTCAACTATTTTGAAATCTCCATCGAAGGCCGGGTACTGATTGCGAAATCTCATTAGACTAAACAATTTTTTTACCACCGGTCTCCTGAGATTTTCCTCAATCTCTTCTCGTGTATAATAATGACGGTTGATGTTCCTCCCCTCTTTAGTATCCTTAAGAAGCTTTATGTCATTCTCCCCGGCCAGTAACCCTACATAATAGACCTGGGGAATTCCTGGAGTAAAAAACTGGATTGCCCTTGCCAGTAGATACGCATCATCATTATTTCCCAGAGCTGAATAATAGGTACAGTTGATCTGGTAAATATCGAAATTTTTATAAGTTGTTGCTTTATATACTTCCTTTACATCAACTTCTTTTGAAAATATATTTTCTTTTATTTGCTCAATTTCTTTATCAGATAAAAGGCCATGGGCATCTACAACTCCGATACCATCGTGAGTATCAAGAGTGGTGAATTGTTTCCTGGGACACTTCTTGAGCCAGCTGATAAGCCGTTTTTTTGAGCCACTATATAAAGTATGCAATACTAACATAGGTAATGCAAAATCGTATACCCAGTATCCTCTTTTAGAGAGTTTTATTTGAATTGAATAATGCTCATGTATCTCTGGAAGTATTTCAACATCATAAGTTTTTAAGATAGTTTGTATATAATCTAAAATTTCCCATATGTCAGGCTCTACAAAAAAACAATTAGTACCTATTTTTTTTATGGTATAGGCAAAAGCATCGAGCCGGATTATGGAAGCACCTTTACCGGTAAGATATATCAGGGAGTCTCTGATAAAAGCCTGTGTT
The DNA here is from genome assembly GCA_964595565.1 of uncultured Actinomycetota bacterium. Taxonomy (GTDB): domain Bacteria; phylum Actinomycetota; class Humimicrobiia; order Humimicrobiales; family Humimicrobiaceae; genus JAQVEM01. The sequence goes on from CAZQQX010000004.1 coordinate 3,687, forward strand.
GCCTCAGCCTTCACATTCAGGTCCACCTGCTCCTCACCAAAGGTGCTCCAGATTTTTTCGGTAGTACCATCTTCAAATCTCACAACTATATATGGGGCTTTAGGCTTCCTTTTATAAATAAGTTCAATATCTTCTTTACCTGGCTTACCATCCGGCCAAAAATCCTTAAATCTTATAAACATATCAGCGTAGGGTGAGTGGTCTTTGTTCCTGACAAAATCTTTAAAATATTTAGATCCTCTTGATATATGATTAATCATAAAATCGTATATTAAATAGTATTTTTTACCAGGATTTTCGATATCTATCCATGACCCAAATTTTTTATCCACTTCTTTATAAGTTAATGGTGCAAACCCCCTATCTCCCGTTGAAGGAAAAAATGGAAGAATATGAATTCCTCCTATTACTCCTTTAAAATGGGTTTCCAGGATATCAATTAACTCTTTAATATTCTTTCCCATACTATCAGCGTAAGTAATAAGTACTATTTCATTCTTTATTGTCACGTCTATTTGCTCCTTATTTCTCGAATATTTTTAAGATACCTTTTATTAAATGGTCAATCATTTAATCGAACCCTGTATAATGCCTTTAATAATATATCTCTGGAGGAAGAGATAAATTAGAATAAGAGGGGCGACTGTCATAACGAGACCTGCCATTAAAAGCCCGTAGTCTACAGTATAAGTCAGGTAGAAACGGTAAGTCGAAAGGGGTAACGTCATTTGAGATGGCCTCAGTAATACCAGATTGGGTAATAAAAAGTCATTCCATATCCAGAGCATATCTAAAACAACGATGGTTATGGTTGTTGGTTTTAAAAGCGGAAAAACTATATGGAAAAATACCTGAATTCTCGAGGCTCCATCAATCATAGCAGCTTCCTCTAATTCTATAGGTATAGATTTTATAAATCCATGGTAAATGAAGACAGCTAAAGAAGCTCCAAACCCGATATATAAGTAGATTAATGCCCATATGCTATTCGTCATTTTAATGGCACCAAATATTCTTAACATAGGTATCATAATTGCCTGGAAAGGAATAAGCATGGAACCCACCATAATAAAAAATATATATCTATTGAATCTCCAGCTCCTTCGAACAAGAATATATGCCGTCATAGAAGAAAATAAGACAATGAACAGGGTACTTAAAACAGTAACAATAACGGTATTGGTAAAACCACTTATAAAATTCATTTTGGTGAATGCCTCAATGTAGTTTTGAAAATTTAATTTCTCAGGCAGCGAAAGAGGGCTTAATAGAAATTCTTTAGTTGTCTTAAATGAATTTAATAAAACAAGCAATAATGGTGATATATATAGAATAAACACTATAGAAATAGCAAGTAATTTTAAATAAATATTTATCCTTTTTTTTCTCATGCTTCTATCTCCAGTTTCTTACCGAAATAAACCTGGCTAATTGCTACAATAAAAACTATTATAAAAAGGAAAAAAGCTGAAGCTTGCCCAATACCATACTGCTGGGCTAAAAATGCTTTCTCGTAAACATACATTGATATAAGCTCGGTACTATGATAGGGGCCCCCCGTAGTTAACGAAAGATTAATGTCATACACAATAAAACCTCTTCCGAAAGATAAGAAAAAGCAAACAACAAAGGAGGGGACCATAAAAGGAATTATAATGTTCTTTAACTTGACAAAATTACTTGCTCCATCAATGCTTGCCGCTTCCAGCAGCTCTTTAGGTACACTTAAAAACCCGGCAATATAAATGATCATCATATAACCCGAATATTGCCAGACTGTAGTAAATACTAATGCCCAGAGTGCTTTTTCTGGGTCTCCAAGCCATGATTTGGAAAGAAAAGGAATAAAGGAAAAAAAGTTCTTTCCTATATATACAAGAACTACAGAAAAAATAAAATTCCAGATAATTCCCAGCACAATTCCACCTATTAAATTGGATGAAAAGAAACCTGCTCTAAAAAAATTCTCTCCTTTTAAACCACTTGTCAGAATATAAGCCAGAAAAAAAGCGATAACATTAGTCAGTATTGCCATGGCAAAAACATATTTTAATGTTACGGTAAAAGATGTCCAAAAAGCCTTGGTGTGAAAAAGAGTAATATAATTTTTTATGCCGATAAAATTATAAGCCCTGGATATACCATCCCAATTCGTAAATGTAAGATATATTCCGAAAATGAATGAACAAATAATAACTGTAAAGAATATAAAAGTTAGTGGTCCCCCAAAAACCAGGTAGGCTTTAAGTTTATCAAAAAAGCGCTCTTCTCTATGTATCACAAACCCCCTTTAACAATTATTACACATAATTCTAAATTTATTTACTTCTCTAATTCTTATTCTTACATTCATTTAATAAATTTCCAATTATCGTATACTTTCCTTATTTCCTGGGAATCTCAACCATCACTTAATATTTGAGAATGGATTTTAAAGTAGTGATATCTCACGATACCCTCCAATAAAATCCATTCTCTCCAATAATAGAGTTACATCAATGAGTATCTTTATAAATCCATTTCAATATAACTCATCCTTGTATTAAACTATTCTATATTTGCGAAATATGTTTCGATTTCTCCAGCTAACCCTTCTCTGTTTATCGCGCCGCTCAGATATTTTTGCATTGATCCGCCCAATATAGACCAGTGATCTGGAGGTACCGATAATGCCATCGGCAGGGTATTCCCCTCTCCCATATAACTTATAATTGATTGTGCCAGTGGATCTGCTGGTGCAATTGTAAAGTTCGAGAAAGCCGGAATACAACTGCACTTATTAACCAACGCATCCTGTCCGGATTCACTATATACCAGCCATTCGAGGAATGCCAGAGCTGCAGCCTGCTGTTCCGCACTGTTCTGTACTTTATCTACTGTTACGTATTTAGTAGGACTGGATGTTATTCGACCATTACCATAATCATCTGCATTATTACTGATAGGTACAGCAACAAAACCATAATCTCCATTTGCTGTATCAAAGCTGGAAATCTGTGGCCATGCCCAGTTACCCATGAACCATAAACCTACCTCACCAAGACCAAGAGATTCCGGACCCTGTTCGTAGGTTGGTGCTAACGGGTCATCTTTTTCCAGATTATTTTCCTTCATCAGGTCAAATGTGTCCATCAAACCATTAAATCCAGCGTTTGTGTCCAGATCAACATTACCGGCTGTTAAATCATCCAGCCATGCAACTACACCAGGATAATCAGTAGCCTGTATAGAATAAGATATTGTCAGATAATGTGCGCCCAGTGACCAATCCATTGGTGAGATAGATATTGGTGTAACACCTGCTGCATCTATTTTTTCAAAAGCAGATGTCAAATCATCAAGAGTTTTTATGGACGCTGGGTCAACAGATGCTTTATCCAGTACTGCTCCATTATAGATAAAAGCATAACCTTCTACTGTGAAAGGAAAAGCCACAATGCTTCCATCCGACATTGTACCAAAGGCCAGGTTTCCTTCTGCAGCATCACCTATCCACTTTTCTCCTGAAAGATCCAGAATATTCTCCTGCATTAATTCTATCTGTCCGGCATCCAACATTGCCAGAGCTGGTGCATTACCTGCAGCATACAGGGCCGTAATTCTTTCAAATGGCGATGAACCTTCCGGTGCAGTGATGATTTCTACTGTAATTCCAGGATTCTCTTCGCCGAAAGTCACTGCAACTTCCTCTAATTGGGCCTGTATCTCACTCTTGGAATTCATAAATTGGATAGTAGCTGGTGATAACACAACTTCTTCTTCTACTTCTTCCACTTCTTCCACTTCTTCTGTAACTTCCTCTTCTGCTGGAGCTTCTTCTTCTGCTGGAGCTTCTTCTTTACAGCCATATAATGAAAAAGCTGCAACCATTGATATGCTTAGTACCAACACCAATATCCACAATAATGATTTTTTCATTTTCAAAACTCCTTTTCTAATTTTACTTAATTAGTAAAATCTAATAAAATGATTTTTGAGATTTGTTTAGTGCATCAGCTTTCCGAGCTTAAATATGCTAAGCAAATCTCACTTTTTCCCATTGGAACCATCTCCTTTCTTCATTTTTAGAAAGAATCTACTTTCAAATAAATTTTTTTTATATATCTCCGTACACACCTCCTTTAATTTTAAAATAACAAACTTTTGTTTTTTACATCATAATTATTAATATTTTTTATCGTTATATTTTTTTTAGAAACTTTTTCTCTTAATTTTGCCATTTAAATTTTTTTTATGTCATTACTTGGTACTGGAATCTTTATAACAACCGAAATATTGTTAGAAAATTTTTTTTATTTTAATTTAATATTATTTATTGGAACCGCTTCCAAATATTTATTATTTTTTGACTAATACTTAAAATATGATAATATATTGGTATTGGAAGCGTTTCCAGTTTTTAATAATTATAGCACCTGGAAATTTAATTTCAACTAAATTTTTAATATAATAGTCCAGGGAGATATATAAAATATCATGAAAATATATTCAATATATGATGTTGCAAAAAAGGCCGGTGTAGGAATTGGCACTGTATCCAGAGTTATAAATAACAGTAAGCATGTCAAGAACTCAACAAGAATAAAAGTTCAAGAAGTAATAAAAGAACTGGATTATAAACCAGATTTTTTTGCCAGAAACCTGGTAAAGAAATCCAGCAAGACTATAGGTCTTTTAATTCCTGACATAATAAACCCTGTCTTTCCTGAAATGGCTAAAGGAGTAAGTGATAAGGCTTTTTTAAGTGGTTACACGGTTTTTCTGGGTAATACCGACGAATCAATTGAAAAGGAAATCAAACTGGTAAACCAACTAATAGATAAAAAAGTAGATGGAATCATTTTTATTTCTACTGAAATGTGTAATAAAGGTGGGAATTATGCACATTATACCTACCTGATGGAAAAAAATATTCCGACAGTTCTCATAAATGGTTCTATTAAAAGTATAGATATTCCTTTTGTTCGGATAAACGAACTAAAGTCTGGATATATCGCAACAAAACATATGATAAAAAAAGGTTTAAGAAAAATAGCATTTCTGGGTGGGCCAGAAAATTCCATACCGACCACGGATAAGCTTAAGGGTTATGAAAAAGTTTTCAGAGAATTCAATCTGACCATTGATAAAAAATACATAATTCTGGATAAACATGAAATAAAAAATGGTTTTAAAAATACAACCAGCTTATTAAATATGAAAGAAAAACCAGAAGGAATAATAACAGTTAGCGACGCCCTGGCAATTGAAGCTATAAAAGCTGCCCGCGCAGAAAATATTAGTATTCCGGGCAACCTTAAAATCATTGGATTTGATGACATTAAATTTTCTGCATCTTTTTCACCTTCTATCACCACAATAGCCCAACCTAAATACAAAATGGGAACTATGGCGCTTGATATGTTAATTCATCTTATAGAAAAAAAAGTATTGCCTGAAAGAAGAGTTATGATTGAACCAAGGCTGATATTAAGAGAATCCTGTCCCTGACAGAATGTTTTTATAAGTTGATTGATTAAACCAATTTATCAATCCCCTGATAAAGATACTTTAATTTATTAATATCTGTACTTAAAAAATAAATAATTCAAGGACGGTTAAGCCCCGCGTAATACATTAATTATACCTTCTTTAATCCTATCAATTCCCGGTATCATCTCCTGCTCCAGAACAAGACTATAAGGAACCGGGCAGTTTCTTCCGGCTACCCTGGTTATAGGAGCATCAAGATAGTCAAATCCTTTTTCTACCACCTGTGATACTACTTCTCCCATATAACCTCCAAAGATGGGTGCTTCTTCTACACACATAAGCCTTCCGGTTTTTTTAACTGAATTTAGCACCGTATCTATATCAAGAGGTCGTAGCGTTCTCAAATCCACTACTTCACATTTTATATTTTGTTCTTCTTCAAGTATCTGTGCGACTTCAAGTGATTTCTGTACCATAAAAGAAGTAGCAACTATACTTATGTCTGTACCTTCCCTTTTTACGTCTGCCACTCCAAGTTCTATTTCATAAATATCTTCCGGTACATCCTGTATATACTTCTTATTTTTATAAAGGAGCTTATGCTCTATAAAAATAACCGGGTTATTATCGTTAATTGACGCGATAAGCAGACCTTTCGCATCATACGGACATGAGGGCATAACAACCTTTAGCCCCGGTATCTGGGTAAAAAGACCCTCAAGGCTCTGGGAATGCTGTGCTGCGGCACCCGTTCCTCCACCGCCTGCCGCTCTTATCACAAGAGGAACTTCTGCTTTTCCACCATACATATATCTTATTTTTGCAGCCTGATTTATAATCTGCTCTGCGGATAAAATTATAAAATCTGAAAACATAATTTCGACTATTGGCCTCATACCTGTGATAGCGCTTCCAATACCAATACCCACCTGCCCTGCCTCAGATATAGGAGCATTTCTGATTCTTTCCTTCCCGAATTCCTCATACATCCCTACTGTTACACCAAATCCTCCTCCATATTCTGCAATATCTTCACCTATAATGTAGACATCACTATTTTTTCTCATTACCTGCTGCATTGCTTCTCTTATAGCTTCCTGGTAAGTTATCTCTCTCATCTCTTGTAAATATCTCCTTTAGCTTAATGAATTTTATAAAATGTCAAATTATCCGGATATAAATCTTCTCATGCATAAACATCCTCTTCAACTTCTGACTTATCCGGAGAATGACTTTCTTTCGCAAATTCTGTTGCTTCTTTTATTTGTTCCTCTACTTCTTTTTCAAGTTCCTCATTCTCTTTTTCAGTTAATAACCCCTCTTCCATAAGAACTCTCTTATAAGCGGCAATAGGGTCCTTTTTCATCCACGATTTAACTTCTTCCTTACTCCTGTAAACCTGCGCGTCACTCTTGGAATGGCCTTTCCATCTATAAGTCAGGCTTTCAATCAATACCGGGCCTTTCCCTGCCCTGCTCTCATCAGCGAAGTGCGAAACAGTGTTGAATACCTCAATGAGACTATTGCCATCAATTGTTAACCCTTCTACGCCGTATGCAGTTTTTCTTTCCGATATTTTTTCAATATTAAATGCCTCTTTTTTAGGCATTGACATTGCATATACATTATTTTCACAGAGGTATATAACCGGCAGGCTCCAGATGGAAGCCATGTTCAAAGTCTCATGGAAAATACCGGTATTAGCTGCTCCGTCTCCGAAAAAGCATACAACGACCCTGCCATTTTTCTTTAACTTGCAGGTAAGCGCAGCACCTGTTGCTATACCCATGCTACCACCTACAATTCCGTTCGCACCAAGATTACCTGTACTTAAATCCGCAATATGCATTGAGCCGCCTTTCCCCTTGCAGTACCCTGTTTCCTTGCCCAGCAGTTCTGCCATCATTATATTCAGGTCTGCACCCTTTGCTATACAATGGCCATGCCCCCTGTGAGTAGAAGTAATATAATCATTTTTGCCAATAGCATAAATAGAACCTACTGCTGTTGCTTCTTCACCAATATAAAGATGGCATGTACCGTGAATTTCACCTCTTATAATAAATTGCTCGGTTTGATATTCAAAGTTTCTTATCTGATACATTTTTTTTAGCATTTCAATTTTTATATTCTCATTTAAGTATTTGAATTTATTTTCTATCTTATATCCACCTATATCCATATACTTACTTTTTTTATCAACATTCTTTTTCATTCAAACCCCGCTATCTAAAAAAATATTTAATAATTGTTATTTTTTTTTAAATTTTTAACAGTTTATAAATTTAATTTTAACTTACCTTTTACAGTCACTATACACTTCTAAAATATCTTTAATTTTTAGAAAGATTCAACTATGCCCCTGGCTGTATTTTCATCAGTTAATAAAATATTTATAATTCCACCACGCAACGCGCCCAGAATAACCTTTAATTTCCTACTTCCAAATCCCACCCCGATTACATTTTCTATCTCTTTAATTTTTTCAATAGGAGTGGTTATAATTCTTTCATTGATTTTACCCTGGATTTGTTTTCCGTTTTCATCTATAAATATCAGGTTAATATCACCTACAACCCCCAGACTATTCAGATAGTCAAATTCTTCAACCTTAAAATTTCCCGTCTTAATTAATGTAGACTGAGGACCTATGTCACTCATACCCACCATGGCTGTACTTACTTTGCCGGACATATCTATTATCTCTCTTGCATTGCTATCATTTTCTATAATCTCCTTAGCTTCACTGCTATCAAGTATTGCAGGGGAATTAATTACATAACTAATCCCACCAAATTTATTTGCCAGTGTCCTGGCCACTGAATTTGTATGAATTCCTGTACCAACTCTTCCAATACCTCCAATCAGTGGTACCACTTTTATATCAACCTTCATTTCAAAATCCAGGTAATCTGCTATTGACTTAAGGGAAGTTCCCCATCCAATACCAAAATAATCTCCATCTTTTATTATTCTTTTGAGCACGTCTGCCAGTGCACCGGCCATATCTCTCAGAATATCTTCTCTTCTGTCATGTGAAGCCACAACAATGCATTCTTTTAACTTATACCTTTTTTCTATTTTGTATTCTATATCAGTATAATCCTCCTGTGGCGAATTAATCTTAATTTCAACTATTCTTTCCTGCCGTGCTTTATCAAGATATCTGGAAACTTTTGTTCTGGATATGTTTAAATTATCTGCAATCTCCTGTTGTGTCAGATTCCCGAGGTAGTAAAGTCTCGCTATTTTAGATATAAATTTTTTATCTTCAACTAATTTCATATTTTTCTTAATTATGAACAATTGTTTATCAAATGAACAACTGTTTAAATTATACAAAAAAAAAATTAATAGTCAAATAAACATATTGCTTTATTTCCCCGGCCGGCATACTCTGAACCCTGAATGCTGGTAACAGGTATATATATTAAACCGTAATCAAATAAAAATTCAAAAAAGCCGGTATAAATAACAAAATCAGTTTGCTCATTCCGGAAACCCGTGAAACTCTCTCCAGAGCAATTTAAAATCCTGCAACCTTAAATTAATTGAAAAAAGCGGTTCGTTAATGTAGAATTTGACCAATTGATAGATTTTTGGGTGCTGTCGGAATTACTCTTTAGATAATTCCGTAACCGGTTTTTGGATGAAACTGGATATGTAATTATATTATCATGCAATAAAAATATTAACAGACTGCATTTAGAGATAGGCTGATGGTAAAAAAATTCGCATCGCTTCTTTCAGCAGATGCTTCAAATTATGAAGAAATTATAAAAAAATTAGAAAGAGAAAAATTTGACGGTTTTCACTTTGATGTCTTAGACGGTCATTTTGTAAAAAACTTCGCTTTTAGCGCATGGGTCATAAAATCCCTTAGAAAACTTACTAAACTCCCTTTTAATGCCCATCTGGAAATAGAGAACCCTGGAATATACCTTGATATGTTTATAGAAGCAGGCTGCAATATCATTACCGTGCATCCTCAAACATGCAAAAAAGTTGAGAGGGAGCTCAGATATATAAGAACCAAAAACGCTCTATCCTCTGTGGCAATTGATCCTGATATAAAAATTGATTATATAAAGAATTACCTTTCACTAATTGACAATATTATTATAATGAGCGTTTACCCCGGTTTTGGCGAACAAAAATTCATCGGTACGTCTCTTCAAAAGATAAGAAAAACTAAAAAGATGATTGAGGAAAATAATCTTAATATATCAATCTCTGTAGACGGCGCTATAGATGAAAATACCTCAAAAAAAGTTGTAGAATGCGGTGCGGATATTCTTATTTACGGGTCAAGTTTATTTAAAGATAAAAAAATACACTCAGCTAAGAGTCCACCCGGGTAAGAGCATGTAATATATAACCTCAATTATCTAAAGGACTGCATTTGTTACCCCGGGCCTCTATATCATAAGTATATATGAATATCATCCAGCCGTATTTATATCAAAACTACCGAGATATTTTAAAAATTTACGGACCGCCGGATATAATTCCTTATACACTCTGGTAAAAAATTCACTATAGATTGATGACTTTGAACTGTCGGGGACAAATGATTTTTTTATTCTGCACATCTTGCTTACCGCGGAATCAATATTTTCATATATTTTAAGACCATAAGCAGCCATAATGGCAGCGCCCAGTGCTGTGTTCTCCGTAGTATCGGATATATTTATTTTTTTACCTATTACATCGGCAATTATCTGGGACCAGTTACTGGATGCGGCTCCACCGCCTCCAATATTTATCAAAGAAATCTCCACATTGTTATTTTTTTCATAGGTATCAATAATAAGCTTTATTTCAAAAGCAATTCCCTCCAGAATAGATTTATAAAAATGTAATTTTGTATGTATGTCCGACCAGCCCAGAGTTGCTCCTCTGGTACCGGGGTCATTGTACGGTGTCATGCAACCCCTCCAGTAAGGAATGGTTATCAGCCCATTAGAACATGGGGGTATGACACTTATTTCGCGGTCAAGTCTATCTTCAGCAGATTCATTTCGCTTTTCCCTGTATACGCCGTCAATATTTTTAATGAACCAGGATACAGTATTCGCTGCTGATATAATGACAGACTCATGGATATACATCCCCTCAATGCAGGACACCAGGGTCCTGCTCCCGCTCTTTAAATCAATCCTGGTCCCATAAATGCCACAGGTTCCGCTTGTTCCAATACCTATGGCCATTTGCGATTCTTTTGCCACACCCATACCGGTAACAAATACCTGGCCGTCTCCCCCTGCAAGAAAAACAGGGATACCCCTGCAGAGACCTGTTAATTTAGAAGCTTCTTTAGTGACCTGTCCGGCTCTAAAGCCAGCCGGCTTCACATCAAAAAGCTGGCCATGACTCAGGCCGCTAACAGATACCAGCTCATCGGACCATTTACCATCTCTGATATCATACAGGCCGGTTGTATCTGCACCGGCAGCCGAATCAATTGTGTTTCCAGTAAGTTTGTGGTTTATGTAAGCACCAACAGTAAAAACTTTGTTTATTTTTTTAAAAATATGGGGTTCATTATTTCTTATCCACTTAATCTTCATTATGGATGGAATTGTGTTAAGGAACTTGCCGGTAATGCTGTAGAATTTACTATCTGATATTAATTCTGCTACCTCTTTTGCTTCAACCTTTGCACGCTGGTCCATCCAGGTGATAGCGGGCCTGAGAGGTTTAAAATTTGAATCAACAACTACAAATGTTTCCCGCTGGTACGCCAGTGCCAGGCCGACAATTTGTTTTAAATCTATAGTGCCTGTTAATAATTTCAGTACTGAACAGAGAGAACGCCACCAGTCCTCTGCGTTCTGTTCTGCCCATCCCGGCCTTAACTGTTTTAGAGGAATATCTTCTTTCGCAGAGGTAATAACCTTACCCTTAAAATCAAATACCACAACTTTAGTTGATTGTGTTCCAAAATCAATTCCCAGTAGATAATTTTGTTTCATGCCTTATACCTGATTAATTTGTTTAAATGCCAATCTAACCTAAAAAAGTTCTGCCTCCATCAATCAGTATGGTCTCTCCAGTAATATAGTCTGACATTTGACTCAGTAAAAACAGTACAACATTTGCAATATCTTCTACTCTTCCCAGTCTCTTCAGAGGTATATGTTCTTCCTTTCTGACAATTTCATCTTTGCTGAATACACTTTCCAGCATCTCGGTGCGGATATTTCTCGGAGCAACAGCATTTACCCGTATATTATAAATAGAGAGCTCACGTGCCAGTGCTCTGGTTAAGCTTATTATTCCTCCTTTTGCTGCAACATAAGCCGAACATCCCCCGGTTCCTGTTATCGTAGAGCCGGATGAAAACATTACAATACCTGAAGATTTATTTTGTTTCAGATATTTAAGTGCTGATTTTGTACATATATAGGAACCTGTTAGATTGACCTCTATTATCTTATTCCACTTCTCAATTCCTAAACTCTCAAATGGTAATTGGTCTGATATTCCTGCATTATTTACCAGAAAATCAATCCCGCCTAATTTTTCAGCTATCTTATCCATACATTTTTCTATTTGGGCTCTATCAGTTACATCCCCCTTAACATAAAGTGCCATGCCGCCTGCTTTCCTGATTTCTTCTGCCGCAGATTCCCCATCAGGTGTAATATCAATAATACCTATTTTTACTCCAAGTGAAGATAAAAGCAGAGCAGTGGATTTTCCAATTCCTCTTCCTGCACCAGTAATTACTGCTGTTTTCCCGCTTACCTTAAAGATGGATTTTTCATTTTGATTTAAATTATTAAAATTCTTTTCATTTACAGACATTAAACTATTAATCCCTTTCTCATTTTTTCCATATTAATAATTAATTTATAATGCACTCACTTTTTTATAAATGATTAAATTCCTCTTCTCTTCTGCAGGTGGTCAAATACTACCGCCAGCACAATCAAAATACCTATAATAATTTCAAGGACAAAAGGATTAATACCCATAATATTTCCACCATTAGAAATTGTTGCAATAATCATGGTACCAAAAAATGTCCCGAAAACCCCTCCAATTCCTCCGGTAAGTGATGTGCCTCCCAGGACTGTAGCAGCAATGGCATCAAGTTCATATCCAGTTCCTGCGCTCGGGGACCCTCCGGCAAGCCTTGCAGTCATAAGAATGCCTGCAATCGCTGAAGTAAAACCACCTAAAGCGTAAACTTTATAGATTGAAGTCCTGATATTTATTCCCGACAACCTCGCAGCCTCCTGATTGCTACCAATCGCATAAATATTTCGTCCAAACACAGTAAAACGGGCTACAATTACACCGATAGCAATAAGGAACAGCCAGACAATTGCCATAGCCGGCAGCCCAAAAACTCTAACAACAGCAAAATTAGTAAAACTTACTGGAAGACCAATAATTTTTTTAGCAGATGTTAAAAGCATCGCAATCCCTCTGAAGACACTCAGTCCCGCTAATGTCACAATGAATGGCGGAACCTTTGCCTCATAGATAATTACACCCATTATGAGCCCCGCAATTGCTCCGGTTGCAAGACTGATTATAATGGATAAAAATATCGGAACGCCCGATGTCATCAATCTTGCTGCTACCACACTGCTTAAAGCCAGAACTGAGCCCACAGAAAGATCGATTCCGCCTGAAATAATAACGAATGTCATACCAATCGCGACCACTCCAATAATAGATGTGGACCTTAAAAGATTGGTAATATTCCCCATGCTTATAAATCTTTTATTTAATATAGCAAAAGAAATAACTAAAACGATTAATACTAAAAGAATATTCATTTCGTGAAATCTACCTGTAAATATCTTAGTTTTAGCCATCATTTTCTTAACTCTATCTTTAATCATCTAATATTATCCTCCTTTAAATTAACACCAGAAGCAAGCTGGAGCAGCCTTTTCTCATCGAATTCATTCCTTGATAGAGTCCCCATCTGTGTTCCCTCATAAACTACTGTAATCCTGTCAGCTATACCCATTAATTCGGGCAGGTAGGAAGAAATCATGATAATAGCACTCCCTTTTTTAATCAGTAACTCTAGAATTTTATATATTTCTTCTTTTGCACCAACATCAATTCCTGCAGTAGGTTCCTCAAAGATAAAAATTTTGCACTGGTTTACCAGCCACTTCGCAAGAACAACTTTCTGCTGATTCCCGCCACTTAAATTCACCACTATCTGCTCTATACCCGGTGTCTTGATATTTAGAGCTTTAACCTGCTGTAGCGCATTACTTTTTTCTATTTTCCTTTTTACAAAACCCATTCTTGATATAGTTGGGTAAGAACTTAGATTGATATTATGTCTGACAGATAACTTTATTGCCAGCCCTTCAATTTTTTTGTCCTCCGGGAGAAAACCAATACCATTGGCAACTGCCGTAGACGGTGAAGTTATTCTTATTTTTTTAGAATCAATATAAAGGTTACCCTGCTCAAAAGGTTCAGCCCCATATATAGCCCTTGCAATTTTTGTTGTTCCAGAATTCACAAGTCCAAAAAGTCCAAAAATCTCGCCGCTATTAACATTGAAATTAATATTTCTAAATACACCGGCCTTTGATAAACCTTCAACCCTGAATATTTCTTTAGTTAAATGTTGATGAGTTATTGAGTACATGTCAGAAACATCCCGACCGACCATTCTCGAAATAAGACCGTCTATGTCAGTTTCATTAACAGGTACACATGCAATTTTCTTACCATCACGCAGTACTGTTACTGTATCGCAGATCTCAAAAACTTCTTCAATGCGGTGGGATATATAAATAATACCCACACCCTCTTTTTTCAGTTTTTTTATTATTCGAAATAGCTCTTCTGTATCTTTACTGGTTAAAAGCGCGGTAGGTTCATCAAAAATAACTATCCTGTATTTTTTAAAATACTGTTTGGCAATTAGAACCATCTCTTTCTGTGCTGCGGTAAGTTTTTCAAGAATCATACCGGGATCGACTTCAATATTTAACTCTTTTAGGACTTCAGCCGTTTTTTTGACCATTTTTCTCCAGCCAACGAACCCAAATCTGTTTTTGGGAATCTGACCGAGAAAAAAGTTCTCGGCTACTGTTAAATCTTTTGCAACAGTCAGGTCCTGATAGACAGCACCAATTTGGAGATTCCGGGCAACTATCGGGTCACTAATAATAACTTTTTTACCATCAACAAAGATATCTCCGCTGGTTGGTTGAAGGGCTCCGGTAAGTATCTTAATTAATGTGGACTTACCTGCACCATTCTCACCTACAAGACCATGGATCTGGCCTTCATAAATTTGGAAATCTACATTTTCAAGTGCCAGCACACCGGGGAAATGTTTATAAATTCCTTCCATCCTAACTATTTCTTTATTCTCTAGAACCACCTGTTTCCTCCACCCTCAGCCAGGGATAATAGCAATATTGACAAAACTTTTATCGGGCTATTTCTATCCCGGTCTTACTAATATATATGATAATATAAAAAATACAAAACTTTTTTTAACTCAATAATATACTTAACCGTCTGGTTATAAAAATTACTATGACCTTCTTAACATTATGTATGTTAAACAAACCTGTTTTTATTTACGGGCAATATTTTTTATTGATATTGCCCGTAAATTTTTAACATACAATGATTTTACATCGTATTTTATTACTATACGTCTTCTTTCTTCACTACTTTAACGCCGGTATCTACATATTCAGGTACATCTTCACCATTTAAAGCTTTAACTACTAAATCGCACCCTTTATATCCCATGTTATAAGGATCCTGGACAATTAGAGCTTTAATAACACCTTTTTTCAATGCTTCGATTTCAGCTTCTGAGTCATCAAAAGCTATCACCATGATTTCATCCTGAAGACCTGCCTGTTCAATAGCCAGAGCTATTCCCTCTCCGATATTGTAATCAATTCCGAAAATACCAATCAGGTCGTCGTAAGCAGTAATAGATTCCTCAGTAGCAGTCATTGCCTCGGCCACTTCATCATTAGTATAACGAGAATGGATTACATTAGTGTCCGGAGAAATTTCACTCATACGCTCGTCAAAACCTTCACCTCTGAGCGTGTCTGTATCACATTCTACTACATGCATGATAACTACAGTTCCTGTTTTTTCTATACCATTAGCATCAAGGGCTTCAACCATTGCATCTGCAGCTGTTCTTCCTCCAGCTTTATTATCTGTTGCCAGATGGCTTACTACGTCAGTCGGTATAATAGTATCAGTTGTTATAACCGGGATTCCCTGACTCATTGCATTATCTACTGCAGGTACAGCTCCCTCTCCTGACTGAGATGCAACTACTATCGCATCGGGTTCGCTGGTCACAACATTTTCTAAAATTGTAATGGCTCCTTCTATATCTGTTTCAGAATCCGGTCCATAAGGGGTAACATTAACATTCTCATTTTCCCCATCAAACTGTTCCCCTCCATCAAGCATATTCTGCCAGAACTCGGAGTTTACTGATTTAACAACAAGAGCTATTTCTATTGTTTCTTCAGCTTCTTCTTCTACTTCTTCAGCTACTTCTTCAGCTACTTCTTCAGCTTCTTCTTCTACTTCTTCAGCTGCTTCTTCAGCTGCTTCTTCAGCTTCCTTACAGCCGCTGAATGCAAATACTGAAATCATAGATAAACTCAGCACAACGACTACTAACCATAGTAATGATTTTCTCATTTTATAATCTTCCTTTCTTTTTGCTTAAGTCACAAACAGAACATAAAACCGTTGTCCTTAAACATATTTCTTTTATAAACACGTCATTTAGATTATGGGCAACTAAAATATTTAGAGGCAAGTGACTTAATACTACATCTCTTTTTTTATCGCCTCTATAATCTTTCTTAACTTCACCTCCCATCTTTCTGCATTTGTTAATTATATAATAAAACAAACCTCACTTTTTTTTCTAACCACATTTTTATCAATTATAATAATAAAATGTGATTTTCACCTGTACTCTGGTGTGTACTCTTATGGTAAATTATTACCTCCTCATTCTGAACAATAAAAAATTTTCTCAATTTCCAAAAAAAGTGAACAAATGTGCAGTATTTAATAATATGTTCAAATATTAAAAAAAAACACTATATTTGTCAAGTTAAATTATATTTTTATTGGGGTTTTAGTCCGCTTAAGAATGAAACTTCAAAAAAATATATCCGGAAATATAATAATTGCACAGCAAAATTTAGCGTTATTTTCAGATGCCATATACAGCGTATTTATTTATTGTATTACGGGTTCTTAATTGCCCCCTTTTATTTTTTCTCGCTCTGACCTTCTACAACCTTTTCTACGTTTTCCAATAGCTCCCACATGACTTTATTAAAAGCTTCTTCTCCAATCATAATAGCACATATTTTAGTTTTTAAACTGATTAATTGAATAGTGCCACTCTGGAAAGATTTTAAACAATTTTACTAAACGCTATAAATAGAGCCAGAGCGATTCCTGATAAAAAAGCCAGAATGGAATGCTTTTTCTGATGTGTCTGGGCTTCAGGCAATAAATGAGACGCTGAGATATAAATTAAAACTCCTACAACAAAGCCGAGGGCCAGACCCAAAATTGAGCTGTTTAATTTATTTATAAATGGGTAAGCAATAAATGCTCCCAGGGGAGTTGTCAGTGCCGCTACAAAAAGAGCATAAAGCGCTGCTTTTTTCTCCTTGAAGCCTCCTTTTATTAAAATAGAAAAAGTAATTACTCCCTCTGCAAATTCATGGACCACCAGACCAATGCCCGACAGGAAGCCGGTCAGGATACTCGCGCTAAAAGTCACGGAATAAATAATTCCATCTACAAAAGAATGTATCCCTATTCCCTCCACCGCTGTAATACCAAAGGCTATCTCTTTTTGTTTGGTCCTGTATTTTATTAATTGATTACTAAAAAACATAAATAAAAACCCTGTTAAAGTAGCATACCCTGCATAGGAGTTCTTGCTTATAGCCTGAGGAAAAGCAATTATCAAAGGAGAAGATATCAAAACCCCGGAAGCAAAACACATAAAATATACCTTAGCCTTTTCAGCCCATTTTCTATTTTTAAAAATGACCCAGATTCCAATACCATTAACTACTGCTGCGCCAGTAGCAAAAATCGCAATCCATGCAAATGTGCTGAGCTGTTTCATCTTAATTTCTCCCCCCTGTATTGTTAATATTGCACCGCATTTTATTAAATTAAGTCCGGACATCTAACACACTATAGCCCCTACAGCACGTATCAAGAGAGCTTCCAATATTTAGATTTTTATTGTATCTTTACCTAAATTATAGACCATTTGTAAAGTCTTCTTTTTTTTGGTCTTTTTACGGATGAAAACTACCTTACTACAGCTATCTTTTATATGTAATTCTTAATTTTAACTCCTGGTTTTTATAATTTAAGTTCGTACGGGGATAAACCCATTATTTTTTGCCCTGCCAGAACAACGCCCTCCGAAAAACTACCCGGTAGCAGGGGAGCATAAATAATACTGTCCAATCCTGCTATAGCCTTTATTATAAACTTCGCCTGTTAAGATAAGAATTACAGGATTAAATTAATCTGGAAATCCAGAGTGGAATTTTAAAATAAATTTCTAAATAGCGGCAAGTTCCCTGAAATCGTCTTTAAGATTACTATAAAGCGATTTATATATTTTATAATATCTTAAATATTTTTCTGTATTTTCACTATTTGGACTTGTTTCTGTAGTTTCTTTTATGATCAAACTTACAGCTTCTCTCACATCATTGTATAATCCAGAACCCACACCCGCTATAATAGCAGCTCCGTAAGCAGGGCCTTCCTCAACATTTAAAGTTACTATTCTGGTATTAAATATATCAGATATAATCTGACGCCAGAGTTTTGACTTTGCTCCTCCACCAAATAGCACAACTTTATCTGAATATATACCCAGCTCCTTCATAATATTCAGGCAGTCTAATTGTGAATAGGATACCCCTTCCATTATCGCTCTTGCAAAATGGCCCGCTCCATGAATATAAGATATCCCGAAAAACATTCCCCGTGCATAAGGGTCTGAATAAGGGGTCCTCTCACCGGATAGGTACGGTAAGAACAGCAGGCCTTCTGCACCCGGAGACGCTTTCTCCGCCAGTTTATTCAATAATCCATATCCTGATAATTCACTATTCTCGGAGGCAATCTTATCTAAGATTCCAAAGTTTTCATAATACCACTTGTATGACCCTGAAGCAGCCAGAGTCACACCCATAAGATGCCAGGCGCCTTCTACAGCATGGCAAAATGAATGAAGCCTGCCCTCGGGGTCATATGCCGGGGTATCTGAATGTGCAAATACAACTCCTGAGGTTCCCAGATAGTCAGAGATTATACCTTCATGTACAATTCCCGAGCCCACTGCACCTGCAGCCTGGTCACCTCCCCCGCCGACTATAGGGGTCCCCTTCAATATGCCGGTAATTTCCGAACCTTCCCTGGATACATAAGAAGATATTTCCGAAGATTCGAAAACAGGCGGGAGAAAATCTTTATTTATGGATAATCCGGATATTATCTCATCAGACCATTTTCTATCTCTCACATTAAAAAGAGCGGTGCCGGAAGCATCAGAAACTTCAGTAGCGTAAGTTCCGGATAATTTGTACCTTATATAGTCTTTAGGAAGCAGTATTTTATTTACTTTCCTGTAGTTTTCCGGTTCAACTTCTGAAAGCCACAATATCTTGGGAGCCGTAAAACCTGTAAGGACCTTATTATAAGATAACTTTATGAATTCTTTTTCTCCACCGAAAATATCATAAATCTTATCACACTGGGAAAATGTCCTCTGGTCACACCAGAGTAATGCAGGTCTTATCACTTTCCCTTCACTATCCAGAAAAACTGAACCATGCATCTGACCGGTAAGGCCTATTGCCGATATATCATCCGGCCTTACTCCTGATTTTGCCAGAACCTCCCTGGCTGTACATACGGTTGCATCCCACCATAAGTCGGGGTCCTGCTGCGCCCAGCCGGGATTGGGGGTTTCCATCCCGTACTCTTTAATTGATGACGAAATAAGCTTTCCTGACCTATCTATTAATATACATTTTGTTGATGTTGTCCCTATATCAAAACCCATAAGATTACCCATAGATCAACTCCAAAAAACAGAACATTTTAATAAAAACTATTTGTTTATAAAACTTTTTACTACACGCCCGTTATGTATTCATTTAGCAAACTTTCCAGATACTCCTGCATACCTGAAGGATTATCAATATCTTTCAATCCAAGTGCATATTTTTCCAGGGATTTAAAGTCAGCTCGTTTTTCCAGAATTTCTTTACCTATTCCAGCATTGTAGCTTTCATACCTTTTTGAAATAAACTTTTCAAAAACACCGTCATCCAGTATCTTCTGCGCTGCCTTCAGACCCTTTGCAAAACTATCCATTCCTGCCACATGAGCATAAAATATATCTTCAGGTTTATAGGAAGGCCTTCTTACTTTCGCATCAAAATTCAATCCTCCCTTTTCAAAGCCTCCCATTTTTAATATTTCATACATACAGAGTGTTGTTATATACAAGTCAGTCGGAAACTGGTCTGTATCCCATCCCAGTAACATATCGCCCTGATTAGCATCCACCGAACCCAGCATCCCATTTATTCTGGCCACTCTTAAATCATGCTGAAAAGTATGCCCCGCAAGAGTTGCATGGTTTGCTTCTACATTAAACTTAAAGTTATCTTCCAGTCCGTATGACTTTAAAAAAGCCATCGACGTTGCTACATCAAAATCATATTGATGTTTTGTGGGCTCTTTTGGTTTTGGTTCAATTAAAAATTGGCCATCAAACCCTATTTCTTTTGCATAATCCACTGCCATTCTTAAAAAGTATGCCAGATTATCCAGTTCCAGCTTCATATCTGTATTCAGTAGAGTTTCATAACCTTCTCTACCTCCCCAAAACACGTAATTTTCACCACCGAGTTCCCTGGTTACCTCTAGAGCTTTCTTTACCTGCGCTGCCGAGTAGGCAAAAACATCTGCATTGCAGCTGGTTGAGGCCCCGTGCATAAATCTATATCTATAAAACAGATTAGCTGTACCCCATAGTATTTTAATTCCTGTATCTGCCATCATCTTTTTTATTAAAGAAACTATTTTATCCAGATTTCTGTTAGTCCCGGCCAGGGTATCGCCTTCCGGGGCTATGTCCCTGTCATGGAAGCAGAAGTATTTAATCCCCAGCTTTTGCATAATTTCAAAAGCTGCGTACACTTTCTCTTCTGCTACTTTCATCGGGTTCGAAAAATCCTTCCAGGGGCGTACCCATGTCCCCTCTCCAAATATATCAGTTCCTTCGGCACACATGGTATGCCAGTACGCCATGGAGAATTTAAGTTGCTCACTCATTCTCCTTTCACCAACCACTTCATCAGCATTATAATGCCTGAAGTATAAGCCGCTTTTTAGTTTATCGTCTGTGAACTCTACTTTTTTTACCTGTGGAAAATATTCTTTCATAAAAACCCCCATTTGAATTAATAATATACCTTCCTGATAAATATCATTTTTTATAAATTTTTAAATATAACCTTATCTTTTATTTATTCTTTAATGCATCATCAAATGCAGCAGAACTCGGTGAAATATTTATTTCTTTAACAAAATCGTAAGCCTCTGTTGCACCTCTTAACCTATCCATACCCGAATCTTCCCATTCCACAGAAAGCGGGCCCTCATAACCTATTTGATTTAATTCACGAATAATTGAAGAAAAGTCCACATCTCCCCTTCCTGGAGAACGGAAATTCCACCCTCTTCTTGTATCGCCAAACTCAAGGTGTGAACCAAGAATACCGTTTAGCCCATCAAGAGTTACAGAGACATCTTTTATATGCACGTGATAAATTCTATCCGGAAGTTCTCTTATAAAAAGATGTGGTTTCATACCCTGCCAGAGAAGATGGCTCGGGTCAAAATTAATTCCCAGAGTCTTTCTATAGTTAAAAGCCTTAAGAAGTTTTACAAGTGTATAATAATCAAATGCTATTTCGGTAGGGTGCACTTCCAGTGCAAATTTTATACCATATTTGTCCATTTCATCAAAAAGTGGCGACCACCTTTCTACTATGGTATTAAAACCTTCCTCTATCATCTCTTCTGAAGTCTGTGGGAACGAATACCAGTAATTCCATATAGGTGAGCCTAAAAATCCTGTTAAAATTTTGATATCGAGATTATTCGCAGCCTGAATAGTATAACTTACCTGCTGTATGCTCCACTCTCTTATTGCTTCCGGGTCATCGGCGACATCAGAAGCCGCAAAACCCTTATGCCTTTTATCTATTACATCGCCCACAAGCTGACCTGTTAGATGCATGCCAATTGCCCATGCCTGAAGATTATACTTTTTTAAAGTTTCTTTAATTTCCTTTATATACTCTTTATCTTCTACAGCTTTCCGGGAATTTAAATGATTTCCCCATGCTGCAATTTCCACACCCTCATAGCCTATGCCAGAAGCTATTTTACATATCTCGTCAAATGTCAGGTCTGCCCACTGCCCTGTAAATATTGTAATCGGTCTCATTATCCAATCACCTCTCTTAAAAATTATATTTTTATAACTTAAAAACTATTCCATATCCACCCATATGCTTCCTTTATTCATGCTCTCAACACTTTTTGAAATAAATCTTACTCCATCAACACCCGCATCTATAGTAGGATAACCTGCCCTGGATTCATCTACTTCCTCACCGGAAATCTTCTTCAGCATGGCATCTGCAAATGCTGAATAAATATTTGCAAAAGCTTCAAAATAACCTTCGGGATGCCCTGCCGGAATTCTGGAAAATGCTGCTGCATCAGGAGAAATATACCCTGTTCCTCTGGAATAAATCTGTGGCGGCTGGCCTTTTTT
Source organism: uncultured Actinomycetota bacterium (assembly GCA_964595565.1). Classification (GTDB taxonomy): domain Bacteria; phylum Actinomycetota; class Humimicrobiia; order Humimicrobiales; family Humimicrobiaceae; genus JAQVEM01. The sequence goes on from CAZQQX010000004.1 coordinate 26,062, forward strand.
TACTACCCTGAGATAGTTACAATTTTCCTGCTCAAATTCTATGGAACCTTTTGTCCCGAATATGCGAACTTTTAAAGCATTGTCATAACCTATAGCCACCTGGGAACACCAATAACATCCACTTGCTCCATTATTATATTTCAATAATATTTCAGCATTGACATCCAGCTTTCTTCCAGAACCAAATATATCAAGATTTGCAATCAGCTTCTTTATCCTCAGGCCTGTTATAAAACTAACCATATTTTCTATATGACTTCCAATATCGCCAACACAATTAGACCTGCCGGCCTGACCGGGGTCAGTTCTCCATTTCGCCTGTTTATTGCCTTCATTCTCTACAGTATCTATCAACCAGTCCTGTGGATATTCACCCATTACAACACGTATATCTCCAATATCTCCTCTCTGCACTATTGCCCGTGCCTCTTTTGCCATAACATGGCCTGTATAAGTGTATGTTACAGCAAAAAGACATTTATTTGTTTTAGCCAGTTCTTTGAGCTCCAGCGCCTTATTGATATCTGTGGTTAATGGCTTTTCACATACCACGCTTATTCCATTCTCCAGAAATTTTTTCGCTATGTCGTAATGCAAAAAATTAGGTGTAACTATCACTACAAAATCTATTCCATCCGGACGATTGGCCTCTTCTTCAGCCATCTCCTGATAAGTGGAATAAACACGATTCTTATCAAGCCCGAGTTTATCACCTGTTTCAACACTCTTATCTTTTGAAGAAGAGAATGCCCCGGCTACAATTTTAATTTTCCCATCAAGCGCGATTGCCCTTCTATGGACATCTCCTATAAAAGAATCAGGGCCACCGCCTACCATGCCATATTTGAGCACATTAATCACCGCAGAATCTTTACTCGGTTTTATTGACATAAGAACCACCCCTTTTATATTAATAATTGTTATCAGTTATTTAAACCTGAGTAATACAGTATAATTGCTAACTGATTAACCATAAAATTTTACTTCTATTTCAAAGAGTTATAATCTAATAATTATTACCCCTTCCTGTATTTCCAGACCGCTCAAATAAGTATTAAAATATTTTTTTATTATTTACAGCCGTCATTTACAACTGAATTTCAATATATCTATCTTTGCAAGTTTTCCGATATTTTTTTATTTATTTATCTATATATTCCATTTATCTATATTATTATCTTACTCCTTTGCAGCCCATAAAAACCCTCTTTTTGTAATAGTCAGAGAAGGCTCTGACAATGTTCTCTTCTCATCATGCCCCAGGGAATTATAGAATACACGACCATTACCCCAGTACTTTATCCATACAATAGGTATCTCCACAGGACCGTTGTCTGCATGGGGTCCGTTAAGCGCAGCAGCTTCAGTAAAGTTCCAGTTTCCAAAACCAAAATCAGGATTCATTTCCGCTTTTCCTTCAGACTTAAAAGTGCCCTGAACGGGAGGAACCATAGTTGTAGCCAGCACTTTAACTGCAGGGTCTACCTGAACATAATACTGCTCATCATAAACTTTGAAATCATCTATTCCCGACATTATCGGATTGCTTTTATCCTTTATTTTAACTTCAAATTCAATCCCATTGCCATCAATACCTGCAGCACCAACATGAGCCACCAGTTGACCGCCGGCCATGAATTGCCAGTCAGGACTACTCCTGAAACCATCGCATAAACCTGCGTGACAGCCAGCAATACCAACACCACCGGCAACCGCACCCAATACTGAGTCCAGCTGTTCAACAGTTAATTCTCCCATCGTCCAGTGTGGGACAATAAGATTTAAACTTTCCAATTTCTCTCTGTCTCCATAAACCTCCAGAGCATCAGACAGTTCTACATCAAAATCACTGTCTTCAAGTATTTTTTTAAAAACATATGCAACCTTTTCTGGTTCATGACCATCCCAGCCACCATACACAACCAAAGCTTTCCTTTTCATTTATATCTCCCCTCTTTTATAAAATCCTAATTATCCATATCTCAGTAATTTGAATTATACGGTCAAAATTTATACAACTTATTATCTCATCTACGCCGGCATAATCCCTGCTGCTACTTATCCAGTACAAATTCCGGAAGACCCATCTTTAAAGGCTCGGGTCTTTCACAGGTGCTTTCCATTTCACAGTATTTACCCTGCTCCGATGATTTAAAGAAACCAAACATTGTTTCCAGAACATGATAGGCCATTTCCCCGCTTGCCCTGTTTTTTCTTCCTGACTGAATTGCATATATCATATCAGCGAGCCCAACACCACGGCTGTTCTCATTATAATCATACAGCAGAGGTATACCTTCCAGCGGGCTCATTTGCTCTTTCCTGGGTAAATTGCTTGGATATTCCAGCCAGTCTGACTCTTTCCCTCTTCTTATTCGTACACTTCCACCAAATATATTGGGACCTCCATATGGGTCGTCGTCATTCATATACAATGTTCCTTCTTTTCCGTATATTTCTATTCTCGGTAAAGTAGGATCCCAGACATCAAAACTCATCATAATACTCGCAGTAACATTATTTTTAAACTCCATTACCCCTGTAATATGTGTATCAATATCAACATCAATCTTCTGGCCATATTTGGGCTGGCTGGTTATAGTTCTTTTATCAAAATACTTTTTTGTATTGCCAAGAACTCTGTTCACTGGACCGAGCAGAGAGATAAGCGCTGTCATGTAATAAACCCCCATATCCAGCATAGGGCCTGCACCTTCCTTATAAAAAAATCCAGGATCCGGATGCCATACTTCATGACCATGGAAAGCACAAAATGCAACTGCAGAAATGGGCTCACCAATCCATCCATCGTCTATGAGCTTTCTTGCCGTCTGCAACCTGCCGCCCAAAAAAGTATCCGGAGCAGAACCAATAAACAAATTCTTGCTTTTAGCAAGACTTATCATTTCCTTCCCATCTTTAAGGTCAATAGCAAGGGGTTTTTCAGTATATGTATGTTTCCCTGCTTTCAATGCAGAAAGACATACCCCTGCATGTGCCTGGGGATTGGTTAGATTTAAAACCACATCTATACCCGGGTCTTTCATTATCTCCTCTACACTGCATGCCTTAGCACCATATTTTTTGTATTTTTCTTCAGCCCGTTCTTTAACTTTGTCCGCACAGGCCACAATCTCCATAACGTCCCATTTTTTTGAATTCTGTAAATACACATCAGAAATATTTCCACACCCAACAAGTCCAACTTTTAATTTACTCATAATATTTCCTTTCTTCAACTAAAAATAACAACTCGCCTTAATTTACCAATCAATGACATCTTTGCTTTAATTATTTCATTCATTCTAAATGACTTATTTTAATAGATACAGTTTAAATATTTAAAACCATTTAAATCGCTAATATACAAATGACTTTTTAAAAAATTTCTATTATAATAAAATCATTTTCCAACTCTCAACGGTAGAAGAGGGGTATTTATTAAATACCCCTCTTCAGTCCTGGTGCAACTAAAAACCAGGCAGGTATGCTTCATAGGATCCGGATTCATAATCAACAACCGGTGTTTCCATAAAATTCCAGTAAGGATCCCACTGCTTTCCAGCTTCCCATCCTTCATCAACAACCTTTATAACATATGGCGCCAGCTGGTCAGTTTCATCTATAGGTGATTGGATAATCAAATGTGTTATCCAGCCACCAGAGATTGATTCCATTCCTGCTTTACTTCCACCCAGTGAAACTGAGGGAATATCTCCAGGAGAATAACTTGCTTCCTCCAGTGCAATTCCTACGCCTGCACCCATGTCATCGCTGTGTGACCATACCAGATCAATATCATCACCATATCTGGTAATGAAGTCAGACATTACTCTTACAGCTTCATCTTTTACCCAGTCTGCAGGCTGTGCTGCAAGTACTTCTATCCCGTCATTCAGGACTTCCTTAAAGCCTTCTGTCCTTCCTATTGATGCATCCTGGCCGGTGGCTCCTTCTACTATAACTACGTTTCCCGAGTCACCGAGTATATCGTTTGCCACTCCACCTGCAACCTTGCCTTCTTCAACATTATTGGGGCCAAAGTATAAAGCTGTATATGGTACCGATTCTTCTACGGGTGCGCCGTTACCCATTATTACAACTACTCCTGCGTCGTATGCTTTTTTGATTCCTGTAGCAATAGCCTGTGAATCTACAGGAAATAGAACTATAGCATCAGGACCCATTGCAATTGCGTCATCCATCTGGCTTGACTGAAGCTGTGCATCAAATTCTCCATCAAACGAAAACATCTCTATTCCAGTCTCATTTAGCCTTTCTTCTAAATTTGCCTGATATAGAGGTGGATATGGAGACTGCATCCCAATATTTAGCAATACAACAGTCTTTTCCCCTTCTTCAGCAGGAGCTTCCTCTTCAGCTTCTTCTGCAGCTTCCTCTGCTGGTTTTTCTTCTGCAGCTTCCTCTGCTGCACTTTCACATCCAGAAAATATAAATACTGATACCATTGAAATTACTACTAATATCACTATCGGTAACAATGATAATCTTTTCATTTATATTTCCCTCCTTTCTTGTTTTTTAATAATATAAGAGATTTCTCTGGAAGATAGGCTCCCCCAAATAAATCTAAAAATTTTGTTATAATCACCTCCTCTAACAAAAAGACCTAAAGTTGACAATAATATTTATTAATTAATTCTTTCATCTTTTATTAAAACTCATACAAATACTGCCATATATTATTTTTAACCTGAATAAGCTATAAATACTTCTTTTTTTGTATATTTATAGAATCAATTACAATTATTAAAATAAGAAGCAGCCCTCTTATCATTTCCTGGATAAATGATGATATTTTCAGAATAACCATTGCATTATTAATAATGCCTAAAAGCAGGATACCCTGGAATGCTTTAAAAATGCTGCCTTCGCCGCCTTCCATGCTTATTCCACCGAGTAAAACAGCAGTAATAACAAAAACAACGGTGCTATTGCCAATTCTACCCGAGGCAACATTTAACTTACCTGCCAGCATTACACCTGCCACTCCTCCAAGAAAACCCGTTATCACAAAGCAAAATATACGTACTGCATCCACTTTAATACCAAAAAACCTGCTTGCAGTTGCATTGCCTCCAATAGCGAAAATGTGTCTTCCGAGGATTGTCCTCTGTAAAATAATCTCAAATATAATCAGCAAAACTGTAAAAACAATTACCGGCATTGGTATGTGATATATTTCCGTCTGGGAAATCGATACAAAATTTTCATTGGTTCCCTTTATGGTATGCTCCCTGGTTAGCAAATAAACTATTCCGCTAATAAAAACCATGGTGCCCAGGGTAACGGCAATGGAAGGTAATTTAAGTTTCGTGGTTATCAGACCATTAATTAATCCAACTAAAGCTCCACCGGATATACCTGCAATTATTGCAGTAAAAATTCCGTAAGGCTGGAATATTATTGAGAGTGCGGCTCCAAATGCCATAACAGAACCAACTGACAGGTCTATTTCACCAATAATAATTAACAGGGCCATTCCTATTACTATCATCCCTTCAAATGATATAGTCTGGAAAATATTTACAATATTGGTAAAAGTCAGGAAATAGTCCGAATTAAATGCCAGAAATATCCCTATTACCAGTATGATTAATAATATTTTTTGTTCATTTAAAAAATTTTTAATTTTCTCAAACTTCAACTCTTCTCCTAACCCTGATATCAACAATTATGGCAACAATTATTAGAATACCTTTTACTATATTCTGGAAAGAGTACATCACATTGTATAAGGTCAGAATATTAATAATTATCGCCAGCAACAAAACCCCGATAATGGTCTTAAATATACTGCCTTTCCCACCGGCGAGGCTCGTCCCGCCTATAACGACAGCTGTTATGGCATCAAACTCATAACCGGCACCTGCTACAGGACTCGCGGTTGTCATCCTGGAGCTATAAATTAAAGCCGCTATGGCAACTGAAACACTGGATATAATAAATGCCATGGTTCTCATCCAATTAGTTCTTATTCCGGCAATTTCTGCTGCAGTATCATTTGTGCCGACGTACTTTATTTTTCTTCCAAAAGTCGTTTTACTCAGTATTATTTGATATACAATAGCCACTATAAATAATATATATACGTGTACCGGTATTCCAAATAACTTATCCCTGCCAATAAAACCATACCAGGTACCTGTAACCCCTGATATTATGGCTCCATTTGTAATTAGCTGGGCTATTCCCGAAAATAACGAGAGTGAGCCCAGGGTCACTATAATAGAATTAACCTTAAACTTTGTAACAATGAAACCATTAAAAAAGCCTATAAACACTGCTATCACCAGTGGCATAATAACTCCCAAAAAGTTATTTCTCAGCTGGAAAGTGATGGATACAAGATTCAGTAAAGAAAAAACAGAACCAACGGACAAATCAAGACACCCGCTAATTACTACCATGGTCATTCCACAACTTATGACCCCGATTACCGTAACCTGCTTTAATAAATTTAAAAAATTGCCTGTGGTACGGAAGCTGGGTGTTGTTATGGAAAAAACAGTAACCAGCAAGATCAATATTATCAATTGTGACTGATCTCTTAATACACTTACTAATTTATTTTCTTTCTCTTCCATCTATGCCCTTGTTACCGCCCTGACTATGTTTTTTGTTGTAACATCATCCCCCAGAAACTTTGCCCGCGTTTCGCCTTTCGACAGTACAATTACATTATTTGCTATAGCAGCTATCTCGGGAATTTCTGAAGATAGAATAAGTATGGAAACGCCACTGGATGCGAGCGCTTTAATTATGTTGTAAATTTCTTCTTTGCTCCCCACGTCTATACCCCTTGTGGGGTCATTTAGAATCATTAATTTTGGCTTGACTGTCAGCATGCGGGAAAAAATAAGTTTTTGCTGATTGCCACCACTGAGATCTACAGCTAATGTTGAAATTGAAGGCGTCTTTATAGATAATTTCTTAATGTATGTACTGGCAAGCTCTGTCTCCCTTTTACTATTTAAAAAGAACTTATCTTCAATGTTGAACAGCCATAACGGAGATATATTATGGCATACACTCATATCCAAAAAGAGCGACTGTAATTTTCTTTCTTCCGGAAGATAAATAATTCCATATTTTATAGCATCGGCAGGATGTTTTATAAATACTCTTTTCCCCATGAAGTAAATTTCTTTTGATTGTGCGGGCCACAGCCCGACAATACTTTTTACCAGCTCATCCTTTCCAGAACCCATTAATCCTGCAATACCGAGAATTTCTCCCTTATGCAATTTCATGCTGAAGTCAAAAATCTTATTTCTTATTGATAGTTTTTTAATTTCAAAAATTACTTCTTTATTTTCATAAACATTCTTCCCGGTAGATTTTAATTCACGCCCTATCATCAGGGAAACGATTTTATTGGTATCAAATTCATTCTTTTCTATTACCCCCTGGTTTTTCCCATCACGAAAGACACTGACTCTATCGGCAATACCTACAACTTCATCAAGCCTGTGTGAAATGTAAATAACACTGACCCTTTTCTTTTTGAGTTCCTTTATTATTAAAAATAATTTTTCCACCTCTTTTTCGGTAAGGGAAGATGTCGGTTCATCCATAATTATAATCCGGGCATTTTTAGTGGTTACTGATTTAATTATTTCTATAAACTGCTGCTCGGCTGTAGTAAGCGTGGACAGTCTTCTTCTCGGGTCTATGTTAATATCAAATTCTTTGAGTATTTTTTTTGTCTCACTTATAAGCTTTCTGAAATTTACAAAAACAGACCTCCTGGCTCTTGGTAATTTTCCCAGAAAAATATTTTCGGCAACACTGAGCTTCTGGATATTTTCTAATTCCTGGTATATCATGCTTATGCCAAGAGCTCTTGAGGCCTCAACGCTGCCAATTTCTCTCTCCCTCCCATCAATAATTATAGTACCTGAATCCTTTACATAGGCACCTGAAATAATTTTCATAAGAGTGGATTTACCGGCACCGTTTTCACCAACTATTGCGTGAATTTCCCCTTTCTTAAGGTTAAAATCAACACCATCCAGAGCAACCGTTCCCGGAAAAGTTTTTACAACATTTTTTATTTCTAGTAACAATTACATATCCTTTTTTTATGCAATAAACATTTTGTTAAAAAAAAATCTTATAGCAATTTATCTAAAATCATTCCTGTTGCACCAATCAGACCTGCTATTTTTCCCAGTTGCGAGTATTTAATATTAATATTCTTTTTAACTGAGGGCAGGATATTTTTTTCAGCTATCTCCTTTACTTTCTCTATTAAATAATCCCCTCCGGCTGTATATTCCCCGCTGATAATTATTAACTCGGGGTCTATAACTGCTACGATTATTGATATTGCAATACCCAGCCAGTACGATACCTCATCAACAATTTTTTTTGCCAGGCCATCATTTTTGTAGAAACACTCAAATAATATTTTAGATTCAACTTTAAAATTACTTTCCTTAAATTTTTTAACCAGAACTGAATCTTTGTATCTGGCCACATCCATATTTTCTCTTATCAGTTCATTAATCCTTACAGTGTTTACAAGTGCATTCAGACAGCCATTATTACCACACACACAAACCGGTCCATCTTCACTTAATTTCATATGACCGAATTCACCTGCAAAAAGATGCTCGCCTGTTACGCATTTATTATTAATTGAAAATCCCCCGCCTATTCCATACCCGGTTAGAATCACAGCAAAATCACTAAAATTTTTTGCAATACCAAACATCTTCTCTCCGTAACAGCGTACCCTGTTCTCGTTACATACCAGAACACTGATTCCAATTTTATTCTCTATAATTTCTGCGATTTTTATATCCTTCCAGTGAGGCATATACGGAAGTAGACGGATAATACCGTTTTTCTCGTCAACAATTCCCGGGACACCTATCCCGATACCCAGCAACATGCTTCTATCTATTCCGGCTTCATTAACCATTTCTTCAAACATTTCTATCATTTCAGAAATTATTTCTTCGTGGCTGGCCTTAAGATTACTCTTTATACTCTTTTCTGCCATGATGTGGGTATTATAATTAGTAAGTATTGCCTTAATTTTTTTTGGACCCATCATTGAACCAATGATATAGCCTGCATTATCATTAAACTTCAGCTGAACCGGCCTTTTCCCGCCTTCTTCCGTTGATTCTCTCAGCCCATCTTCCACTACAAGTTTACGGCAAATTAATTCTTTCACTATTTTATTGATTGTTTGTTGGGAGATGTTAATTTTCTTCGCAATATCTGATTTTGTAATCTGAGGGCTTTCCCTTATGATATTTAAAACAGATGCTGTATTTATCTTTCTGATATGTTTGGGTTTTCTAAGCTTCATTAAAATTTAATAAAGTTTATAAATAACGTTTATATACTATATAATTAAACTTGATCTGTCAACTATTTTTTTATTTAAAACCACTGCCAGCTAACTAAATCAAATATTTCTAAATTAAGTTTATATATAAATCAAAATCGATAAACTTAATTTTTCAATATACCTTATAATGAAATTCGAAGTCAGGTTTTGCAGTTATTTAGATTAGAAGGAGGTGTTACAGATTAACATAAATTACTTTCCGGTTACATTATATTTGCAATTGCTCTTGCTTTCTTTTCAATAAATTCAATATTTACCTCGCCGCGCGTATTTCTGGTTTCCACCGCAGCTCTGGCCACACTTACAGCAACAGCGGGAAGAACTCTCCTGTCAAATGGTTTGGGTATAATGTAGTCTTTTCTCAATTCATTTTCTACTATTTTTGAGATAGCCTTTGCTGCAGCTATTTTCATTTCCCTGTTTATCTCCAGTGCTTCCGCGTCAAGGGCACCTCTAAATATCCCCGGAAACGCTAGTACATTATTTATCTGATTGGGATAATCACTTCTTCCTGTGGCAATAATTTCTGCACCGGCTCGCACCGCAAATTCCGGTCTTATCTCTGGCTCGGGATTGGCAAGCACAAATATAATGGGATTATTTTTCATCTTCTTTATCATTTTTAGGGAAAGAATATTTGCTGTTGATACACCTATGAATATATCAGCATCTTCCAATGCATATGAAAGATCCCCTTCAATATTCCCGGGATTTGTATATTCTGCCAGTTTCTGCTTGGCAATAGTTAAATTTTTTCTTTCCTTATATATTATTCCATTCCTGTCACACAAAATAATATCTGAAACACCCATATAGCCGAGCAGGTCAGAAATAGATGTACCGGCTGCTCCAGCTCCATTTATAACTATCTTCACATCTTTTATATCTTTTTTGTATATCTTTAAAGCATTCAACAATCCTGCCAGGGTTACGACAGCCGTACCATGCTGATCGTCATGAAAAATAAGCATACCGGTTTCTTTTTTCAATCTCTGTTCAATCTCAAAACAATCAGGTGCGGCAATATCCTCCAGATTTATACCGGCAAATGATGGTTCCAGCACCTTTATGGTATTAATTATTACCTCTCTGTCATGACTTTCTATACACAGGGGGAAAGCCGACACCCCGCCAAATTGTCTGAATAGAACGCACTTTCCTTCCATTACCGGAAGTGCCGCTCTTGCACCAATATTCCCGAGCCCGAGGACTGCAGACCCATCGGTTACCACCGCAATCATATTACCCCTGGCTGTATAGGTATTCAGATAACGGGGATTTTTAGCAATAATTCTGCATGGCTCCGCGACACCGGGAGTATAAGCCAGGGACAGGTCATGCTCGTTTTCAGTTTTTACCTTACTTATTATATCAATCTTACCTTTATTTTTTTTATGCATTTCCAGTGCTTCTTCGTAAATATTCAACTTACTTCCACCTTACTTTTAGCGGATTTTTCAAATTCAGCTATAAATTTAACTACAATATTTAATATTATAATAATACTAGCTTTTCTTCTCTTTGGCATTATATTTAACATCTAATTTATAACCTTTTTAAAATCCCGATAGCCCCTTCTATATCAATAATCTGAAGCTTAAATTTCATTTTTTGATATTTAATGAGATTATAATTCATAATAATTACAATTTTTTACCCACCGATATAATTTTATAAATCATAAATAATAACATATAATACTCATATGGAATATTTTGCAGACACAGATATTGGAAAATATAGAGAGAAAAACGAAGATTACTTTTATGCCGGGGACAACCTTTTCGTTGTAGCCGATGGTATGGGAGGCCACAGGGCCGGCGAGGTCGCGAGCAAACTGGCCGTAGAAACTTTTGTAAAAGAATTTAAAAGTAAGCTTCCGAATATACAAAAAGAAACTCCGCCCCGAAAAAATACAGAACCGCTTCCTGAAAAAGATAACAATTTAATCCAGTATAAAATTAAAGAACTATTAATCGGCAGCATCAAAAACTCCAATAAAGAAGTTTTTAAAAAAGCACTCTCCCTTCCTGAATATTACGGTATGGGAACAACACTAACCGCATGCTACATTAATGAAAATGAATTTTACACCATCCATATTGGTGACAGCAGGCTTTATATTAAAAGGAGAAATGAGTTAAAATTACTCACCTCTGACCACACTGTAACAGGAGAATTACTGAGAAAAGGAGAAATAAGCTACGAAGATGCCTTTGACCATCCTCAAAGAAATTATCTTACCAATGTTATTGGCGTTGCCAGAGACATCAAACCTGATTTTTACTCATATAAAATACTTCCGGAAGATATAATTATTATATGTTCCGATGGTCTTAATTCTATGCTGAGGGATGAAGAAATCTTAAGTACTGTAAATAACTTTAATAAAGCCAGAGAAATTGTAAAAAGTCTTATAAAGGAAGCAATAAAAAAAGGCGGAATGGACAACATAACAATCATAACCATAAAAATCTAAAAAATGGAAAATAACTACCCGGACAAATACAAATTAGTTGTAAAAAGATACAGAATAATAAAAAAAATTGCTTCCGGAGGAATGGCTGATGTATATTTAGGAGAGGATTTAAAATTAAGAAGAAAAGTCGCCATAAAAATATTATCATCCAATTACTCAAATGATAAAAATTTTGTGGCAAGATTTAAAAGTGAAGCACAGATACTTGCACGTTTAAGCCATCCCAATATTGTCCAGATATATGACTGGGGAAAATACAACAGCTCTTATTTTATCTGCATAGAATACATTGAAGGAGACAGCCTCAGAGAAATTATTGAGAAAAAGGGGCCGCTGCCTCATGAAATTGCGACCAACTACGCAATACAGATTTCAAGTGCATTGTACCTGGCCCATAAAAATAATCTTATACACCGTGATATAAAGCCACAGAATATACTGATAACTCCTGAAGGTAAGGTAAAAGTTACTGATTTCGGCATAGCAAAATCCATGATTACCGATGTTACTAAAACACTGAATATTATCGGGACCGCTCATTATATCTCACCCGAACAGGCAAAAGGAGAAGTTCTTGACCACAGAACAGATATTTATTCACTCGGGATTGTAATGTATGAGATGTTAACAGCGGATGTCCCGTTCAGAGGGGGGAGCTCAATTGACATCAGCCTCAAACACCTGAACGAAAAACCCTTAAACCCCACTGAATTAATAGAAAATATACCAGAAAAACTGGAAAAGATTGTGATGCACTGCCTCGAAAAGGACCCTCTGGCGCGTTACCCTGACCTTGAAGAACTTATCAGTGACTTACAGAACTACCAGACAGATAAACCTTTAAGTTTTAGTGCGAAATCAAAGATTCCCGGCAGGACAGAAATTCTTAAGAAAAAAAACATTTATGTTGTAATAAGCATCATAACAGGCATTTTAATGCTTATTTTTTTAAGCTTATCCATAACTTACATTTACAAATATTACAGCTACAGATCTTCTGCCGAACCCACCATTATATCGGTACCTCCAGTTGAAAATGTTCCGCTGGGAAATGCAGATGAAATATTATCAATGTTTGGTCTGAATCTAATAGTAAAAAGCGAAGCTTATGACCCGCAAATCCCTGCCGGTTTTATAATAGAACAAAATCCCGGACCCGGTGAAAACATACCGGTGGGAGGTGACATTGAAATTACCATAAGCCAGGGTCCTGAAAAGACCTCTCTGCTAACTCCTAATTTAATTGGCCTTAATCTTGAACAGGCCCGGAGCATACTCGGGGACTGCGATCTTGAAAGAGGGGACATTTCCAGAGAATATTCGGATAATTTTACAGAGAATACAGTAATAAAGCAGGTTCCGGAAGTTAATGAACCAATTGAGCCCGGTGGATCCGTTAACCTTGTAGTAAGCAGGGGCAGAGAGTTTATTCTGATTCCCAATATTATCGGAGAAGATTATATAGAAGCTTCAAATTATCTTATATCCCTCGGTCTTATTATAGACAGCTCTAAAATTCCAATAACAGAAGGAGACATTATAAATGAGCCCGGGAAAATCGTAGAAGTAATACCACAACCCGGCTCCAGAGTGGAAGTAAACAGTAGGGTCAGGCTGTTTATTTCAACAAACGAACCTCTGGTTATGGTCCCCGACCTTGCACAATTAAGTCTGGAAGAAGCGGTAGATATGCTCAGTTCTATTAATATAAATTATGAAATAAGCTATGTAGAGACCGGCTACCCCTTACAGGTTAATACTGTTCTCGGCCAGATTCCCGAATCGGGTTCCTATGTATCCCCCGGTTCAGGCATTATTTTATTTACAGGCAGTTAGGGCAGCAGTGGGTGTATTTTATTTTCTCAATACGGGTTTAATTAAGAATCAAAAAAGCCCATTGATTCAAATTTTTTAGCTCTTCCTATTTTTATCTCTTCAGTTGAAAGACGACTGTATTTATCCAGTACATTTATAATATATTTTTTTACAATTTTTACCATTCTTTCCGGTGCATTCTGAGCTCCGCCAATAGGCTCAGAAATAATTTTATCTATGACTTTTAATTTAATAAGGTCCCTTGACGTTAATCTTAAGCTCCTGGAAGCCAATCTGGTGCCCGAAGGACCCTTCCATAAAATAGCAGCGCATCCTTCAGGTGAGATAACTGAATAGGTAGAATTTTCAAGCATAGCCACCTCATTTCCGATAGCCAGTGCCAGTGCCCCCCCGCTTCCGCCTTCGCCAATAAAAATGGAAATAACTGGAACCTTAACTTCAAACATAGTAGAAATACTTTTTGCAATTGCGCCGGCCTGACCGTTGTCCTCTGCTTCAATAGCCGGGTATGCTCCCGGGGTATCTACGAAAGTTATTATTGGAAACCCGAACCTATCTGCCAGTTCCATTATCCTCCGGGACTTCCTGTACCCCTGCGGTATGCTCATGCCGAAATTATAAATCATCCTCTCTTCTATGTTTCTGCCCTTGTTATGTCCTATAACAGCCACAGTTCTTCCACCAACACTCCCCAGCCCGGTTATTATTGATTTATCATCTCCGGTCAATCTGTCACCGCTGAGATGGACAAAACTCTCAAATATACCATTTATGTAATCAAGTGTCCGGGGCCGTTTTTCATTTCTGGAAAGTTCTACAATTTTCCACACCCTTGCAGCTTCTCTCTCATACTTTTTGTAGTCATCAATCTTACGGGTCAGGTCTCTTTCTGCATCCCTGAAGTGAATACCGGTAAAGAAAGGAATTTTTTTTAATTTTTCAAGCTTTGAAAGTGCTCCCAGAATCTCTTTAAGATAACTTTTTGGAATTTCTGTCAGTTTTTTAAAATTCATAACATCAACCCTGCAATTTGCCTGATTATTTCAGGAATTTATTCAAATAATCTTAATATATTTGCCAGAACCTTTTTTAAATAATTTCTATTTACAATCATATCTACCTGACCATTTTTCAGGTTCCTCTCTGCTGAACCAAAATCAGGTGGGGGACTTTTTTTTATAGTCTGTTCTATAACTCTGGGTCCTGCAAAGCAGAAAAGCGAATCTGGTTCCGCTATTATTATATCAGCAAGAGTAGCAAAACTGGCACTCACCCCACCCGAAGTAGGGTTGGTAATTACAGAAATATAAAGAATTTTATTTTCTTTTACCCTATTTATACTGGACACCGTTTTTGCCATTTGCATGAGAGATACAGCGCCCTCCTGCATTCTGGCACCTCCCGATGTACAGAATATGACCAGGGGAATATTTTTCTCAATGCTATGGCCGGCCAAAATTTTTATTCTCTCGCCCACTACACTACCCATACTTCCGCCCATAAACCCGAAATCCATAATACCGATAGCCAGACCAATACCCTCTATCTTTGCCTCTCCCACTATAATAGCTTCATTCATGCCGGTTTTTAACTTTGCTTCCTTAAGTCTTGTGCCATAAGACTTAACATCAAAGAAATTTAAAAAATCAACTGAATTTATATTTTTCCCAAGCTCAACAAAACTATTTTCATCTACAGTTATCTGCAGCCTATCCCTTGCACCAATAGTGTGGTGATAATTGCAATAGGGGCAGACTCTTGAGTTTAATAAAAAAGTTTCACCATCAATTTCTTTATTACAATTCTTGCATTTAATTTTTTCCATAATTTTTATCCAGATTCTTTCCTGACCATTTATTTATAGATACTTTTTAAAACCAAGGGTGACATTATGGCCTCCAAAACCTATAGAATTAGAGATAGCAACATTAACCTCCCTCTTCTGGCTCACCTTCGGGGTATAATTTAAGTCACACTTTTCATCCGGATTTTCAAGATTAATTGTAGGCGGTATTATTTTGTTCTTTAAAGTCATCGCAACAGACACAGCTTCAATAGCCCCTGATGCGCCAAGACAGTGACCCACCATTGATTTGGTTGAGCTTATATTTACTTTATAAGCATGCTTTCCAAAGCACCCCTTTATTCCGGCAGTTTCAATGATATCGTTTATGGGAGTTGATGTCCCATGAGCATTAATATAGTCAACTTCTTCTAATCTTATACCTCCCTCATCAAGACAATTCTCCATGCACCTGGCAACATTTTTCCCGGACTCCTCAAGTGCAGTTATATGGTAAGCTTCACCGGATAACCCGTACCCGAACATTTCGCAGTATATTCTGGCATCTCTTTTTAAGGCATATTGAAGCTCTTCCATAATTAGTATACCGCAACCCTCACCCATGACAAACCCGTCCCTGTCTTTATCAAATGGCCTTGATGCCTTTTCCGGCTCATCATTCCTGGTTGAAAGGGCCTGCATATTTGAAAATCCTGCCATTCCGAGTGGAGTTATTGCAGCCTCGCTCCCGCCGGCAATCATAATTTCTGCATCTCCCCTTTTAATTATCTCAAATGCGTCACCAATAGCATTTGAACCTGCGGCACAGGCTGTAGTAGTTGTGCTTACCGGTCCCTTGGCCCCGCTCATTATAGAAACCTGCGCGGCTGCCATGTTACATATCATCATGGGAATAAGAAAAGGGCTGACTTTATTGGCTCCCTTATCCAGCAGCCTTTCATGCTGCCGTTCTAAAGTTCCAAGGCCCCCTACCCCGCTTCCTATGTAAACTCCAATATCATTTTCATTGGCTGAACCTATCTTAAGGCCGCTATCCCTGATAGCATTTAATGCCGCTGCTACCGCAAACTGCGCAAATCTATCCATTCTCCTGGCCTGCTTAAAATTCATATAATTTTCAACTTCAAAATTTTTAATCTGCGCTGCAATTTTAGAAGCGATTTTTTCCACATCAAACCGCTCAATTTTACTGACACCCGATTTACCTGAAATTAAGTTATTCCAGAACTCATTCATTTCCAGCCCGAGTGGCGACATTATTCCCAGCCCTGTTATTACCACTCTTCTTTTATTTTTTCCTAATTTCACCGATAATTCCTTTATTTATAAAAGTTTGCCAGCTTCCTATTTCTTTCAAACATATTTTTAAATTTACTATTCCTGGCCAAAAAATACTTTACTGTATAAAATATCTCCGGATTAAATACCCATTCCGCCATCCAGATTAATCACCGTACCGGTTATATAATTAGAATCATCACTTGCCAGAAAAAGCACTGTTTTCGCCACATCATCTACGCTGCCCAGCCTTCCTGTCGGAATCTGCCCCAGTAAACTTTCCTTTATTTTATCATTCAACTTCCCGGTCATCTCTGTTTCTATATAGCCCGGGGCTATAGCATTTACCAGAATGTTTCTTCCGGCAAGCTCTTTTGCCAGAGTTTTCGTCAGGCCTATTATTCCGGCCTTTGATGAAGAATAATTACTCTGTCCCGCGTTACCATGTACCCCCACTATTGAAGAAATATTTATTATTTTTCCCCTTCTATTTTTTATCATATGTCTGGCAACGTGTTTTGAACAAATAAATGCTCCGGTTAGATTTATATCAATCACTTTTTTCCAGTCATCAAGACTCATTCTCAATATTAAATTATCGCTGGTAATGCCTGCATTATTTACCAGGATATCAATTCTTTTTTTCTCTTCAATAATTTTAGCAATGGACTTTTCCACCATGCCCTCATCCGTTATATCCAGTTTAAAAAACCCTGCCCTGTCATCGCCATAAGCTTTCTTGAACTCCGCTTCAGCTTTTTCTCCTTCATCTTTATTAACATCAAAAATATATACAGATGAACCTTCCTTCAGGAAAGTTTCAGAAATTTTTTTTCCGATACCCCTGGCACCCCCGGTTATCAGAGCCACTCTATCTCCAAGCTTCATTTATTATCCTCTCCCCTTTCAGTGTTCTTTTTAAATTTTCAATATCCTCCATTTTATCTGTGTTAAGTAATATAATTTCCCTGCCATTCTTTTTTGCAATCCTTCCCACCAGCCCGGACAACACTCTTCCGGGACCAACTTCAATAAATATATTTATGCCTTTATTTAATAAGTACTCTATACTTTCAACCCACCTTACAGGATTTACAAGCTGACCTCCGAGAGTCTTCTTAATTTCTTCTTTTTTCCGATAACCTGCTTCCGTAGTGGAAAAGAAAGGTAAATCAATATCTTCAAATTCAATATTATCATCAATAAATTTTTTCAGCTTATCCGAAACCTCTCTCATGATCGGGCAGTGGGAGGCCATCCCTACCTTAAGGGGCAGCATTTTTTTCACCCCATTTAATTTCAGCTTTTCTATTAACTCTCTGACCGGATTTTCATAACCGCTTATTACTATCTGGCTATAATCATTATAATTGGCAATAAAAACTCTGCCCTCAAAGTTTTCCATTATCTTCCTTATTCTGTCCGGCTCTTCTCCCAGAATGGCCACCATCATCCCTTTTTCATCCCTTCCAGCCTCTTCTGCAAGTATACTTCTATGCCCGACCAGTACAGCACCCTTTATAAAGCTATAAGCTCCTGCACTGTAAAGAGCACTGTATTCTCCCAGACTATGACCTATAACAGTATCTATATATTTTTTATTTATAGAAAGATCGCCAATCAAATAATCATTTAAAATACAGCTTAAAGTATAAATAGAAATCTGGCTAAAGCGCGCATCATCCAATAAATTCTCATTGCTGTCTTCATTAATTATTTTTAATAAATCCCTTTTGACGACATTGCCTGAAATCTCAAAGTATTTTTTATAATCTTTAAATACATCTAAAAATTCTCTGCCCATTCCTCTGTATTGTGACCCCTGTCCGGGAAACATGAAGACAATTTTTTTTAGCATCCCGGGAATTTTATCCGCACCTCCATCCGAAGATTATTCTAATGCTTAACTTACGGCAAACATAATTTCTGCAACGCAGGCCGTCTCATTTTCAACCGATGCTCTTCCTTTTGCCCTTCCAATATTCCTCCTGATATTTTCCAGTTCTATTTCCAGCATCAATTCATCTCCCGGCCTGACTATTCTTTTAAATCTCGCTCTATCTATACCTGCAAAAAGCACCATCTTTCCTTTATTTTCGGGTAACATCAGTGCCAGGACCGCTCCCGCCTGGGCAATAGTTTCTACAATAAGCACACCTGGCATAATCGGGTTTGAAGGAAAATGACCTTTAAAGTAATACTCTTCTTTACTCACGTATTTTACCGCTTTAATTCTCCTGCCGGGTTCCATTTCAATAATTTTATCAATCAGTAAAAATGGGTCCCTGTGGGGAATAATATTTTCAATGTCCCTTTTATTCATTTCTTCCATAATTTATTCCTTCTTAGATAATAAGTGCTTTTTTAAATAAATATTCTCCTCTGCAGCTTTTTAGATAGACGCAGCTATATTTTTATAGTTTCATCCGGGAGCTCCAGCGGAATTCTTGCTCTTCCTGGCGGTTTTAACATTTTTTCATTCTAATTTACCCTCAGGTTTCATCCTTTTTAATTATTTTTTTTGTTTTTTAATATAATATAAAATATTATCTTATTATCAGTTAAGAATTATAAGTTTGGGGAATTAATTCAACTTTAATTCCGGAGCATTCATATTTTTTGAGCAATTTAATGCGGATTAATTTAAAATGAAAAGGTTTGATGTAAAAAAGTATAGAAAGCTATCAGGTGTCGGGTTTATAGGTAAAAATATAATTTATTTAAAAAAAACAGATTCCACAAATGATTACGCCTCACGACTAATAAAAAAAAGTAATAATGACCTGGTGTCCGATACCCTGAATGGAACCATAGTCCTTGCCGAGACCCAGAAAAAAGGAAGGGGCAGACTGGAAAGACCGTGGCTGTCTCCTCCCGGGGGTCTGTGGTTTTCTATTTTACTTAAAACAGAACTTGAAGAAAAAAAACTGCCGGAAATAACCCTAATTGGAGCTTACTCTGTGGCCTATGTTCTAAATAAAGATTACGGTATCAGGACTGCTATAAAATGGCCCAATGACATATACTATCAAAAATTTAAACTTGGCGGCATTCTGGCCGAAGTAGAAAAAATAAATAATTACACTTTCATAATAATTGGACTGGGAATAAATATAAATATTAATTCAGAAAATCTTAAACCTTTCGATAATAAATCAACATCCGTTAAAGACATACTGGGGAAAAATATAGAAAGGGAACTTATTCTATCCAGGATACTTCATGAGTTTGAAAATAATTATAACTATTACTCTCTGACAAAAGATTTTAATACTATATTCAAAAACATAAAAAACTTTTTATACTATGGCTTATAAAAGTTCAGGCACTGTTTTTAATAGCCTTCTTATGTATCAGCATTCTTTTCTCGGCAGTATTTATTATTAAGTCAATACTCTGGTATATCTTATTTTTAACGGCCCTGCCTATTGAAACACTAACCGGGAAATTCGGTTTTCTTTCCAGTTTACACCTTTCATATATTCTCTCTATAATTCTATCAGAAATTTTAGCACCGGTAATGGGGAGAACTATAATAAACTCGTCACCGCCCCATCTAACCACCACATCTTCATTCCTGAAGCAACTCTTTAATATCTCCGCTACTTTACGAAGTAACCGGTCACCCCTATCATAACCAAAGTCATCATTCATCTTTTTTAAACCATTAACATCACAGAAGATAATACTCAGGGGAAGCTGTCTCTGGGTATTCAGCCTTTTTAACTCTTCTTCAAAGTAAGCCCTGTTATATAAACCGGTCAACTTATCGTGAAAGGATAAATACCATATTTTTTCCTCTGCTTTCTTTTGCTCGGTCACATTCCTGAAAGACCAGACCCTTCCCATAATTATGCTATCTCTTTTTAAGGGGCATGAAGTTCTCTCAAAGATTCTTCCGTCTTTTAGATTAAGAATATCTATGCATTCAATCTCAGATTCATTAAGCCCAATTACCTTCCTTCTAAAGCCTTCGGCATCATCAAAATGCCCTGCCATAAACTTAAGAATTTCGTCATCTGACTCTAAATCAATAAGCTTTCGGGGTATATTCCACAATTCTAAAAATTTACTGTTGTATAATAAAACTTTTCCTGCTTTATCAGTAGAATAAATGCCATCTGCGGTAGAATGAAGCACTGTTTCAACCCTGGATTTGCCCTCTTCAATTTGCTGTTCAGCCTTTCTCTTTTCAGTTATATCCCTGCTTATGCCAAATGTTCCGGCTATTTCTCCATCATCATTATATAAAGGCATTTTTGTAGTTGAGGCCCACCTCATTTCTTCTTCCCAGGTTTCTTTTTCTTCAATATTTACAATGGGCTTTCCTGTTTTTATTATTTTCTGCTCATCTTCAAATGCCTGTCTCGCATGTTCTTCAGTAAAAATATCAAAATCAGTCTTCCCGACCGCCTCCGCCGGACCATTAATTTTAAATTTTTTTGCGCATGCTTTATTTATTCTGATAAACCTGCTTTTTAAATCCTTAAAATATATGCTATCCGTAATATAATCCATAAGAGCATTCATCATCTGTTTTTCGTTTATACGATTAATTTTATTCCCGGTCATATTAAATATACCCGTGTAGTAAATTTATATCTTTTAATAATACCATATATAATATAAATCTCAATACAACTGTAACAAAATACTTTTATAATTTATATCACTTTTAAAATGACGGATAAATAATTTCGTAATCTAAAATATTTTCATTAAATAAGAGGTTTGCCGCTACTTATTCTATTTATCAGCATGGGAACTACTTCAAATAAATCTCCCACTATTCCATAATTGGCTACCTTAAATATGGGAGCGCCGGGGTGCTTATTTATAGCAATAATAATATCAGAAGTCTGCATTCCTACAACATGCTGGATTGCCCCGGATATTCCGCAGGCAATATATATTTTAGGATTAACTGTCTTTCCGGTCTGCCCTACCTGATGGGGGTAAGATATCCAGCCTGAATCTACCGCGGCCCTTGATGCTCCCACTACACCGCCCAGTAGACTGGCAAGTTCCTTAAGAATTGAAAAATTTTCCTTTCCTCCAACTCCCCTGCCACCCGATACAATTACATCGTAATCATTAATATTTATATTCTCATTAAGCTTTCTGTCAACACCGAGTAATTTATATTTTGTTTTAAAATTAGAGGGCTCAATTTTTATATTCTCAACTCTATCTTCGTAATTAATTTTACTTACACCAATCTTCTTTTTTTCCATAACATGGGGCCTCACGGTAGCCATCTGAGGTCTTGCGCCGGGAGTAACAATAGTTGCAAGAATATTGCCACCAAAAGTGGGTTTGGTTTGAAGGAGTATCTTTTTTTTATCATCTATTGCCAGCTCTGTACAATCAGCCGTCAGCCCCGTCTTCAGGATAGCAGCGACTTCTGGAATCAAAGTCCTGCCGAACCAGGTGGCTCCTGCCAGAAATATCTCCGGTTTGTACCCGGTTATTACCTGCGCGAGTATTCTGGAAAAAATATCATCAAGCCTATAAGAAAAAACAGGACTGTCCGCTACATACAGTTTATCCAGCCCGTACTGGAAGGCTTCCATTGCGCTTTCTTTAATATTGTTTCCCACCACTACTGCAGAAAGTTCCACGCCCAGCTTATCAGCAAGTTTCCTGCCCTCGCTTATCAGCTCAAATCCAACATCTACTACATTACATTCATCAGTCTCAAGATATACACAAACGCCCCTGTAACCAGAAAAATCTCCAGCTTCTCCAGAGGTCCCGGATATCTTAATTGAATTAGACTTATAAATCTCCATGCACACTCCACAAAATAAAATTATTACCTGTTTTCATCCTCCTGCTGAACTTCCCCGAAATAAAAAAAGCTTTTTATACAAATCAAACCATATAAATGCCTCCGGTACCGGCCTTATTTTATTTTGCCCTTACTTAATTCTTTCAGTATCCTGCCTAACTTCTCTACTTTTTCTTCAGTGGTTCCCTCAATCATATTTGTTTCGTTTTTTACCCCTGGAGTAAAAATCCGTGAAACCCTCGTACAGGAGCCCGAAAGACCAACTTCTTTTTCATTAACTTCCAGCTCTCTTAAACCCCAGACCGGTATATCTGAACTCTTTGCTTTAATTTTACCCCGTAATGATGGCACTCTGGGTATATTTATATCCTTTATCACCGATATGGCGGCAGGAAAGTTTACTTCAAAGATTTCATATCTATCTTCCATAAGCCTCTTAACCTTCATTTTGTTTCTGTTAATTTCAAGAATACCGTCCACATAACCTATAAAAGGTACTTCCATTTTTTGCGCCAGCTGGGGTCCAACCTGACCGGTATCCCCGTCAAGAGTCTGCTTGCCCAGTATAACCAGCCCGCAGTCTTCTATTTTATTTATGGCACCAGCGAGTGTACTTGCAGTAGCCAGGGTGTCTGCACCGGCAAATGCCTTATCTGAAAGAAGTATGGCCCTGTCCACTCCTACTGATATAGCTTCCTTTAATATATCTACAGATTGAGGGGGGCCCATGGTGATAGCAATCACTTCAATATTTTCACTGTCAAATCTCTCCTTTATTCTCACTGCTTCTTCAATAGCATAGGTATCAAATGGATTTATTATGTTTCCAATCCCTTCTCTAATCAGGGTATTGGTCACGGGGTCTATTTTTATTTCAGTAGTGCCCGGAACCTGTTTTATGCATACCACAATCTTAATTTTAATCACCAGGCTTAATTTATTTTTTTATTTTAAGTTACACTTAATACAGATAAAAAGATATTACTTATTAGAAATGATATTTATATTATCCGCAGATATTTTATTGTCCACCGCCCAGGAGTTTACTTAAACTACGCCCCTTTTAATCATGTCCAGTGCGATTATATTCCTCATAATCTGGTTTGTTCCTTCAAAAATCTGGGTTACCTTTGCATCTCTCATCATCTTTTCTGCAGGATATTCTTTCATGTATCCATACCCGCCCAGTATCTGAACAGCATCAACGGTAACTTTCATCGCCATGTCCGTTGCAAAAAGTTTTGCCATTGATGAAAGCCGTGTAATATTTTTTTCTCCACTGTCAATCACTTTTGCTGCATAGTGCACCAGTGCTCTGGCAGCCTCAACACCGGTAGCCATATCGGCAAGCATATGTTGAATTGATTGGAATGAAGATATTGCAGTACCAAATTGTTTTCTTACCCTGGAAAAATTTAGAGCTTCTTCAAGGGCACCCATGGCAATTCCTACCGCCTGGGCTCCCACCGGCGGTCTTGACTGGTCAAAAGTTCTCATGGCAATAATAAACCCCATTCCTTCTTTTCCCAGTAAATTCTCTACCGGCACCCTGCAATTATTAAATATAAGTTCTCTGGTGGCCGAACTTCGCATGCCAAGTTTATTCTCTTTTTTCCCGAATTCAAACCCCGGAGTTCCTTTTTCTACAATAATGGCACTCATTCCTCTTACTCCTTTAGCCGGGTCTGTCATTGCAAATATAGTATAAATATCTGCTTCGCCACCATTTGATATCCACTGCTTGGTGCCATTTAGGATATAATGGTCACCATTTCTTTCTGCGGTAGTTTTTATATTTCCGATATCGCTTCCTGCTTCCGCTTCGGTCAATCCAAAAGCTGCGAGCTTATTTCCACCTGCCGCCGGCGGCAAAAATTTCTTTTTCTGGGTTTCATTCCCGGCTATAACTATTGGTATAATACCCAGGCCGGATGCCGCAAAAGTGGTTGCAATGCCTAAATCTCCACGGCTGAGTTCCTCGGTGGCAAGGCAGACTTCAAAAATACCGCTTCCCATGCCTTCATATTTTTCCGGGACAAATAATCTGAAAAGGTCACTTCCGCCAATCTCTTTTATTATATCCCGGGGGAATATCTCTTTTTCGTCAAGCTCAGCCCTTACCGGGATAATCTTTTCATCGACTACCTGCCTGCAGATATCCACAATCATCTGTTGTTCTTCAGTCAAAAAATATCTCATAAATCCCTCTATTAAAACATTATGATTATCAATAATTTTAAACTTTTTACAAAGAGACGGGGGTATAATTTAATAGTTTCAATTCCGGCAACTAAAATATAATCAGGCCATCCAATCAGGCTAATTTATAGTAGTGAAACTTTATATTTATCCCAGCGTCTTAACCAGTTGACTTTAAAGCCTGATATCTTAATATTTGATTTTAAGCAAAAAAATAATTTAATTCATTTTTTGGAGAACTTTTATGAACAACAACAGCTATATTAATTACCCGGTGAATACATATAGTTACCCGTATATTGTTAAAAGTGCATTCACTGCCGGTTCCGGGTTATTATTTTCCTTAGTTTTTGCTATGCTCATGGCCATATCCGCAAACTCTTTTATATATCTTCCCTTTACCCCTGTCCCGGTGACAACCCAGGTATTAACGGTGCTTATCTCCGGTCTCTTTCTGGGAAGCAGGTGGGCGCTTACGGGCCAGCTAATATATATACTAATGGGTTTTATGGGATTACCGGTTTTTAGTGGATTTAAAAATGGTCCAGTTGCTTTCACAGGACCCACGGCCGGATATATAATTGGTTTTGCGGCAGCAGCATTTATTGTTGGTTTTATTTACGAAAAATTATTTAAAAACAGCGCCACTTATAAATATAAATTGCTTATTTCTTTTATTTCCTGCATTGCAGGAGTGGCACTTATACATTTTTTTGGATTTGTTTACCTTGCCGGTTATTTTTATTTTTTATCAGGAAGTCACTCAATTTTAGATACCCTAATTAAAACCTGGAAATCGGGCACACAGCCCTTCCTTATAATAGACCTTCTAAAAACAATCGCTGTTGTATTTATAATAAATTTAAAAAAGAATAATAAATGATAAAGATAAAAATAAACGATATTACTTTAAGAGAAATATTCCAGAACGCAGAGGTCCAGCATATCGATATACAAACATTCGATATGATTCTGAACCATATCAATGATATACAGTATGATAGCCTTGAAATACTGGGAGGTTCGGGTTTTGAAAGAATTCTGGAAAGCAATTTTAACCTGACCCCTCTTGGGCTTATCTCTTATATAAAGAATAAAATACCTTCTATTCCACTTCAGATACTTATAGGGGCAAGAAATCTTGGAGGCCTGGAAGTTTATTCAAAAGATATAATAAATAAATTTGTCAGGCAGTCTGTAAGAAACGGCGTGGATATTTTCAGAGTATACGACTCATTAAACGATCTGGATAATCTTAAATATACTATTTCTACCATTATTGAAAATAAAGCTTCGTGCCAGGGAACGATAATATACGATAACTTTAAAGACATAGATTTTTACCTGGGAACAGCGAAAGAACTGGAGAAACAGGGCTGCAGCAGCATATGTATAAAAGATGCAGAATCCATAATACTACCCGGCAAAACAGGCAGACTCTTTGCAGCCCTCAGCAGCGAGACCGGTATACCTGTATTTTTAAGCACTTCAAACCTTAGAAATCTGCAAATACCCAATTATTTTGAAGCCTGCCGCAAAGGCTGCGGGGGTATAGATTTAAGTTTTCTTCCCTCGTCCTATAGTGACTGTAACCACACAATATTTTCGTTTGTATTAAGCTTAAAGGATGAAGATATTTCCCATAATCTTGAACATTCAAAATTAATCCAGTTAAATGATATTATTAAAAGATATATTTACCCCTTAATTAAGCAGGACTTATTTACCCCTGGTTTTATTTTAAATAGTTCCAACAAAAACCTCCTTCCAGGATGGTTAATTTCAAGCATTAGCCATCAACTTTCTGAAATCGGGGAACTGGACGCTATGGATTCTGTACTGGAAGAAGTATTTAAAATAAAAAATGAGATAGGCAATCCCACACTTGCTACCCCGATAGGTCAGATTATAGGAAGCCAGGCTATACTCAACGCCGTTATTTCTGATTCAAGATGGGAGATATTATGTGATGAAATAAAAAAGCTTATATGGGGATATTTTGGTAAACTTCCCGGAAAAGTAGATAAAAAAATTCTGGGAAAATTAGAAAGCACCCCGGATGACAATATAAAAGCCGCGCTCGGAGAAGAGGACACCTATGAACAGTGTAAAAATGAACTTATAAACTTTTCCGATAAAGAGGAAGATATACTCAGCTATTGTTTTTATCCTGAGAAGACAAGAAAACTACTTGAGAAAAAAAAGGCCGGTTTAAGAAAATCACGTTCAGTAAAAGGCTCCGCCTCATTTGTAGAAAATATTAATTTCAGAGCAGATAAATCCGGCTCCATGGCGAAATTAGAAAATCTTGATATTAAGAAACTCAGAGAAATAACCAGTCTTGTCGAGAATAGTAACATTGAAGATATTAAGCTTGAAGTCGATGGGGTCAAAATTTCCATAAATAACCCCCGGTATAGGTCGGAAGAATTCACACCCACAAAAGAGGAGATATCCGGGTCACAGGAGGAAAAATCAACCGGTTTGATTGAAGTTAAATCTCCAATTGTGGGTATATTTTACTCCTCTGCCGGTCCGGAGAGCCCGCCTTTTGTAAAAATTGGTGATAGGGTCAAAAAAGGAGATACACTCTGCATAATTGAGGCTATGAAACTTATGAATAAAATTACTTCAGACTGCGACGGTAAGATAATAGATATACCTGTTTCTAACGAAGAAGCAGTGGAGTTTGACCAGACATTGATTATTATAAAAAAAGACGAAAAATAGACAATCTTATGTTTAAAAGAATACTCATTGCAAACAGGGGTGAAATAGCTGTAAGAATAATCAGAGCCTGCAGAGAACTCGGCATAGAAAGCATTTCAGTACATTCAACAGCAGATAAAAACTCAATACATACAAAACTTTCTGATAAAAGTGTCTGTATAGGCCCCCCTCCTCCCTCTAAAAGTTATCTTAATATTAACAGCATAATTTCAGCTGCACAAATAACCGGATGCGATGCCATCCATCCGGGCTATGGATTCCTTGCCGAAAACCCGGATTTTGTAAATGCCTGCGAGAAAAATAATCTGGTTTTCATAGGCCCTCCTGCAGAAGTAATCTCCCTCGCAGGAAATAAATCCAGAACCATAGAAATAATGCAGCAAAACAAAATACCTGTTATCCCCGGTTCGTCGGGCAATGTAGAAAGTATCAAAAAAGCTCTGAAACTGGGAAAACGTCTTGGTTATCCTGTTATAATAAAAGCATCTTTCGGTGGAGGCGGAAAAGGAATGCGAATCTGCAGTGATAAAAAAGACATCATTGCCCATTTTCCGGTTGCAAAATCGGAATCTGAATCGTCCTTTGGTAATGGCGAAGTTTACATAGAAAAATATATCCCAAGACCAAGACACGTTGAATTTCAAATTCTTTCAGATAACTATGGCAATACTGTATGTGTGGGAGAGAGAGAATGTTCCATTCAGAGAAGACATCAGAAGCTTATTGAGGAAGCACCCGCGGTCAACCTACCACCAAGAACAGTCAGATTAATGAGAGAATTTGCAGTAAGGGCTGCAAGGGCAATAAATTATAAGAATGTAGGGACCATAGAATTTTTAATCGATGGACAGGGAAATTTTTACTTCATTGAAATAAATACCAGAATTCAGGTAGAGCACCCGGTAACAGAAATGGTTTCTGGAATTGACCTGGTAAAAGAACAGATAAGAATAGCCTCGGGACAAAAAACCGATTACTTAACCGAAAATTACACCCCGCGCGGGCACTCCATTGAATTCAGGATCAACGCCGAAGACCCGGATAATGATTTTAAACCCTGTCCCGGAAAAATAACAGATATTTTTTTACCGGGTGGACCCGGTATAAGATTGGATACTTTTATACACCCCAATTGTGAAATTCTCCCCTTTTATGATTCCCTGATAGCAAAACTTATAGTGCATGACAGCACCAGAAAAGAAGTAATTTTAAAATCACAGCGGGCACTGAACGAATTTAGAATAGATGGAATTAAAACCACAATACCCTTCTATAAAAAAATTGTCCGTAGTAAGAATTTTCTTCTGGGAAATATTCACACCCACTTTATTGAAGAAGAAATGGCTAACTAATAATTATAGATTTCTACCAGCAGTCCCTCTCTGTCTCTCAGATAAAGTGTATCATGGTCATTGTTCCATAACGGTTTTGAGCTTCCCCAGTAAAATTTACCCTCACCGTCTTTTCCGCTTCCGGTAAAAAGATATATAGTAGTGCCCTGTTTAAAAACACCCCTGTCAAATTCATAGATGCTGGTACCGCTATCCTTAATGGTCCAGCCGTTGATATCAATTGGCGCAGCCCCTGTGTTTTTTATTATTACATACTCATCATTTAAATTAGTATTATCATTGCCCCGGGCATCGTAGTGTATTTCAATCTTTATATTATTTATTTTTGACTCTTCCCACAGCCCCAGTTTACGATTTCTCGCGTATCTCTCCGCTTCAAGAATTTTTTCTGTATTCTTTATGTCAGGAGGATAAGTATAGCAGTTTGCAAAACCTCTTTTTACCATTTCCAGATTCACAAAAAGTTCGCCTGTGTATACATATCTTAAAAGTCTTCCATATTTGTCTTTGTCGGATACATCCTTTTCTAAAGACACTTCCTTATCCAGAACCATTGCTCTTAGTGCCTGCCCTGCTTCCTCAAAAAAGTACATCCCGTATTCAGGTGCATTAATGCCTGTAAGTCTTACGATTCTTCCATCCGAAAGAATAATGGTATCCCCGTCAAAAACTTCTTTAACCAGGTCACCGCTTAAATCTTCAGTTTCTCCACCGGCAGTCGTTTTGTCTTCATAATTATTGCCAGCATAATCCCCATAATCATAATAAAGGCCACAACCATAAAGAAAAACTGTAATGATTGTTACCAGAATCAAAAGTAATTTAACCAGTGCAGACATATTATCTTATTTCTTGCGCAATTCTGAAAACTTTTTTCTCGTACCTGTACTTAACCTTTTTTCCAGCGAGAGGAACCCTCTATCATAATTTTTTCTCAGGCAATCAATATCTTCTCTTATCTTCCTTTTTAATTCCTTAAGCTCAATTTTAAATTCACGACTGGATTTGCGGTAAACATTTTTTCTAAAAATGACTTTCTGCTGTAGATAATCAGACGTAACCACGAAAATACTTTTGTATCCCGTTTCCATAGCAGCCAGCTTTTCAATAACATCATCAGCCGTCTCACTTTTCTTTGAATGGATAATTTTTACTCCATCTACAATTCTGCTTCCCCTGTCAGAATTATCACTGTTTCTGGCATCAAAGACTACTATCACATCCCAGCTTTTGAGGTATTTGTACCAGGTCAGGTCTGCCACCAGTTTGCCCTTTAAATAATCTATTCTTCCACTGCTTAAGCTGCGGGCGCTAAAAGAGCTAAAGATAAAATTATGCCCGTCTACTATAATTAAATTTTTTTCATAACTTTGCTTTTCCGGATTGTTTTTCAATTTGCTCCTGAACCTTATATAAAATAATTCCGCTGGCAACCGAGACATTTAATGACTGCATCCTGCCACTTAACTTTATAGAAATCATAAAATCGCAATTATCTTTTACCAGCCTGCTTATACCCTTATCTTCACTTCCCATAACAAGTGCCATGGGAAAAGTAAAATTAACCTCATTTAAGTAACCCACACGCGAATCTATATCAAGTGTTGTTCCGTAAATCCAGAACCCCCTGTTTTTTAATTCTTTTATAGTCCTTACAATGTTTACCACTCTAAAAACCAGTACTTCCTCAAGCGCACCGGCAGAAATCTTACTGACCCTTTCATTTACTGCCACACTTCTTCTTTCGGGTATAATAATCCCATCAAATCCAAACGCATGACAGTTTCTTATAATTGAACCGAAATTACCTGCGTCGGTGACACCATCAAGAATTATTAACCGGCTTCTATCTGTATTGTCTATACCGGATACAGTATTTAGGTAATCATCCAGGCTGGAATAATTGTAAGGAGAAACCATGGCGCCAACACTCCGGGAATTGATATCTCCACCGGAAATATCACTAAATTGAGCCGATTCAAGTTCAGCAATTTCAATATTTTTCTTTTCGGCTTCATTAATTATCTTCTGTATCCTTAAATCTTTTTTTCTTTCCTTTTTAATAATAATTCTGTATATCTTTCTTCTGCCTGCGTTAGCAGTAACTGCTGAGTACACTGGATTTACACCATATATATATTCATAATTTAATTTTTTTTCTACCATCATCGCCATATATTCAATAACAAAGAAATTACTTAAGCCGACCTTTTACAAACAACCCTGCCCTGTCTATTTTAATTCTCTTCTCTCAGAGTTTTCCATATCGTGCCTTCTTTTCTGTCTTCCAGCACTATACCCATGCTACTCAGGTAAGACCTGATTTTATCTGCTGTTTTAAAATCTCCGTTTTCCCTTGCAGTTTTCCTTTCCGCTATCAGTTTTTTTATTTCCTCTTCGGTTACTCCGGCCCCGTCTTTTATATCCCCGGATAATCTTGAAACTTCTTTTGAAAAATTCAATCCCAGAACCGCTCCTGATTCCTTTATCCTGTCTGAGGCATCACAGAGATTCTTTCTAACAGGCTGGTTAATCCTGAAATCCGGTTTCTGTATTATATTGTTTATACTTTTTATCAGTTCAAAGATATCGCCAATCGCCCTGGCTGAATTAAAATCATCATCCATGGAATTTTTAAAATCATTTTCAAATTTTTTTACTAAAGATTCCAGCTTTAGTGCAACTTTGCTTCCGGCTATTTTACCTGCCGCCTCTTCTTTTTTTATTTCAGGTAGATACTCGGTCTGATTTACTAAAAATTCTATATTTTTTAGAGTATTGACAATTTTGTCCAGCGCTTTTTCAGCTTCATCCAGTTTTTCCATATTAAACTCCAGTGGGCTTCTATAGTGAGTGGAAAGAATGTATATTTTTATTATATTGGCAGAATAAATTTTAAGCAGATTTTTTAATATCCAGTTCTCTTTAAGACCCCGTGACTTCGACATCTTCCCTTCTCTTACCTCAATCATACCATTGTGCATCCAGTATTTTACAAAGTCACCTTTGCCCGGAAAAGCCGCCTCTGACTGCGCAATTTCATTTTCATGGTGCGGGAATACTAAATCTATACCACCGCCATGTATATCAATATTCGGGCCCAGCAGATTGGTTGCCATCGCAGAACACTCAATATGCCAGCCGGGTCTTCCGCTACCCCAGGGGCTTTCCCAGGATGGTTCTCCCTTTCTGGCTTTCTTCCACAGGGCAAAATCAATTTTATTTTTTTTCTTAAAACCTTCTTCCCCGCTATCTTTCATCTCATTTATATCCTGCCCGGATAATTTACCGTACCCGGGAAATTTATTTACCTCAAAATAAACATTTCCGTCAACTTCATAGCCGAACCCATTTTCAATAATTTTTTCTATAATATCTATTATTTCACCTATCATTTCCGTAGCCAGGGGCATCTTGCTGAAACCATCTACCTCCAGAGTTTCCAGGTCTTCCAGAAAAGCATCTATATATCTTGAAGTTATCACTTTATAATCAACTTTTTCTTCCAGCGCCCTTTTGATTATCTTATCTTCAATATCAGTAATATTCTGAACATATTCCACCCTGTACCCCAGATATTGAAGGTAATTTTTTACCATGTTAAAAACAATAACCGGCCTCGTATTGCCTATAGATATATAGTTATAAACAGTAGGGCCACATACATACATCTTTACGCAGTCCTTACTTAATGGCTCAATTAATTCTTTTTTTCTGTGCAGAGTATTGTATATTTTTAAACTCACCCGTATCCTCCTGAATGAAATTATATTTATTCTAATTTAATTACTGCATGAATTTTTTTAATTTTTATTATCTTTATTTTTTTCTTTTTTTATTTTTTTTAACTCTTTTTCTAAAAAATCTATCCTGGCACTGTAATCACTTAAAATTTCACTGACCGGGTCAGGAAGATTCATCCGGTGAAATTCGTCAGACAGCACTTTTTCCCCTCCAATTCTTACAATTTTACCCGGAACCCCAACTACTGTACAATTATCGGGCACGGACCTTATAACTACCGCCCCCGAACCAATAATTACATTACTGCCTATTTCAATAGAGCCAAGCACTTTTGCACCGGCAGATATTACCACATTATTTCCAATAGTCGGGTGGCGCTTACCTTTTTCCTTTCCGGTACCGCCCAGTGTTACTCCCTGGTACAGGGTAACATTATCACCGATTTCCGAAGTTTCTCCAATTACTACCCCCATACCATGGTCTATAAAAAATCTTCTTCCTATTTTTGCACCGGGATGAATCTCAATTCCGGTAAAAAACCTGCTGCACTGCGATATCCACCGGGGGATAAAGGGTATTCTGTGCCTGTAAAGCCAGTGTGCTATCCTGTGATTTATAACCGCATGAACACCCGAGTAGGTAAACAAAATCTCCGGGGTACTTGTCGCAGCTGGATCCCTTTCCTTTGCTGCCTGTACCAGATCTTTTATCTCGGCTATTAATCCCATAAATTTACTCTTCTAATTGACAATATTTTTTACTATTCAAATATTAATTTCCATATATTCTAAAGTTTGTTTAACTCTCTGTATACAATTTTTTAAACCCAGTATCGAAATAATCGCAGGCAGCCCGGGACCGGCGGTCTTTCCGGTAACAGATATCCTGATAGGCATATATAAAAATTTTCCTTTTATTTTCATTTTTTTTAGCTTTTCTCCGGCATCATTAATTATTCTTTTACTCTGTTCCTCATTTAAATCTATATCTTTATTGTTGTCAAAAGATTTCCAGCTTTTTCCAAGCTCACCGAGAAATTTCTGTATAACTAACTTAGAGATATCCAGCCTTAAAATCTCCAGTGCTTCCGGACTGTACCCTGAAATTTCATCGGTTAAAAAATCCCTTACATAAGGAGTAAAATCACTTATAACCCTTAAATTATCCTGAAAAGCTTCCGCACATTTATAAATTTTATCCATGACTTTTTTATTTTTAATATCCTTTTTATCCAGTACTTTTTCTTTAACCAGATAAGGTAAGCCAAGTTCCACCAGCTCTTTTATCGATTTTTTCCTGATGTAAATGCCATTCATCCAGTTTAGTTTATCTATATCAAAAATGGCCGGGCTTTTTGATATGCCAGCTATCTTAAACTTATCCTTAATATCTCTAACATCAAAGATTTCCTGGTTATCGTCCGGTGACCATGAAAGTATTGAAAGATAATTTACTATAGCTTCGGCCAGATATCCCTCCTGCCTGAACTGAGAAATTGTGGTAGCCCCGAGCCTCTTACTCAGTTTTGAACCGTCTTTTGCAAGTATCATGGAAATATGGGCAAAAGAAGGCACTTTAAACCCGAGACTCTCAAATAATAAAATCTGCCTGGCAGTATTTGTTAGATGGTCTTCTCCCCTCAGGACATGGGTCACCCCCATATCTCCATCGTCTACCACAACAGCAAAGTTGTAAGAGGGGGTGCCGTCAGATTTTATTATTACAAAGTCCCCTATTACGCTGGATTTAAACTTTATCTCTCCCCTTATCAAATCATTAAAGATTATATCCCTGTCATCTTCCACCTTAAATCTTACAGCAAATTTTCTGCCCTCTCTCATATTCTTTTTAATTTCAGCATCATCAAGTTCTCTGCACCTGTTATCATATTTTGACATCTTCCCGGCAGCGTACTGACTTTCCCTGAGCTTTTTCAGTCTTTCGGGGGTGCAGAAGCATCTGTAAGCCTTATTTTCCTCCAGCAGCCTGGCAGCAAAGCTCTGATATATATTAATCCTTTCACTCTGCCTGTAGAATTCATTCCAGCTTAAGCCCAGCCACCTTAAATCTCTTATTATTGATTTTTCATAAATTCTACTGGACCTCTTTACATCGGTATCTTCAATTCTCAAAATTACCTTACCCTCCATACTTGATGCAGCCAGCCAGTTAAATAAGGCGGTTCTCGCTGTTCCGATGTGCAAACCTCCCGTAGGAGACGGGGCAAACCTAAAACAGGGTGTCATTATCACTCCATCACTCAAAAATATTTATTACATCCGGAAACCTGTATAATTCTTTACCATCCAGACAGAACCATTCAAAAACCCGGATATGATTTATAAACTTTTTCTTTAAAAACTCATCATCCTAACTTATCATAACCACGCAGGCCGCGGCAATACCTTCACCCCTGCCACAGAATCCAAGACCTTCAGTGGTGGTGGCCTTTATGCTTATAACATCTTCATTTATCTTTAAGATTTCTGCTATATTTTTTTTCATTTCCGGTATATACCCGGAGACTTTTGGCTTTTGCATAATTAAAGTTGCATCAATATTTACAATACTAAAATTTTTATCCTCCATTTTTTTTCTTACCTCTTCCAGCAAAACCAGGCTGGATATATCCTTATATCCCGCATCATCATCCGGAAAATGAGTTCCTATATCTCCCAGATTACAGGCTCCAAGGATAGCATCCATCAAAGAATGCAGAAGAACATCTGCATCAGAATAGCCAGCAAGGCCCCTGGGGTAATTTATATCTACCCCTCCCAGTATTAATTTCCTGCCCTGTTCAAATCGGTGAACATCAAAACCCATACCAATTCTCATATGTAGGTATCCTTTCTTTTAATAATCTTTAGTTTAAATCATTTTTTTCCATTTCTGGTCATAACCAGCTCTGCCAGAAATAAGTCAATAGGAGTGGTAATCTTTATATTCTCATGTCTTCCTCTTACCAGATAAATCTTCCATTTCATTCTTTCAAGCAACGAAGCGTCATCGGTACCTGCAAATCCGTCCTCCACAGCTTTTTTATGAGCCTCAAGTATATCCTTATAAAAAAAAGTCTGGGGTGTTTGAGCATGCCATACAGTATCCCGCGGTATAGTTTTACCTATAACATTTTTATCCGAAATCTTTACGGTCTCCATCACCGGGGCTGCCATTATAGCTCCTCTGATTCTGTAATCTTTCTTATTTTCCCTTATCAAAACATTTATTAAAAGATTGATTTCTTCTGGAGTAATAAGGGGCCTGACACCATCATGTATAGATACAAGCCTGGTAGAAGGAGGTATTTCTTTTAAAGCATTATAAATAGATTCCTGCCTGCTCCTGCCACCTATTACCAGCTTCTTTACTTTATCAAATGAGTACTTCTTAATTATTTTCTTCTGACAAAAGTCAAGGTAATCCCCGGGAACCGTAATATATATTTCTTTTATTCTGGAGGAATTTTGAAAAGCATTTACAGTATGTGCCAATATCGGTTTACCGTAAATTTCCATAAACTGTTTGCTGATATTGCCCTTTAGCCTCGTGCCCTTTCCGGCTGCTGTAATAACTGCTACATTCATAAATAATCATTGTTAGTATTTTTTTAAAAGAATTTGCTTAAGTGGAGAACACGGTTTATAAAACTATATGGATAAACATAACCTCTTGCAATAATTTTACATCCTGATTTTGGGAATTACTCCTCCTCTTCTGGTATAAAGCTCATTATATAAATAATATTCAGAGAACTTCTTTAGCTTATCATACAGTGACCTTGCCTTACTCTTGCCCATTCCGGTAACATCAGCTAATTCCTCCACATCCGCATTCAGTATATTTTTAAGGTTACTAAATTTATCAATCAGACTGACTACAACAGATTGGGGCAACCTTCTTACCTCTGTAATAATCCTTAAACCTCTGGGGTGCAGATCAAATTCTCTTAAGCTACCCTCAGCCTGGTAACCCAGAAACTTCGCAATTTTGTTCAGCTCCAGCAACTCTTTCTCACTCAATAAGTTTATTTTATCTTTTATTTCCAGGGGCTTTTCCGCAACATCCGGGTGCACATAATCACCAATTATATTTAATGAATCATTCACTACATTGGCCATTAATTCTTCTACCTGCATGCTTAACAGCCTTCCCTCTGTTCCCAGCTCATAAATATACTTCTTAACTTCTTTTTCTGTCCTCTGCACTATGCTAGACCGCTGGAGCACAGTAGCTACATCAAAAAGCGTAATTATATCCTCCAGCTCCTTTACCGTCAGATTAAAGGTTAGTTCGTCCAGACCTTCTTTATATTTTTCAAGTGTCTGCAGTGCCTGACTTGCCCTGGATAAGATAACTCTTGTTTCTTCAAGCATATACCTTATGTCACCCTTATATATTGTTACCACATCTCTCTTCATCGAAATGGAAATAACCAGAGTGTTTGTCTGCTTTGCTACCCTTTCTGCTGTCCTGTGCCTTGTCCCAGTCTCAGAAGTTTTTATATTGGGGTCGGGAAAAAGATGTGTATTGGCATATAAAATTCTCCTGCCGTCAGTACTTAATACAATTGCACCATCCATCTTGGCAAGCTCATAAAACTTAGTCGGGGTAAAACTGCAGCCGATATAAAACCCGCCATTCACAAGTTTTAATACCTCTTCGGTATCTCCAACAACAACCAGGCCTCCAGTTCTACCCTGAAGCACATACTCTATTCCCAGTCTAAGTCCGGTGCCGGGGGCTATTCTTTTTAAACAATCTACTAATAACAGCTCTTCATTCTTCTTATTCATTCATTACCCCGTAATATTAAATTAAACTTTTAATGCCTTCCCGCGGGTTAATTTTTTGATTTCAAAGTGTATTTTCTTATCTCTGGCACTAACCTCCACTTTCTGGCCTGATTTTACCTCGCCACTTATCAGCTTTTCGGAAAGTGGGTCCTCTACTAGACTCTGAATGCACCTTCTCATGGGCCGTGCACCCATCGCCTGGTCATACCCCTTTTCCAGCAGTAAATCCTTTGCACTCTTCTTGAGCTCTATGTTAATACCCTGAAGCTCCAGCTGCTGTTGCACCCTGGACATCATAAGATCCATGATGCTGTAAATTTGATTCTTTTGCAATTTATGAAACACTATGACCTCATCAACCCTGTTTAAAAATTCGGGCCGGAAAGCCTGTTTTAGCTCACTCATTACTTTTTCCTTAATTTCATCATAGGACAGGTCTTCTGTGTTTATTATTTTAAAACCCATCGGAGTATTCTTCTGTATTTCCCTGGCTCCCAGATTTGATGTCATTATCATTACTGTATTCTTGAAATCTACTCTCTTGCCCTGTGAATCAGTAAGATGACCATCTTCAAAAATCTGAAGTAGAATATTAAAAACATCGGGGTGCGCCTTTTCTATCTCATCCAGCAGTATTACACTGTAGGGCTTTCTTCTTACAAGTTCGGTTAGCTGACCTCCTTCATCATAACCAACATACCCGGGCGGAGAACCAACCAGCTTTGATACAGAGTGCTTCTCCATGTACTCGGACATATCAATTTGTATCAGGGCTTCTTCTTTATCAAATAAAAACTCTGCTATAGTCTTGGCCAGTTCAGTCTTTCCAACCCCCGAGGGCCCCAGAAACATAAAGGAACCTATGGGCCTCCTCGGGTCCTTTAGCCCGGAACGTGACCTTCTTATAGCTCTTGAGACAGTTTTAATAGCTTCATCCTGACCTACAACTCTCCTGTGCAGTTCATCTTCCATACCCATCAACTTGGATGATTCGCTTGAAGTTAGCTTATATACCGGAATACCCGTCCAGTTTGACAGCACCTCTGTTATTTCATTTTCTCCAACCGTTTCCTTGCCTGCCTTTTTGGACCCGGTGCTAATCTCTTCTATATCTCTTTTTTCTTTAATTAGCTGCTTTTCCTTATCACGCAACTGCGCTGCTTTTTCAAAATCCTGTGATACTATCGCTTTCTTTTTTTCACCCGCAATTTTATCAATATTTAGTTCAATTTCTTTCAGGTCGGGCGGCGTGGTAAGAGTTCTAACTCTTACTCTGGATGCAGCTTCATCTATTAAATCTATGGCTTTATCTGGTAAAAATCTATCGCTAATATAACGGTAGGATAATTTTGCTGCCGCAACTATTGCATCATCGGTTATATTAAGGTTATGGAATGATTCATATTTATTCCTTAGCCCTTTTAATATTTCTATGGTCTCATAGACTGTCGGCTCATTTATAAAGATAGGCTGGAATCGTCTTTCAAGTGCCTTATCTTTCTCAACATATTTGCGATACTCATTTGCAGTAGTGGCTCCAATAGTCTGGATTTCTCCCCTGGCGAGCATTGGCTTTAATATGCTTGCAGCATCTATGGCACCCTCGGCGGCACCGGCACCTACCAGGGTGTGAACTTCGTCAATAAAAAGTATTATATCACCATTATCTTTAATCTCTGCAAGTACCTTCTTTAATCTCTCCTCAAAATCCCCCCTGTATCTGGAACCTGCAACCAGAGCTCCAAGGTCAAGGGTAAATATCTTTTTGTCGGAAAGATTCGAAGGAACTTTTTTTGAACAGATAAACTGTGCCAGCCCTTCAACAATTGCGGTTTTCCCAACACCCGATTCACCTATTAAAATAGGGTTATTTTTAGTCCTTCTGGAAAGTATCTGTATTATCCTGTCAATTTCCTTTCTTCTCCCAATAAGAGGGTCAAGTTTATCTTCCTGCGCCAGCAGGGTCAGATCTTTTCCATACTGAAGCAGCATTTTAACTGGTTTTTTATTGCTCTTCTCTATTGTACTTTTTTCAGGTTCTGAATAGTAGGGCTGCTTATTTAAAAGCTCTTTTACTTTATCTTTTACAATATCCAGAGTAATCCCGAGGCCGTTCAGAACTCTTGCTGCTACACCTTCTCCTTCTCTCAGCAAACCCAGTAAAATGTGTTCTGTTCCTATATAATTATGTCCCATTTGGAGAGCTTCTCTTAAAGACAGCTCTAAAACTTTCTTGGCTCTCGGAGTAAACGGTATATGCTCATATGATTCAGAAGTACCCTCGGTAATTACCTCTTTTATTTCCGCCCTTATTTCTTCAATTGATATATTTAGCTCATAGAAGACCCTGGTGGCAATTCCTTCTTTTTCATCAATTAATCCCAGCAGGATATGCTCGGTGCCAATATAGTTCTGTTTTAGGAACCTTGCTTCGTCCTGAGCTTTGACTATTACTTTTCTTGCTCTCTCAGTAAATCTCTCAAACATTTAATCAACTTCCTTTAATATTTTTTCTCTTATCATATCGGCTCTAATCATATCAATTCTGTCATCTCCCGGCTTATCGCTTATCTCCATATCCACTATAATATGTGAATTACTTATTTTACCCGCTAATTCAAAAAAATTAAAGTCAATAACACCATCAATCAGGTCCATATCAAGGCCCAGTCTTATAATTGATAATAATTCTAATGCTTCTTCATACGATAACATTTTAGCATACTTTAGCAAACCAAAGGAGCGGTAGATATTATCCCTTATTCCCAGAAGATCATTTTTCCTGAGCTGTTTTCTTTCCTTCTGCTCCTCTTCAATTATATTCAAACAAATTGCCTGCATCTCTTCAAGTATCTCTTTCTCTCCCTTTCCCAGGGTAGCCTGATTGAAGACTTTAAATAAATTACCAACTATTTCAGATTGTCTGACAAAATATCCGCTGACCCGGTAGCCAATTTTACCTATCCTTTTCAGCAAATCAGCGAATCCAGGGCTTACCGCAAGCACCGGAAGGTGCGCAACTGCAGTTACCCTTAATGCAGTTCCTATATCAGATGGACTCGCAGTAAGATACCCGAGATTTTTATCAAAGGCAAAAGTTACTCCTTTTTCAAAATATCTCTCTATTCTGGTAACTTCTTTATATGCTTTATATATCTGGAGTGCGGGATATATGCTCTGAATTGTTATGTGATCCTCGTGATTGATTATTACTGCCGAGGACACTGGCCAGGTCCGGCCATTTTTTAAAAAAATACCCCTGCCGCTTATCTTAC
Source organism: uncultured Actinomycetota bacterium (assembly GCA_964595565.1). Classification (GTDB taxonomy): domain Bacteria; phylum Actinomycetota; class Humimicrobiia; order Humimicrobiales; family Humimicrobiaceae; genus JAQVEM01. Next base: position 66,734 of record CAZQQX010000004.1, read on the forward strand.
GTAATATCTCCGGGTCGAGCATGTAATCTTTTATTAATAGATTTCTCTGCAGCCCTTTTATGCTTTTAATATCATAAAACCGGAAGTTTTTAAATCCTCCGCTATCACCCATGTATTTTCTTATCTCCCTTAACATAGCATTTTTTTCCTGGCTCCCGCTTATACTCGCAAATTTCCTTTCAGCAATGTTTCTTGCAATTTTTACTTTAGTATTTAATATAATCTTGTTCTTATTTATATTCTTATGTTTATCTCTGCTGATTTCATTTTCCAGCAGATAAAATTTCTTATCTGCCATATATATTTTTCTCCAATTTCTTTATTCTGTCCCTTATTTTTGCGGCCTCCTCAAAATTCTCTATTATTATCTCATTCTGAAGACTGCTTCTTAAGTCTCTCAAACTTTTTTCCATCTTTATTTTTCTGGTAGCATTAACAGGTATTTTACTTTTATTCTCCAGGCTCCCCTGGATGGACTTTATAACCGGAAACAGTTCATCCTTAAATTCCCTGTAGCAATTGCTGCACCCCACCTTCCTGTTCCTCTGGATAGTTTTCAGGTCAATGCCGCAATAAGAGCATTTCTTATTCCTTCTGTAATTAAAGTCTGCCCAGGTTTTTTTATCCTTTTCAGGAACATAATCGTTACTGCCGGTATCGAGCAGCCGGTACAGAATCCTGGAAAGATCATCGTAAAAATTTTCGTCATCCAGGAAATAAAATTTCTTAGCGCATTCCCTGCATATGTTCATTTTTTCTACTTTACTGCCCTGAATCTTTATCAAATGAATGTTAGCTTCATTAACATGACACAAATCACATTTCATTACTAAATCTCCATTACAGAATTATTTATTTTAAACTTTTTATTTTTGTATTTGCAAAAAAATTATATCATCTTTTTTTTAAGAATAAACTTGAATCAACCAAATTAAATTAATAATTTGCTTATTCTTGTTCTGGTCTCAAAAGGGGAAAAAGAATTACATCTCTTATGGAATCGCTGCCCGTCAGTAACATAACAAGCCTGTCAATTCCAATTCCCTCTCCGCCTGTGGGTGGCATTCCATATTCAAGGGCTTTTAAGAAATCTATATCAATTTTACCGGTAATTCTTTCTTCTTCAAACTTGCTCTTTATCTGGTTCTTAAATCTTTCCAGCTGTTCCGCAGGGTCAATCAGCTCTGAGAACGCATTGGCAATTTCTTCTCCCCCAATAAATAACTCAAATCTCTCAGTTAAATTTTCATTTTCGGGATGCCTTTTTGCCAGTGGAGATATTTCTATTGGATAATCTTTTATAAAAGTGGGCTGGACAAGTTTGGGCTCAACCAGAGACTCAAATATCTCATTTATAATCTTACCCCTGCCCGAATCCCCATCAATTTCTACATTAGAATTCTTTGCTATTAATAATAATTCTTCAGTTGTGCTGTCAAAACTTACTCTGACCCCGCCAATTTTATGAATCGCTTCAATCATGGTAAGCTTCTCCCAATCACCATCAAGATTAATCTCGTTACCCCTGTAATTTGTGTTTAATTTACCCGTTGCCTTTTTTGAAACAAACTTTACAAGCTCTTCTGTTAGCTCCATCATATCATTATAATCAGCATACGCCTGATAAAACTCCAGCATTGTAAACTCCGGATTGTGCCTGTAAGATATTCCTTCGTTCCTAAAATTTCTGTTAATTTCAAAAACTTTCTCAAATCCACCTATAATCAACCTTTTTAAATATAATTCAGGAGCAATTCTTAAATACAGGTCTATATCCAGCGCATTATGATGGGTTATAAAGGGCCTTGCTGCAGCCCCTCCCGGAATTAATTGAAGCATGGGTGTTTCAACTTCTTTAAAACCACGGCTGTTCAGAAAATACCTAATGGAGTCTATTATTTTGATTCTTGTCAGAAATACTTCCCTGACTTCTGGATTCATGATAAAGTCCAGATATCTCTGCCTGTATCTTAGCTCCTTATCCTTTAAGCCGTGCCATTTTTCGGGAAGAACCCTTATAGCTTTGCTCAACAGCCTGAACCCGGCCACATTTATAGAAAGTTCACCGGTGTGAGTCACAAAAACATTTCCTTCTACCCCTATCCAGTCACCAATATCAAGATTTAAAAATTCTTCGTAACCTTCTTTTCCGACTTCTTTCAGGCTAACATATAATTGAATTTTTCCTGTAAAGTCTTTTATATCAGCAAAAGTAGCCTTTCCATGCTTTCTAAAGCTCATAAGTCTTCCTGCTATTTTAAAAACAGCGTCATCCTTTTCACCCTTTAAAAGGCTACTGTATTTCGTTTTTACATCTATTATGTCGCTATCTTTTTCAAATCCTGCCGCGTATATATTTTTACCCTCTTTTCTTAAAGACTTCATCTTCTCAAGCTTCTTTTCCATAGCCTCTGCCAGTGGCTTTTCAAACTCCATTAAATATTTGCTTTCCGAAGAAAGAAGTTCACCGGTTTTATCACTGCTTATATTCAGTACATCGCCTGTTTTATTTTTATCATCATTTTTTTTCATTGTTAAACCAAAATAAATTATAGCCCTTTAAATTTTCATTTAATCTTTATTACTTTCAACCTCTTGGTTTCATCTGGAGTTTTAACCATCACTTCATCTCCTGCTTTTCTATTAAGCAGGGCTCTTCCCATGGGTGATTCATCCGAAATTTTGTTTTTTTCCGGGTCTGATTCTATAGAGCTGACTATTTTAAACTCTTTATCCTTTTTCCTGACAATATCCCTTACCACTACAACTGAACCCAAACCAACTACTTCTTTGCTCTTTTTATTTTCAATAATCACGTAATTGCTCAGAATCTCATTTATCTGCTCTATCCTTCCCTCTATAAAAGCCTGCTCATTTTTAGCATATTCATACTCTGAATTCTCGGTTAGATCCCCTCCTGAATTTTTGGCTTCTTTTAATCTTCTGGCTATTTCTTTACGCTTGACATTAATGAGATTTTCCCTCTCCCCGAGCAGCTCTTCGTACCCTTCTTTTGTTAGGCGATACTCTTTCATAAGCTAATTCCTCCGATTTCTGAACTTCTATTAATACTTCATCAACATTTATTTCCAGTACTGAGGTTATTAATAAATCACTTATTTAATTGAGGTATTATATGGTATGATATATGAGATGTCAAAAGCAAAAAATTAACTAACCGAATCTCCCGGTTATATAATCCTCTGTCCTTTTATCGCCAGGGTTTGTAAATATCCTGTTGGTATCATCATATTCAATCAAAGTTGCCGGCTCCCCAATTTTTTCCGTAAGAAAAAACGCCGCTTTCTGTGAAACTCTTGCAGCCTGCTGCATGTTATGCGTAACTATTATTATAGTATAATTTTCCTTGAGCTCATCTATCAGGTCCTCTATTTTCTGAGTAGAGATGGGGTCCAGCGCTGATGCAGGTTCGTCCATTAATATTATCTCAGGATTTACAGCAAGTAACCTGGCAATACACAATCTCTGCTGCTGGCCCCCTGATAGGTCCAGGGCATTTGAGTTTAACTTATGCTTAACTTCATCCCAGAGGGCAGCCCTTTTTAAACTATTCTCTACAATCAAATCAAGCTGCTCTCTCCGGTATCTTTTATGTAATCGCGGGCCATAAACTATATTCTCATAAATAGTTTTTGGAAAAGGATTCGGCCTCTGAAAAACCATTCCTATTCTTTTTCTTAATTCTACAACGTCAATATTATCTTTATATATATCAACATCATCAATTTTTATCTCACCTTCTACTCTGGTATTGGGCAGCAGTTCATTCATCCGGTTAAATGTTCTCAGGAAAGTAGATTTTCCACATCCTGAAGGACCTATTATAGCAGTTATGGCATTCTTCTTTATGTCCATATCAATATCTGCCAGCACTTTTATGTTGCCATAATAAAATCCATAATCTCTTATTCTTATTTTAATTTCATCTTCTTTCATTAATTCAGCACCGGGATTTATGTAATATTTTAAACATAAAAATTACTCTAAATCTTTAAATCAAGCGGAATGATAGCAGAAATCTTTAAAATAATTAACCATAAGGTAATAATTTTAATAAAACTTTAATAATTCAATGACAGAGTAATCCAATCAGTATCACTCTTCTAATCCTGTTTTATATTCCTTTAACTTCTCTCCCAGGTCATTATACTTAAGGGCAAGTATTTGAATAGCCATAATTGCCGCATTTTCCGCACCATCTATAGACATACATGCTACAGGAACCCCGGGCGGCATCTGCACTATGGACAAAAGTGAATCCAGCCCTCCAGGACCCGGTGTTCTAACCGGTACTCCTATCACGGGAACTGTGGTATAAGATGCAATCACACCGGGAAGATGGGCCGCTTTCCCGGCCCCTGCGATTATTACCTCTATGCCATTATCTTTTGCGTTCCTGGCGAATTCTCTTGTTTTTTCAGGCGTCCTGTGAGCCGATATCACACTCACCTCATACTCTACTCCAAATTTCTTCAAAATATCCAGTGCTTTCCTCATAACACTCTCATCCGAAGCGCTGCCCATAACTACTGCAACTTTTTTATCATAAGCAGCCATTATTCACTCCTTTCAGCTCTTAACGCAATATCTTTTCTGTACTGCATCCCTCTAAATTTTATTTTTTCTATTGCCCTGTATACTTTCTTTCTTGCTTCCTTAAAAGTTTCACCCCTGGAAACAACGCCCAGAACTCTCCCACCATTTGTTACTACATTAGAATTCTCCATTTTTGTACCGGCATGAAATACAATTGGATCACTGTCATTTTCAAAATCGTCCAGTCCCTTTATAATATCTCCTGAAGATGAGCTCTCCGGATATCCCTCAGATGCAGCCACCACACAGACACATTTATCTTTATCCCATCCAAGTTCTTCCCTTTTTAAATTCCCCTCCGCACATTCCAGAAGCACGGGAAGTAAATCATCCTCTAATCTTGGAAGTATGACCTGCGTTTCAGGGTCTCCAAACCTGCAATTATATTCCAGAAGATAGGGCTTACCTTTACTTATCATAATTCCAGCATAAAGAACCCCCCTGTACCTTATGCCTTCCTTTATCATTGCCTCGAATGAAGGAAAAACAATTTCATCCAGAATCTGCCTGTAAGTTTTATCATCAACTGCTGGTACCGGACTGTAGCTTCCCATTCCTCCTGTATTTTTGCCCCTGTCATTATCAAAAATCCTCTTATAATCCTGGGCCGGAGCCATTGGTATTATTTTTTTACCGTCACAAATACTCAATACAGATACTTCGTACCCATCCAGGAATTCTTCAACTATAACCCTGCTTCCCGAAACACCGAACTTATCTTTCACCAGACAATCTTTTAAAGCTTCAAGAGCCTGTTCCCTGTCGCCTGCTATAATAACCCCTTTTCCGGCTGCCAGCCCGTCAGCTTTTATAACAAGGGGGAATTCATTCCTGCTTTTTATAAACTCCGCTGCCCGGTCGTACTCCGCCCTTTCAAAAACAATACCCTCCGGGGTAGGTATATTATTTCTTTTGAGAAACTCCCTGGTAAATACTTTACTGCCCTCTATGGCAGCAGCTTTTTTATCGGGGCCAAAAATTTTACAACCCCTCTCATTAAAATAATCTACAATTCCATCTACCAGCGGAGCTTCCGGCCCGACTACAGTCAGGTCGATACCTTTATTTTTAACAAGTTTTACGAGCTCATGAAAGTTATTTCTGGATACATCCATATTGATGCATTCAGCAATCCCGGCTATTCCGGCATTGCCCGGTACTGCATATATCTTATCTGCAAGCGGGCTTTTTGAGATTTTCCATATCAGGCAGTGTTCCCTGCCGCCACTGCCTATTACCAGTATATTCACTTTATCTCCTTAAATAAAAGTATCAAACTATAAGAGTTGACCTCTTACCCTGGCTGAACAATCTATCTCTTAAAACATTATCTTTTACAATTATCCTGTTTCTCTCTGCACCAACACTTATCATTGAGACCGGAATTCTGAGAATTTTTTCAATATTCTCTACGTAATTACGCGCTTCTGCAGGGAGGTCTTCATAATTTCTCACTTCACTTATATCGTTATCCCAGCCTTTAAATTCCTCATACACGGGCTCGCATTTATGTAATATTGTCTGGTGACCGGGCATTTCCCTGTAAATTTTATCTTTATACTTATAAGCGGTGCATATTTTTATTTTTTTAAGTCCGCTCAAAACATCCAGCTTTGTCAGGGTAATGCTGTCAAAAGAATTTACCATATTTGAATACTTTAACACAATCGCATCCAGCCACCCGCACCTTCGCGACCGGCCGGTAGTGGTGCCGTATTCGTTACCCTTCTGCCTGAGGTATTGTCCTGTTTCTCCATTTTCTTCAGTCGGGAAAGGGCCCGAGCCCACTCTTGTTGTGTAGGACTTTACCACGCCAATTATTTCATCCAGCCTGCATGGGCCCACACCTGCTCCGATACAAATACCCCCGGCAATAGTTGAAGATGAAGTTACATAGGGGTAGGTTCCATGGTCAATATCCAGCATAGTTCCCTGCGCCCCTTCAAAAAGAACCCTCTTATTTTCTTCAAGGGCCCTGCTTATCAAAGAAGTTGTATCTACTATATATTTATTGATTCGCTCCGAGTATTTTTTGTATTGATTAAAAACTACATCCGGGTCCAGCGGTTTCAGGTTATAGATTTTTTCAATTATGGCATTATTCAATTTCAGGGACTCTTCCAGCTTGGTTCTGAATATTTTTAAATCCTGCAGGTCCTGGGCTCTTATTCCCGTTCTCAGAGCCTTATCCGCATACGCGGGCCCGATACCTTTACGGGTTGTCCCTATGCTGGACTTACCCAGCCTGTGCTCAGCCGCTTTATCCAGAATTATATGGTGGGGCATAACCAGATGAGCATTGCAGCTTATCTTTAAATTATCAGTATTTACTCCCTTGCTCTCAAGGCTGTCCAGCTCCTCTATTAAAACTTCTGGATTCAGCACCACCCCATTTCCAATAACACATTTAACTTCAGGATATAAAATTCCTGATGGGATTAAATGAAGTTTAAACTGGTCGTTTCCTTTGACTACCGTATGCCCTGCGTTATTACCACCCTGAAACCTTACAACCATATCAACACGGCCTGAAAGCAGGTCCACAATCCTGCCCTTTCCTTCATCACCCCACTGTGCTCCGACAATAGCTATACTTGACATTTCATTCACTCCTGTCCTCAGTCTGGTACGGTTTACTTAAATTAGAAAATAAAGCAAAATCCTTATTAAATTGCATGTCTACTTTACCCGTGGGCCCGTTTCTGTGCTTGGCAACCATAATTTCAGCTTTTCCGGTGTGCTTGCTTTCATCCTGTTCATAATAATCATCCCTGTATATAAATGCAACCAGGTCTGCATCCTGCTCAATAGAACCGGACTCTCTTAAATCTGCAAGAATTGGCCTTTTTCTATCTCTTTTTTCTACTTCACGTGAAAGCTGCGATACCGCTATCACCGGTATATTTAATTCCTTGGCGATACCTTTAAGGTTCTGTGATATTTCTGTAATTTCCAGCACTTTGTTCCCCCTGTAATTTGAAGTAGACTGCATTAGCTGAAGATAATCAACGATTATCAATTTTACATCATTGGTACTTACCATCATGCGGGCCCTGGCTCTCAGGTCCATTACATTTAAAAAGGCTGTATCATCAATATATATCTTACATTCTGACAGCCTCTCGACCGCTCTTGCCAGTCTCGCCCATTCGTCATCTTTTACTTTTCCCTTTCTCAGGCTATGCAGATTAATTTTTGAATCAGCGCTCATCAATCTTAATGCGATTTGCTGCTTGGACATCTCCAGTGAAAAAATAGCCAGCGGGAGTTTTTCCTTAAGTGCTATATACCTCGCAACCCCCAGCACAAAGGAAGTTTTTCCCATTCCCGGTCTTGCCGCTATAACAACCAGGTCTGAATTCTGAAAACCAGAAGTCAGCCGGTCGTAGTCTAAGTAACCTGAAGGTATGCCGGATATATCCGAACTGCCTTCATGCAATACTTCTACCAGCTCATAAGCTTCAGAAACCAGGTCTTTCATTACCGCACTTCTATCGCGGGCGCTTCCCCGGTTTAAATCCTTATATACCGAAAATATAAGCTGCTGGGCTCTGTCAACAGTCCCCTGTAAGTCTTCGGGAACCTCATACCCCATAGTCGCTATTTCGGTAGCTGCATAAATCAGATTCCGCAGAACCGAGTAGTCACTTACAATTTTAGCATAATAACCCGCATTGGCAGCAAGAGGGATATTGCTTATAAGAGAGTGAATAAAAGTTTTACCCCCTATTTCATCCAGTAACCCTTTCTTTTTTAGATGTTCCGCCACCGTTATAGGGTCGGCAGGCTCCCCTTTTATATATAACTCTATTATTGCCTTAAAAATTTCCTGATTGGATTTCCTGTAAAAATCTTTTTCTGAAACCAGCTCCACCACTGATACTATGGCATCCTTTGAAATTAACATAGAGCCCAGCAGGGATTCTTCAGCTTCTATGCTATAAGGTGGTATTCGCTCTAATTTGCTTGTATCCAGGGGAGAAAGTTCTCTTTCTTTTTTAATTTGTTCTTGCATGAAATTTATTTATTTTAGAATAAAAGCTCCGCTTTTTTATTGTGATTCCTTCTCTGTTTTACCTGAATCTTTACCGGCCTTTTTATCCAGACCCTCTTTATCCTTATCTGTTGCCTTGCCCTTCTCAGCCTTCCCTTTTTTTGACTTTTCCATTACTGCATCCGGTTTCCTGTTTTCATCTTCTGGCGCTTTTCCGGGTTTTTCTTTTTCCACTTTTTCTTCTTCTTCTTTTTCTTTCTCTTTCTGCGCTTTATACTCTTCAATCAACTGTTTTGATTCTTCATCCGGCTCCACTTTTACCTTTACTGAAGTTTTTATTTCCCTGTACAGTTTTAAGTCTATATCATATTCTCCCAGTTCCTTTATATGCTCCTGCAAATCTACTTTCTTTCTGTCTATTTCTATTTTTCTTTCTTCAAGAATCTTCTGGGCAATGTCTTTACTGGTTATTGAACCATAAAGTTTACCTTCTTCACCGGTTTTAACCACAAAGGTAATTTCAAGTTCACTAAGCTTTCCGGCAAGCTCCTCTGCCTCTTTTATGTTTCTTGCCTCAACTTTCAGAGCTGCCTGTTTTACAAGCTTCATTTGATTTAAATTACCCCTGGTAAAAGGAACTGCGAGACCATTGGGTATCAGATAATTATTCGCGTACCCTGATTTTACTTCCACTTCATCCCCGATATCCCCGAGCTTCTCGTGATATTTAGTAAGTATTACCTTCAAATTTTCCTCCTATCCTTTCTCCTTATCTCTGCTCCTGTCCTAAACTTTAAAATTATGTTAACTGACTCTTTCCAATCTCCTGAAATTAACCCATACATCAATTAATCCAATAAATAGCACCATAAATATGGTAAAGCTCATAAATAAACCCAGAAAAATGAATATGGCCGTTCTCCATATAAGTGGAATCTTAAATTTTTCCATCAGCCCCCATAATACAGATACTCCGAGAACTATATACAATGGGCCAAAAACAGCCAGTAAATTAAATCCTGCAATATCCGATATTTTATTTAAACTCTGATTCCCAAAAGGTATAAGAATAAGCACCAGCCCCAGAATGATCCCCCAGCACCAGTACCAGGATATATCCCACTGTTTAAATGATGGAAATTTCTTTATGCTGATATCATACTTTTCAAGCATGGTGCCTGTTGCTATATAATTCATGAAACTTACAAAAGCAAATAAACCTATCAAAATTCCCGGGATTATATTAATAACATATTTTAAAACATTTTTTGCCTGCTCTGCTACAATTTCTAACTGTGAACTTTCAATAGACAACCATCCGGCATAGGCCGCTATATACTCTTCGTTAAACACCCCGTTAACATAATTATTATAATTCTTTATTACTTCACTTACATAATTAACTCTATCCACTGCAGAATTTATAATAAAGTACAGCACCAGCGCCCCGAAAAAAGCAGCAAAAATACAGCTTACGGTAAATAATTTACTTTTATTTTTCTCAATAGAATTCTTATAAATAAAGGAAACCGCCAGTATTAAGATTGCTGCCACCGGTGCCATTAAATAATCAAGAAAAATCAAAAAAACACATGCTATAATCACGCATATTATACCATCTCTTATCCTTCCGGATGTTACCAGAAGAGTAACCGGAACAGTTAGAAATATCATTCCTGCAACCCCAAAGATTGGTACAAAATATGCAAAAAGCAGAGACAAAAAAGTAAATAAAGTCAGTAATGCCAGATTTAGCTTTTTCATTTTAGGACTCTTTAAATTATCAAAGGGCATATTATCTCTTGTAATATGGAATCAGAGCCATAATTCTTGCTCTTTTAATTGCCATTGCTATTTTTTTCTGATGCTGGACACAATTTCCTGTGGACCTTCTCGGCCTTATCTTGCCTTTATCTGAAATAAACTTTTCAAGCATGCTTACATTTTTATAATCAATATTATCAATATTCTCCCTGCAGAAATAACAGAATCTTTTTCTCTGCCTTAAATTAATAGAAGTACCGGTTGCACTTCTCAAATTTTTTTCATTCCTTAGATTTTTATTTTTCCTGGCCAATTAAATTTTCTCCTTCTATGTTTTTAATTTACAAAATCCCTAAAACTTAGAATGGTATGTCCTCATCGCTAAAATCAACTTCTTCAATATCGCTCTGTTCCGATGTATCGCTTACTGACACCCCTTCTTCTGCGCGTGGGTTCTTTTCAATTTTACAGGAAGCAAACTCCAGGCTCGGAGCCACCGCGCTGGCAATAATTCTAACTGTTGACCTTTTCTGTCCGTCTTTGCTTTCCCAGGTGTCCTGTGAAAGTCTTCCCGAAACCAGAACCCTGTCTCCCTTGCTCAGACTTTCGGCACAGTTTTCCGCAAGTTTATACCATACGGTAACATTAAAAAAATCAACACTGGTTTCCCACTCTCCGGAAGTTTTGTTCTGAATGTTTCTATTAACTGCCAGGCCAAAACTGGCCACTGCGGTTCCGCTGGGAGTAAATCTCAGTTCTGGATCACGGGTCAAATTTCCCAGAATTGTTATATTATTAACACCAAAAGCCATAGTAATACACCTTCTTTTGATTTTTTATAATTACTTAAGACCGGTCGGCTGGCTACTTCTTACAATCATATGACGGAGTATCTTATCATTGATTTTATTTATCCTGTCAATTTCCAGAATAATACTGCTGTTACCTTCAAAATAAACAATAACATAAAACCCGCTTTCCTGATTTTTAATGGGATAGGCTAATTTTTTGATTCCCCACCTGTCGGTACTGGTGATTTCACCTTTTTCTTTCTCAACCAGTGAGGTAATTTTAGATAATTCCTTATCAATATCCTCTTCTTCAAGAGACGGGTCAATGATAAGCGCTAATTCATAGCTCTTCAATTTTTAATCCTCCTATGGACTAATTTTAACAATTAGGTTCTGCTGTTATAAGGCAGAACAGAAAGATAATTAGATAAAAAAATTTGATTTTTTTACTTTTATTACCATAGGGATATTATAACATTTAGAACCAATAATCAATAACTAATTATTTAATTTTTCCGGCCCCGGATTACCTCTTCATCAATATAATCATCCGGAAATTGTATATTTATACTTCAATAGATTTCTTAAATTCTGACTCTAAAACTTAAAAAAATTTAATTCAATCCATTAATTTTTTTCATTTCTCATGTATACATTGGTGCAGGGATAGGGAATTTCAATTCCCACCTTATCAAACTTATCTTTTATTCTCTTTCTTAACTGCCTTCCAATGGTCCACTGCTGCCCCGGTTTTACTTTACATATAATGGTAAATTTAACTGCCGAATCGCCGAGCTCGTTTACTCCGCCATCTCCCAGTATCTCCGGCCTCTCCAGAATAAAGTCTTTATAATTTTTATCTTTCACCATTTCACTAAATACCTCTTCCAGAACATGCACCACTCTATCTATATTTTCCTTATAGTGGACCCCTACCTCTATAAGCGCTCTTGACCAGGTATGGGTACGGTTGCTCAGTTTTGTAATCTCGCCATTGGGTATAAAGTGCAGGGTTCCTTCCAGGTCCCTCAGTACCGTGGTCCTGAGATTAAACCTCTCCACAACTCCTGAAGTATCTCCTATGGTTACAATATCATTCACCTGGTACCACTGCTCCACTAAAATAAAAGTCCCGTTTATTAAATCTTTTATAAGGCTCTGAGCTCCAAAACCAATTACAACACCTGCAACTCCCGCGCCCGCAAGTAAAGGGGTTACCTTTATGCCTATCTGGTCGGCAATTATAAGAATTGCAATCACGGATGACACAACTATTATTAAATTTGATATAACACTGTTAAGAGTAAAAGTACGTTTCTTTATAAGGATTTTTTCATCACTTATATTTCTTTCAACCAGCTTTCTAACACGTCTGGAAATAATTTTAACTACGATTATTACCACCAGAAGAGCTGCTACTATTATTACAATATTAAGCCAGTTATCCAGAAAGTTACTGATAATGCTGCCCGTGCTTACATCCATATTTAGGTTACTATCCTCCATCTTTTAAAACACCCTCTTAACTCTATTTTTATAAAGTTAATATTAATTATATTTTATCAAATATATTTATAAATATCTTACCGGCTCATATAGCCTATATGTGAGAAAATCTTTTTGCCCGTAACCCGGCAGTCTATATTTCATTTTTGAGTCTATGATAGGTTTCTATTACTCTGTCATCTTTTTCGTCATATATAGTCTTTAAATGACCTGTGCAGTTGATTGCCGAGATATATGGAAATCCTCTATCAATAATTACAATATTTATTGCTCCCTGCCTCTGGATAATGGTCCACCACCTGGAAACCGGGATTTTAAGCCAGTAAACCAGTAGCGAAGCTATTATTCCCCCATGAGTTACCACCGCTATATTGCAGTTATCTTCATTTTCTCTGACTATGCTGTCAATCTCTTTTACCGCCCTTTCCTGCACTACCTTAAAGCTCTCCCCTCCCGTAGGCGAGTTATTATAGGGGTCCCTGAGCCATCTGGTATAATCACCGGGGAATTTTTCTCCTATCCTGTCATATCTAATCCCTTCCCACTCCCCAAAATTAGCCTCCTTAAGGTTATCCCTTACGATAACCTTCATTTTTCTTCCATCATTTATAAAAGCTGCCGTATCGATAGCACGCTTTAAGGAACTGCTGTAAATATTTGAAAGACTAACTTCTGATAGATACCCTGCTGCAAGCTTTGCCTGCCGGATACCTTCCGGGGTAAGGTCAATGTCCTCATCACCCTGATATCTTCCTTCTTTATTCCACAGGGTCTGCCCGTGTCTTATTAAAAAAATTTTTATTCCCATACCGATTTCAAAACTCACTTTCTAAAGTTCAAGATTTTTAAACTGGGAAAGGACTCTTTTTCTTATATCCTTTACCTCCGGAAAATCATATATAACCTCACCATCTTTTATCGCGTCTATGAAAATATCTTTATAGGTACTTCCACACTTGTCGCATTTGTAATCAGCTGCCCTGTCATCCTCAAGCACCACTTTATCAGTAAAACACCTGCCGCACCTTATTACTTTCTTTGCTCCAGACATTTTACCTCTTTTTGCTATTTTCCTGCCTTCGATTTCCACGATATCCAGAGAGAAATCAAGTACCTCTGCCCCGCTTATGGCTGTCCCCACACCAAAGGCATCTACTATATCCCGAAGCTTTAGTATATCATTTTCGTCAAGCCCGCCGCTTACGATAAGGTTTACTTTATCAAATCCCCTGATATCAAGCTCCCATCTTACTTCCTCTAAAATCTTTTTAAAATTGCCTCTCCTCGATGAAGGTGTATCCAGCCTTATGCCAAATAAACTTTTTCCGAGACCTTCCGCAACTCTTATTGCTTCAAACTTTTCGTCACAAAAAGTATCAACAAGAGAAATTCTTTTAACTGCCGGTTCGATGACACTGTCAAATGCTTTAGTTGCTTCAACCGTATCGCCCATGATGAGAATCAATGAATGCGGTATGGTTCCGACAGGTTCGCTGTTTATCAATTTTGCTCCCAGAGTGGTAGAAACCCCGTCAGCTCCGCCAATAAAAGCGCTTCTTTCCACCATGGGGGTTATTGCCGGGTGTATTCTTCTGGCTCCAAAACTGTAAAGAAGTCTGTCACCCGCTGCAATCTTGCATCTTGCCGCTTTGGTCGCTATCCCGCTTGCCTGGCATAAAAAACCAAGAATAGCCGTTTCATAAATCCCAAAGTCAAGGTATCTACCCTCAATTACCATTACCGGCTCAAAATCCCTGAAAACCGTTCCTTCCGGCATGCACCTTACCGATATCCTGTCGGCATCCGATAAAAGCTTTAAGGTCTCTTCTACTCCTGCCAGAACCCCCCATTTATAATCATCGGGAAAATCTTTTAAAAAAATTTCAGCCTTAACTACCGGATTTTTTTTAAGAGACTTAAGAATTCTTTCTGTTCTCTCAAAATATATATCTGTCAGCCGACCCTTTTTAATATCTTCCTCGCCCGCTATATGAAACATAAAATTAACTCCTTTATACTATATTTACCTTAAATATTTTTTTCATCTGCTCCAGCGCAAAATTATGGTCTTTTCTGTCAATACCGATTATGGCATCTTTTATTATATCAACTTTATAGCCCCTCATTACCGCATCAGCAACAGTGTATAAAATGCATATATTGGTTACATCGCCGGTAACTATCAATTTTTCTACCGATAATTTTTTTAATATCTCATCCAGGTTGGTATTTAAAAAACCCGAAAATGTATTCTTTCTCACAATTAAGTCGCTTCCCTCGGGTTTTAAGTCATCGATTATCTTCGAGCCCTCGGTGTTTTTTACCGCATGAGGGGGAAAAAGTTCGAACTCTTTATCATCTTCCTCATGACTGTCACATAAATATATCACCTGATATCCCTCACTTCTGGCTTTTGAAATCTCTCTTTTTATGGGCTCTATGATTTTCTCGATTTTAGGAACCCTAAGCGGAGCGCCTTCAAGAACGAAATCATTTAACATATCAATAACAAGTAAAGCTTTCTTTTCCATAATTATCACCCCGTATAATCTAAAAGTTTATTTAAAAATATATATTTTTTAATTACAAAGGCAGCTTTTTTATTTATATATCGATAATTTTTTTAATATGAATATTAAAAGGCTACCAGTATATAATAACATCTGAAAGATAAATTTTGTATTTTTTTAAAACCGCTATCTCTATATTGCCTTTTTTAAGGTGTCTATATAGAATTAATATATAAAGTTAATAAGGATT
>CAZQQX010000005.1:0-73177 GCA_964595565.1 uncultured Actinomycetota bacterium
TATCATTTAATTTATTCATATACGTATTATAATTGCTGTGGTAATTCCATGTCTGACAATAAATTTTTTTCCCTTGCCAGCTTTATGGCATTATTGTATCGCTCAATCTCCATTGATAATTGTTTTCTTCCGAGCTCTGTTAACCGGTAATATTTTCGTCTTTCATCATCAAATTCTATATCAGGCCTTTTATAAGCTTCTTCTATCAACCCATCGGCAAGCATCCGCTTGATGTTGCCATACAGTGTTCCAGGTCCCATTTCTATTTTTCCATCAGAATCATATTCTGCTTGCTTCATAATTTCGTAACCGTGCCTTTCTTTATCAAGGAGGGAAAGAAGTATATAAAAGACGGATGGAGTAAGTGTTTTTCTGTATTGTTTTTGTCTCATATTAATTTACCCTATATATCTAAAACAGATATATTCTATATCAAAAACAGATATATTGTCAATGTCATATTTTTAAAATAAATTCCGGTGTGAGACAGCACATTTTTGGGGTTATAGAATTGCGAACCAGGAGTAAGTTCTTACAGGTAAGATGGTATTTTACTTCAAGTTTAATAATAAAAACAATTCCTGTAACTAAAGTGTAATCATTTATTAAACTGGATACTTCTTATCTACAGTCCTTTTGATTTTGTTCTTCGGGTTCATGGTCATTGAATTCTTCACATTGTAGAACCGGGAACTTTCGATTGAATTTACATTCTTTATCATTTACACATGTAGAGCATAAACCTTTATTTTTCATTATTTCCTCTTTTCATATTATCATGTCCGGGTATTTTTTTACCTCTCTGGACTCCTTGTAACAATTTTAAACAGGCCAGGGCACACCATGCTGCAGGTAACACGGGTACAGCTAAAAGGAATAATAATATCCCTATGTAGATTTTTGGACACTGCATCCGTTGAAGAATTTATTTTTGGATAACTCGTATCAATTCTCCCCTGTATAAATTAATAAAAAGCAATAAAAAAAGCACATAACCCTTATTGGCTTCTATGCCAATAAAACTTTGTGCTTCAGCGCAAAAACAGGCTTCTTTGCCTGATATTAAATTTTTACAGTACTATAATAATATTAATTTATATAAATAGCTAATTATTTCTTATTAAATGACACTAACTTTTTAATATTTGACAAAAAAAATTTAATCTGTTATTTTAAATTTCTTATAGTAAAACTTAATTTCATTATATAAAACTTTTTAAATTAAATGAACATTAGTGTTGCAATATCAATATTTTTTTAGGAAGGGGATAAAATCATGTCAGAAGATGAAAGAAATGTATCCGGTAGTAAGGCGACGGTTAAAATAACAGCCGTCAATAAGCTTGATATCAGCCGGACAGATGAGACTATCGAGCTTTCAGCAGAAGAACTGTCAGAACTGGGTGAAAAGGACCTGACAAAAATCCATGTCAGGGACGAAAATGGAAGGGAAATGCTCTGCCAGGCAGTGGACACCGATGGAGATTACACCAAAGACCAGGTTATATTCCAGGCTGACTTTGATGCCCGACAGACCAGAACTTTTACAGCCACAGTCGGAGACAAGTGGGTGTACACCAAAGACAATTTCAGGGCTTATGGCCGATTTGTACGGGAACGATGTGACGACTTCTGCTGGGAAAATGACCGCATTGCCCTTCGAATTTACGGAAAGCCACTGGAAACCTGTCCTCTATACCCGTTGACCAGCAGCACAGTGGACATATGGTCAAAACGAACTACCCGCCTGCTTATCAATGACTGGTACATGGTGGATGATTATCATGGAGACACAGGAGAAGGCGGAGATTTCTACTCAGCCGGGCTGAGCCGTGGTTGTGGGGGTAATGGACTTTGGGCAGCAGACAAACTCCGGGTATCTAAAAACTTTGTTACTTCATATCCGCTGGCCAATGGTCCGATTCGTGTGCTCTTTGAGCTGACCTATGAGCCGTTTGAGGTTAACGGGGTAATGGTTTCAGAGGTCAAGCGGATATCCCTGGATGCAGGTCATAATTTGACCCACTATAAGAGTATCTTCAAGCCTGAAAAGCAAATAGAGCTTATAAATGGTGCCGGGGTTAAGAAGGTAGAAGGGGAGTGTTTTGAAGTTAGTAAGGAGCATGGCTGGCTCGCTAAGTGGGAACCCATGGAAATGAATGCCGGTGAGCAGGGCCTTGCGCTGATAGTTGACCCCGATCTATTTATTAAACAGGCAGAGGACCAGTATAATCTTCTCATGCTGACAAAGGTACTGGAAAATAATACAGCTTCATACTGGGGCGGTTTCTGCTGGGATAAGAGCGGGCAGTTTGCAGGCTATGATGAATGGAAAACATACGTGGATAAGTTTGCGCAGGGATTAATTTCACCCATAGAGTTAAGCATGCAGGACCGGTGAATTTAGAATCAGGGGAATCCTGGAAGTCCATAGTTTACCCGGGTTCTTAAAAGGATTGTAAAGCCACTCATAACCAGGATATTTATGCAGGTTACGGGTGGCTTTTATGGTATTGCTGCTTTATTTTCTGATAGCCAGTAAAACTCTTTTTTTAGCTATTAGAATTATGCTGCCGATTGTGCCAGCCAGTAAGGCTATGGGGCATATGATTACAGCAAAAATAAAAAATACCGGCTCATCGCCCATGGCTCCCCAGAAACTCTCCCCGAACAGTTTTATGAAAAGAGCATATACAAGATTGTGAAGAATTGCACCTGTAACTACCCCTGTTGCCGAAGCTCCGGTAAGGATAAAAAAGGCTTTTGAAATTCTGGTAAAATTTGCTTTTAGGGTAAGAACAATCAGTGCTATGCCCAGCAACGGCAGGGCAGCTGCCGCTGAGTAAAATAAAGGCCTGTAAAAGATGTCAAGGGAATTTAGAACATAAATATTTAGTAATGCCAGGAAAGCAGATGCAAAGGTTAGCCAGAAGATTACAATTGTGGCAACATCTATTTTATTTTTATTAATATCCATTTTACCCTCTTTCATTTTAATAATATTTCTGTCTTTTTAGACGTTATTTTAATAAAGAGGTTTATTTTTTTCGGCAAATGCCTGCTTAAAAATTTACCAATATTGTAAAACATGTCGTGCTAAGATATATTTAAATTAAGAAATATTTAATAAGGGGGTATGAAATGGCAGATCTTAAGACTGAATATATGGGCATAGAATTAAAAAATCCACTGATAGTCGGGGCAAATAATCTTATGAAAGAGCCAGGAAACCTCAAAAAAATGGAAGAAGCGGGAGCGGGAGCACTGGTTTATAGGTCTCTTTTCGAGGAACAGATAGAACTGGAGGATCTCCAGCTGCAGGAGATGCTGGATGAATATGATGACAGGCATGCAATGATGGTTAATGTGTTCCCGAATATAAAACATGCCGGGCCGAAAGAATTTCTTCATAATCTGGAAAGAATAAGAAAGGAAATAAATATTCCTCTGATAGGGAGCCTTAATTGTATCAATAAACCTGTATGGGTAGAATATGCAAAGAAAGTGGAAAAGACAGGAGTGGACGGACTGGAAATTAATCTTTATTCAACTCCGTCAGAATTTGATAAAGATGCACAGAATATTGAAAGAGAGCACATTGAAATATTATCCGGAGTTAAGGAAGCTGTTAAAATACCCGTAAGCGCAAAACTAAGCTTTTTTTATACAAATCCTCTAAACGCAATAGTCAATATGGATAAAACAGGAGTGGATGCATTTGTATTATTTAACCGGTTGTTTCAGCCTGATATTGACATTGAAAAAGAGGAGCACATACAGACCTTTAATTTGAGTGGCCACGGCGACCACAGGCTGCCATTGAGATTTACAGGTCTCTTATATAAGAATATTAATGCGGATATATGTTCCAGCACCGGGGTTTTTAGCGGAAAGGAGATAGTAAAGATGATTCTGGCAGGTGCAACTGTTACTCAGTGTGTAAGCACCCTGTATAAAAATAGAATTAAATATATAAAATACATGCTAAAAGAACTGAATGACTGGATGGATGCCAGGGGTTATGGCAGTCTTTCAGATTTCAGGGGCAGGCTTTCAAATAATAATATAAGCAACCCCTTTATTTACCACAGGTCACAGTATGTAGATATTCTCATGAATAACCAGCCTGTAATAAAGCAGTCTTTTGGAATATAAATATCTAAAACTATATTTTCTAAAAGTAACGGTGAGATTGATTTTTTAGTTAAATTTATTTGCGGTGGTAATTTTACGATACATAAAATGAAGAATAACTCCTTTTATTACTATTATAGAAAATATTATTACGGCCATTATTAAATAAATAACAGGTGCATCGCAAACGGACCCGGGAAAATACCGGCAGTCAAGTAAAAAGGCAAACAGGTAAATAAACAGGGGAAACAAAAATGCTCCCAGGGCACCGGCGACTACATTGGGGTTAACCTTATGGGTTCTTCCTCCTGTGTATTTATAGCTAAAACCCACTATAAGCGAAATTCCCAGTAATATAAAAAAAGGTACAGGCATAAGAGCTCCGGCTATGCCCATTCCGGTGGCAAGTCCGCCCCCTCCTTTAAATTTAAACCATATAGGCCAGTTATGCCCCGCTATCACAGCCGCGCAGGCAATAGCAATTATCAGGTCTTCCAGTCCTATGGCTTTTCCTACCAGTACTACTGCTGCGCCCTTTCCGCAGTCAAATATAAAAGTGGGCAGGCCGGCCTTGATGCCGAATTGCCTGCCTGCACCTGCGGTGCCCGGCCGGTCAATTTTGCTGAGGTCTTTTTTCTCTCCCCTGCGCCCGTAAATCTTTGCCATCACATAAGAGAATAGTACTGAACCTAGTAAATAGCTGGCTGTGATATATGCTATCTTAAAGTAAATTGTATTGACCATAAATTTTCCTCATATTCTCGTGCTATTAATAAGAGAAAATTATATCATAGTATAAGGCCGGTGTTTAGAAAATAAACTATTTTGAAACATTAATAATAAAGGAGACGTCCTTTTCCAAAAGGCCCCTGTTAATTTATCAGATGCTGCGGTTTTATAAACCTGTGTGTTGAAGCTTTTTTTTATAATATTATTTATAGAAAGGTATAAAAATGCATGAGATTTGGACATCTGTCCAGGAATATATATTCCTATCCCTTTTTCTAATAATAGCCATAGTTCTCAAGAGAAAGATAAAATTCCTTCAGAGATTTCTTATACCTGCCTCTATAATAGGAGGCTTTATCGGTCTTATGTTTGGTTCAGAGGTTCTTAACTGGATAAGGCTTGATGCAGAAAAGCTGGGTAATATAACATATCATTTGATGGCAGTGGGATTTATATCGGTGGCCTTAAAGGAAAGGGTCAGAATCCCGGTTAATCACAGGAGGGATAATATAAACACCGGTCTGGCTATTGTTACCTCATATATTTCGCAGGGGATTCTTGGCTTTGCTGTTTCCCTTTCTCTTGTTTATACTTTCCTTCCGGAGCTGTTTCCACCGTTCGGGTTGCTTCTTCCTCTTGGTTTTGCTCAGGGTCCGGGCCAGGCTTATTCCATAGGTACCAGCTGGGAAGAATTAGGGTTAATAGACGGGGGTAATATAGGAATTGCCATTGCAACCATAGGATTTCTATGGGCCATAATTTTTGGTATACCACTGTTAAATATACTGGTGCGAAGGAAAAAAGCATGGGGCCTGGAAGATAGAGAAAAGATGGTTAAGCTAAAAAATATGGACTTTGAAGAGAAGCATACAGAGAATATACCGGGAAAATTGTTTATAGACAGCCTTACCGTACAGGTGGTCCTCGTAGGGGTAGTATATCTTATTACTTATTTTACTTTGAGAGGAGTATCAATGGTACTTGAGCCTCTGGGGGATTACGGATATACAGTGGCCCAGCTTTTATGGGGTTTTCATTTTGTCATAGCTACCATGTATGCTATTCTAATGAGAGTTGTCTTAAATGCTCTGAAAAGAAAAAACTGGCTTCGCATTAACTATCCTGACAATTACATACTTCAGAGAATATCATCAAGCTCTTTTGATTTTATGATAGTGGCTGCTATTTCAGCATTATCAATAGCTACTTTCCGTGCGAACTGGCTGCCCATTATTCTTATAACTTCAATTGGCGGAATATTTACTCTGATATATACTGTATTCCTGTGCAGGAGAATATATACCAATTATATTATCGAGCATATAGTGGGTCTTTACGGTCAGTTTACCGGTACTGTTACCACCGGGATGGCTCTCTTGAGAGAGATAGACCCCGATTCGGAATCCAGTGTACCCGAGAATCTGGTAATGGGGGCAGCAGTTGCCCTTCCTCTTGGTATCCCTCTTATGTTAATACTTAGTTTTGCAGTAATCGGTTATACGACTGATAGGCCTTCATTCTATTTCTATGCGCTGGGAATATTTACCATTTACCTTGCTGGTATACTAGGGTATCTTTTGATAAAGAGCAGAAGGAAGAAGGAAGCTACGGAATAAAGAGAAAAAAGCAAATGTTCCGGGGTTTATAATAACGATAGTTACAGATTGTATCTCTGGAATCTATCATATATTGTCCCCCGGGATAGGTTTATGGGTTTCTCTTTTATGGTAATGTCTTCTTGCAGACCTATGTTTAAAATTCAGTAAAACTTGACAGAATGCTAAATGAGTGATATCTTGTGACTCAAGAGTCACATGACCAGAGAGTCATAATTATATAAGAAGAGGATAAGTATGCCCAGAGAGACATTTAAAAACCTGCCTGGAAAGAAAAAAGAGCTGATAGAGAAAGTATCAATCAATGAATTTGCAAATTATGGCTATGATAAGGCAAGCATCAGTAGAATTGTTGACAGATGCCGGATAGCTAAAGGAAGTTTTTACCAGTATTTCGATGATAAGAAAGACCTGTTTCTGTATCTGGTAGAAAGGATTGCTGAAAAGAAATTAAAATATATGTCTCCTGTTCTTAAAAATCCCGGGCAATATGATTTTTTTTCCCTTATAAGGGAATTGTTTGTGGCAGGGCTTAAATTTGGTGCTGATAACCCTGATATAACTCTTATGGGGAATTGGCTGTTTAAGAGCAGGAACCATCCCATATATGAAGAAGTTATGAGTAAAGGATTACAGAGTGCACATAATATATATATTAAGCTTTTAGAACACGGAATTTCAAGAAATGAGATAAGGGATGATATTGATACGGACTTTGTAAGTTATATTATATCTTCAATGAATGTAACTGTTGTAGAATACTACTTTCAAAAAATAAAAGGTAAACAAACTGATGTAAAAAAGATTGATGAAGGCATAATCGGGGTAGTTGACCTGCTGCTGGATTTTATAAAAAATGGCATAGGCATGCAAAAAAGGGGAGGTAAGGGCAATGGCAATGATTAAAGTGGAAGGGTTGTATCATTCCTATTTAAGAAATGAAAAGTATGCGGTCAGGGATGTAAATTTTGATGTGGGTGAAGGTGAGATTTTTGGATTTTTAGGGCCATCGGGTGCAGGTAAATCAACCACCCAGGGTATCCTGACGGGGCTTCTGCAGCTTCAGAGGGGCAATGTAAATGTTGCAGGTTATGACATTAAAAATATTTCCCGGAAGATGTTTAATAAAATAGGCATGTCATTTGAGCAGTCAAATGTCTACAGCAAAATGACGGCAAAAGAGAACTTATATTTTTACAGCAAATTATTTGATGTTGAAACCCGTGACCCCATGGAATTAATTGATATGGTAGGGCTGAGCGGAAAGGAAAATATAAGAACAGGGGAGTTCTCCAAAGGCATGAAACACCGGCTGACTTTTGCCAGGTCAATGATAAATAACCCCGGCATGTGGTTTCTTGATGAGCCCACTACCGGCCTTGACCCTGCTATAGCAGCTAATATAAAAGACATAATAAAAGAGCGGAACAGCGAAGGGGTAACTGTATTTTTAACTACTCATAATATGTTTATAGCTGATGAATTGTGCAACCGGGTAGGATTTATTGTAGATGGAGAGATCAGGCTTATAGATTCTCCCAAAAATTTAAAGCTCCAGTATGGGAAAAAGCTGGTTGATGTGGAATATGCCCTGAACGGTGAGATAAAAAAAGAAACATTTTCTACCACCAAACCAGAAGATAGGAACGCATTAAACAAAATCATTGCCAGCAAAGAGATACTTACCATGCATACCAGGGAGGCAACTCTGGAAGAAATCTTTATAAAGGTCACCGGAAGGGGGCTTATCTGACATGAAACTGCTTGGCAGCTTTAAAAAGGAGCTCATTCTTGCAACAAGAAGTTTTTATTTTTATATTGAAATATTTTTTTCACTGGTGGTGCTGGCTATTTTATTGTTTGCTATTCCGGAGGAAATTGTCACAACTTCCACCAGTTACATTTATTTAAATTTGCCCGGGGAAGTAAAAGAAGAATATGTAGATGGTATACTGGACAGCGAATCCGGTATTGAGCAAGAAACAGTTAAAATAGAAGCCAGTGGCAAAGTATTTGATGCCCGTCTTATTGAGACTGATGGAGAAGAGCTTTATATTGTTGAGAGTGAAGAGGCTGTCGAAACGCTGGCATACTCCAGGCAGGCTATAGGCGCGGTAATTGAACTGGACGATAATGGCCGGCTTTTTTGCAGGTACTACCTGCAGGGTTATGAATCCACAAGGTTAAAAAATTTACTATCCATATTATTTACTGAAAATATGGATGTCCTGGAAAAGCGCATGGAAGAACAGAAAGTTGTTCGGCTGACTGCAGATTATCAGCCCCTGAATGACAGAGAAAATGCTATTCCGCCATTAGTTTCTTTCAGCAGCAGCCTCCTGGGTATGTTCATTATGGCATCTTATATATTCCTGGACAAAAATGAGGGGGTAATAAAGGCTTACGCAGTAACACCGTCCCCTGTCTGGCAGTATTTAATGAGCAAGATTCTCGTAGTTCTGGTAACCTCGTCTGTTTCAGGGCTGATTATAGTAATGCCCATTATGGGATTTAAAATAAACTATGGACTGCTGCTGCTACTGCTCCTCACAACCG
The DNA here is from genome assembly GCA_964595565.1 of uncultured Actinomycetota bacterium. Classification (GTDB taxonomy): domain Bacteria; phylum Actinomycetota; class Humimicrobiia; order Humimicrobiales; family Humimicrobiaceae; genus JAQVEM01. Next base: position 9,036 of record CAZQQX010000005.1, read on the forward strand.
GATTTTTCGCATCTTCACTGGGCATATTGATTGCCAGCTTTTACGATAATCTGGCCAAAGCCTTCGGAGTCATTTATTTTTTATTAATGCTGCTTATGGTCCCCGCCATAGCGTATTTTATACCAGGATGGGACCCTTACTGGATAAAAATAATTCCCACTTATCCAGTACTCGAGGGCTTTAAGGAGATTATTCTGCCAGGAGGGGATGCTATATACCCGCTGATAGCAAGTGCCGGATTTCTGGCGGGGGGCATTATAATTTTTGCTCTTACAAATATTAAATTCAAAAAGACGCTGAGCATATAAGGGGAGTTGCTATGTTTAAAAAAATATGGGCTATTTTTATAAGAGATTTAAAGGTAAACATGCGTGAATTTATAACGCTGTACATAATAATTGTCCCCTTACTTTTTGCTGTGGGGATTAATTTTATCTCACCCGGTATTAATGAAACCAGTGTAAATTTAGCCCTGGTTGAAAATGAAAATACTGTGCAGGAGGATTACTTTGATAACTTTGCCCGTGTTGAGCTGTTTGCTGATGAGAAGGAAGTTGAAGAGCGGGTCATGGCAAGGGATGATGTAATCGGGGTGCTGCCGGAAGACGGTGGCTACTACATTATGACCCAGGGAAATGAGCCTGAATCAATTGTAGAATATTCAAAACTTTTGAATGTACTGTATGAATCAGGAGTACAGCCTGGAGATGCGCGCTCGGAGATAATTGAATTTGACAGGACGGTTCCGCCGCTGAAAAAGATGCTGGTAAACATTTTGCTGCTCTTAATTTCTATGCTGGCAGGTATGCTCATTGCTTTGAATATACTTGAAGAAAAAGTAGATGACACCGTAAGCGCGATAAATGTGACTCCAGCTTCACGAAGCGCATTCATACTGGGGAAAAGTTTCACCGGTATGTTTGTTGCGCTTTTTTCATCTATTGCATGTCTTTTAATTACCGGTTTCTATAATGTGAATCTGGGGCAGGAGGCTTTGTTGATATTTTCATTGACTGTATTGAGTCTGATAATTGGTTTTATACAGGGGCTTAACAGCAGTGATGTTATGGAAGCGGCAGGCAGTGTTAAGCTTTTTTTCCTGCCCTTAGCCGGGTCTATAGCGGGGTATGAACTTCTTAAAGGAAACTGGCAGATATTTTTCTACTGGTCTCCATTTTACTGGGCTTACAGGGCAAATGACATGATACTATCAGGCACAGGTACATGGCCCCGGGTGCTGCTTTTTAGCGGTATTATACTGGGCATATGCGGGATAGTTTATGGTTTGCTTGTACCCCGGATAGCACGAAAACTCCGACAATAATTTTAAATATATGTGAATATATAATTTAATCTAAGGAGGTTATTTAAATGGGCTATGTGATTGGAGCAATAGCATGCGTACTTTATGCAGCGTTTTTGTATTATGTTGCTATAAAAAGGCCGCCCGGAATAATAAAAATGGTCAAATTGAAGTTCGGCAAAAAGATGAGCGATAATACAGCGGCTATAATATGCTATGTCTTTGCCAGCATTGTGCTTGCCGGAGGAATAGTTTTGTTTATTCACCCCTGGAGCTAAGTGTTTAAAGGTAAGGTTATAAATTCTGTTTTAAAAATTTATGCATTATTTTATTGTGTTAGAACTTACATCTCCCAATGCTTACAGAGAAACAGTGTGCCTCATTAAACTATTTAACTATTTCTTTTGCCCAGCCTGTTGCTCTTAATTCCTCGCCTTCATAAAGCGGACCTTCTGTTCCTTTTACGAAGAAGCCTTCCGGGGGCATAACGAGGGTGCCGCCTCTGGATTTAAGAATTTTTGCAATCTTGTTTGCTGCATAACCAAAAATCCTGGCAAATTTAGAAGATACCCGGGTGTCAAATGCAGCCACACTTACATTTTTTAGGGATGAATCCGGAATTCTGGAAAGAAAATCTTTAACCGATTGTACCGGTCTGCCCGCATAGGTAGGGGAGCCCACAATGAGAAAGTCAATTGATTCCAGTTCATTAACATTTACTTTGCCTGCCTTCAGCACCCTGGTGTCATTGCCGATAGCGCTACCCATAGTCCGGGCAATTTTTTCTGTATTGCCGTAAGCAGAGTCATACACGATCAATGCTTTCATAAAACACCTCTTGTCTTAATAACATTATACAGTGCTCCTGGTTAAAAAGTAAATTAAATGGGATTATGAATAATACCGGTCAATTTTATATAAGAGATATTAAAAATTTAACCGTTTGTTAGTAATGCCCGGTGTCCTTTTTATTCTTTTACCCAGTCTAAAAACATTATAAGCACAGGCTCATCTTTGCTAATAGTGTCTTTAATGGAGCCGGTATTGATTAATTCCTTTACCGAACCATTTTGTGCATCAGTTAATTTCAGGCGGCCTGTAAAATCAATGCCGTAAACATCATATGCAATGTTTTTGCCATCCGGTGACCACCCCAGACCCGTTATTTTGATTTTTTGCTCGGTTATAAGTGTTTCTCTTGAGCCGCCGTTTTTATCAATTAAATCAATTCTTGCCTCAATATAGTCAGGGTAACACCCGCTGTGGCTGTTAACTGACAGGGCAAATTTCTGGCTTCCATAAGGGTTCCAGGAAACATCGGTTACGCTGCCTTCCTGTTTTTCAAAAATATCAATGCTGCCATCTTCAAGGTTCAATATCCAGAGTTTATGGTAGGCTTCTGATGCACAGAGATTTTTCATATTAGTAGCATAGTTATTCTTATATATAACCATCCTTTCTTCATCAGGAGATATTGAGAAACCGGCATACAAATAATCATTTGCCCGCGGGAAAAACTCATCCCAGTTTATTTTGTCCCAATCAAGATATGTAAATACTTCTGAAAAATCTTTAACTCCCCCTGTATCAAGAGATACTCTTATAAATTTAAAGCTATTGTTATCCGGGGCTATAGTGTAAAAATAGTTGTCCCTTACAGAAAATTGAGAGAAACTGGAAAAAAGCTGCCTGTTGTAGTTATTTTCCAGTGCCGTTGTTTCCTGATTATTATCAACATCCATAATTACTAGGCTGGAATCGGATATAAAAGGATTGAATTTATCCATAATGAAGTTGCTGCCGGAAGAAATATCTGAAGATTTCTGGATTGTCATGGGGTATGCCAGATATTTATTTTCAGGAGAACTCAGCACGTCACCCGGATATCTATCAGGAGGGGTGGTTTTTAGTCCGGCAGCCTCATCAGTTTTAAAGTCAGCTGTAACGAGTGCCTGTCCTTCAATATCCCAGTTAAAAATTTTAAAACCCTCAAGAAGAGTAACGGGATTATTGGGAGAGTGTATATAATAGTAGCTGTTAAGTTTTCTTGATGTTATAAAACTTGTGGGATATTTTTTTAATTCCAGTATTTTATTATCGGTGCCGTCGGGATTAATTATTCCTCCGTCCATAAATTCACTAAAATTAAGTAAAAAGCATTCTGTGCCCCCCATAACAGTTTTTGAAACGCTGTTTCCGGTCAGCTGGTAAAGTAATTTATAATATGGTTCTTTATCTTCTTCTAAAACCGGTTCTTTTCCACCGGTGGTATTTTCTTCAGATTCTGTCACGGTTTCAGAAGATTCGTCGGAGGCAGGATCTTCAATTGATTGCCCTGCACCTGCAGCTGTGCTGCCGCCGCAGCCTGTATTTACCAGGGAAATGCTAATAATAAATACCGGAACAAAAAATGCAGCTAAAAATATGGCCGGCTTCTGGAATATTTTTTTCATGTAATTCTCCCGATATAATTAGTAAAAAATTTATTAATAAATTATATTATACATTATTTAATTTAAATTTAATATAATTAGAAATTAGTTCATGTATTTTTTAGATACTTACTTACTTAATTAAATATGAACCCTGCAGGAAACTAAAGGATTGCTCAGGAGAGTTTTTTTGCGGCATGTCTCGGAGGAGCTCCGGTGTTCCAGAAACTGATAATTTTTTTTGATAGGGATGGGTAACTTTTTTTTAGTGATTTATTTTTGGCTAAAATGATTTCCCGGGTTAAACTTTTGTAGGCCTGTGCTCCCCTGCAGGATGGGTCATAGGCCTTAATCGGCTTCCCCGAAGCAGGTGCTTCTACCAATTTAACATTTTTAGGTATAATGGTTTTAAATACTTTATCAGGAAGGTATTTTTTTACTTTTTTTATTACCTGTTTTGACATTACTGTTTTTAAGTACATAGTAAATACTATGCCTGTTATTTCAAGGGATTCATTAAACTTTGATTTGATAGTGTTTATGGTTTCAATTAGGTGTCTGATTCCGTCGAAAGCGTAAAATTCACATTGCATGGGAATTATAACTTCGTTTGCAGAAATAAGAGCGTTGGTGGTAAGAATTCCCAGAGAAGGTGAGCAGTCTATAATGATATAATCAAAATGATGTCTTATTTTTTTAAAAGCGTTTCTTAATCTAAACTCTCTTAAGTTTGATACAGCAAGTTTAATTTCTGCATTAAGGAGGCTATGGCTGGAAGGAAGTAGCGCCAGATTGGTATAGGGGGTTTCTATGATTATATCCTCGGGATTTTCATTGTTAACCAGGATATCATAGACAGAATTTTTTAATTTTTTGTAATTTATACCCAGTCCGGTAGTGGAGTTACTCTGGGGGTCCATGTCCACGAGCAGTGTTCTAAATCCAAATTCGCCAAGGTATGCAGCTACATTTACCGCAGTTGTACTTTTACCCACCCCGCCTTTCTGGCTTGAAATGGCAATTATTCTCCCGGTCTGTGCTATATGATTATAAGAATGTCCTGTCTCTGCCATGAAAAATCTAATTCTAGATACATTTAAAACATATACTATTTATATTATATGAGGCAGGCTTACCGCAGCGTATAAATAAAACCTGACACTTGTATATAAATTTTATAACAGATTTATAATATTTTTCCACCTGTTTTTATTAAAAGTTCGGGCAAATTGTAAAAAAATTTTAATTGTTTGATGATTCTGTTGTTTAAATTAAGAGAATTTAGTAATTTTAAAGATTGATTATGTTAAAGAATAAAATAAGGTGCACGGTGTGAATCCGGTAATTTTTATTATATTTTTTTGGTTCCTTAGTGTAAAATGAAATGTAATTTTTAATAGTTTAAAGGTGCCACTATGAATAATATTGCTATAGTCACAGATTCAACTGCTGATATTCCCGAAGAATTGGTCAGTGAAAATGATATAACCGTAATACCGCTTAACGTGGGTTTTAAGGGTAAGTTATATAAAGATGGGAAAGAAATAAACAGTAAAATTGTATTTAGCAAATTAAGGGAAGGTATAAGGGTGAATACATCTACACCTTCGGTAGGTGAGTTTGTAGAAATCTATAATGATTTAATTAATAATAAGAAGAAAAGTGTAATTTATTCAATTCATCTCAGCTCCAGACTTTCTACCACCATTAATTCTGCGAACCAGGCAAGAAAATTTTTCCCGGAGGCAGATATTAAAATTATTGATTCAAAGAGTGCTGCTATTGGTATGGGATTTGTTGCCCTGGAAGCGGCAAGGGCAGTAAAGAGAGGAGAAAGCAGGAAGGAGATAGAAAGAATTATTGAGTATCTTATTAAAGGCAACAGGCTCTTTGCAGCATTTGAGAACTTTGAATATTTGTTTGTCGGGGGCAGGGCCCCTTTTCTGGGAAAATTTTTATCCATGTCAATAAGATTCAAGCCCATTATTACTATCAGCAGCGATGGAAAGGTTAGATTAATTAAGTTTGTAAAGAACAGGAGAAACTCGCTAATTGAGATTTACTGGCAGGTTAAAAAAATTTCTTATCCTGTCAAAAGAAAAAAAATTGGTATTTTTTACGGTGAGGATAAAGATGTGGCCCTGGAATTAGAAAACATAATAACAAGCGATAGTCAGATTGAGATAGATGAATTAGTATTAACTGAACTTACTACGGTAATGAGTGCCCACACTGGGCCCGGGATATGGGGCGTGTCTGTCTGCCCCGCAATAAAGTAAAATTAATTATATAAATGGATTTATATTTTTATTTTTTTGTATTCTGCGCTCTTATTCCAGAGTGAAAGTTACAGTTACTGGAATCATCACTTCTTTTTCAATAGTAGTGGTATCATAGGTACCCCAGTTGGAAACTTCGGTAGAATTAACAGGGAGAACCTGTACCACACCCAGATTGGAAGATTTTATTGTTCCTATTTTTTTACCGCTGCCCTCGGCAATTTTCTGTGCCCTCATCTTAGCATCATTTATTGCGTCCGGTATTAAATTTATTCTGAGCTCGGGAAGCCCGGAGTAATAATATTGAAGAGAGCGAATAGAGAATATAACCCCGGAATTTATTAGCCCGTCAATGTTTTTTGCCATATTAGTGATTTTATCAACATCGCCTGATTGAATGGTAACTGTTTGTTTTAACAAATTTTCCTTCGGGGCATTCGGGTCATACATGTATAGTTGTTCCATGAATACAGGTGTAATATTCAGGTCATCTTCACTAAATCCGTTATCCTCAAAAAATTCAAGCACCAGTTTCCGGTCATTTTGAATAATCTGGTAGCCTTCTTTTAAATCTCCGGCAGGTACAGTCCTGGAAAACTCGGAAGTCCAGATAACAATATCCGATGTAACTTTTTCTCTTACTGAACCGGTCACTGAAATAATGTCCTCGGGCTTTCTTACTTCATAAAAAGTAAAAGAGCCAATTGAAGCGCTAATTATCAGGCATATCCCTATAATAATTGCAAAATAAATAATCTTATTTGAATTTTTATCAGGCATTTCTTCTCCATTTATTTTTATATATTGAGTATATGATTAGTTGTGTATATCTGACTTTTTATTAATCTTATCAATTCTATCTACCCTGTCAAGTGCGAACTGCCGGGTCGTATCTTTTTATGAAAAATATTTAACAGGTAATATAATCTATTAAATAATAAAAAAATTTTTACTTTAGAAATACCAGGCTTAAAATCATTACCATCATTCCACCTATAAAACTGACCATTGGCAGATGGAGGTATCCGTATGATTTGGAAACCGGAAGCAGCTCATCAATGGAGATAAAAACCATCAATCCTGCAATACCGGAAAGAAGATATCCAAGTACCGTGGAATTTAAAAAAGGATAAAGTATAAGAGCTGTAATCAGAGCTCCAATTGGTTCCACCACTCCTGATAAAAATGACCACAAAAAAGCTTTTTTCTTACTTCCTGTTGCTTTATAAACCGGTGCGGATACTGCAATACCTTCAGGTATATTGTGAATGGCAATGGCAATGGCAATGGCAATTCCTATCTTTATATCTACCATTGAACTGTAAAACGTAGCCATACCTTCAGGGAAGTTATGGATTCCTATTCCGAGAGCGACAAACAGGCCGGTTCTCAGTAGCCTGGAATTAGTTTTATCATCTATTTTTTCCTTCTGGCCTATATATTCATGAGGAATAAGGAAATCTATTAAAAAGATGGCTATAAAACCAACAAAAAAGGCTATACTTGCTCTGAGAAATCCCAGTTCGTCAAATCCTTTGGGAAGAAGTTCAAAAAAGGAAATCCCCACCATAACTCCTGCCGTAAAGCCAAGTACCGCACTCATAAACTTTGGGTTTTCTCTTTTAAATAAAAGGCCTATTACACTTCCTATTGTTGTGGAAAGCCCTGCCAGGGAAGTAAGCAAAAGAGGTTTTAGTAATTGGGGGTCCATTTTTTTAATAGATATTCCTAATTATAGTTTTATAATCCATCTGTTGATTGTCTGTTATAATTTTTTTATATTGTATTTGTTTGCATGAAATTTGTCTACAGGTACAGAAGTTTATGTTATAATTATGGGAAACGTTTTTCAAAATTAGTAACAATATTTATAATGTGCGGGCAGAGGAGCGTAAATGAGTATTAGCAGAAGTGATAAATTCTATACTATTGAGGAAGCAACAGAAATGCTCGGAGTGAGTGAGCGGGAAATAATGAATATGATTACCCTGAAAAAACTGCCTGTGGTTAAAATAGAACAATCTATAAAAATAAAAGAAGAAGACATGGAAAAATTTCTGGACAGTCTGGGAGAAGAAAGTGTTGAAGATGAAAATACTGCAGAAGTTGAAGCCGGAGAAGAAGAAAAACAGGAGGGGATAAAGGAGAATTATGAAGATAATACTGCACAATTAATAAAGTTATACAGGGAGTTACTGAGGAAGAAACAGGAGCTTGAAGAAGATATTAATTATCTGCAGTGCAAATATGACGAATTTAAAAGCAGAATTAAAAAAATAATCTCAGAAGAGTTTAATTTATTTCTAAAAAAAATAGATGAAGAAAATTTGCGGGAAAGCGATATGGGCCCGGGAAATGATTTTAATGATGACCTGAGCATGGATTATGATATTGACAGGGTAAAAGATAATGAAAAAAGTAGCTATGATGATAAAGAGAAAATATTTCCAGAAGATAATGGCAGGGGGAAAGAAAATCCATTGTCGGAGAAGGAAGATAGTATAAAGCTGGGGGAAAATGAGGATGATGACTCATGACTTGTTCCTGGCTTGTTCTTCATTATAGATAAATTAGAATTGTTAAATGAGGATTTATTATTTTTTTAAAAAAATAAGTTCCGGGTTATGGCAGGAAAATAAGATTTAAAAGGTCAGGGGTGAAATTTCACTTCTGATTTTTTTTAATAATGTAAAAAAATATAAACTTATAAAAATTTTAATAATTGCATTTAAAGATGGACATAGAAAAGATTACAAGAGAACAGCTAATAAATAAGCTGGTTGAGATGAATCAGAAGATTATAAATCTTGAGAAATACAGAAAGCAATTTATAAACTATAAAAAGCTGCTGGAGGAAAATGAGGTAAAGTACAGGAGCCTCCTTGATACCGATTCCGCAGGCATAATCATAGTAGACAGCAAAGGGGTAATAACAGAGTGTAATGATAATGTACTGAGATTTTCGGGATGCTTGAAGTCAGAGCTGGTAGGAAAATATTTTACCAGACGGGTTAATATAAGTACCGCGAATATTCCCGGGTATCTTAAAATTTTTAAGGCAATTTTAAATGGAGAAGAAGTAGGTCCGTTTGAGATTTCCCAGCACAAAAAAAATGGTGGCGTTCTTTTCGGGGAAGTATATTTTGGGCCTTTAAAAAATAAGGATGATAGTATTATTGGTTTTAAGATAATTGTAAAAGACATTACAGAGAAGAAAAAATTTGAGAGTGACCGTAAAGAAATAAAAGAAAAATTTTATAATCTGTTTAAATCTTCAATGGAAGGAATAGCCGTCCATGACAATGGGAAGATTATGGATGTAAACGATGCCTTCTGCGAGATGTTTGGCTGCAGTTATTCTTACGCTACTGGTAGGAATTTAATGGATTTTATCACATCTGAATATAGAGATACAGTTATAAATAAAATTAATTCAGATAACAATGCTCCGTATGAGGCAGTGGGAATTAAAAGTACCGGGAGCAGGGTATCTATGGAGGTAACAGGCAGAGATATTGTGCATGATGGCAGAAAAGTAAGAATGGAGATTTTTAATAATATCAATGAGAGGAAAAAAGCAGAAAATAGAATCAGGTATCTGAGTTTCCACGACAAGTTGACGGAGCTTTACAACAGAACATATTTTGAAAAAGTCCTGGTAAATATATATAAAGACAGGGATTTCCTCCTGAACTTCATAATTTGCGACCTTAATGGGCTTAAACTGGTAAATGATGCGTTTGGCTATAGTGAAGGGGACAGGTTGATAAAAAGGGTAGCAAAGATATTAAAATACTGTGCCCGCGAAGAAGATATAATTGCCAGATGGGGTGAAGATGAGTTTTTTATACTTCTTCCCAGATCTACAGAAGAAGATGTGGAAGAGGTGTTAGATAAAATAAACAGGATTTGTCTAAAGACAAAGGACCAGAAGATTCCTCTAAATATTTCAATAGGAACTTCGGCAAGAGAAAATAAGAATCAAAATCTGGGGGAAGTAATAAAAGAAGCAGAGAATAATATGTATAAGAATAAATTGCTTAAAAGGAAAAGCGTATATAATTCTATTATCCTATCGCTGGAAAGAATATTGTGGGAAAAAAATCGTGAGACCAAGGAACATGCAGACCGCCTGAGGAAGCTATCTATAGAACTTGGACGCATCATTAATTTACCGCAGAATAAGCTGGATGAGCTTGAATTACTATCTGCTCTCCATGATATTGGAAAAGTAGGAATACCTGACAGGATTTTAATGAAAAAAGGAAGATTAAATTCAAAGGAATGGAAGATTATTAAAAGACATCCCGAGATAGGCTATAAAATTGCAGAATCAACGCCCCAGATTGCATCTATTGCGGATGATATTCTATCCCATCACGAATGGTGGAATGGCTCAGGCTATCCCCAGGGATTAAAAGGGGAACAGATACCCGTAAATGCCTGTATTGTTTCAATTGTAGATGCCTATGATGTCATGACTTTTGGCAGGCATTACAGGCCCCCGGTTTCTGATGAAGAAGCAAAAGAGGAACTTATCAGATGTTCAGGAACGCAATTTAGCCCGGTGCTTGTAGATAAGTTTGTTATTCATCACCATAAGATTAACCAGAGCTGAATAGTAAATAGCTGTATAAACCTTAACTATGGATAAGATTTGCTCTGTCTGAGAAAATGCTGTAGATGGAGGGTTTTTATTTTAGTGCTACAGCAGGTGCGGCGATTTTAAATTATTGTCCCGGCTTTATCTATCAAAATGAAATAATATTATTGTATTGACAGGGGGTAATATTTAGTATATTATACAAACAGACCAGTTGGTATTTTTTAAGAGGAGTACAGGCTCTATGAATTTAAAAGAAAAGGGCAGGAAGTCCAGAGAGAAGCTTCTAAGAGCTGCGGAAATATGTTTTACAAAATACGGCCTTGATGCTTCAGGAGTTGATATAATTTGTAAAACTGCCGGTATGAGTAAAGGAGCATTTTACCACCATTTTTCAAGCAAACAGGAACTTTTTCTGGAAATGTTAAATCAATGGTTAAAAATAATTGATGAATATATCAATTCTGCCAGAAAAGATTCGTCGAATATGATGGAAATGTTTATGAATATAGCTAACGCTAAATCAATTTTCCAGGATGCCGGCAGCAAATTACCTATTTTTATTGAATTATGGATTAGAGCTTCAAGGGATAAGAAACTCCGTAAAATTACTATAGGGTCCTATTATAAATATTTAAAGTTGTTTGAAAAATTGATAGAAGAAGGTATAGAAAAAAAATTAATAAAAAAAGTCAGCCCGGATACAGTAAGCAGAATGATAATAGCTGTTGCAGTGGGATTTGTGATGCAGGGGATGCTTGACCCCCACGGCACCGACTGGGACAGGATTGCACAGGAAGCTCCCCTGATTGTGCTGGAGGGAATCATAAGAAAATAAAAGTAGAAATTTTGGGCTAAATTAAAAAATGGAGGAATTTTAAATTGAATATACTATTAACGGGTGCTTTTGGCAGTGTGGGAAGATTTACCCTTCAGGAATTGCTAAAAAAAGGCTGTAGGGTAAGAGTGATAGAATTAAAAACCCCTGCCAATATAAAAATTTACACTAAATTTAAGAAAGATATAGAAATAATCTGGGGGGATATAACGAGTAAAAAAGATGTGGAAGAAGCAGTGGCAGGCCAGGATGCAGTAATACACCTGGCTTTTGTGATACCTCCTCTGAGCGAGGAGCAACCGAACCGGACCTGGGAGATTAATGTAGAGGGAACACGCAATCTGTTAAATGCAATGAGGGCGCTTCCGGTGAAACCTAAAATTGTATTTACCTCTTCGGTTTCTGTGTTTGGGAAAACCGGTCATTTAAAACCGCCCAGAACTATGCTGGACCCGGTAATGCCTACAGATAATTATTCCCATCATAAAGTTGCCTGTGAACAGCTGGTCAGGGTATCCGGTCTGGACTGGGTTATTTTAAGACTGGGCGCGATATTGAGTGTATCATTATGCGAGATGGACCCGCTTCTTTTCAAAGTTCCTACCGGTAACAGAATTGAATTAATCCATGCCCATGACGCCGGTATAGCACTGGCAAATGCGGCTACCGACGAAAGTATTCGGGGCAAAACCCTTCTTGTCGGAGGTGGGCCTTCCTGTCAGGTGTACCAGAGAGATTTTGTAGGAAAAGTTCTGGAAGTCGTCGGCATTGGAATGTTACCGGAGGAAGCATTTACATCGGAGCCTTTTTACCTTGACTGGATAGATACTGAGGAAAGCCAGAAGCTTCTGAATTATCAGTTCAAAGGATTGGATGATTTCCTGGATGATATTAAGAAACACCTGGGATTTAAAAGATACCTTACCCGTATATTAAGGCCTTTTATTCGTTACTGGCTGCTTAATAAGTCACCTTATTTAAGGAAGAAGGATTATGCTGCAGGCAGTTTCAGGGCCAGGGTGAAAGGCAGTGTTATACCGGATGCGCATTAAATCATTTTAACTTTATAATTTAAAAACAGTTAAGTTTAAAAAAGGAGTTTTATTATCAACAGGTTGTCAAAAAGTATATTTTTTTTTGGAATTTATATTATAGCAGCAGGCTTATTTTTGCTGGTATTTCCCGGTGTTCTTCTTAATTTTGTTGGACTGGATATATCCGGGAGTGTGGTGGTCCGACTGCTGGGAATGACGCTCGTATTTTATGGATATTATTATATCAGGGCCGGAATTGCAGGAGAAAAGATGCTGTGGTTTTTCTGGTGGACCGTGCATACCAGGTTTTCTGCCATCATAGTTTTATCGGCTCTCGCATTTTTTAATTTAGCACCGCCTGTTATAATAGCTTTTGGAGCCCTGGACCTGCTCGGAGCCGTATGGACTTTAATAGAACTAAGGCTTTACAGGAAAACAAAGGGCCTTAGGGTTAATTAAGCTTTAATCTTACTTTTATTTTAATTTATTTTTCCAATCTGAATTCCCACTGATTTTTTCATTTTTTTTACCTGTTTGATTAAATTTTGTTAATTATCTTATAATTAAAAAGTAAAAGAAATTTATATATTTTTAAGCATAACAGCTGGGTTTATTTATATGTAATAAAGTTTTAATAAAACTGATTTGCTTAATTAACCCAGACAGACAGGCGCTTATATATTTTCCAGAACATACTGGAGAAGGTGGTAAATTTATGATGAGTTCAGGCTTACCCGGCTATATGGAGAAATATATAATAGCCGGGAACAGGTACTTTTATTATCGGGGGAAATACCGCACTGTACGCTGGAGTTTTGAGAAAGTATACCAGCACGCAAAAAAATTTGCTGCAATGCTCAGAAAGTTTGGAATAAAGAAAGGGCAAAGAGTAATAATAAAGGGGCAAAATAAGCCCGAATGGATAATCGCCTTTATTGGATGCCTTATGGAGGGAGCGGTAGCTGTGCCTCTTGATTTAAATTCGGGTTCTGAATTTGAAGAAAAGGTACTGGCAAAAACAAAGGCGAAGTTAATGATATGCGGCGACAGCAGTAGCAGAATGAGAAAACCTTTACGGATTAAATTAATAAATATTAATGATATTGAAGATATTCTTTCAGATATAAAGCCTGCAGAAGATGCGGGATTGAATATTTCCTCCGGTGACCTGGCCCAGATTATTTTTACCTCGGGTACTACAACCAGCCCAAAAGGGGTAATGATTACCCACGGTAATATTGAATCAAACCTAGGGTCTATTAAGCCTGTGATGGAGAAGTGGAAAAAATTCTTTCGTTTTATGTGGAATTTAAAGATCTTATCGGTTGTTCCTCTGAGCCACATGTACGGTCAGCTGATAGGAATATTTATCCCTTTGATGATAGGAAGCTCGGTAGTTTTTATGGAAAGTATAAATCCTGCAGAAATCCTGACAGCGATAAGAAAAGAAAAAATCTGGATTCTCGGAACCCTTCCTAAAATTCTTGAATTGCTTAAGGACCATATAACCAGGAAATTTAATCTCAGAGATGAGGAGTTTAAGAAGAAATTTAATAGACTTAAGAGAATTAAATGGCCGATCCGGTTTCTGGCTTTTTTAAACATTCACCTGAAAATTGGCTGGAGGCTGGTAGCCATAGTGGTGGGGGGAGCGGCTTTTGATAGAAATCTTGATAAGTTCTGGAGAACCATTGCTTATACTATATTCCAGGGTTATGGATTGACCGAAACAGCTCCGCTGGTAACCCTTGCAGACCCGGCATCTACAGGTGCGGGCTCTATCGGGAAAGCTCTGGAAGGTCTGGATATACGCCTGGTAAATGGTGAAATTTACGTGAGGGGTAAGAATGTAACACCAGGATATTTTAAAAATTCTTTACTTACAAAAAAAGCCTTCTCGAAAGGATGGTTCAAAACCGGTGACCTGGCCGCAGTGGATGAAAAAGGTAATCTGATTTTTAGAGGCAGGAAAGATTCGGTTATTGTAAGAGAGGATGGAATAAATATTTACCCTGAAGATATTGAATCTGTATTAAAGGCATCTGACACGGTAAGGGATTGCACAGTTCTGGGGTTAAAAGATGGTAAGGGTTTAAAAATTCATGCGGTATTATTGCTAGAAGGTGATTTTAAAGGCGAGCCACGAAAAATAATAGACGAAGCAAATAAAAAGTTAAATGTGTACCAGCACATAAATAGTTGCAGTATATGGAAAGGAAATGATTTTCCAAGAACAACTACGAAAAAAATAAAAAGAGACGGGGTGGCAAAGGCTCTCTCAGAAGGGGGAAAAGGGAAAGTAGCTCCAGGTAAAGAATCTTTTTTGTTTGCCGGAGCGGCGGAAGTATTAAATGGTTTAAAAAAAGTTAGACCCGAAAGTATTAATGAAGATGCGGAACTTGAAAAAGACCTGGGGCTGGACTCCCTCGATCTGGCCCGGCTTTCGGCTATTATTGAAGATAAATATGGTATAGAAGTGGATGATTCTAATATCGGTAGAAATACTAAAATTAGTGAGCTTGAAAACTTAATTAAATCTCCTCCCCGGAGAAGCACACGCAAGATACCTTTCTATAGCTTTCCTTTCTGGCTGCCCGTTCAGGTTATAAGGACTATATTTCAGTTTATTATCTATCCTTTTATATTCCCTGTCTACAGGCTCAGAGTGAAGGGAAAAGAAAAACTTAACCGTTTAAGAGAGCCGGCTGTATTTGCTGCCAATCATACGAGCATCCTGGATAGTTTTGTTATCCTTTATTCTTTACCTTTCAATATAAGGAGGAAGGTTGTCGTACTGATGTCCATAGAATATCATTTTAAACATTTTTTCTATCATACCGGGACATGGTTGATAAGAATAATTGAAGCAGCAGGATTTTACCTTTTGATAAATTTATTTATTAATGTTTCTCCTATATCCAGAACTTACGGGTTTAAAAAAGTGATGGAGAATATCGGTAAAATGATTGATGAGGGCTGGTATATTTTAATCTACCCCGAGGGAAGAGTTACCACTGATGGCAGTATAAAAAAATTTGAACCCGGCATTGGTGTTATAGCGCTTGATATGGAAGTTCCCGTAATCCCTGTAAGAGTTAAGGGTCTTTTTAATATTTTAAGAAATGGAATTCTTCCCCGGGGGCATATACCCCGGCGTCCTCTTGTGGAAGTAAGTTTATCGGAACCATTAGAGTTTAAAAAATCAGAATATAAGGACTACAGGAAAGTAACTTCAGTAATTGAAAATAAAGTAATATCACTTTAGACTCATAAATTATTTTATATTTTTTAAAATTTACACTGATTGAATAAGATAATATAATTAAAACAGAAAAGCCCTTTTTAAATAACAAAAAAATATAGTTATTTGATAGCTGATACTTACAATTTTATTTACAGATGATACCGGATAAAAATATTATTTGTCCTGGGGGAGGGAGCAAAAATGACTGAAAGATTACAAATTTATAAATGCGGGGTCTGTGGTAATATTATTGAAGTTCTTCACGCCGGGAAAGGCGAGCTTTCCTGTTGCGGCCAGCCTATGAAACTTTATGAGGGAAACACAGTTGATGCTGCTATTGAAAAGCACGTTCCAGTGGTTGAAAAAACAGATACTGGATTTAAGGTTAAGGTTGGAAGTGTACCGCATCCCATGATAAGCGAGCATTATATAGAGTGGGTCGAGCTAATTGTGGATGGAATAAGTTACAGAAAATTCTTAAATCCGGGGGATGCACCTGAAGCTGAATTCTGTGTAAAGGCAGATAATGCCACTGCCAGAGAATACTGTAATATTCACGGTTTATGGAAAAGTTAAAAAGGATTAACTTAAAATAAAAGTCCTGCTTTACTGTATCAGTTATAAACTGTATAAAGGTAACAAAGAATTTTTAAAAAGAGAAGGAACTGGTTTGAATGGGTGTGCTTAAAATCAAAGAAAATATCTATTCTGTTGGAGCGGTAGACTATGACAGAAAGTTATTTGATGAGCTAATACCTCTTCCAGACGGAACTTCTTACAATTCTTATTTAATTAATGGTTCAGAAAAAACGGCTCTATTTGATGGTGTAGACCCACCGATGTATGATGTACAGCTTGGCAACTTAAGAGAGCTGGGTCCGGTGAAGATAGATTATATAATATCACATCACGCAGAGCAGGACCATTCGGGCTCACTGCCGGAGCTTATAAAAGATTATCCCGGAGCCATGATAGTAACAAACCAGAAAGGCAAATCAATGCTTGAAGATTTGCTTTTAATACCGGAAGAAAAATTTATAGTTATTGATGATGGAGACACTCTTTCCCTTGGTGATAAGACGCTAAAGTTTATTTTTACTCCCTGGGTTCACTGGCCCGAAACAATGTCAACCTACCTCATTGAAGATAAAATTCTTTTTAGCTGTGACTTCTTCGGCTCTCATTATGCTACCGGCGAACTTTTTGCCGGAGAAGAAGATAAAATATATAACGCTGCGAAACGTTATTATGCGGAGATTATGATGCCTTTCAGGAACAATATAAAAAAGAACCTGGAAAAGATTAAGGATTTAAATATTAAAATTATTGCTCCCAGCCATGGTCCAATTTATAGGAATGTTGATTTTATTGTTAATGCATATAGAGAATGGATTTCTGACAGTGCAAAAAATGAAGTTGTCATACCTTATGTATCAATGCACGGAAGTACCGGGAAAATGGTCGAGTACCTCAAGGAATCACTGAGCAAAAAAAATATAACGGCCAGGGCCTTTCATCTTACTGGCTCTGATATAGGGGAGCTTGCTATGGCACTGGTTGATGCAGCTACAATTGTAATTGCCACCCCTACAGTGCTCGCGGGTCCCCATCCTAATATTATGTACGCGGCATATTTAGTAAGGGTACTCAAACCGAAAGCAAAATTTATCTCAATTATGGGCTCTTATGGGTGGGGCGGAAAAACTGCCGATATGCTTTTTGATGTTTTATCTACTTTGAAAGCTGAAGTAATAGAACCTGTAATTATTAAAGGGTACCCGGAAGAAGATGATTTTGAGGCGATTGATAGGCTGGCAGATAAGATAAATAAAAAGCATAAAGAAATTTCTGCAGATGATTAATGAGTAAGATTAATCAAAAAACCGCACCAGATAATTTAAAATATTAAACAGTATAACCGGTAGGATAGATGGGATTAAAAGAGGAGCTTGATAAATTATACTTAACCTTTAATCACAGGAAATTTGTTCACCCGGACCCCCTGGAATTTTTATATAATTATGATGATATAAGGGACCGTGAAATTGCGGGCCTTATTTCCTCTACATTATCTTACGGCAGGGTAAGCCAGATACTCAAAAGTGTATCCCTGGTTCTGGACAGTATGGGCTCTTCCCCTTATTTTTTTATAATGGAATCTTCTCCCCGGACATTTTATAATAATTTTAAGAATTTTAAACACAGGTTTACCACAGGAGATGAACTATGCTGCCTGCTGGAAGGAATAAAGAAAGCTATTGAGGAATACGGCTCGCTAAATAATTGCTTTCTTGAAGGCTCTGTGACTGATAAAGGAAACCATGAGGGCAATATAAAAAAAAGAACCGCAGTGAGCTCCCGGGAATTTACGGGAACCGTTGAAAAAGTATTTAAAGAAGAGGCAGGCTGCGGAACAGTTGTTCCTGCTATTTTAAATTTTGCAGAAAAACTAAACTTTTTTTCCGAAGAAAAATGTACCAGCCTTATACCTTATCATTCGGGCAGCAGTGCATTTAAGAGGCTGAATCTTTATCTTCGCTGGATGGTGAGAAAAGATAGGGTGGACCCCGGGGGCTGGTACGGTATTCCCGCATCCGGATTGATTGTTCCCCTGGATACCCATATGCACAGGATTTCAGCAAAACTCGGGTTTACAAATAGAAAACAGGCAGATATTAAAACCGCTGTAGAGATAACCGGCACATTAAAAAAATTTGACAGGGATGACCCGGTAAAATATGACTTTGCTTTAACCCGGCTGGGTATGAATAAAATGGAGGAAATTCTTTTTAAAAAAATTTTTTAATTAATGTTTTTATCCTGCAGGGAATAATTGTATAATTATATGAAGTTTTAAGCTTGATATCAGGATATTAACCTGCGAACTGATTACAAAAAAATAATTATAAGGGAGCGCTAATGGCAAAGAGAATACTTTATACTATCAGATACTTCACTATCATGGCATTAATAGGGATTCTTTTTATAACTCTTTTTCCTGGTGGCCTTGACGGGGGCTCAGCGGAGCAGGTACAGAGTTTTGTAACACGTTTCTATGTTCAGTGCCTGGGAAGGCAGCCTGATACCGGCGGTTTAAATGAATGGGTCGGGCGTCTGATGAATGGGTCTAAAACAGGAGCGGATGTTGCGGAAGGTTTTGTTTTTAGTAAAGAATTTCTGGCCAGAGAACATTCAGATGAAGAATTTGTTACTATTCTTTACAGGGCTTTTTTTAACCGGGAACCCGACACAAATGGTTATAATGCGTGGCTGGAAAGATTGGCCGGTGGGATGACCAGGAAATCAGTACTGGATGGATTTTTAAAATCAAAAGAGTTTTCCAAGCTCTGTAGTGATTATGGAATTACGCCATATGCCGGCGCACCTTCTAATGCTGCGGCTGCAGTAACTTCAACTTCTTCAGGTTATAGTTCAAGCGGTGCGACAGGATTCAAGGCAGGTAGGAAAGTTAACTTTATGATCTGGGGAGATGATAGTGCCCACGATAGAGCCGGGGGCAGGATTAGCGGAAGAACAGATATTAATATATTTGTACATTTAAATCTTGACACCAGAAAAGCCTATCTGGTAACTATTCCGCGCGATACCTGGTTTAAAGGCCGTAAGATTAACGGTTATCATGCCATAGGGGGTAATGATTATGCTGTGGGTATATTCGAAGAATTTACCGGTGCAGATATTGATTTTTATGTAATAACTGATTTCGATGGTTTTGCCCCTCTAATTGATTATTTTGGCGGAGTAGATGTCACAGTTGAGGAAAATATAGCAGACTCTTTCTCAGGATGTTATTTAACCGCAGGAACGCATCACATAAACGGAACACAGGCGCTGGCCCTGTCCAGGGCAAGACATGGCAGGTATCTTTATGGCGGAGGAGCCTACTCAAGAGAAAGGCAATCTGCAATGCTTATGGCGGACCTGCTCCTGCAGAAAAGGTCAATGGTAAATTCAGGGAATATAGCTGATTTTTTGAATATAATGGGTAAGTATGTGTGGACCAATATATCGTTAAGTCAGGCTCTGCAAATAATCCCTGTTGTCAGTTCTATAGGCAGGGAAGATATTACCATAACTACTTTTAATTCAAAGCCGCAGTGGTTCGGAAAATCCAGCGCAGTCGGTTATAACGAAGCAGAGAAAAATCAGTTTTTTAGAAATATCCTGAATCAGTAAATTAAGATGTCTATCCTGACTGGAGCTTTATGAGTTTTTAGTCTGCCTGTTTATCTTTCAGGTATTATTCTGGAAGCTTAATTATTACCGGTGCAGGCATGGCGGCAACTATAGTGGCAATTGAAACCATCCTGTTGGTACATAATATCGTTGCTTCTATTAATCTTTGTTTAACTTACTTTATATTTCTAATACTTATTATTAATCCTGAAATAGAAAATATTTTATAAAGACTGAACCCGGGAGAGAGCTGAATTAAATTTAATTTATACAGGTATTGCGGGTGTTATTCTTAAACCGGCGATAATTGACAATAATAAATTTTGTAACTATTATTGTGCAACAGATGAATTAATTAAGCAGTGACGGCTAAAAAATAATAATTATAAAGAACTTTAGAGGATGGTTGATTTATGTCAGGAAGCAGGCCAATAGTACTGATTTCAACTTACTATCCAAGATTATGCGGGATAGCTACGTTCTGCGAAGAAGCCAGGGAATTTATTAAGAAAGAATATCCGGAAAGAGAAGTTCTGGTAATAAGTCATACAGATGGAGAAGGCGAGGGAGTTTTCCCCATAATAGATACCGCCAATCGATTCTGGTGGAAACCTGTAGCAAAAAAAATCAAGAAACTTTCACCTTACGTGGTGCATATACAGCATGAATATGGGCTATATGAACATATAGATAATAGAGGTATTGGAGATAAAAATCAGGGTTTTATTGAATTCCTGGGCTCCATAAATGAATTTCCTATTGTAGTGGAGCCACATACAGTACATGGAAGGTTAAAAGAATTTGAAGAAAATTTTATTTACCAGTTATGTGAAGATTCTGATGTTGTTTTATTCAAAAGTGATTACCAGAAATGGAGACTAAACTGGACCTTTACTCAGAAAGGCTGGAAGATGCCAAATAATATTATGATTGTGCCCCATGGAGCGAGGGTGGATAGAAGCTGGAGTGAAAAAGGCATTCAGGAATTAAGAAAGGAACTTAATTTAGATAAATTCAAATATTTGAGTAATAACATAGTTGGATTGGTGGGCTGGATTCAGTCAAACAAAAGATGGGATATACTAACTTCCATGTGGGAAGAAATACTGGGAGAAATAAAAAAAAGAACCGGTGAGAGCTGGGATCTTCTGGCTGCAGGCACCCTAAGGGATAAAGCGCATCTGGAGGATTATAATCATTACAAAAAAAGCCTTGAGATATTGGAAAAAAAGGGAATTGCACATTATTACGAATTTATTCCCAGAGGAGATATTTACTACAAGGTAATGGCAGTGTGTAAGTTTATAGTTCTACCTACAGTAGATGAGACGCAGTCTGGAACACTGGCAAGAATTATTGCTTTGAATAAACCTTATATAACCACTGCCCCACTGGAAGGGCTTACAGCACAAACTCTTGAAAGTGAAGGCGGGTTGCTTTTTACCAATAAGCAGATGTTAAAAGAAAAGGTTATAAGATTGGCCTGTGATGAGGATTTAAGGAATGGGCTTTCAAAGAATCTTAAAAAATATTTAAATGAAGTTGTATCCTGGGAGATTGTAGCCAAAAAATACAGGCACGCATATAAACTTGCACGGCTTAAGAAAATGGCAGGAAAGAAAATAGATCTACCTCCTGATTTTTAATAATATTTAATCTCTAAATTGATATGAAGCTTTAATATTTCTTATAAAGATGATTATTAATTTACCAATTTTGGATATTAGGATAATCTTATAACTATCAGCAAGCTATATCTTTCTGGTATTTTTATAAAATAAATAATGGAAGTGTATTATTTTGGAAAAGCTTAAAAAAGTTTTAAGGGAAAAGAGCAAGGGTATTAATTGTGTATATATATCATCATATGTTCCAAGGAAATGCGGTATTGCTACTTATACCAGAGATTTAACCAGGGCTATTGACCTTATAAACCCGTACTGTGAATCCAGGATTATAGCAATGGTAAAACCTGAAGATAAGATTAAATATCCTCCAGAAGTTAAATTTGAGGTCAATCAATATGATATTGGTTCCTACATAAAAGCTGCTAATTATATTAATAAATCCATAGCAGATATAGTAGTTCTTGAACATGAATTTGGCCTGTATGGCGGTGAATTCGGAGAATATATTATAAAGCTAGTAGAGAGGATAAAAAAGCCTCTTATAATAACTGCTCATACAATTCCCGATAATCCGGATGGAGGGTATGGCCGGGCTTTAAAGGATGTAATCAAATTTACCGATAAGGTAATAGCCATGATGCCGGAAAGCATACAGAAACTTGTAAAAAACTATAATTATCCAGTAGAAAATATAGAAATTATACCCCATGGTGTTCCTGATATAGTGATGGAACCCAATGAAAAATATAAAAGGAAAAAGGGATTAAAGGATAAAATAATACTAGGGAATATAAATCTTTTATCAGAAATTAAAGGAATTGAATATATTATAGAAGCTCTGGGAGCTATTAAAAAGCAATTTCCCGGTGTTTTATATCTTATAATTGGCCAGACGCATCCCGTCGTATTAAAAATTGAAGGAGAAAAATACAGAAATTTTTTAAAAAGAAAAATAAAGAATCTCAATTTGGAAGAAAATGTTAAATTTATAAATAAATATATGTCTCTGGGAGAACTTGTCTCCTGGTTAAAAGCTATTGATATATACATAACGCCATATCTTGACCCCCAACAATCCGCGTCCGGAGCCCTGGCGTATGCTATTGGAGCAGGTAAAGCATGTATCTCAACTCCTTACTTATATGCAAAGGAGGTTCTGGCGCGGGGAAGAGGTGTAATTGTGCCTTTCCGGAATTCTGGAGTTATCGCAAATGCGGTAATAGATATATGCAGGAATCCTGAAAAGAAATTAAAACTGGAAAAAAAGGCATACGAGTTTGGAAGATTAATGACCTGGTACAATGTAGCCCTGCAGCATCTTAAATTATTTAATGAGGTTTTAGATATACGTGAAAATATATAGTTTTATAAAAATTTTTTATTAAATAAATATTTAAGAACCATTTTTATGCCAAATAAAGAAAAATTATCATGGACCCATTAAAGAAAATAAGGCTGATGACAACAGGTACGGGTATATACCAGCATGGGAAACTGGATAAGCCTGACCCGGCATTCGGGTATGCCCTGGAGGACCAGGCAAGGGCCCTTATAGTTGCTGATAGATTTAAAGACACCGGGCTGAGAGATATTTATCTTAATTTTATATTAAAAACACAGAGAGAAGATGGCCTGCTTTACCATTTTTTTTATGAAGAAAATGGCAGTGGAATATTCCGGAATAAAGAAGAAAATAACTTAAAACCCAATATAAAAGAAGCCTATGGGCTGGCCCTGTGGTCACTGCTATCAATTAATAGCGATAGAGATGGTTCTGTAAGGGAGATTGTTGAAAATTTAATTTTAGATGCATACGGATGGACTTCACCAAGGGCAATGGCAGCAGCACTGCTGGGACTGGTAAATCTTAAAAGCACACATAATTTAGAACTGGAGCTGAGGGAAAAATTGCATGACCTGTATTTTGAAAATTATTCTAAAGGCTGGATATGGTTTGAAAATTACCTGGTGTATGCAAATGCAATTATGCCATGGGCATTATGGGAAACTTACCTCAGAAGGAAATGTGAAACAAGCTTTGAAATTGCCAGAAAAACAACAGAATTTTTAATAGAGAAATGCCAGGAAAATAACAGGCCTGCCCCTGTGGGCAACAGGGGCTGGTATTTTAAGGAAGGTAGAAAAGCTATATACGACCAGCAGCCCATTGATTCTGCTTATATGGTTTGCTGCCTTGAGAAAGCATACCGCGCAACAGGAAATGACTATTATAAAAAGTGGGCTGAAAAATGGTATAGATGGTTTTTCGGGTATAATATAAAAGGGGTCCCTCTTGTGGATGAAAATTTTGCCTGTTGCGATGGCCTGACACCTGAAGGAGTTAACTTAAATCAGGGAGCTGAATCAAATATTTGTTTTCTGATGGCATTTCTTGCAGCAAAAAGACTGGGAATTACCGGGTAACTGTTTGTGTCCATAGAATTTATTTTTCTTTATCTGGCTCTATGATAAGTTGGGATGATTTTTTTAGATATAATTATAGGCCGGTTGAATGATTATAAAGTCAGGAATTGATTCAGAAATAAAAATAAAAATAAGTAATAAAAATGGATGTATTAAGGTCAGGAAAAAATCCGATAATAAAGCCGGAAGATTTAAAACCTTCAGGAGATGATATTGAAGTGGCAGGTGTTTTTAACTGTGGTGTTACCAGATTCAAGGATGAGGTTTTACTTCTTTTAAGAGTTGCAGAAAAACCGGTCAATTATGATAAGGAGAAAATATCGGTCCCTGTGCTTGATTTAAAAACGGGTAAAATTTCAGTAAAGAAATTTAACAAAAGTGACTCTTCCATTGATTTTTCCGACCCGAGATTTTTAAGGACAATTTATGGTAATTATCTCACCTCAATTTCTCATTTTAGAACTGCAAAAAGTAAAAACGGAATTGACTTTGATATAGACAGCGGACCCGCTCTATTTCCGGAAAATGAATATGAAAGGGCAGGTATTGAAGACCCGAGAATTACTTTTCTTAATGGAAAATATTACATAAGTTACGTGGCTGTATCGGATATAGAAGGAATTACTACCTGCATGGCGTCTACCGATGACTTTAAAAAATTTAAAAGGCATGGTGTGATTTTTATGTCTGACAATAAGGATATGGTTATTTTTCCGGAGAAAATTAAAGGTAAATATTATGCTCTCAGCAGGCCGGTATCCTGTGAATTTTGCAGGGCTGATATCTGGATATCCGAATCAGAAGACCTTATTTCCTGGGGCGCGCACAGAAGGTTGATGGGCACAAGAAAGGGGAACTGGGATAGTTCAAGAATAGGTGCGGGAGCGGTTCCATTTAAAATAAAAGAAGGCTGGCTGGAGATTTACCACGGCGCTACAGAGGCTAACCGGTATTGCATCGGGGCTGTACTTCTTGATAAAGAAGAACCCTGGAAAGTTATTGCCCGGTGCAGGAAGCCTGTAATGGAGCCTGAAATGGATTACGAGAAGGAAGGTTTTTATAGTGATGTGGTTTTTACCTGTGGTGTTTTATATGAAGAGGATAAGATAAAAATATATTATGGTGCTGCTGATAGCAGTATAGCGTATGCAGAGGTCAATTTGAGTGACATAATCAGCGGACTGGGATAATGTGGACGTAATATGGCAATAATACGTTTAATAACTTATTATACGAGGAGTATGAATGATTATAAAAAAGAAAAAGGAATTTGACCCCATTATCATGGATGATAGTGAATCAAATGGTATCAGGTCTTACCCCATGCTCACGGCAAATGATGGGACTCCAACTTTTGCAATGAGACTATTTGAAATAGATCCGGGTGGATATACGCCCAGGCACAGCCATGATTGGGAGCATGAAGTGTACATTATAAGTGGTGGGGGGTTTATTCTTAAGGGAGACGATATGGTCGAGATTGAGAAAGATGACTTTATTTTTGTAGAACCACTGGAGCTGCATCAATTCAAAGCAGGTGATGAGGGTTTGAAAATGATATGCGTGGTACCCAATAGAGGTCAGCGTTTATGATTATTCTTATAAATAGATAAACGGAAAATAATTGTTTATAATATACTGAAATGAAAAAAGCAATATCCGGGAATAATTTGAATTTAAAGTGGTCATACTTTTTTATTGTAGCCATAAATACTCTTTTTGGTCTGGAAATTCTTAAAACTTTTCTTTCCCTGCTGGTAAATTTTTTCAGGGAGCGTCCAGATATATCCCTTACGGATGTAGCTATTTATGCTCTGGTGACATTTTTGCTGGTTTTTTTCACTGGTTTTATATATAAATTGAGGTACGGTATCATATTGTGGGTGCTTACTGCAGGAGTGGGCGTGACAAGATTTATGTTGCAGGTAAATCCCTGGCCTCCACTTAGCCTTGCGCTGTCAGCTCTGGGCACCATTCTGTGGATGGCGGGCTCTGTTTTTTTTGTAACTCTACTGCAGCAAAAACGAATAGGTCTTTTATCTTCATTTTTCCCCGGTATTGTTTTTGGGATCAGCCTTTCAACGGCTTTTCACGGTCTTTTCGGGACATGGGATATGGTATGGAGGCAGGACTGGCACGTAGTTTTTTTTGTGCTGGTTATTATTATAATAAAGTTATGGTTGGTTCACAGCGTCTCTGGAGATTTAAGGGATGCAGAGCCTTTTGATGGAGGAAGAAATTCATTTTATACTTTAACCTTATTTATGCCCTTTATTTTCCTCCAGTTATTGAAATTCCAGAATGTGGCCTCACTGAATGCAGTTACCGGGAAAAGCCTTCAGTTTTCATTGACTGTAATAATGGTTTCCAATATTCTGGCTTTTTTATTTACATATTTATTCTCATTTAAAAAAATAAGAATCCTGTTAACTGTATCTGGTGTGCTTTTTATATTAATGTCCTTCTGGCCCGGCGCGGGAGGTTATCTGTATATGCTGCAGGTGATTATTGGTAACACCGGAGCTTTCTGGCTGTTAGCAGTTGTCCTGGAAAAAGCAGAAGGTAAAGCGGTTGAGAAAATGCCATGGAAAAATACAATAGCCTTTAGCCTTGGAGGTCTGGTGTTCCTTATTTTTGCATTTATATATTACAGCAGTTATGATTTAAAACTGCCCTTTGAAAACCGGGTGATTCCGGTTCTGATAGCTGTTTTTATATCAATATGTGCCCTTTTTTCATCCTGGCTTAAAAATTCGGAGGTTGGAGACCGGGAAGACCGGACTTCAGGCAGTAACCGTACTGGAAGGAAGCCTGTATTTCTTTATCTTATGACCGGACTGATTATAATTCCACTGATTATGTTTCTGCCCCCTAAAAATGTGGATAGAGATACTGTTGAAGGCGGTCCAATCAGGATGATGGATTATAATATCCACCAGGGTTTTAACATAAAGGGCTATCTTGACCTGGAAAGTACCGCCAGAGTTATCGAGAAAAGCGGAGCGGATCTGGTATGCCTTCAGGAAGTTTCCAGGGGATGGCTCATTAACGGGTCGGCAGATACATTGTCGTGGTTATCAGATAGACTTGATATGGGCTATCTGTTTATGCCTGCATCAGATGATGTATGGGGAAACGCTATTTTGAGCAGGTATCCGTTAAAGCTGATAAAGAGCGGATTTTTGCCGGAGCTGGGTGCTCCACTTAGAAGAAGCTATCTGCTTGCTGAAGTAGAGGTGAGTGACGGGGATAATTTAAATATAATATGCACGCATCTGCATCATATAGAGGGTGAGGTCTGGATAAGAGAAGAGCAGGTAAAGAAGCTTCTGGAAGAATGGGATGGTTTAGAAAGAACAGTAATAATGGGAGATTTTAATGCAGTGACAGGCGATCCAGAAATTATGCAGATGCACAGTGCCGGATTTTTAGATTCTCAGCTGGAACTTGGAGAGGAAGATACGCTGACCTGGGTGCACTATGAACCCTTTAGAAGAATAGATTATATATGGGTAACGAAGGATCTAAGGATATCAGATGTGGATGTGCCTTACAGCACGGCTTCAGACCATTTACCCGTCGTTATTAATATAAATTAGATGTTCTTAAAATATCTCCTGAATATGGTAACTAAAAATCATATTGCCAGAAAAATACTGGTATCAATAATCATAGTTGTTACGTTAGTGATACTTGTTCCCCTTATCGGTTCGTGCAAACCCGGGTTAAGTTTTGGTGAGGTGGCTATCTGCGAGAGAGTGGATACTGATACTTTTAAACCTGCGGGAATTAAAAATAATTTTGATTTTAATGCAGAAGAGATTTTTGCTGTAATAGAAGTTTCAGGTGCCAGAGCCGGGGATATGTGGAAGTTTGTCTGGATAAATGAAGTCACGGATGAAATAGTTGCAGAGTCTTATGGCGAGTATTCCGAAGGCGGGAGGGGATACGTTGAAGGCTACCTCTCAAATCGTCTGACCGCGGGAAGGGAGACCGGTTTGATAGGGGAACCGGGAGATTACAGAGTTTACTTTTATCACAACGGCGGGTTAATAAGCAGCGCTGGTTTTACCATAGAACCACCGGTGATAAATGTAACAGGAGTTGTGTTGTGCAGGGAAATAGATAGGGAAGGACAGCCCGTCGGCATTACTGAAAGATTTTACCCCGGTGATGTAATTTATACTCTGGCAGGGTTAAGTTATCGGGTAGCCGGAGATTCATTACGGATTGAGTGGTATAAGGATGAAGATGAGCTGCTGGGAGAAGAAGAATTTGTTATTGAAGATACCTGCTATACGCCGGGGTATATTGTATTCAGGATTGAGAATGACAGGCTATGGCCGACAGGTAATTATAAAATAGAGTTATATTATAATAAAATTCTGGAAGGCCGGTATGATTTTGAAATAATAAAAGAGGATATTCCAGATGCAACATTTAATGACAATAATATATACGAGAACGATGATTACAAATTCTCAATTCTTTATCCTGATGACTGGGATTATAAAGAAGAGGAACGCACCGGTGGCCCTGAAGTCAGCTTTGAACCATTATCCGGGAGTATAAACACCGCTGTAAATATACGGTTCCTGAAGGAAGGATATTGCCCTTCCACGGAAGAATATAGCACTTTCTCTGATAAGATATTAGAAGAGATAGTTGATGTTGACACTGATCTGGAAGTGGAGAGCGAGGAAATAACCGGGGAAATTAATGGTCTGGACTATAGAAAGATTAGCTATTACTATATATTAGAGGATAAAATCAGATGGGACATTGAAATGATTTTTATAAGAAAAAATAATGTACTTTATTTACTTATAAGGTTTTCTGATATATATTACAGGGAGTTTTCATGCAGGCTGTATGATATTATGCTTAATTCTCTTTCAATTTATTAGGCCGTTATTGGTTTTTAAAGATTGCCTGCTTTAAAAGTTTAAGATTAAAACGGGTTGAATATAATAAATTTTTTATATGCTCTAAAATTTTTAAATTAATATATCAAATAATATTTAAATGCTTGACCTTGGTAAAAAATTAAAAGACCTTTACAGAAATGGAAAGACCATAAGAATTGTTATAGCCGGTGTGGGGCAGATGGGGAAAAGTCTGATATCTCACCTGAGAGAACTGGATGGCATACAGGTTATTGCAGTAGCAAACAGGAATGCCGGGAGGATCATAGGCATTTTAAAAGAACTGGAAATAAATGATAATGAAATTGTAGTTGTTGAAAATAAGCGTGATATAGATTTAGATAAAAGCGATATAAATAAAATAAATATAAGAGATACCGGTCTGGATAAAAAAGTAAGGGAAAGATTAAACCGGTTTGCAGGAGAAAATAAATTAATTGTGGCAGATGAACTTTCAATATTATTTGCTTTAGATAATACAGACATAGTTATAGATGCAACAGGCAATCCTGAAGCGGGTGCATTTATAGCATCAAATGCCATTGCTTCCCGGAAACATGTAGTAACTCTTAATGTGGAAACAGATGTCATCATAGGCCCGATATTAAAAAGGATGGCAGAGGATAGTGGTGTGGTATATACAGTTTCGGCAGGGGATGAACCGGCAGCCCTGAAGGAATTATACAATTTTGCATATGCGCTTGGTCTTGAAGTAGTTGCAGCCGGAAAAGGAAAGAACAATCCCCTGGACCGTTATGCAAACCCGTCCGTTCTCAGGGATTATGCAGAAAGCAAGGGCTCGAGCTCCACTATGATGACCTCGTTTGTGGATGGAACAAAATCAATGATAGAAATGGCCTGTCTTTCAAATTCAACAGGACTGGTGCCGGACTGCAGGGGAATGCATGGCCCCGCGGCCAATATAAAAGATTTAACCGGGGTATTTAAATTAAAAAGCGATGGTGGAATCCTATCCAGGAAAGGAGTAGTAGATTTTGTAATTGGAGACCTTGCTCCCGGTGTTTTTCTTGTTTATTCAGCCAGGAATAAAATGGTAAGGGCTGACCTTAAATATCTTATGCTGGGAGAGGGACCATATTATCTTTTATACAGGCCATATCATCTGACAAGTATTGAGACTCCTCTATCTATAGCACTGGCTTATTTTTATGGTGAGCCTACCATAACTCCCGAATCTGGCGTGGTTTCAGAAGTTATAACCGTAGCAAAAAAAGACCTCAGGGACGGGGATATAATTGACGGGATAGGAAAATATACGGTTTATGGACTTATTGATGAGTATAAAAAAGCAAAAAAAGAAAATCTGCTGCCCATTGGTCTGTCCGAAGGGTGCGTTTTAAAGAAAAATGTTGAGAAAGATGAGCCAATAAAATATAGTGATGTGAAATTAGTTGAAGATTCTCTGGTATTAAAACTCAGGAGAGCCCAGGATAAATTGTGATTGCCTGATTGTAAAAATGAAAAGCTTCAGATTGTTATTAAGGCTGGAATTATTATCTTAGTAAAATAGAAGGAGTATTATATGCAGTTTTTCCTAAAAAAAGCAGGAGCAAGTGCAGGAGTAATTAGTATAATAAGCATATTTTTTATAATCACATTTTTACTTCTGTCCATGGTATCCTGCAGGTATAAAACCATAGAAAGAATAGAAGAAACCAGAGAAATGATGGGGACATATGTAAGTATAATTGTATATTCAGACCGGGAAACAGGGAACAGGGCAATAAATGCGGCGTTTGAAAGAATAGAGGAAATTGAAGATATAGCATCAATCTATGACCCTGAAAGCGAAGCTTCATTTTTAAATGAAAATGGTTATATCGAAAATCCTTCATCAGAGTTTCTGGAACTTATAAATACATCTATTGATTATTATACTCTGACCGGAGGCTGTTTTGATATAACCGTTCAGCCGCTGCTTGATTTATGGAGCGGTGGCCTGTGGGAAGAGAGTGAAGAAGTTCAGGAGCAAAGAATAGCCGAAACACTTGAGGTTACCGGTTCAGACAAAATTAGTGTAGGCGATAAGAAAATAGAATTCAGCGTAGAAGGGATGGCTGTCACACTTGGAGGTATTGCTAAAGGGTATGCGGTTGATGAAGCCATAAAGAAAATAAAAGAGTCCGGTATTAATAGCTGTCTGGTTAATGCGGGGGGAGACATCTATGCAATGGGAGTCAAACCGGGCGAAGAGAAATGGGTGGTAGAACTTGAAAGCCCCGATGCAGGGGAAGATGATAATAATTCTGATAATAAACTTCTTTCTGTATTTTCTGTGGTTGACAGGGCGGTAACTACTTCCGGTGGTTATCACCGTTACTACGATACTGAAAAAAAAGTTCACCATATAATGGATCCAAGAACAGGTTATTCAGCAGCAGGTTGCAGAAGTGTAACAATAATATCCGACAGTTGTACCGGGGCTGATATTCTGGCCACTTCTATCTTTGTGATGGGTCCGGAGGATGGTTTAGAGCTAATTGAATCACTTGATAATGTTGAAGCATTCATCATGGATTCAGAGGGTAAAGTTCACGAATCTTCTGGACTTTTGGAATATATTGAGTAAAATTACCTATATCCTTTTACTTTTTAAAATTGTTAGATGAATATAGTTGTAAGAAAAAAAAGTGCATTTAAAGGCTTATCTCTGCCTGAAAATAAAACTACTGCTGAAAAATCCATAGAAGTTTTACTGCCCCCGGAAGAAGTGGTTATAACTGTTCAGCAGAGTATCGGTGCCATTCCTGAATTTGTGGTAGAAAAGGGAGATATGGTAAAAACAGGTCAGAAAATAGCTGATTCTAAAAGCTATGTCTCTTCTCCCGTGCATTCTTCAATTTCGGGTAAGGTATCTAAAATAATGAATATGGTAAATCCGGTAACCAGCGGTGTAATAAAAGCAGCATTAATAAAATCGGATGGGGAAGATTCATGGATTGAATTTAATAAGCTTTTTGATATTCAAAAGTCAGAAGATTTTAGTAAATTAAAGGGCATAATAGATAGTATTGACAGGAAAGAAATACTGGGGAAAGTCAGGGAAGCGGGTATTGTTGGAATGGGGGGAGCAACATTTCCGACACATGTAAAGTTAAATCCGCCTCCGGATAAAAAAATTGAAACCCTTATATTAAATGGCTGTGAGTGTGAGCCTTTTATAACCTCCGACCACAGAATCATGCTTGAAAACGGCAGTGAAATTCTGATGGGTCTCTATATTATTAATAAATTACTTTTGCCCCGGGATATTTATATAGGTATAGAAGATAATAAAAAAGACGCAATAGAACATCTGGAAAAACTTATAATAGAGATGGGCTTTAGTAATCTATTCAAGATAGTCTCACTAAAATCAAAATATCCCATGGGTGCGGAAAAATTACTGATTAAAACCATAACAGGCAGGGCTGTTCCTATAGGCGGTCTTCCGATGGATGTGGGAGTTATTGTAAGCAATGTCGCAACTGCTAAATCAATATATGATGCCGTGATTGAGGGTAAGCCTCTGATAGAGAGGGTGGTAACCGTAACCGGGAGAGTTATAAATCCTAAAAACTTAAGAGTGAGGCTGGGTACGGTTATTGGCTCACTTATAGAAAAATGCGGGGGATTCAGAGGTGAGGTAAATTGCCTGGTCTGCGGCGGACCTATGATGGGTATTTCTATTGTAGATACTGATTTTCCTGTAACCAAGGGAACAAATTGCGTGCTGGTTGAAAAAAGGAGAATTCAAGATGAACAAAATTGCATAAATTGTGGAAGGTGTGTTGATATATGCCCCATGAACCTTATGCCTCTGGTATATGTAAGGAATGCAAAGAGCGAAAACTTTGAAGGCTGTATGGAATATCATATAAATAACTGTATTGAATGTGGTGCCTGTGCTTATGTTTGTCCTGCCAATATTCCAATTGTCGGGTATATAAAAACCTGTAAAAGTATTCTGGCAAAGAAATAAAGTTTTAAATAATAATAGGAGCAGAGTGGAAGAGAATAAAATATTAATATCCCATGCGCCCCATATTTGGAAGGGGTTTTCAACAAGTAAGATAATGTATATAGTGGTGATTGCTCTCCTTTTTCCTTCAGCTGCTGCTATTTATTTTTTTGGCTACTATGCAATTTATTTAATGCTGGCAGGCACAATAACCGCTGTACTTACTGAATTTATAATAAAAAAACTCAGAAAAAAAAGATTTATTATGGACGGGAGCGCCGTGATTACAGGTCTTCTCTTTGCGCTTACTCTTCCCCCACGGTTTCCTGTATGGATGGCTGTTATTGGTTCTTTTTTTGCTATTGCTGTTGCAAAGGAAGCTTTCGGTGGTCTGGGATACAATATATTTAATCCGGCTCTGGTTGGAAGAGCATTTCTGTCTGTTTGCTTCCCAGAAGAAATGACCGCCTGGGTTCTTCCTACTTATTTTAATTATGATGCTATAACAGGAGCCACTCCGCTGGCTGATAATTTTACTTACCAGTCTGATAAAATTAGTTTATATAAAGATTTATTTTTCGGGAACACAGGAGGCTCACTGGGTGAAACCTCGGCAATGCTTATACTGATAGGGGCATTGATTCTTTTAATATTCCGGATAATAGACTGGAGGATACCGGTATTTTATATTGGGACTGTAGCCCTGGGCTCGCTTTTAATGGGCAAGGATGTATTGTTCCAGATGCTGGCCGGAGGGCTGATGATAGGCGCATTTTTTATGGCTACCGATTATGTAACTTCACCTGTGACCAGAAACGGAAGGATAATATTCGGGATAGGATTGGGAGTATTGACTGTACTTATAAGGAATTTTAGCAATTTATCGGAAGGAGTTGCTTTTTCCATACTTATTATGAATGCATTTGCTCCCCTCATTGATAAATATATAAGAGTGAAACCATTTGGTTTTTATAAGAAGAAGAAAAATGCTTAAAAAATTTTTATCAAATAAAGCATATCCGGTAATTTTTTTAGCAGTAATTGTTATAATTTCTGTAAGTCTCCTGATGGCAATTAATAGTTTAACCTCTTCTATAATTGAAATGAGAAAGACTGAAGAGATAAAAGGTGTTCTTGAAGTCGTTTTTCCTGAAATGAGCGGGTACGAAACTGAAGATGATATATATATTATATATAAAGGTGGAGAAAAAGTCGGTTACGCTTTTACAGCATACGGCAGCGGATATGGTGGAGAAATTGAAATTCTGGTAGGTCTGGATAACAGTTTTAAGATCAGCGGGGTATCAATAATTTCACAGACTGAAACTCCGGGTCTCGGGGCAAGAATAACCGAAGATTCTTTTACTGACCAGTTTAAGGGTATGTCTGTAAATGAAATCGGCCTTAAATCGGAAAATGGTAAGATTGATGCCATAACAGGAGCTACTATAAGCTCGACAGCCGTTGTGGATGCAATCCGTGATGGAATGACCGGGGTGCTGGATAAAATGGAAAGATAATGTGATGGGTAAATTGATTTATCATATACTAATAATAAAAATAGTATGAAAATTATAGATTACGGAGATGAATAATATAAGTAAAAATGAAATAGGGTTAAAAGAGGGGAGCGCCAGAGGATTCTGGAAAGAGCTAATTAAAGGAGTTATTCTATCAAATCCCGTTTTTGTGCTTGCTCTTGGCCTCTGCCCTACTCTAGCAATAACAAATTCTTTAACCAACGCTATCGGAATGAGCGCGGGTGTAATATTTGTCCTTCTCTGTTCAAATATTATAATTTCCATTATAAGGAAAGCGACACCCCCTCTGGTAAGAATTCCGGTGTTTATAGTTGTAATTGCCACCTTTGTAACTATTCTAAGCCTGGTGTTTGAGGCATACTTGCCGCCACTTTATGAATCGCTGGGAATTTACTTACCTCTTATTGTAGTGAATTGCATTATCCTGGGAAGAGCGGAGGCGTTTGCTTCCAAAAACCCGGTGCTTCTTTCTATTGCTGATGGACTGGGCATTGGACTGGGTTTTACTACTGCTCTTATAATAATTTCTTTTATAAGGGAAATTCTGGGTACCGGAGGGCTTGTGGTGTTTGGAAAAGAGCTATTCAAACTTCCGGGTTTATCTTCATATCCGCTAAGTATTTTTGTTTCTCCGCCGGGAGCTTTCCTGGTAATAGGAATTATACTGGCATTATTAAGATTGCTGGGGGTGATAAAGAGTGAATAATCTTTTAACCATATTTATAGCTATGGTTCTGGTAAATAACATGGTTCTGGCTAAATTCCTGGGGCTGTGTCCTTTTTTTGGTGTGTCAAAAAAATTATCAAATGCCTTCAGCATGGGGATAGCGGTAACGCTGGTAATGCTAATCGCATCGGTCTCAACTGCGGTTATTTATAAATATATCCTGGTGCCCTATGAAGTGGAATTTATGAACATTGTCATATATATACTTGTTATAGCTTCACTGGTGCAGATAGTGGAGCTGATAATCAGGCGGACTAATATAATACTGTACAATGCGCTGGGGATATATTTACCCCTTATTACGACAAATTGTGCTGTTCTTGGCATAACACTTATAAATTCAACGGAAGGATATTCAATTTTAGAAAGCGTTGTGAATGCCCTGGGAGCAGGTGTTGGTTTTACTCTTGTGCTTATTATTATGTCCGGAATAAGGGAGAAGCTTGATCTTTCTGATACACCAAGATCCATGAAGGGTTTGCCGGTAGCATTTTTAACTGCAGCGCTTCTGGCACTGGCATTTTCAGGATTTAGCGGTCTGGTATAAATAAAAATGGTAAAAAAATTTTATATTAATTATTAAATGTTTTTGGATTATTTATTAAATAAATTATGAATGTAAGTTTAATTATTCTAATTTTGAGCTCTATAGGTATTATATGCGGGATTCTGATTTTTATAGTAAATAGATTTTTACCAGAAGAGCCCGGTTCGCTCAAAAGAGCCGAGGAAATATCAAAGTATTTGCCGGGAGCAAACTGTGGTGCATGCGGGTATCCCGGGTGCTTTGCTTATGCGCAGGCACTGGCTGAAGATAAGAATATTTTTACCACCAGCCCCTGTGCGGTGGCATTACAGGATCCTGCCATGCTTGAAGGTCTGGAAAAAGTACTGGATATGAAATTGGATTCTTCAGCAGTTAAGAAAAAGGCAGTGGTGCGCTGTTACGGTAATTCAGAATTAATTGGTAATTATACAGGAATTAAAACCTGCAAGGCTGCATCAGGGCTTATAGGCGGGTTTAAGAAGTGTCCTTACGCTTGCCTCGGCCTGGGTGATTGTGTTGAAGCCTGTCCCTTTAATGCTATATCCATTGATAGAAAAATGAATGTAGCGGTGGTGAACCCGGACAAGTGCACAGGCTGTGGTATTTGCGTGGAAGTATGCCCTGTGAATGTAATAGAACTCGTACCTGCGGATTCAAAAATAGTTTATCTATGCAACTATCAGCCCATTAGAAATATACCCGGCAGGGAAAGATGTGATAGAGGCTGCATACACTGCAAAAAATGTTTTAAAGCCTGTGATTATGACGCCATAATCTGGAATGAAGAAAGAGCTATACCTGAATTTGATTTAGAAAAGTGTACTCTCTGCGGGGAATGTGTTAAGGCATGTCCGACCAACACCCTGCTGGAGATGTTCAATATAAAATCAAAACTGAAAAAAAATGCTCCCGGGGATGAAAGAAAACCTGTCACTCTTGAGAAAGAATAAAAATATTATAACTCGAATCTTTTATACCCGCCCTTTTCAAATTTTTCCCCGGCTCTGTCAAATAAACCTTTAATGTGATTATCCATGGTTAAATAAATTATCTGCCAGCCTTTTTCTGCAATTTCTACAAGTTTACCTATTATAATTTCACGTTTTTCCCAATCTGAATGCTGGAATGCATCATCAAGAATTAAAAAGAGAGAGTCTTTTTTTAATAATTTTCTGGTAAAGCCAATTCTTAATGCAAGCATTACCTGCTCTATTGCTCCGGTGCTCAGGTCTTTAATATTAAAATTATCATAGGGGTCTGAAACAACAAGGTCGTCGTTATCAAGATAAATAGCATTGTATCTTCTGGTTATATCTTTTAAGGGGACAGTAGTTTCTGACTGCAGACCTTCTCTTATTTTTTCATCTTCTTCTTTGCGTAAACTGGAAATAACTTTATGAATTATAGAGCCTGCTATGATAGTGGCCGAGCTATCTTTAAGTTCATTTATAACCCTCTCTTTTTCCTTCTGTAAATTATCTATTAATTTTTCCCAGCTGATGCTCAACTCGTCGCTGGTTTTATTGCAGATTTTTTGCTTCAGGTTTTGCATGCCATCTTCCTGTTCTTTAATTTGTTGCTGGACAAGCTCGAGCTCTTTTTGCGTTTTTTCATATTTTTCCCGGCTGTATGTGATGTCTACATCCTCGTAAACATAGTCTTCTTCAGATACATTGAGTTTAATTAATCCTTCTTTCTCGCTTTCAGTCTGGTTCCTTATATTAAGATTAATCTGCTTTAGCTCATTAATAATGTTATCCCAGTCTTCTTCGGTTATATCTTTCTGCCAGAGTTTTTTTATTTCCTGATTAATAAGAAAATGATTCTTATCCATTCCATCTCTAAGAGGATTAATCTGCTTTTCTATTGCAAGCATTCTGCTTCTATGTTCTCTCTGCTCATTTAAATTTGATTCAAGAAGTGATATGTCCGTAAGGATTTCTCCTGTCCTTTTTTTAAATTCTTCTCTGATTTTATCTAACTCCTTATTCTGTCCCGCTTTATTTAAATAACTATTTAGTTTTCTAAAATATAGAAGCGAAGATATAAATAAGCCCAGAAAGCAGAGGAATATAATTGCAAGATATAAAGGCAGTATAGAAGCAGAGATTTTCTGGTATAGGAAGATTATTATTGCAGAAAAAGTTATCCCGGCTGCTGCAAAAAGACCGCAAAGGGAAGGTAGAAATTTGCCCGGTTTATTTATGATTTTTGATAATAAGTCTTTGTACTGGGATAGTGCGCTTTCAAGCCAGTTAAAATCCTTACTCTTATCAGATGAGTCTTTGTAATCTTCTTTCAACTGGTTTAAATATAATTTATTATTTCTATATATTGAAATTTCTTTTTCTATATTATTTAATTCGTTTTCGGGAACCCTGGATAATTTTACATTTAATTTTTTAATTTTTTCTGAAATTGAATATGCAAGTCGCCTTTTGGCCAGGCCAAGTACGGAAAGTTTATCCTGGAGGTTTTTTTCTTTTAGTTTAAATGTTTTTAATATTCCACGGGTATAGCCTGATTCTATTTTCTCGAATAAATTTTCGATATCACCCAGGTCTTTTTTGATGTTATTGTATGTTTTACCTTCACCCACATTGTTTATTATGATATGGCTGTTATCAATTTCTGCCGATTTTATGGTTTTAGAAATGTTTGTGTCGCTATCAATTTTATCAAGTATATTTATTCCTGATAACACTTCTTTGATAAGGAATTTGCTTACCCCCATCCCGTCTTCTATACCGGCTTCTCCTCCTCTTACTACAAGAAGCTTTGGCATGGACAGAGGGAGTCCCTTTTCGCTTTTTTCCCAGTAATCTTCAAGCTTTTCCGGAGAAGAAGGTGTAAAATCAATGGATTTTTTATTATCCAGTCCCTTTATGGTTACCTTTCCTTTCCCTCCGGTCCTTATATAACTCCAGCGGCTTATATTCCTGAAAAGGGAGCGTATAATGAATTCGGTAAAGAAAGTCTTTCCCCTCTCATTTTTGCTGTATATAAGGTTAAATATACTGAAATCAGCGCTGAAGTTATCTATTGGCCCGAGGTCTTTTACTGATATTCTGTCAATTGAAACTCCCATGTATATTCCTTAATTATTAAGTCTGTTAAAAATACTATTCTCCCAGTGCTATTTTAAGAGCCTTTTCCATAATGTCTTCTTTCGAAGTAATATCGTCTTCCCATTTGAGTTTTTCGATTTCATCTTTAAGATTCTCGACTATAGTTATTCTTTCGGGGTCATTAAAGACTGACAGTTCGGTTAAATCAGGTTGCTCGTTGTCGTAAAAACTAAAATCTTTGAGTGCTTTTTTTATTACTTCGGAAATTTTATTTCTATCTGAAGTATATCCCCTGATTTTCAGGCGGATTCTTGCTTTTGGTATTTCGTTTTTATTTATATTCCAGCTTTTTATCATTTTTCGGGTCTTCTCTTCCATATATCCAAATTCGCTGGCGGTAGGAAGTGCTATCAGAGTTTCGTTAAAAAATATATAATCTGTGTCAATTATTTTATCCGTTATTTCCATTGTTTCTGTATTTAAAATTATGAAACTTCTTTTTCCTGTTTCATTAATATCAAGCCCGCATGGTGAACCTGGATAATATATTTTACCGATGTTAATTTTTTTGTGTATATGCCCGAGAATAACTTTGAAAGGATTGTAATACTCTATATCATTTCTTGTTATAGGCATATAAATACCTGGCTCGTAAGGGTTAGGATTGCGTAAACCTGTAGCATAATCTCCATGGCCTATTAAAACCCATGCCCCTGTAAGATTTTTACTATATTCAGCTATAATCTCTCCCATAGAGTGGGTGGGAAGGTAGGGGATAAAAAAGAAGGAAGCAGGTGAATCATCGAATTTGATTATTTCGGGTTTGCTAAAAACTTTTATGTTCCTGGAAGTAAAATACTGCTGACTGATGGAAGGGTCATGGTTTCCTGGAATTATAAAAAATCTAATATTATTATCTGTATATTCTTTTTTATCGCAAAATTTGTCAAAATCAGAATAATTCTGGCTTTCTTCATTAAATAAGTCGCCTGCTATAATAATTGTATTGATATTTTCAGAAAGCATCTTTTCAAGGATATCAGATAATGCATTCCATCTTTCGGGAGATTCTGATTTTGTTTTTAGATGAACATCTGCTGTAATTGCTATTTTCATTTTAAAAAACTAATTTTTTTATAGTTTGAATTATTATATAAAAGTCCTGTATATTTTAATTTTCGTTAAAAAGAGAAATCACGGCGATTAGCTCTGTTTAATATATAATAATATACTTTATTTTAAGTTTCAGTCCAGATAATTTTTATATTGAGACGGATTAAAAGAGTGAGCAAACAGGATATCCTGTTTATTTTTTTAATTATGCAAAAAAAATTACCTTCATTATTTAAAGCTATTTCAGAAATTCTAACTTCATAGTTTTTGGATCTATAAAAGTAGGGGAGCACTGGTATATAAGCTCCCCTTGACTTTATCCTGCTCTTGGTCTGAAGTTAATTTCTAGATCATAATCCAGAGCATTAGCCATTTTTTTTAAGAATGCTACCGTAGGACTTATATCCCCACCTTCAAGCCTGGCAATGCTGGGTTGTTTTGTATTAATCATTTTAGCCAGTTCCTTTTGACTTATATTCTTTTCCTTTCTTAGCTTTATGATCTGACTTATCAATTTATACTCAGGTTCAAGTTTATCATACTCTTTCTTGAGTTCAGAATCTTCCTCAAACCTCCTTTTCTTGAAATCCTGCCAGTCCATGATAGACCTCCTTTCTTTCTTTTCTTGTAGTTTCTCTTTTTCTCTTATTTCTCTAAGACTTCTTTCATTCTGCTGAGTGCTATCTTTATTTCTCTTTTTGGTATAGAAGCGCTTTTCTTTCTAAAACCATGTAAAAGAATGAAAGTATTCTTAGTATGCAGAAAATAAATTATTCTAATTTTATTAGAGCTGAATTTTATTCTAAGCTCTCTTAGCCCACTTGTTATATTCGATGTATGTGGGAAGTTTAAATAAATTCCATGTTCTTCTAAAAGATCAATTTCCCTATATACTTTAGCCTCTTCCTTCTTTGGCAAACGTGTTATAAAATCTGCTACCGGGCTTTTACCTTCATTAGTTGTATATAATTTGACTTTTCACTTCATTTTAGTAATATAACGGATATGTTATGTTTTGTCAAGTTTTTTACTAATTTATTAGTTAAAATAATAATATAATTTTCCTGATTGCAGTGAGAAAGCCTTTAATTATCGATGTCATATCAAATGTTTTCGGTAAGATAGCTTAAATGGTTTAGGGATTTAGCTGTGAGAATTGTTCGATTAAAAATAGGAAGGAGTTTTAAGTCAAAGTATTAAAGAAATAAGAAAAATTGTAAAAGAGTTAAGGGCTATGGCCGGTGATTAGAAAGCCCAGGCATCACTTGAGTTTGTGCTTGTAATCCTCTTCATCATATTAATAATTATAACTGTTTCACATTTAGGGTTATTGTCTACTAGAAGTTTTATGTTCTGGACTTATATGCGCCTGATATGGTTAAAACTATTGTGATGATTGGTTTTGCTGATTCTGGTATATTTGATGTAAAAAAAAGTTCAGCCAAAATAAGGGCAGTCTCCTTATATTGAGGGGCATGTATTAACTATTTTTACCCTTTACATTATTATAATCTACTAATGACTCCTGGCCATACCTGCAATACTTTAAAAGCCGGCATTCGGGACATTTCGGTTTCCTCGCAAAGCATATAGTTCTTCCAAGTGAAATTATTCTATGGGAAAAGCTGCTCCAGCTTTTCTTGGGAATGATTTTCATAAGGTCAAATTCAATTTTTACCGGGTCCTGATTTACAGTCAGTCCGAGCCTGTATGATATCCTTCTTACATGAGTATCGACTATTATAGCCTGCCTGTCAAAGACATTTGCCAGTACAACATTTGCTGTTTTCCTTCCAACTCCAAATAGGGAGGTAAGATTTTCAATATCTTCAGGCATCTTCCCATTAAATTTTTCGATAATATCTTTTGAGCAGCTCATTATGCTTTTCGCTTTGTTTTTATAAAACCCGGTTGACTTTATATCCTGCTCAAGCTCATTTATATCTGCATGTGCGAAATCCTCCGGGCTCCTGTATTTTTTAAAGAGTTCTGGCGTAACTTTATTTACCAGCTTATCAGTGCTCTGGGCTGAGAGTATGGTTGCAATAAATAACTGGAAAGCGTCTCTGTGCCCGAGCGATGTGTTAACTGAATCCGGATATTCACGCTTGAGGATATCCAGTATTTTATTTATATTTTTAACTGCAGGTTCATATGCGGCTGTATATGAAGTGTCTTTATTCTTTTTATTCCTTTTTTTATACATAATAATAGCTATTTTTTTATTCCTTTCTTTATTTTTTTGTTTTTAAGATACTGGTTTATTTCTTCGGTTGTAAGGGTATTTGGTATATCTTTTTTCTCCAGCCAACCTTTTCTTGCAATGTTTACTCCGAATTTATACTCATCCAGTCCTTTTATGCTATGAGCGTCCGGGTTTATAAAAATTTTTATTCCCTTTTCTTTTGCATATTTACACATTCTCCAGTCAAGGTCAAGTCTGAATGGGCTTGCATTTAATTCAATATCCACATTATTTTTAGCGGCAGCGTTTATTATTCTTATTATGTCTATTTTGTATGGGTCTCTTGCAAGAAGCAATCTCCCTGTGGGGTGCGCTATCATTGTGGTGTACTTATTTTCAATTGCTTTTATTACTCTTTTGGTCATTTGTTCTTCACTTAAATTAAAATTAGAATGAACTGCAGCAATGATAAAATCAAATTTTTCAAGGATATCATCGGTATAATCAAGACTCCCATCAGGGAGAATATCGGATTCAATCCCTTTGAAAATTTTAAATCCCTTGATTTTTTTGTTTAGCGCATTTATCTCCTCAAGGTATTCATCTATCTGGCTATCTTTTAACCCGCCAGCGTAGAAAGCAGATTTGCTGTGGTCGCTTATTCCGGCATACTGAAAGCCATTGTCCTTAAGATACCTGTATATCTGCTCGAGTGTGCTATTGCCGTCACTATGGGTGGTATGGATGTGTATTATCCCCTTTATATCTTTTTCTTCTATTAACTCCGGAAGGGTTTTATTTTTAGAAGCTTCGATTTCACCAAAATTTTCCCTGAGTTCAGGGGGTATCCAGTCCATTGAAAAATAATCATATATGTCTTTCTCGCTGCTGCATTTGATTAGCCTGTTATTTCTATAAAGACCATATTCATTCATTTTTATATTGTCTTTTTTGGCTGCTGTCCTCATTGCAGTATTGTGCTCTTTGCTTCCGGTAAAATGGAGAAGGGAATAGGGATACTGCTTATCGTCAACAATTCTTATATCCACGTTAATGCCGGACTTTAGCCTTATACTTGATTTCGTATCACCCTTTGCGATAATATCCTCTGTTTCTCCCAGGCCGGTAAAGAAATCCATTACTTTTGCTGGATGGCTGCTGCTTGCCACTATATCGATGTCCTTTACTATCTCTTTTTTTCTTCTAATGCTGCCAGCAAGGCTTGACCTTATAACATATTTAAAGCTGCTGATTTTTTCGTTGATAGCTTCGGCTTCTTTGATGACATTAGCGTAAAGGTATTTTCCCTGATATTTTTTTAAATGTTCGATACCTTTTAGAATATTCTCCTGGGTTTTTTGACCAAAATTGGGCAAACCCACAAGTCTATTTTCAAGGCAGGCATATTCCAGTTCTCCGATGTTACTTATTCCAAGTTTATCATAAAGATATTTTACTTTTTTGGGTCCCATCGAAGGGATGGAAAGCATTTCCACAAGTCCCGGGGGGACCTGTTGCCTGAGCTCATCGTAGTAACCGAGACTGCCGGTATCGTTTAACTCTTTTATCTTTTCTGCAATATGTGAGCCTATACCTTTAATACGGGTAAAATCTTCTATTTTAAGATTTTTCTGGAATTCTATATCGGATGCTTCAAGAACTCTTGCTGCGTTCTGGTAAGCTCTTATCTTAAAAAGGTTTTCATCC
The DNA here is from genome assembly GCA_964595565.1 of uncultured Actinomycetota bacterium. Lineage (GTDB taxonomy): Bacteria > Actinomycetota > Humimicrobiia > Humimicrobiales > Humimicrobiaceae > JAQVEM01. The sequence goes on from CAZQQX010000005.1 coordinate 52,792, forward strand.
TTTAGCTCCAGCAGTACGCTGATTTCTTTTAAAATTTTTATAACTTCTTCTTTATCCATAAAAAAACTTTAGCCTCCTATGGGTTTTATATCACAGGCGGATATAAAAATTTTCTCCAGTACTTTTACGGCTTCCCTGACTGCACCACGCACAGTTTTGACGCCACTGGAGTGCCGGTAAAATCCCGGAATGCACCCTGAAGCCTGGAACTATAACTTGTCCGAAAGTCTGGCAGGCAATTCCGGTTTATTTTTTGGCCCCGGTCATGGGTACGAAAGCAACATCGCATAATTTTATTTTCTTTACATTATTTTTTTCTTTAATTACTTTATATAAAACCTGATTCCAGCCCGGGGGACCGACAGGAATAATCATAATTCCACCTTCTTTTAATTGCTTGATGAATATGCGTGGTATATGATCGGGCGCCGCAGTAACAATTATTCTATCATAGGGTGCGTACTCTTTCCATCCGAGGTAACCATCATGGTTGCTCATTTTTATGTTTTTATACCCGGAAAGAAGTTTTTTATTTCTTTCATAAAGGGAGTTAATTACTTCTACGGTGTACACTTCTTTTGCCAGCCCGGCAAGGATTGCAACCTGGTAGCCTGAGCCGGTACCGATTTCCAGAACTTTTTCATTTCCGGTAATTTCCAGGCTTTCTGTCATAAGCGCCACTATGTATGGTTGCGAGATTGTCTGGCCAGAGCCAATTGGAAGTGGCCTGTCCTCATAGGCGGAGTTTCTATATTCTCTGTCCACAAAAATATGCCGGGGCACTTTCCTTAACGCATCAATTACTCTCTTGTCCGTTACTCCGCGGTGGATAATCTGCTCTTTTACCATTTTTTCACGTAAAATCTGATACTCTTCAGTGTCTTCTCCGGGATGGTAATTGTTTTTTTGTCTCATTACTTGAAGCGTTTTGTGATATAATATTTTGATTTAAATATCTATATATAAAACATTATAACATATAACAAATTATTGATTAGATGATTAATCTAAAACTGGCAAATATCCTGGCTGATATCGGGGAAATTAAGAAGTCCACTGATATTAACAGGGATGATGTGTCAAACCTGGCGGTAGCGGTAAGGACTCTTAGGGATAGTCCCGAAGGAATTGAGAGGGTTTACAACGATGGCAGGCTTAAAGAATTATATGGAATGGAGAAACTCGCCTGTGAACTCATACTGGAATATATGAAGACCGGGAGCATTGGATTATATGAAGAATTGAAATCAGTTTATACCGATGATTTAATAAGGCTGGTAAAAATAAGCGGGTTTGGCAAAAAAAGGATATTTAGCATATATAAGGCCTTAGGCATAAGGAACCTCGAAGATTTAAAGGAAAAACTTGCCGGCATTGATATTGATGAAAAAATTTTTAAAATTATTTCAGATAATAATTTAATTGTAACCGGAGAAAGATCATTTTACGCACGCAGGCTGAGGGAATCTATCAAGTATTTTGAGAGCATAAGAAATCTATATCCCCGCTGGAGAGTTGAACTTTATCTGGAAGAAATAATAAATGGCCTGCACGGGATTAAAAGTGTAAAAAAAGCAGTAGTGACTGGTTCCCTGAGAAGAAAAAAGTACATGGTGAAGGATATAGATATTCTTATATTGCCGGAGTTCAATAGGATTTTATATGATCTGCAGCGAAGCAGGGAATTGTTAGAAGAAATAAAGTCACTTAAGTTTATCAAAGAGTTTATAAGTATTGATTTGAGGCCCGGGAGTGTAAGCGGGAGGTTCAGAACCATTTTTGGGATAGAACTTGAGCTTATTATAAGCACTGGTAAAAACTGGGCTAAAGATTTGCTGTATACCACGGGCAGCAAAAAACATATTAAAAAATTGGATGAAATAGCAGGTAAAAAGGGTTATATAAAAAATGGCAGTATTGAAATTGGTATCAGTTCGAATGAAGGAGAGGAGCAGATAGAAAAAATCTTTTCCGACGGTTTCATTTCTGAAGAAAGCATCTATGAAAAGCTTGGCTTTCAATACATACCTCCTGAATTAAGAGAAGACAGGGGAGAATTTGAACTGGCTGCCGGGTACTCACTGCCGGTGCTTTTAACTATGAAGGATATCAAAGGTGATTTACACGTGCATTCAGAGTGGAGTGACGGGGCTCTGGGTATCAATGATATGGTTGAAAGGATTAAAAAGTACAACTATGAATATATGGCAATTACGGATCATTCAGCAAGCAATTATTATGGTAGGGGGCTTGATGAGAGAAGACTGGAAAAGAAAATAATTTATATAAACAAATTAAAATCAAGATTTAAAGATTTTTGTATTTTAATGGGTTCTGAGATTGATATAAAATGGGTGGATAAACTGGATTATCCCGATGATATAATCAAAAAACTGGATATAGCCATTGGTTCGATGCATTCATCCTACATGAATTCGGAAGCAGAAAATACCGCCATGGCAATTAGTGCGGTTAAAAATAAATATTTAGATTTTATCGGACACCCCACGGGAGCGGTTTTTGGGAGCAGGGCCCCTTATTTTATTGACATTGATAAATTAATTGAGGAAGCAGCAAAGAATAATAAAGCACTGGAAATAAATTCATATTTTTTAAGAATGGACCTGAACGAGCAAAATGCCGGGAAGGCATCAAAAATGGGGGTAAAACTGGTTGTTAATACCGATTCGCATCGTCCCAATAATTTAGATATGATAAAATTGGGAGTGGATGCAGCCAGAAGAGCAGGGCTTGAGAAAAAGGATGTTTTAAATACTTTATCTCTTAATGAGCTGATGGAATGGAAGAAAAAGAGAAATTAATTTATTTATTCTTGTAATATTTAAAAACTTTATTCTGGTTAAAATCGGGGATAAAAAGATCGTCTTCAGTACCGAATGAGACATAATCCTGAGTCCATCCATGCCTGAAGCCTTTTTTTTCAGCGTACTTTACCACTTCATAATATTCTTTTGCGGTAATCATTTTATTTAACTCCGGATATTTGGATGCATTATAAACTGGATGATATTGAGCCATAATACTTAAATATACATCAGTGGATAACTCATTTTTAATAAAATTCAGGGTCTTTTTGATTCCTCCGATATTTTCAGGCATGACAAGCAGTCTTATAAGAAGGCCTTTTCTGGCTATACCTTCTTTGTTTAATTTGAGTCCCCCGACCTGCCTGTACATTTCTTTAACCGAATGTCTGTTATGCCGGGTGTATTCTTCTACCATGGAGTATTTTTTTGCCATGCAGTCGTCGCTGTAGCGCATATCCGGCATATAAATATCAATAACTCCGTCAAGCATCTTTATGATCCGTGGGTTTTCATAACCGCCGGTATTAAAAACTATAGGAATTGAGAGACCTCCGGCCCTGGCAATACAGAGAGCTTTTATTATCTGGGGGATCCATATGGTTGGAGATACAAGATTAATATTGTGGCAACCGGAATTCTGTAAAGCAAGCATGCTTTCGGACAGTTCCGGTATGCTGTATTCTACTCCTTCAAATTCCTGGCTTATCTGATAATTCTGGCAATAAACGCATTTCATATTACAGTATGAGAAAAATATTGTTCCAGAACCGCCTGTACCCGAAATAGGGGGTTCTTCTCCGTGGTGGGGCATAACTGACGATATGACAGGCCTATAGCCGGCCATGCATAAACCTGTTTCGCCCTTTATCCTGTTAACCCTGCATTTATGAGGGCATATTACACAGCTGTTTAAGATTTCATCAAGCGATTCTGAAAGCTCTTCAAGTTCCATGATTTAAAAAATATAGTTTAAATTGAATTATGGCAGGTTAAAGATATAATAATTTTACTTATCTGTGAATGATTTTTTTCTTTCAGCTACCTTTAATTTTTCTTTGGTTAAAAGATTCGTTAAATAGTTATAAGCCCTGTCAATAATATCCGGGTTATTCTTCAGGATTCTGTCAATTTTATAAATCCTGTATTCCAGGAAATACTCCGGTGGGATATCCAGTGCCCCGGAAATTAACTCAATGGTTGAAATAGGGGGGTGCCCTTTCCTCTTTTTAAGTTTGCTGAAATAGGTGTAATTAAGATTTGTTTTGCCGGCAAGGCTTCTGAGCTTTATTTTCTTTTGTTTTATTATTTCAGTTAATGCTGCACCAAAGTTCTTATTGGAATACATTATATATACATTATATATTTAATATGATAGGTTATTTAAATATTTTTTAATTCTATAATATTAAAAGGAGTTATATAAGTTTTTTGGGCGATAAATAGTTGACAATAATATCAACATGTTGGGGAAATATGGTAAAAAATGAGCTTTTAATTTAAATTAATAAGCTATTAATGAATTATTGAGACAATTATTATATAATGAAAAAAATGTAATTATTATCCTGGAATATCTAAATAATGAAAGCGGGTAATGAAAGAAAATAAATCAAGTTTTAGAAAAGGCGAAAATATAAATAAACAGAGAGAAGATGAATTATATTTCAAAAGACTCATAGAAAATTCTCCTGATATAATATACAGGTATAGATTGATTCCGGGCTTTAAATATGAGTATGTGAGTTCTTCAGTAGTTAAGAATCTTGGCTACTACCCGGAGCAGTTCTATAACGGCTCTACTTTCTGGCGTAAAGTTATCCATCCCGATGATAGATTCATAATAAAGCAAATAAACAGTGGAGATTTTGATTACTCAAAACCCGTTGAAATACGTTTTATTCATAAAAACGGCAATACAGTCTGGTACGAGAATAAAATAACCCCCATTTACAACGCCGGGGGTGAGCTGGAAGCAATAGAAGGAGTTCTTCGTGATATATCGGAGAGGAAGGCTACGGAGATGCACCTTTCCTATTTATCGTTCCACGATAGTCTTACCGATTTATACAACCGGGCTTATTTTGAGGAAGAGTTAAATAGGCTGGATACAGAAAGGCAGCTGCCTCTGAGCGTTATTATCGGTGATGTAAATGGGTTAAAATTGATAAATGATGCTTTTGGCCACGATGAGGGGGATATAATACTGATAAGTTTTGCAAATGTTCTCAAGAGCTGTTGCAGGGCAGAGGATATTGTTGCAAGATGGGGCGGAGATGAGTTCTCAATGCTTCTTCCCAAAACAGGGGAAGAAGTTGCACAGAAGATTGAACAAAGAATTAAAGAAAGAGCTACAAAGGTAAGTGGAGGGAAAATACCCCTGAGTGTATCACTGGGTACATCAACCAAGCTTGAGAGTAAAGAGGATTTTTCTAAAATAACAAAAAAGGCAGAAGACAATATGTACAGCCAGAAACTCAGGGAAACAAAAAGTATTATTAGCTCCATAATCTCATCACTCGAAAAAACATTATTTGAAAAGAGTGTTAAGACTGAGAAACATACCAGGAGGATCAAAGAAATGTCCGTAAAGCTGGGGAGCTCTATTGGCCTGTCGGCTTCTGAAATTGACGAATTATCTCTCCTGGCCACAATACATGATATAGGCAAAGTAGCGATTCTTGATATTATATTGAATAAAAAGGAAAACCTGAGCAAAAAGGAATGGGAAACCATAAAGCGCCATCCCGAGATTGGTTACCGCATCGCATTATCTTCGCATCAGCTTTCAAGCATAGCAGAATATATTCTTACTGTTCATGAATGGTGGAATGGTAAGGGCTATCCCCAGGGACTTAAAGGTAAAGATATTCCTGTTCTCTCAAGAATAATAGCCATAGTTGATGCTTACGAGGTTATGGTAACAGGAAGGCCCTATAAAAAAGCTATAAGTAAAAAGAAAGCGATAGCAGAACTTAAAAAATTCAGCGGCATACAGTTTGACCCCAATCTGGTAGAAAAATTTGTGGAAATTTTAGTGAGAAATAAGAGATATTAAACCATAAACTTAAAGCATGTAAAGTTTTTTAAATAACAATAAGAAAAACTAAATAATAAAAGGTTATAATATGAAAATAAAAGAATTAACCGAAAGATTTCTGGTTATATTAATAACACTATCAATTATTTTTGTTCTTATCTCGTGCAGCAGTAAAACTGCAGTAGATAGCAAATATGAGATAGAAGAAGATATTGCCGGCACTGCCAGCGAAGAAGAGCGGGTTACGGAAACCCTGACGGGAGAAGTTCTATGGAAACTCACTACCCCCGGGGAACAGTGGAAGGACATGGAACCCCCGGCTCTGCTGGGTGAGTATGATGGTAAGAGGGTGCATGTTACGGTAGATCCTTCTTCTACGAAACAGGAAATTGATGGTTTTGGAGGGGCATTCAATGAAAAAGGCTGGGAAGCCCTTCTGCTTCTTGACTCTGGTGAAAGAGAAGAAGTTATAAAGGAACTTTTTGACCCGCAGGAAGGCGCTAAATTTAATATCTGCAGGGTGCCTATCGGAGCGAGTGATTATGCAACCAGCCGCTATACGTTAAATGAGGTAGAAAATGATTTTGAGATGAGTAATTTTTCTATTGAAAGAGACAGGGAATACCTTATACCCTATATAAAAAAGGCCATGGAATACAGGCCAGATTTAAAAATCTGGGCTTCGGTCTGGACCCCTCCAACATGGATGAAAACAAATGGGGAATTTGATGGGGGCAATATGAAAGATGACCCCGAGATATATGAAGCATTTGCCCTGTATCTTGTACGCTTTGTTGAGGAATACAGAAATGAAGGGATTGATATATTTGCAGTCGCTGTCCAGAATGAGCCCTATATTGAAAGAAACTATCCCAGTTGCCTGTGGACACCCGAACAATTTCTGGGTTTTATAAGAGATTATATGGGACCTCTGTTTGAAGAGAGAGATGTGGGAGCAGAAATAATGCTGGGGACCATACAGGATGGCGAATATTCATCATTCCCGGAAACTGTATTGAGTGACCCTGTGGCCAGAGACTATGTATCAATAGTGGGGTTCCAGTGGAGCGGAGTTAATTCTGTGTTATGGGTACGCAGCAATTATCCCGATAAAAAAATTATGCAGACAGAAACCGAGTGCGGCAATTTTTACTGGAAGCCTGGTTTTAATCCGGACCACCCCCAGAATGACTGGGAATATGGTGTGCATATCTGGGGTAAAATAAAGGAGTATTTTGATGAGGGAGTAAACTCATATCTCCTCTGGAATATGATACTTGATGAAGAAGGGAAGAGCATCGATTCAGAAAGTCCGTGGCCGCAAAATGCAGCAGTTGTTATTGATAAAAATACCGGAGAGGTGATTTATACCCCTATGTTCTACGCCTTCAAGCATTTTACTTTTTTTGTAGAGAGCGGAGCAAGATATATTGACACAACAGCCATCAGTGTAGACGCTATATCCTTTTTAAATCCTGATGGAGATATTGTTGTCGTGGTACAAAATGCTGATGGCGAATCAAAAGATATAAGGATAGGGACGGATAAATACTGGCTCGATGTAACACTGCCTGAGACTTCCTGGAGTACTTTTGTTATATCACCTTTATAATTTCAGGTATTCTTTTGCCATTCTCTGCTGGAAAAATTAGCTTATATTAAATTATTACCCATGCATTTATGCAGGGTGGCCTGGAAACATATAGATATTACTGTGAGTGTTTCGGTATTGCATGCTTCTTTCTGCGGAATCCCAGTTTATTTGCCCAGTTTTCAGGATATCCTCTGTAGTAAGAGGCACTGTCAAGTTTTAGTAATTTCCATGCAAATGCTCTTATTATTGAAGGAAGCCCGACAATTATAATGTATAACCAGCCCAGATAAAGAGATTGCAGGGAATGCCCGTATTCATGTTTTTTTGTCTTTTCGTCACTGGAGTATCCTGTATTTAAAATAATAAATCTGCCAAGTGAGATGGCTCCCGGAAATTTTTTTACGTAGAATAGGCGTGCATCTTTAAAAGATTCATGTCCGGTGATCTTCCTGCCAAGAAAAAAAATCATGGAACCGGCAAGAAGAGTTTGTGGTAGTTCCCAGATAGTAATCAAAATTCTTAAAAATTTATTCATTTTCTAAACATTTCTCTAAATTATATTATCAGTTGTCCATGAAAATACATGTCTATAAATATTAACCCAATAAAACTTTGCGCGCCATAATATTTTTATTAATAACATTTAGTGACTAAAACTATTAGCAAACTCTGTCAATAATTTATCTATCCGTGCCTGCTGGTAAACAATAGCCATAAGTTTGCGGTTCTCCGGTATTACAGGAATGTTTTATCATAGTACTGTTATTGGTTTTATTTTTATGATAGTCTGAAAAGCATTAAAAATTTAATGTTCCATCTATTATAAACCTAATGGGAACTGGGATCATGTCAGGTGATGAATATGAAACTTAAAATTTTAGTTTCTCCGGATAAATATAAAGGCAGTCTTTCGGCGGTTGAAGTTTGTGACATAATAAAAAAAAGCATACTTGAAGTTGACAGCGGCATAGATGTGATTGTAAATCCTATTGCTGATGGCGGAGAGGGGACAGTCAGTACTCTGGTAGAGGGCTATAATGGAAGATATGTGAGCTTAAAAGTTACTGGCCCTCTGGGGGACCCGATAAAGGCAAAGTTCGGGATAATAGGGGATTCTGCTGCTGTAATTGAAATGGCTTCTGCATCCGGGCTGGTCCTGGTACCTCCGGAGAAGAGGAACCCCATGGAAACAACAACTTACGGAACCGGGGAACTTATAAAAAAAGCACTGGACATGAGTTGCAAAAAAATAATAACAGGCATTGGGGGGAGTGCGACCAACGATGGCGGACTGGGCATGGCCGGAGCCCTTGGATATAAATTCTATGATAAAAAGGGAAGAAAGCTGGGGCAGGGAGGCAGGGAACTTATAAATCTTTACCGTATTGATGTATCTGATGTTAATCTGCTTATTTCATCCTGTGAATTTGAGGTTGCAGTTGATGTTATGAACCCCCTTACCGGTAAGGATGGCGCAGCTTATGTGTATGGGCCACAAAAGGGCGCTGATAGTAAAATGGTCAGGGAACTTGACAGGGGACTTGAAAATTTTGCAGAAGTTGTAAAAAAGGAACTGGGAAAGGATGTAAGAAAAATTAAAGGCTCGGGCGCAGCAGGCGGGCTGGGTGCGGGGATGTTTGCTTTTTTAAATGCTAAAATAAAAAATGGTATTGATGTTATTATTGAAGCAACAGGACTTGAGGAAAAAATAAAAAATTCTGACCTGGTAATTACCGGTGAAGGTGCACTGGACATGCAGACATTTTTTGGCAAAGGTGTCTGTGGTATAGGAAGACTGGCTAAAAAATATAATAAGCCGGTTATAACAATCAATGGTTCCGTGCTAATAAATAGAAATGAACTCAATAGAAGCTCGCGTAGTTTAACCAGCGGAAATTTTTCAATAATAAACAGACCCATGAATCTTGAGCAGGCAGTTAAGGATGCTAAAGAATTGCTTAAAGGCCAGACAAAGGAATTAATTTTATTTTATTTAACTGCTTTAAGAAAAAACCGATAAAAAAACACCGGGCAAAATCGTTGCTGCGGGGGCTTCTGGTCAACTGCTGGAAGGAAGGGAAAACTACCCTTCACCTGCTGACTTTGCACTATACATAGCGGCATCAGCAATGGAGAGTAATCGCTCTGCATCTTTACCATCAGATGGATACGAAGCAATACCTATGCTCGCAGAAACAGATACCCGGGTTCCATCAGGAATTATAAATGGGCTGCCTCTAAGAGTAGAAAGGATTCTTTTTGAAACATTTACTGCGTTTAAATTATTTGTTTCAAGAAGTACAACGGCAAATTCATCTCCCCCATATCTTCCCACCACATCAATATTACGACATGAATTCAGAATAGCTCCGGCTGCAATACAGAGAATTTCGTCTCCTGACGAATGGCCGTAAGTATCATTAAATGATTTAAAGTTATCTATATCTATCATTAAGACAGACAATTGTTTATGTAACCGTTCTGCTCGTATTATTTCCTTTCGAAGGTAATTATCAAAATAACGTCTGTTCCAGACTTTTGTCAGGTAGTCAGTAGTTGCCAGTTTTCTGGTTTCTTCATAAAGACAGGAGTTTTCAACAGCAACTGCTGCCTGGTCAGCCAGGAGGGAGAGTAAATTAATTTCCTCTTCACTGAATTTATGGGACCGTCTGAAAGCCACATTAAGAACACCGGTCAGCCCCAGTTTTCCTTTTAGTGGTAGTCCGGCAGTTGACTGCACGCCCCATCTTTTTGCCCGGGGTGTAGAGAAAAGAGGGTGGGATTTTGCTTTCTCTATAATTACAGGTTTTCGAGCATTAAGCACTGTGGTTGATAATCCCTGTTTCCTGGGCCAGGTTACCGGGTGTTTCCCGGCCTGAGGTGGAGAGGCTTCTGCACGATGGGTAAATTTTCCAGTTTTGGGGTCAAAGGCATATATATGTACATAATCTCCATCTATTAATTCCAGAGTACTTTCCGCGATACATTGAAGAAGGCTGGTTAGGTTTAAAGAAGAAGTTAGCTCCATTCCTATTTTTTGTAAAGTCGTCATTGCTTTTAAATGTCTCTGTGATTCGCTATATAACCTCGCATTCTCAATAGCAACGGCTGTATAGTTGGCGATAGATGACAGAATTCCAATTGAATGCTCATTATAAGCATTATTACTTTTGTAGCTCTGGACAGCCAGAGCGCCTACTACATTATTGCCAATAGAAATAGGGACAGCAGCATAACTTTTAGCATTCTTGTCTATTGATACTATATTGAGTTTCTTATATGTTCCAGCTACGTTTTTCCTGATAACAAGAGATTTATTATTACGAATTACATATTCGGTTCGCCCTTTACCAAATTTACGGCTTTTTCTACCATGAGGGCGGGGCTTTCCATTTAACATATCAATAACATTATATAATTCTTCTTTCTCCCGGTCATAGAGGGAAATATAGAGGCTGGATACTTCCATTACCCTGCAGGCCTGATAGTAGATCAATTCCCATAGCTCATCAAGATTTATGGTTGATGCTATAGCAACACCGATTTCATTGAGGGTAGCAAGCTCCCTTATACGCTGCTGCACTCTGTTTTCAAGTTTTTTATTTCTGGTAGTGCTATTATTCATATATATATATAAATACTTATATTAAATGTTAATTTCTTTATTTAATACTGTAATATAATCTCATATTTTCAATAAAAAACAAAGAAAAATTATTTACAATTTACTTTGATGGTAAAACGTATTATGAATGCATTTAAGCCGGGTAAAAGAGTTTGAGGAATGGATGGAAAAACAGAATTAATTAATAATTGTAAGTGGCACAGTTTTCTATTGAAATATGGCACAATTTTGGATTGTAAAATACATTTAGAACATTTAGTTGTAAACACAGCTCTTAAGTAGTTCACATAAACATTCCTGTGTTAAATATCACAGTTATATAGGTTGTTTATTATTATAAATAAAACCGGTTTATTATTTTATGAATATATTATTATGAACGTGTAACACCATATTTATATTAGGTAATTACTTGATTTAATAATTGAGCTGTGTAATATTAGTCAATAAATATACTTATTAACAGGGGGTCTTTAGAAGTATATTTTATGCCTGAAAAACTTTAATTTTAGTGTTTTAAACAATTTATATATTATCAAAAATATCAACTTGGTTATTTGAGGGGCTTATGAATTATGTTAAAAATTAAATGGAAGGGAGCAGAGTTATGAATAGCTGGAAGGGGGGATAAACTCAATATTTATATAGGAATATGAGTGATTAGAGAATCTGTAAATCAACATCAATATTAAGATTTATTATTGCTATTTTATGAACTTACAATTTTAGCTTTAAAATAGTGTGTTTTAACTTTTTTTTAACAAAATTAATCTTAAAACTTGACAATATTGATATAATAATATTTAATTTATGTTATATTAATCATATTTGTTGATATTTTAATTAAATTTAACTAATAAAATTATGCATGAAAAACAAAAAAACAGAATAAAAAATATCCTTAACTTATTACAGCAAAAGGAAAAAGCTACGATATCGGAGATTTCAAGTATCTTGAATGTTTCAGATATGACCGTAAGAAGAGATTTAAAGGAGATGGAGAAAGAAGGGTTCATCAAGCGAATGCATGGAGGGGCAGTTTTATCCAGTGGTTCTATCACGATAGAAGATCCCTACATGATTAATAAAGAAACAACCAGAAATATTCGGCAGAAAAGCTTGATTGGAGAAAAAGCTGCATCTCTTATTAAACCAAACGAAACTGTATTCTTTGATTCAGGGTCTACCACTTTTTTTGTAGCTAAATATGCGAATAAAAAAGTACCGTTTACCGCAGTCTGCTACACTTTCAAAAATGCTATTGAGTTCTATAAGTGGAAGGATGTAAACCTGGTGTTGCTGGGAGGATTTCTCCACCGTGACTCCAATATATTTCAAAGTGTAAATAGTACTTCTCAGATCAGTAGTATTAGAGCAGACAAGGCTTTTATTTCATCGGCAGGTGTAGATGAAGCACTTGGGCTTACGACATTCTTTTATTTTGAAGCGGATATAAAAAAAGCTATGATTGCTTCTGCAAAGCAAAAAATCCTGGTAGTCGATTCGAGCAAGTTTGGCAAGGTAAGCGTAACCTTTTTTGCAAACCTGGATGAGATAGACATGGTAATAACGGATGAAGGGATTTCGGAAGAGTACAGGGAGATAATCAGGTCAAAGAATATAGAACTCTGTATTGCCTGAAATATCAAGAATAAAAAAATGAAGTTCGATTTTACAAATAAGACTGTTATTGTAACGGGAGGCTCGGGCGGTATCGGAGCAAGTATAAGTACTGAATTTGCAGCTGCTGGAGCCAATGTAGTCGTAGATTATCTTCCAATAAAATCCGATATAGAAGGTCTGGAATCGATAGAAGCTGTCATGAAGAAAAAAGGTTGGAGCTATAGAACATTTGCTGGAGATATAACCTCGCAGACGGAGATGGAAAAATTATGTTCAATGGCTATAAATGATTTTGGTTCAATAGATATTCTTATAAATAGCGCAGGATTTACCGAGCCTAAAAATTCAATGGATTTGTCTCTGGACCTCTGGAATAAGGGAGTAGAAGTAAACCTGACTGGAGCATTTATAATAACTAAAGAGGTATTGAAGTATATGATTCCCAGAGGTAAAGGAAGAATTATATATATAGGCTCTTCTGGTTCCATAACCGGGGGAGGAGGCGCTGCTTTCTATTCTGCAGCAAAGGCAGGTATTAATGGACTGGTACGTTTTATGTCCAAAGAGCTGGCTCACAAAGGCATAACTTTCAATGCGATTCTGCCGGCTCTTATTGAAACAAGTCTTCTTACCCACAGACAACCTGATCCTTTAAAACGTAAAGAGTTGATAAAACGAATCCCTGTAGGTAGATTTGGACAACCCGAAGATGTAGCTTACCTTACCCTTTTTATAGCTTCAGACTATGCAGGGTTTATTAGTGGCCAGCAAATAATAATAGATGGAGGCTCTACATTTAAATAATAATTGAAAATATATGAAAAACTTATAGTAATTTTATATAAAACGTTAAGGAGGTTTTGATGGACAAGGAAAAAATGATGCAGATCGCTTTTGATAAGGGCTCAAATTATGAGCATGATTATCGGGGATGCAATCAGTGTGCCATAGCTGCAATACAGGATGCTCTCGGGATAAGGAATGATTTTGTATATAAAGCAGGAAGCGGTCTTGCCGGAGGACTTGGTGAATGTACAGATGGTGTCTGTGGTAGTTATTCAGGAGGGGCAATGATGATAAGTCTCTTTTTTGGGAGAACCAGAAAAGAAGAAGCTACAGAAAAAGGAAGAGAAGATAAGTATGTCTCGTTCCATCTTACCGCAGCTCTGCATGATAAGTTTATGAAAAAATATGGAAGCGTGACCTGCTCGGATTTGCACAAGAAATTTTTTGGAAGGTCTTTTGATCTGAGAAATGATGAGGATAAAGAGTTATTTAGAAAAGCAGGCGCACATGATATGGACAAGTGTTGCGGCGCCGTAGGTGATGGAGCAAGATGGGCTGTGGAAATTATTCTTGATGAAATGGAAAAAAGAGGTCTCACGCTAGAGGATTTGAAAGAGTTTGAATATATAGAAAAGTAGAAAAATTAATAAATAAGAAAACGAAGGAGGTGCACCATGCCAGAGGCAGATAAAGAAGGGAAAAAGTTTTATAAAGGGGTCGCACAAAAGTCTGAACTTTTTTATATCAAAGGTTCTACTGAACTTGACTGGGGAATGAAAAATAGACTGGCCAGAATTTTTAATCCCAAAGATGGGAAAACAGTTATGCTTGCTATAGATCATGGGTATTTTCAGGGTCCTACATCGGGACTGGAGCGAATAGATATTAATATATTGCCACTTGTTCCTTATGTTGATTGTTTAATGTTAACAAGAGGCATTCTTCGCTCAATAGTACCGCCTTCTGTTAATAAACCCATAGTAATAAGAGCATCCGGAGGTCCAAGTATTTTGAAAGAACTTTCGGATGAACAGATAGCCATGGATATTGAAGACTGCATCCGTCTGGGTGTTAGTGCTACAGCCATACAGGTGTTTATAGGCGGTGAGTATGAAACACGTTCTGTGATAAACATGACGAAGCTTGTAGATGCAGGACTTAGATATGGTATTCCAACTATGGCAGTTACTGCTGTTGGAAAGGAAATGACGCGTGATGCAAGGTATTTCCGACTTGCAACGAGAATGTGTGCCGAGCTTGGAGCTAACTATATTAAAACCTATTACATTGAAGAAGGATTTGAAACAGTAACCTCATCCTGCCCGGTACCCATAGTTATTGCCGGAGGTAAGAAAATTAACGAAATAGATGCTCTTAAGATGGCCTACCGTGCAATAAATGAAGGAGCAGCCGGTGTGGATATGGGGAGAAACATCTTCCAGTCAGATTCACCAGTTGGTATGGCCCGGGCAATCAGGGCAATTGTTCATGAGAATATGAAGCCAGAAGAAGCCTATAATTTGTATGAAAATGTCAAGAATTCAAAACAATAAGTAAGTTGGTAAGATGATATACAGGGATAAATACAAGCAAGAGATAGGAGAACTTCTTAGTGTATGTAAATGTCTGAGTAATAATATGTATGTTGCAAGTCAGGGTGGGAACGTATCTTCAAAGCTTGAGGACGACCTTATTGTTATAACACCTACACTGATTTATAAAGCTGATATAACTCCAAATGACGTTGTATTTATTGATCTTAAAGGAAAAAAATTAGAGGGGAGAAGGCAGCCTTCAAGTGAGGCTCCGGTTCATTTGAGTTTGTATAATAATAGACCGGATATTAACTCTGTTATTCACTGCCACCCTCCTTATATAAATGTTTTTGCGATATTAAAAAGTAAAAATTATCTTATGAGACCAATATTTCCAGAAACATGTCTGGAGGTTGGGCCGGTGCCATTGATACCTTATGGTAAATCTATAGTTCAAATGCGTAATGATAAAAATGAATTATTTGTTAAGAAGTATAATACTTTCTTGATGGAAAACCATGGGCCATTTTTTATAAGTCCCGAAAATGTTATAAGGACAATGCAGATTGTAGAAATCCTTGAATTATCTTCAATGACCATATCGAATGCACTTTCTATAGGAGAGATAAAGGAGCTCTTGAGAGAGGAAATTTTAGATATGGATAAAGCTTTAAAAACAAGAAATCTAAATATGATAGGTGCACCTGGAATAAACAAGTCTTTTATTGATCTTTATTTTTGATTTAAATAATCAAGACTATAAGGATTTTATAATGATTTATATTTTATAAAGTTAATAGAGGTTATTATAAAGGATGAAAAAGGAAAATTTACTCGGGATTGATATTGGCTCAACCAATACAAAAGTAATGATATGCAATAAGAACTGTGAAATTATTGCTAATGAGTCGGAAGAAAGTGGTGTCTATTCAAGCAGGCCGGATTGGGCAGAGTGCGATCCTAATGAATGGTGGGATAGAGTAAAAAGATTAATCAAAGTATGCATAGATAAGGCTCAAATTACTTCCTCAAGCATTGCTGGAATTGGGATTAGCAGCCTTGGTGCAACAACGGTTGCAGTAAACGAGTACGGGGAGCCTGTTTACAACGCAATTATGTGGGCGGATAGAAGAGCAAAAAAGGAAGTAGAAAACCTTAAACAGTACGAAAATAAAGTTCTGAAAATTTCGGGCAATATCCCCAGTTTAATCAATAGTGCATCTCATATCATATGGATGAAGAAGAATAATTTGGATTTATACAATAGAATGTATAAATTTATGGAACCCTCCGGGTTTATCGGGTGTAAACTAACCGGAAGATTTACTATGGATTGGACTCTTGCATCCGGTATTTGCATGGGTTTTGATTATAAGAAATTAGTTTTTAGCGAGGAACTTATAAAGCTGCTAGGTCTGGATATTGAGAAATATCCAGATTTACACCGGAATACCGATAGCATTGGCGAAGTAACAAAAAAAGGTGCAGAGGAGACTGGACTGGAAGAAGGGACTCCTGTATTCGTCGGTGGTCATGATGTTGTTGCTGCAGCGATAGGAGCGGGAGCTATTTACCCGGGTCAGGGGTATTTCTCTGTTGGAAGTGCAGCAAATTTATTAATAATGACCGATAAGGATATCGTAACTCCTCGTATGTTATCAATAATTCATATAATTGGTCCCGGGGTTAGGGTTCTGGATGGGGTACAGGGTTCGGTTGGTTTTTCTCTCAGATGGTTCAGGGATAATTTAGGAAATTTAGAAAAAAGTTTTTCGGAAATGCTGGGAAGCTTTAGTTGCTATGAAGTACTGACTGCAGAAGCAGAGAAAGCCAGACCAGGTGCTGGAGGGATAATATATCTACCTTTTATATTTGGAAAGTATCATCCGGATTTTATGAAAGACACCTCAAGTGTTTTTTTTGGTATTAACTATAATTCCACAAAGGGTCAGATTGTTCGTTCGATAATGGAAGGTACGATATATAATATGTATGAAAATTTAAATACCGCTCTAAATCTTGGTGTAGAAATAAAAGAAATAATAACAAACGGGGGGCCAACAAGATGTGACTTATGGTGCCAGATTATATCAGATATTACGAATAGGAAAGTTTTAACCTTAAAATCACCCGAGGGTTCTCTTTTTGGAAATGTAATACTGGCTGGAGTTGGCTCCGGGATGTTTGAAAGTTTTGATTATGCTGTTGAAAGGTTTGTAAAAAGAGGAAAAGTTTTTGAACCTGACGAGAATAATCATAAAATTTATGAGAAATTGTTTAAAATTTACAAAGATGTCTCAAAGGCTTTAGCCCCTTCATTTATAAACCTTGAAAAGTTGAGAAATAGATTTAATTTGATTTAATTTTTTTAAAAATCTTAGTTCTGGGAGGATAATTAAAAATGAATTTTTTGGTGGTTTCTGATCTTTATGTTAAAAGAGAAATTATAGATAAAGAGATCAATAGCATTTTTGGTAACAAATATGAAATGGATTTTGATTATATCACTTATGAGTGGGCTACAAATCCTTTTCAAAATGATGATGAGATAAAAGAATATTATGGCTCCGCTGAAGAGATAATAAAGCATATTAAGGATGTTGAAGTTTTGCTGGTGCATTGTGCTCCTGTCAACAAAAAGATACTGGCTAACGCAAAAAACCTTAAAGCTATAGGTGTATTTAGAGGTGGGCCATTAAATGTAAATGTTAATGCTGCAACAGAAAGAGGCATCCCTGTGTTTAATGCTCCTGGAAGAAACTCAGATTCAGTAGTTGAGTTTGAAATTGGTTTAATTATAACTGTACTCAGAAAAATAATTGATATAAGTAATGATATGAAAAAAGGAACATGGAGATATGATGTTTACAGATACGAAAATTGTGGTTCTGCTATCTCAGGTAAGGTTGTAGGAATTGTAGGTCTGGGGAATATTGGTAAAAAGATGAGCCTTATGCTGTCAAATTTTGGAGCAGATATATATGCTTATGACCCATATGTGGACGAAAATACTATGTTAGAATACAAAGCTAAAAAAATTGATAAGTTGGAGGAGCTTTTGAAGTTATCTGATATAGTTACTATAAAATCACGTCTAACTCCCGAATCAAGGAACATAGCTGATTTGAATTTTTTTAAGAATATGAAGAAAGATGCAATTTTTATTAATACTGCACGTGGTGGTCTGGTAAATTATAATGATTTATATTACGCTTTAAAAAATAATTTAATTAACTATGCAGCAATTGATGTTTATGATGTCGAGCCAATTCCGGGAGATAGTCCTCTTCTACGACTGGATAATGTGATTCTTACTCCTCATATTGCTGGAGTTGACAGGGAGTCTGCACGTAATGGTGTTAGAATGGTGGTTGGTGATATAAAGAACTTTTTAGAAGGAAAAGTAACAAATAATTGTATAAACAGTGAAGTACTGCGTTGAAAATTTGTAATAGAATACTGATTAATTTTTAGTCACTGGAAAATTTTCCAGGATTGAAACCGGGTTTAATATATTTATGGTTTATTGACATTTCCTCGTATTGGTCTAGTGATAGGTCAGATTAAGATATTTTAGGTGTTGTCTTGAAGCTTTGTCTGCTGTGTTCCCCTGGCTCACCATAACTTCCGTTTTACTCAGGGAATTTATGTTCTGTTCTGGTGTGTAGTGTTTTCCTGGCATATTCCTTTCCTCTTTTCCAATTTTATCGGTCAAATAATAACTTTTAAATTGTACCAGTTTTTTTGGGGGAAGGTTATATATAATAGATTATATATAACCTATTATGATAATTTTAACAAATTTTTATGAAAAATTATGGTTATATTTATAATTTATTATAAATTTTTTAATATATATAAATTCCCGCCATTCTTAGTTTTCCCTATTTAATAATTTTTAAAATAACGGAGTAATAATACTAAATTATTTAAATATAATTGTGTTGGCAACTTTTTAAAAGTGAACACTTTACGATTTAAAAGTGAACTATTTTTAGGTCACTGTTTTTTTTGTGCATCTTTTATGTCATTTATTCCCTCTCTGGCACAGGTTCTAACCAATCTATCCTGAATCCAGCCGTAAGGTCTCTCAATTTTTCCCTTAGCTTGAGGAGACAGTGCATATTCTATGTTTACATTAAGCTCAGATAAAACCTGTTTCCACTGAGGATCTACATCATCAGTTAAGCTGTAGTGTTTTCTCCAGAAGCTGTCCCTTCCCTGAACAAAGCGAAATATGGAGTGGCTATCTACGTAGTATGCAGCAGGGATGCCGTATTTTAAAATCACATTCTCAAGAGCTGCAATGTGAGTCCATGAAGTCTCTTTCTCAACCAGGTTTGCATAAAGGATATAGCGGCTGTAGTCATCAAGTGAGGTAATTAGATACCACTTGTCAGCATACGGGCTGAATCTGTGATGACTTGAATCATGTTGTACAAGCTCTCCTGCGTAATTGGTCAGTACCTCTCTGTCATGGGCTTTCTTTTGTCTTTTCTTCAAATAATATCCAGAAGCCTTTGCACGTGATATTATAGTAGACAGGGATACTTTTTGGCCATGAACTGAGCTGAGCCTGTCCTTTATATAGCTATAATTATATGAACGAAGAGGAATTTCAGGGTCAATTATTAATTTTTTCTCAACAGCAAGTTCTGTCATAATGCTTTCCTCTATTTCAAGTGATATTTTATGGGTTGCATTTTCCCTGATATAATCAACCGAAAAGGTTAGAGGATCTTCCCTGTATGCTTTGACCAGAGAAAAAAATCTGGTTTTACCAATACCCAGTACCTTTTGGATATCAGTTCTTTTTATTTTATTTTCTAAATACCTACCCATAAGTTCCTTAATCTGATTATCAGAGAATTTCTTGTGAAGCTGTGCCATAATTTAAAACCTTTCTTTTTTGATTTTAAATTATAGCTAAAGAGGGTGTTCACTTTTAAATCATAAATTTAAAAAAACGGTTCACTTTTAATTTGTAGATGACAAATTTAAATATAATTGTTGACAACGATAAGAAATATGTTAATATTAAAAAAAATATAGTAATTATTAACTTAAATTTACATCAATTAATACATATATAACATAAATATTGTTATAAATAGTAATTTAAAAAGAAATTATAAAAAATAATCAAAAAAGGAGGTGAATGTTTTTACTTATTATATTTAAATTTGTTAAGTGAATAGATTTTAAGGAAGGCGGTGTATTTGATGAAGAAAGTATTTTTGTGGCTGTTTGTAATATCCATTATTACAGTACTTTCTCTTGCAGGTTGTAAGGCAGGAGAAACTGCTGAAGAGCCTGAAGCAGAAGAAGCAGCAGAAGAAGCAGCAGAAGAAGCAGCAG
>CAZQQX010000006.1:0-67773 GCA_964595565.1 uncultured Actinomycetota bacterium
GGGGTGAGAAACGGGGATCGAACCCGCGACCCCAGGATCCACAATCCTGTGCTCTGCCAGCTGAGCTATTCTCACCATATAATTTCAAACAGATTATACAACAATTTCAAACTTATGTTACATAATAAAGGCACATCGGTCCTCTTTCTCCCGTCATGTCATTGCCTTTACCGGTTGCTTTTATTTCTGGTACGCCAGGAGGGATTCGAACCCCCGACCCACGGATTAGAAGTCCGTTGCTCTATCCAGCTGAGCTACTGGCGCAGAACTGCATAAATATTATAACAAATAAAAAATTTTTATTAAAAATGCCGGTACTTACTTAGATAAACTAAAAAACAGAGTAATACTTTAGTTAATATAACACCATAAGTCAATAGCAGCTATTGATTTAAAACACAGCATATATGATAAAATGGAGCGGGAAACGGGCCTCGAACCCGCGACCTTCAGCTTGGAAGGCTGACGCTCTAGCCAACTGAGCTATTCCCGCCCGTACTGGTCGGGGTGAGAGGATTTGAACCTCCGACCCCCTGCTCCCAAAGCAGGTGCGCTAAACCAAACTGCGCTACACCCCGTATACATAAGTCAACAATTTAGCACGGAAAATAATAACATAAATCTAAAAATTTACAATAAAATCATTCAGAGCCTTAAGGGCTTTACCTCTGTGACTGATTTTATTTTTTTCCGACAGGCCCAACTCTGCCATCGTCTTATTGTACCCATATGGTATAAAAATGCAATCGTAGCCGAATCCTCCGCTTCCTCTTTCTTCAAACCCTATAAACCCTTCACACACACCCCTGGTCCTAAAAATAGCACCTTTTTCTGGATCCCACAGCAACATGCTGCATACAAACCTTGCAGCCCTGTCAGAAATTTCCTTTACGCTCCTTAATTTTTCAAGCAGCTTATCCCTGTTCTTTTTATCCGTAGCATCTTCCCCGCTATATCTTGAAGATTTTATTCCGGGCCTGCCTCCCAGAAAATCCACTTCCAGACCCGAGTCATCAGCAAGAGTGATTTTACTGGTACAGGCGGCAATACCCCTGGCTTTAAGCTCTGCATTTTCTGTAAAACTACTTCCGCTCTCCACAATATCCGGAAATTCTTTAAAATCCCTGAAAGTCAGCCACCTGACTTTTTTTATATCATTATAAAATGATTTTATTTCTTCTATTTTTCCTGAATTCTTTGAGGCAATAACTATATCCAAAACAGGCGCACCTTTAATAAATTAAATATTAGAACTATTACAATACCTTTACAGGTCCTACAGGTCCTGACTCAGTATTTTTTTCTGAACCTCTATAATTTCGCTTATTGCATCTGTTGCCTTATCAAGCATCGCTTTAAAGTCGTCTCTGGTAAATGGAGCACCTTCAGCAGTGGACTGTACTTCTATTAATTCACCCTTTGAGCTCATAACTACATTCATGTCCACCTGCGCCCTTGAATCTTCTTCAAAACATAAATCAACCAGTATATCATTATCCACAATGCCCACACTTACCGCAGCCAGGAAGCTTTCTATGGGCATTGAATCAATAACTTTCTTATCAATCATTGAACGCATGCAATCAAATAAGGCGATAAAACTACCGGTTATTGAAGCAGTCCTGGTTCCTCCGTCAGCCTCAATTACATCACAATCTATCCATATAGTTCTTTCACCAATTTTATTTAAATCCACTACCGCTCTCAGGGACCTCCCGATCAACCTCTGAATTTCATGGGTCCTGCCATTAATTCTTCCCGTGGTCTGAGCCCTTACTATCCTCTGAGGAGCAGAGCCCGGTATCATATCATACTCAGCAGTAATCCAGCCCGAGCCCTTTCCTGCTAAAAACCTGGGGACTTTATCTTCAGCAATAGCGGTACAGATAATTCTTGTCTTTCCCATTTCAATAAATACCGAACCGCCGGCATTGGAGATATAATTACGGGTTATTTTTATCTCCCTCAACTGTTCTTTATCCCTGTTGTCTGTTCTTTTAACCATCGCAAGCAACCTTCCTTATTGGCATGTTGCCGATACTTTTTTTATTTACATATCAAGTCTTATCCTTGTTACTTCCTTTATCTCTTCTCCGAGAAATATTTTCCCTACCTCAAAAAATTTACTGGTCACGCCAGTTTCATAGAAAATCCTTTCCGGTTTTCTATTGGAATCTGCAGCTAAGCACTTTTCCGCAAGCACTTTCGCCACATCCCCTGCGGTTTCCACTGCTGAGCTTATCACCTTAATTCCATCACCGCTGTGGGATAAAATACTATTTTCTATCAACGGGAAGTGGGTACAGCCCAGTATCAGTACATCAATCCCCTCGTCGAGCAAAGGCTTGAGGTAATTACTGATAGCCCGGTCAAGATTTTCTCCTTCAAGAACTCCATTTTCTATAAAATCAACCAGTAAAGGCGCAGGAACCGAGAATGTTTTTATATCCCTGTCAAGTCTTGCAATCTCTTTCCGGTATTCATTGCTCTTAACGGTGCCTTCTGTGGCAATAACGCCAACCCTTTTATTTTTAGTGTTACAGACAGCAGTCCTCGCTCCCGGCTCTATTACTCCTATTATTGGTATGCTATAATGTTTTTTTAAATCCTTTAGAGCCGCTGCTGTGGAAGTGTTGCAGGCAATTACAATTAGCTTGACATTTTTATCGTAAAGAAACCCGGTTATTTTAAAAACAAATCTTTTAACTTCGTTTAAGTTACGGGGTCCGTAGGGAACTCTTTCAGTGTCACCAAAATAAATTGTATCCTCGCCGGGAACAGTTTTTATTATTTCTCTTAATACAGTAAGACCGCCAACTCCGGAATCAAATACTCCTATTGCTCTGTTATCCAAATTTACTCTTTCAAATCATTTATAATTACTTAAAAATTTAACCTACAAAAACACTATCTAATTTTAATAATAACAGAAATTATCCAAATTTACGCATAAATGTCCAACTTCCTTCTAATTTAATCTCAATCTTTTCTTTCTCCGAATATTTTGGTTCCCACTCTTACTATATTTGCTCCTTCCTCAAGGGCAACTCTATAAGAATTGGTCATCCCCATAGACAGGTATTTCATTCCCACACCGGGTAAGTTCATTTTTTTAATCCGGTCAAATAGTGCCCTGGTTTTTGTAAAATAGAGCCTGGAGTCTTCCGGATTCCCGAAGCGGGGCCCCATTGTCATTAGCCCCATTACCCTGATGCTGGAAAGAGATGAAATTTCTTTTATTAAACCGACCGCGTCTTCCGGTAAAACTCCGAATTTCTGGGGTTCTGTGCCGCTATTTACTTCAATTAAAACTGGCATTATTTTATTCAATCCGGCACATTTTGCATTGACCTCTTCTGCAATCTCCATACAATCAATAGTTTCAATCATATCGAATATTTGAAGATTCTTCCTCCTTAAAAGGTCGTGTTTCTCAACCTGCGGAATACCGATAAAATGCCATTTTACTTTTCTCCCTATGGCCTCATAGGCTTTCTTTGCTTCTTTAATATAATTTTCACCGATAATTTTTATTCCAGCATCAATCGCTTCTAAAATTTCCTCCGGTCTTCTTCCTTTTGCGGCTGTGACTAATTGAACCCCGTCCGGCAACTCTTCCAATATTTCTCGAACATTTTCTTTAATAGAAGGCACTTATTTCCCCTCCCTGTATAAGCACCGGCATAAATCCTGCAGTGCTTCTTTTTTATACTTTTATTTCTCTTTCATATTCCGGAAAGTAATTTTTAATTATGCTTAAATTAAATTCCGAAAGTATGGATTCCTTGGGCTCCCTCTTAAGTAGGAACTCAAAAGATTTTTTTATAAGTTCTTTCGCAGTTATTTTTCCACCGGTTAATTTCCGGTAATAATCATTATCAAGATTAACTGCATGCTCTGACCTGATACCTTTCTCTTCTACTGTTACCAGGAATCTTCCATCATTTTCTTTTTCTACCTTAATCATCCAATTCTCCTTTAAAACTTACTTTTCATTATCAAAGGGACATAACAGCTCCTTTATCAGCACTCTCTACAAATTTTGAATATCTTGCCAGCCACCCGCCTGTAACTTTTGATTTAAAGGGAGCAATCTTCTTTTTTCTTTTCATTAATTCTTTTTCTGAAAGTTTAACATTTATTTTATGATTATTGACGTCTATTTCAATTATATCACCATTCTCAATCAGCCCTATTTCGCCACCGCTGGCAGCCTCCGGAGATATGTGACCGATACAGAGCCCCCTTGTACCTCCCGAAAAACGACCATCGGTAATTAAAGCCGCTTTTATATCTGCTCCTCTTATTGCTGCGGTAGGTGCAAGCATTTCCTGCATCCCCGGACCTCCCCTGGGCCCCTCGTAACGTATGACCACCACATCGCCGTCTTTAACCTTATTTTTTAAGATAGCTTCTAAAGCTTCCTCCTGAGAATTATAAACCAGAGCTTTTCCCTCAAAACAGAGCATATCTTTGTCTACCCCGCTTGTCTTTAAAACAGAGCCATCTTTTGCTATGTTCCCAAAAAGAACCGACAGCCCTCCTTCTGGAGAAAAAGCATTCTCTTGAGGACGGATTACTTCTCCATCGGGTCCCGGGGTTTTTAATACATAATCTCCTAACTTTCCATAAACAGTTTTAGCCTCAAGGTCAAGCCTGGAGCTTCCGCTTTCATAAACGGTTCTTAAAATAGCGCCCACGCCCCCTGCTCTGTTAATATCTTCCATGTGAATCTCCGGCCTGGAGGGTGAAACCCTGACCACGTTAGCAGTCGTTTTTGACAGCTTATTAAGATACCCCAGGTCATAATCTATACCTGCTTCGTGTGCCAGAGCCAGAAGATGCAGGACCGTATTTGTCGAACCCCCCATGGCCATGTCTAAAATAAAGGCATTATCAATAGATTTCTTATTTAAAATATCCAGGGGCCTGATTTTGTTTTCCATAAGAAAGATAAGTTTTTTTGCTGCTTCCCTGACCAGTTTTATTCTTTCAGGATTCAATTGAAACTGCCTCTTTTCTCCCTTTACTCTTTCGGTAGCAGGTATGGTACCATTGCCCGGTAAGGCGAACCCCAGTACTTCTCCCAGTGAATTCATTGAATTTGCAGTAAACATACCCGCACAGCTCCCGTAACCGGGACATGCAGCCTCGGCCAGCTCTTCCAGTTCTCTTTTTTTCATTTTTCCACTGCTGCAACGGCCGACAGCTTCGGAAACTGAAATTAAGTCTGTATTGCCCAATCCACTTAACATCGGGCCGCCGCTAACATACAGTGAGGGTATGTTAATCCTTACCATAGCATTGTACATGGCAGGAACAATCTTGTCACAGTTGCCCAGGCCGATCCAGGCATCCGGCGGATGGGCGCCAATAATAGTTTCTATCTGGTCGGTAATCAGCTCCCTTGAGGGCAGAGAATATTTCATTCCAAAATGCCCCATAGCTATTCCATCTCCGACTGCTCCACCAATATTTGCATACCAGACATTCACGCCCTTCTTTTCTAACTCCTCCTTTAAAATAGCCCCCAGTCTATCAAGATGAGCATGGCCGGGAATCTGATTGGTGTAAGAATTTACTATGGTCACAAAGGGCCTGTCTAAATCTTTTAAGGATTTAATAACCCCTGAGGCCATCATAAGGGATACCCCCGGTAGCATGTGAATTCCTTCTCTAAAAACGCCGCTTCCTTTTTTTCTGACGTTTAAAATACCTGCGTTTACTGTTCTTCCTTTCATTATTTTTACTCCTTTTTAAGACCAATTAAAAAAAATTAAAAAAACTTCATGTTAATAACTAAATAATGCCTTTAATATTTAAAAAAGATGTCCCCGCACCTTTCAAATCCCCATCCAATTATAATTTGAATCTTTTTTATAATCCATAGTTTTAAGTTAAGATTTAATACTTCTTTTTTTATTTTTTAACCGTTTCCCGCGTTTATTTACTATCACTCTTTGATAATTAATAAGAGAAGGATTTATAAAATATATGTGCTATCTGTCAGCCCGGAAATAACAATATCTATCTACAATTTTCTCATCCTGCGCAATCAGTTCAGTTCTCCCGCGACACTTTTAATTTTCTTTTCTGCTCCTTCCGGGTCACCATAGTAATAATGTCCGGTAACCTTGAGATCAGAATCAAATTCATAAGCAAAAGGTATTCCTGTAGGGATATTAAGCTCTATGACATCCTCGTCAGATATATTATCCAGATATTTAACCAGAGCCCTCAGGCTGTTTCCATGAGCCGCTACCAGCACCTTTTTACCCTTTTTTACTTCGGAAATAATATCATCTGCCCAGTAAGGAATTAATCTTTCCTGAACATCTCTCAGGCTCTCGGTAACAGGAAGTAAACTTTTATCCACATTTCTGTATTTAATATCGTTACCCGGGTACCTTTTATCTCTAACATCCAGGGCAGGGGGTTTTACATCGTAGCTTCTCCGCCACATCATGACTTTATTTTTTCCATATTTCCTGGCAGTTCCGGGCTTGCTGAGGCCCTGAAGTGCCCCGTAATGCCGCTCATTCAACCTCCAGCTCTTCCTTACCGGTATCCACATCAGGTCCATCCGGTAAAGGATTGTCCACAGTGTCCTTATTGCTTTCTTAAGATAGGAGGTGAAAGCAATATCAAAATATAATCCTTCTTTTTTTAAAATAAAAGCCGCCTTTCTGGCCTCTCTTATACCCCCGGGGGTCAGGTCCACATCAGACCATCCGGTAAAAATTTTCTTTTTGTTCCAGATGCTCTGCCCATGCCTTATAAATACCACCCTGTACATAAAAATACTCCTTCATTCGCTAGCTTTATCAGCCACAGCAACCAGTTATTATATTAAATTAAATACCTGTGTAACAACGATAGCGCCTAACATACTATTAGCTACCGGCATTATTTCCTGCTACTCCGGGGATATTAAATCTATATTCATACAGCAGTTCCGTGTAATATTAATAAATTAAAGGGGTCAATCTGTTCTCTCTATTTTTACTTCTGTTTTTAGAACTTCTTTTTCTGCCTGCTCGTATGTAAGTAATTTTTCCTTCGCGCCCCTGTACTGCAATACAGATTTTGAATTTACCGCAGCAAGTTTAAGGGCATATCCAACACCTTTATTTTTAATAATGCCGGCCAGAAACGAGGCTGCAAAAGAGTCCCCGGCGCCGGTAGTCTCCACCACCCTAACATTTGGGGGATATAATATGAAACGCCTGTTTTTATCATCCATGCAGTGGACAGGTCCGGCTCCGTCAGTTATTATCACTATCCCCGGGCCAAGCTCTTTTAAGGACCTCAGCTTGTTTGATTTTCTCTTCTTACCTACCAGAATATCCGCTTCCTCTTCATTAAGTACAAGAATAGTGGTGTTTTTAATGATTTCATTTAAAAAGTCCACGCCTTTTTCACACAGATAATTGCTCGGGTTAAACAATATTTTTATATTATTTTTCACGGCATAACGGGAAAGTTTTTCCATGGTTTTAAAAGATTCTCCCATCATGCTGGTCATACAGAGCCACCGGGTTTTTATTTTTTTCAGGTCAATTTCATCATAGAAAAGAAAATCATTTATTCCCTTGTAGACGAGCACGGTTCTCCTTTTCTCCAGACTATCAAGAATAACAGAATAGCCTGTTCTGTAATTTTTATAATTATCCTCAACCCCCAGAAAATCTATTTTTTCCTTTTTCAGGTTCTCCAGAATATCCATTGACCTTATATTTTTTGCAAGTTTACCGATGTATCCCGTCTTTAATCCCAGTCTCGAAAGGCAAACTGCGGTATTGGTTCCACCGCCCCCGATATAAAAATCAAGTTTATCTATCAATAATTTTGACCCTACAGGATAGGATATATAGTGCTCTTCTTCGTTAAGCGTCCTTATATAAAATGATCTGGTCTTATCGGTATAAACAAATACGTCAGTGGTATTTGACCCTATTGTTATTACGTCATACATATAATATTTTTCCTCCTTAATATTCTCCTTCCCCGGCGACAATCTTTATTTAAATGCAGGTATAAAAATCCTGCTCCGCCATTACCAGCCAAAAAAAGAAATGAGGTTACCATTTAAAAGAAGTGGGATTCCGCCTACCGGAAGTGGAATTTTAATTTTTTGTTTCATTGTATCGCTGAGCTCCCATAACCGGGGAAAATTACTGTATTACTATTCCGTTCATATAAATTTCATATCCTGCATTCATCTACTTCAAATTAAGTTAATTTAATCTCCGTAACCGGGGAAATAATCTACTATCATATTCTCTTCTTTTAAATTCATTTCCAGCAGGGTTTTTACTATTATCTCTACCATCTTTCGAGGTCCTGAGGTGTAATAAACACTGTTAAAGATATCACTGACACTTCTTTTTATTACATCACTGTCTATTAATCGTGGCTCAATTATGTAATTTAAATCCAGCCAGTCATTACTGGCTGCCAGCCCGTCCAGAACATCCTTAAAAACAATATCCATGTTTTTGTTCCCGTAAAGCACAGTTATATCAGGACCCCTGCCCCTATGGGCAAGATCAAGCATAATAGAACGGTAGGGAGTAACACCTATGCCCCCGGCTATGAAAACAAATTTTTTATCCTCACTTTTAATTGTAAAATCACCCTGGATATCAGATGCTTCAACAATGCTACCCGGCTCCAGATTATAAAGAGCCCTTTTGAAAGAACTCCCTTTTTTAAAATCAAACCTGGTGGTAAGCATAATATTTTTCTCATGGGGAGCAGAAGATATGGTAAAATGCCTTTCTATCCCTCTGCTATCAGGATTCCTGTGGGGTATGCGATAAAAAACAAACTGACCGGCTTTCCAGTATATTTCCTTTTCTGGTTTAAAAATAAAAGAAAATGTATCCCTGGTTTCCTTAATCCTTTTAATTAGCTCAACTCTCATCAGGCTAGTGCGCCTTTCTGCTTCTAATTATCTATAAGAAGACCGGTAGAAATTAATTAATTAATTAAATAAAAAGTTTTATAAAAATCTTTATATTTAAAATATCATATAAACCCTCTTTTTTTAAGTTTTACTTTTAACAAAATTTTTACTGTATAATAATTAAACTCTTTGCCTTTGCAGTAGAAAATAGCCAGAGACCTGTTATAGAGAGAAAGACCGGGATATTCTTTACTATCTGAAACCATACCGGTAATCTAAAACAGTTTCCGATAGAACTCTGTAACAAAAATAAGCTGTTCTGCTATTATAAATATAATAACTACCATTAGAGCAGCAGGGCCTGGCAGGATCAATTAAAAACTATAGTAAAATTAAATACGGCGGTCATTGGAGGTTAAATATGCCGGAGTTACCTGATGTAGAACACTTCAGGCGCATTTTCTATCATACTTCTTTAAATAAGGAGATTATAAATGTTAAAAGACTGGATTCTAAAATAATAAAGAATACCGGCATACAATCTTTTAAAGAATGCCTTACGGGCTCAAAATTCATCACCACGGAAAGGCAGGGAAAATATCTTTTTGCAAAGACCAGCAAGGAAAAATGGGTTGTCTTTCATTTTGGCATGACTGGAAATTTTATTTATCAGAAGAATAAAAATAATATCCCCGAACATACCAGGGCCCATTTTGAATTTAGGGATTCAGCAATTTCATATATATCCGTGAGAAAACTGGGAAAAATTTTTCTGGTTGATTCAAAACAATCTTTTATAGAACAAAAAAAATTAGGGCCAGATGCACTGGACATAAATCTTAAGACATTCAGCAAAAAAATTAAAAACAAAAAAAAGATAAAATCAGCATTCCTTGACCAGTCAGTTATTGCAGGAGTGGGAAATATGTATGCTGATGAGATATTGTTCCAGTCCGGTATTCATCCTGAAACCAGAGCCGATAGCCTCAGTGATGAATCCATTAAGAAATTACACCGGAATACTCTTAAAATATTAAGGACTGCAATAGATAGAAAAGTTGATATAGACAAATTCCCTGATAACTGGCTCATACTTAAAAGAAAAATAGAGGCAGACTGTCCGTATGAATGTGGCGGGAAAATTAAAAGGATAAAAATTAACAACAGGTCTACCTATTACTGTCCTGTATGTCAGAAATTGCAAAAATAAGTTTTAGGGACTGCTTTCATTAATATTAATATTATCATTATTATTATATTTTCTTTTCTCTTTCCTTATTAATGGTTAATACTATTATTCTTTTATAATTTTACGGCCCGCGATTTATTGCCCGGTAATGAAAAATAAGGGTACCTATAATAAATCTGTATTCTTGTTAAAATTCCCAATTGCTTCTAAAATTAAAAGATAAAGAAAATAAATTATATTTCTTAATTCTATGAATGACCTGGACCAGTATAAGAAAAAAAGAGATTTTGGAAAAACCGGCGAGCCTGGAGCTAAAATAAAGAAAGGCAAAAGCAATAATCTTATTTACGTTATCCAGAAACATAAGGCAAGCAATCTGCATTATGATTTAAGGCTGGAATTAAACGGGGTTCTTAAATCCTGGGCAATCCCAAAAGGGCCTTCTGCTGACCCTTCGCAGAAGAAACTCGCAGTACCCACTGAAGACCACCCTATTGATTATGCTTACTTTGAGGGGGTAATCCCCGCCGGACAGTATGGGGCAGGAACTGTTATTGTCTGGGATAAAGGAACCTATAAAAATCTAAAAGATAACATTTCTCTTAAAGAGGCCTACCGGAAAGGTAGGTTAGAAATTTTTATTGATGGAGAAAAATTAAAGGGTGGCTATGCCTTAATCAGAACCGGGAAAAATCAGGAAACCGACCGCCGGTGGCTCCTGATAAAAATGAAAGATAGCTATGCAGATGCCAGAAGAAATCCGGTAAAGACCGAGCCCAATTCGGTTATAAGCAATAAAACCATCGAAGAACTGGAAGAAAAATAATTTAATAATGGCTCATAAACATAAAATATTTATAGGAACATCAGGCTGGAACTATAAAAGCTGGAAAAAAAAGTTTTATCCTGAAGAATTGTCTCAGAAAGAATGGCTTAGCTATTATTCAAAAAAATTTAATTCAGTTGAGATAAACAATACTTTTTACCAGCTCCCCGGTAAAAACACCTTCCGTAACTGGTCCTCCAGTACACCTGAAAGCTTTACCTTTTCGGTTAAAGCCTCGAGGTATATAACTCACCTTAAAAAATTAAATGATTGTGATGACGCTGTTAGCAGGCTAATTGACCATTCCACAGGGCTCGGTAAAAAGCTTGGAATTTTTTTATTCCAGCTGCCGGGTAATCAGCACAGAGATAAAAAAAAATTAAAAAAATTTTTATCTCTGCTGCCGGATAAATACAGATATGTCTTTGAGTTCAGGCATGACTCCTGGTTTGATAATGATATATTTGAACTCCTGGACAATAATAACTGCGGAATAGTAATTAATTCTTCACCTGACTTTCCTTTTTATGACATTGCTACAGGAAAGATATGTTATATAAGAATGCACGGCAGTAAAACCCTGTATTCATCCAGATATACAGATAAAGAACTAAAAAATTTTGCAGAGATAGTGCTTAAATACCATAAAAAAGGGTATGAATTATTTGTATTTTTTAATAATGACGTTCACGGCTATGCAGTAGAAAATGCAGATACCCTGCAGAAAATTATTATATCTTAAATGCCCTATTTTTTAACATTGAAAACAGTATTCCTGAATTTTCAAAAGCCCTGATGCCTTAATCAAAAAGATACCATGGAGGCTAAAAAAACTTACCAGCCCTCCTGTATTGGGAGTTTTTTCATAGATTAGAGCACGGACACCATTTTTATTCATGTAGGCTGCACAGGTTAAATCAGTCAGACCGGCACCTACTACAATCACATCATAATAATTTATTAGGGCTGCCCACCCTGCGATAAAAAAACTACAGACTTAATATGTATTCTACCCATATTAATTACTGCACCATAATAATTAGTCTGGATAGGTTTAAAAACAAGCCTGTTCCTATCCAGGTTAATTATTCTCCTGGAGCTTCAAAGCTCCTTAACCTGCCTTTTCTAATAAGCGCTCCAACCGCCATCCGCAATAACTACTGCTCCATTTACAAAGCTGGAGTCCTGACTTGCTAAAAATAAGGCTATGGAAGCAATTTCTTTAGATTTTCCAGCCCCGGGGTTAAGCTTCATACCCGGGGTGGCTCTTTCCATTCCGAATTGGCTCGGTTCAGTTATTGTATCCCCTATACTGTTCTCTACTGCGCCCGGAACTATAGCATTACACCTAATACCCTTTTTAGCGTACTGGAACCCAACATTTTTAGTTAAACCTACTATTGCATGTTTTGAAGCAGTATAAACAGCACCTGCTCTGAGATAACAGACATATTTGAACATTTCTTTTTTCGCAAAAAAGTTTATAAATCCTGCACGTTCATTTTGTCAAGGGCCTTTTTACGCCTTTGTTTTCCCCTGCAGGCGAAGTAAATCACAAGCAGAATGAAAGTTGGGATTTTCAGCCCACAAAGGTTAATTCTAAAACATATGGAACCCATGGGATTGCCGGGTGCTAATATGGTGGAGGCGGCGGGAATCGAACCCGCGTCCGGAGATATCGCCACTTAAATATCTACAAGTTTAGTCCATATTTTAAATCTCACTTTTTTACTCGTGTGAACACGATTAAACAAGCCAGCCCGCGTAATGTTTCCCCTGATACTACCGCAGGCGAACTATATCAGAGTATCCTGCTAAACGGCGCCTATCGAAAAGCACAGGAAACTTTCCGTAGACGTAGCAACTTTATATTAAGCTGCTAAGGCTAATTCATTATCATTAGCGTTTATGTTTATTTCAGTTATTTACGAGTTCTGATACTCGACTTGCAATTTAAGCTCAACCTATCACCGTCGAACCCGGATCGCCCCCATAAACTCAGGGAAGGCATCCTTCTAAACACCGGTTGTATATTATACTAAAATTAATAATTTTTCAAAGCCCTTTTTATTTCAATCTCCTGCTCTTTTTTCTGTATATCCCTGCGCTTATCTCTTTTTAACTTTCCTTTGACCAGAGCAAGCTCAACTTTGACCCTGTTTTTCTTAAAATATACTTTTAACGGAACCAGTGTCAGGCTTCTGTCAGTTAACTTTCCTTCTATTCTGTCAATTTCTTTTCTGTGCATGAGAAGTCTTCTCGTACGGGTGGGGTCTATTTCCGATACCCTGCTTTTATCATAAGGTGATATATGCATATTATAAAGAAATAACTGGTTTTTTTTTATCCGGCTATAACTATCCTTTAGATTTATCCTATGATTACGAATGGATTTTACCTCACATCCCTGCAGTTCTATCCCGGCTTCGTAAGTATCTAAAATAAAAAAATCCCTTAAGGCTTTTTTATTTTGAGCAATTATTTTCTTATCTTCTTCAGAATCTTTTTTCTTTTTTGGTTTACTCATTTATTATCACTTAATATAAGTTCCATCTCTTCTATGGCTCTATTTAACTGGATATCTTCCCCGGCATCCAGTTCAAGCTCTATCACTATATCGGGCCTTATTCCCACCCCTTCAACTGAAACTCCGGATGGTAAAAAATATTCAGCGGTGGTAAATTTAACCCCCGAACCATCCGAAAGCTCATAAAGCGCCTGTACCAGACCTTTACCAAAGCTCCTCTCCCCTACCAGAACAGCCCTGTCGTTATCCTTTAACGCTCCTGCAACGAGCTCTGAAGCACTTGCCGAGTAACCATTGATTAATACCACCATGGGTATTTCAGTATATTTTCCTTCACGCGCAAAGAATTCTTCTGACCTTTCTTCATTATCCAATCTTCCCTTAACTGTAACAATCTTACCTTCATTTAAAAATAAATCACAAACGCTAACAGCGTCATCCCATGCGCCACCCGGATTATTTCTTAAATCCAGTATCAGGCCCCTGGCACCACTGTCAATTAATCTCTGTATCTCTTTATCAAGCTGTTCTACCCCGCTTATCTGAAAATCATAATACCAGACATAGCCTATTTCCTGTTCATAAATATCAGTTATTAAATTCGGAATATCAAACTTTGCTCTGGTAACAGTTACTAAAAAAGTACTGTCATCAGAAGGCCTGTAAATAGTAAGATTGACATCGGTACCCTCTTTACCTTTAATCATAGCCACTATTTTTTCAAGGTCCATATCTTTTATATCCACACCTTCAACTCTGGTTATGATATCTCCTTCCCTTATATCTGACGCATAAGCCGGGGTACCTTCAATCACTCTTACAACCACCACTCTTTCTTCATCATCAAGGGTGACTACAACGCCTATTCCACTCATAGTCCCGCTATATGATTCCATAATTTTTTCATATTCTTCATCTGTAAAATATTCTGCATAATCGTCGCCGAGAGACAAAAGCATACCTTCAATAGCCGCCTGGAGCAGGGCTTCCTCGCTTTCTTCTTTCATAGAATTACCCAGAATCAGTCCCATGACTTCCTCAATAGTATCCCTGCGATACTGACTGTCTGCTTCATCCAGATTGCTGTCTGGAACGTCGCTATCGTAATCCTCTCCGCTAATATTACTCTGCCATTTCTTAAGGTAATCCTTCAAAAAATCAAAACTAACTCCCGTCCATACCCCGGCAGAAAATACAAATATAATTACGACTATTGAAACTATCACCCTCAAAACATTTTTCTTCATTTAAATATCACCCTGTAAATTATCTTAAATATTCAGGCTATCATTGTAAATAAGCAAGCGGGTTCTGCGCAGCCCCGTTTATCCTGACCTCAAAATGAAGGTGCGGTCCTGTGCTCCAGCCGGTGGAGCCAACCAGCCCTATTACCTGCCCTCTTTCAACAAACTGACCTACTGAAACACGGATGCTGGAGAGATGAGCATACCAGGTGGCAAAACCTCCCCCGTGATAAACCATAATAGAATAACCATACCCACCGAAAT
The DNA here is from genome assembly GCA_964595565.1 of uncultured Actinomycetota bacterium. Taxonomy (GTDB): domain Bacteria; phylum Actinomycetota; class Humimicrobiia; order Humimicrobiales; family Humimicrobiaceae; genus JAQVEM01. The sequence goes on from CAZQQX010000006.1 coordinate 14,959, forward strand.
AACCGGCCTGGACAACCTGGCCACCATCTGCCGCCTTTATCAGCGTTCCGTAGGGAGCCGCTATATCAATACCTGAATGAAACCTCCATACTCCGAATATAGGATGGATCCTGTTGCCAAAACCCGATGTTATCCTGCCTGCCACGGGCCACATAAATTTACCGGAGGGTGCGGAACCATATTTATAGCTCTCAAGAATTCTTTTAACCTCTGCTTCCTTAATCTCAAGTTCTTTCTCCATCCGTATCAGAGCATTTTTATTGGCAGTGGTCTTTGAGAGCAGGCTCTTTTTTTCGCCGTACAGGTCCTCAATTTCGCTGGTTTTCTGTTCGGCTTCTGCTACCAGCTTTTCAACTTTTTCCTGGTATTCTTTCTGCTTCTCCCTCAAATCAATTATGGATTTTTTTATCCCTATAGTTGCATCCCTTTTCTCCTTTATTGAAATAACAGTTCTGGCATCCTGCTCGGCAAAAAGGTTCATGATTTTTAATTTTGATATAAAGTCAAGAAAATCTTCTGCATTAAGTATAATCTCAAGTACATTGCCCTTCCCGTTCTTGTAAATAGCTGCAACCCTTTCATTTAGCACCTTTACTTTCTCTTCAAGTTCATCTTCTATCCGGTTTAATTCTTCCTCTTTTAGAATCATTTCTATAGTGGTTTTGTCAACTTCACTTTTTGCATGGGATAATTCACTGTTAAGGTCTTCAAGTTCCGAAAGCGCCCCGAGCAGATTCTCTTCCACCTGTTGCACTTCATTTCTATACTGTGCCTCTGTCTTTTTTACCTCTTCAATTTTTTCCTGGGTTTGTTTTCTTTCTTCCTGTATTTGCTCCAGTTCTTCCTCAAGGGTCTGGGCATAAACAGGTTCGGGCATGGAAAAAGATAAAAAAGTGAAACTGGTGAGTGTTATAATTATTACTATGAATATTGCTATAATATTTTTACTTTTAACCATCGTTCTATTTCATTTTTTATTGCAATTATTTTAATACTAATTGTTAAAAATTTAAAACTTCTAATTTTTAAGGTACTAAGTTTTAACATATCTTCTTAAGGCAATGCCGCTGCTTACAATACCGATGAGTCCGCCCAGTATCGCTATCCCGATATAAACATAAAATATAACATTACCGCTGCCAATTATTGACAGTTCTTTGATGTGCATGGTATCAGCAATTATTCTCTCGGCCTTAATTAACAGGAAATTGCTGATAAAATACATAAGTATAATTGAGATAATACTTCCGGTAAATCCTTCAAAAAATCCTTCAAACAGGAAAGGTATTCTTACAAACCAGTTAGTGGCGCCCACAAGCTTCATAACTTCTATTTCCTTCCGGCGTGCATAAATAGAGAGTCTTATGGTATTAAATATTAAAACGATAGCTGCCAGCAGCAGCACCAATATTATAAGCAATGCTATGGTGCCAATAATTGCAGTAATAGAAAAAAGCTTATTAACATATTCTTTTCCATATATTACGTCATTAATTCCATCTATGAAATTTCCATCTTTATCATAAAAACGGAGTGCCACCCGGTCAATTTTTTCAGGGCTTTTCAATGCTATCTCAAAAGATGCCGGAAGAGGATTGCCTTCTATTTCTTTAAGGATATCACTTCCCTCGTTCTGCTGTCTGAATCTTTCAAGTGCCTGGTCCTTGGATACATAATTTACAGAACCAGTCTCTTCCCAGCTTAATATCTCCTGCTGGATAAAATCTTTTAATTCTTCGGAAATATCATCTTCAAGATATACAGCCAGCTCAACATCGCTTTCAACTGACTTTATGATGCCCTGTACGTCATAAACTATCAGTGAAAAAAGCCCCACTATAAATAAAGTAATAGCTACGGTAGTAATAGCTGTGAATCCCATAAAAAAGTTGCGTCTGAGGCTGATAAAAGTTTCACTAAAAAAATATTTTGGTTTTACCATCAGTCTCCGTATACCCCTCTCTTCTGGTCCCTTATTATCTCTCCTTCTTCCAGCTCCACAACTCTTCTCCTCATTGAATTTACAATATTCCTATCATGCGTAGCCATGAGCACGGTAGTGCCAATAAGATTTATCCGGGAAAGTATCTTCATAATTCCCTCGGATGTCGTGGGGTCAAGATTCCCGGTTGGTTCATCAGCAAGAAGTATGGGCGGTCTGTTAACAAATGCTCTCGCAATTGAGACCCTCTGCTGCTCGCCGCCTGACAGCTGATGGGGATATGAATTTAATTTGTTATGCAGGCCCACCAGCTTTAGAACCTGCGGTACCTGAATTTTTATTTCATAACCCGGTTTTCCTATTACTTCAAGAGCGAATGCCACATTTTCAAAAATAGTTCTGTTCGGCAGAAGTTTAAAATCCTGAAAAACACATCCTACATTTCTTCTCAGCTGAGGAATTCTCCCGGGTTTCAGGTTGCATATATTTCTCCCTGCAATAAATATGCTTCCGCTGCTTTCGTTAATTTCTTTTATAATCAATTTTATAAAGGTGGATTTACCGGAACCGCTCGGTCCCACCAGAAAGAGGAATTCACCTTTCTTCATAACCAGATTAATATTTTTTAGGGCAACTGTATTATCCTCATATATTTTACTAACATTTTTAAATTCAATCATATTCAACTGTAGCTACCTCTCCCAGTCATCCTGATTTTTAATAGAGAGTTTACGCTTTGTATAATTTTTTTTCAAGAAAACCCCTGATTAATAAATCTATATCTCCATCCAGCACCGACTGGACGTCGCCAATTTCAATTCCGGTTCGGTGGTCCTTGATTAACTGATAGGGCTGGAGGGTGTAACTCCTTATCTGGTTACCCCATCCAATATCTTTCTTTTCTCCCCTTAGATTATTAATTTCTTCAATTTTTTTCTCTCTCTCAAGCTCGAATAATTTTGACCTTAAAATCTGGACGGCAGTCTGCCTGTTAAGTATCTGCGACCTCTCATTCTGGCACTGAACAACTATGTTTGTTGACAGGTGAGTAATCCTTACCGCTGAATCTGTTACATTGACATGCTGGCCGCCCGCACTGCTTGATTTAAAGGTTTCTACTTTTAAATCCTCCTTATTTAATTTTACGTCAATATCCTTATTCACTAACGGCACTACATCCACGGAAGCAAAAGAAGTATGCCTTCGCCGGGATGAATCAAAGGGTGAGATTCTAACCAGCCTGTGAATTCCTTTCTCCGACTTTAGCAAACCATAAGCATTCTTACCGGTAACAGTAAAAGTTACATTTTTTATTCCTGCTTCCTCACCGCTCTGGTAATCATTAATACTGTGCGAGAATCCCTTTTTATCAATCCAGCGCCTGTACATACGAAGTAACATCTCTGCCCAGTCCTGTGATTCCGTCCCCCCTGCGCCGGGATGAATGGTTACCACCGCAGGGTATGAATCGTATTTATCATTTAAAACCAGGCTCTCTTCCAGGTCAGCCAGCAGTTTCTCAATATCATCCAGAGTTTCTTCTAATTCTTTCTCCAGGCTGCTATCTTCTTCGCTTACAAGAATTTCCAGTGCCAGTTCTGCATTTCCTATTTTTTCTTCCAGGTCCTCAATTTTAGCTACTACTTCCTTGATTTCAGAAATTTCCCTGGTTATAGCCTGTGCTTTTGTATTGTCATCCCAGAAATTCTCCGATAGGGCTGCCTTCTGAAGTTCTTTTAACCTGACATTTTTTTTATCCAGTTCAAAGACAGTTCTTTAAAAAAACCAGCTTTTTAAGTATTTTATCTAATCTAAGTCTGCTATCCTCTATCATTAAAACCTCCGTTTACCTTTACATAATTTTGTACTTTTTTATATATATTTACATATTAATTTAAACTTATTTGTTTTTTAAACTGTATATTTTATTTATATTACGTTACATACCTTCCGCAACAATTTTTATATTTTTTACCGCTCCCGCAGGGGCAGGGGTCATTGCGGCCTATTTTCTTTTTCCTGGTTACCGTGCCAGCCTGCCTGGTGCTGGCACCGGTTTTTGACGGCCCGCTTGCAGTTAAATTAGCCACCCCGACAGGTTTTTCAACCCCCATTTTCTCCTGCTCCTCTTTTTTAACCACCCTGACATTATATAATAACCTTACAGTATCAAACTTTATCTCATCTATAAGCTCCCTGAATAAATTAAATGCTTCCCTCCTGTATTCAACCAGGGGGTCCCTCTGCCCGATGGCCCTGAGCCCGATACCCTCTTTTAAATAGTCCATCTCCAGAAGGTGCCCTCTCCACATACTATCAATAACATTCAGGCTGATTATTTTTTCCAGTCTTCTCATAACATCAGGTGTATATTTCATTTCTCTCTCATCGTAAATTTTATAAGCTTTTTCTACCAGCTTTTCTTTTAGAGTTCCGGGATTCCATTTACAGCCACTTATTTTATCCCGGTTTATGACATCACTTATAATATCTCCTGAAAACAAAGGGCTCATTTGACTGGAAAGAGTGTCCAGGTCCCATTTTTCAGGATAATCTGAAGGATTTATAGTGGTATCAACACTTTTTTCTATTACATCTTTAATTGTATCAAGAATAATTTCTTTCAGGTCATCCCTCTCAAGAATATTTTTTCTCTTAGTATAAATTATTTCCCTCTGCTTATTCATAACATCATCATACTCAAGCACATGCTTCCTTATCTCAAAGTTCCTTGATTCTACCTGCCTCTGGGCATTTTCAATAGACCTCGTAATCATAGCGTTCTGGATAGGTAAATCATCAGGAAAATTAAAAGCTTCCATTACTTTATAGATTCTTTCGGAGCCGAAAAGCCTCAGTAAATCATCCCCGGTGCTTAAATAAAACTGGCTTGAACCATTATCCCCCTGACGGCCGCTTCTACCCCTGAGCTGATTATCAATCCTTCTGCTCTCGTGCCTTTCAGTTCCAAGCACATGCAGACCCCCGAGCTCAACCACTCCTCCCCCGAGCACTATATCAGTTCCTCTCCCGGCCATATTTGTAGCAATGGTCACTGCTTTATTTTGTCCTGCCCTGGCAATAATCTCTGCTTCTTTCTCGTGATATCTGGCATTTAAAACCTCGTGGGGCACACCCCTTCTTTTTAACATACTGCTTAATCTCTCCGATTTCTCAATTGATATGGTCCCCACCAGAACAGGCTGGCCCTTTTCATATCTGGAAACTATATCTTCAACTACTTTATTAAATTTAATTTCTTCGGTCTTATAAATCAAATCGGGAAGGTCCTTTCTTATCATTGGCCTGTTGGTAGGTATAACCACGGTCTCAAGATTATAGATGTGCCTGAACTCCTCAGCTTCTGTCAGCGCGGTGCCTGTCATTCCTGCCAGCTTCTCGTACATTCTAAAATAATTTTGAATTGTAATTGTGGCAAGGGTTTGATTTTCATCTCTTATCTTCACCCTTTCTTTTGCTTCTATCGCCTGGTGCAGTCCCTCGCTGTATCTCCTTCCGGGCATGAGCCTGCCCGTAAATTCATCAACAATGACAACCTGGTTATCCTTTATCATGTAATCTACATCTCTTTTAAAAAGGTAATAAGCTTTAAGAGATTGGTTTAAGGCATGTATATATAAATAATTAGACGGGCTGTATAAATTTTCAATATTAAGTATTCTCTCTACCCTTTCCACTCCATTTTCGGTAACAGCCGCCGTTTTTGCTTTTTCATCAATTTCAAAATCTTCGTTTATCTTCAGTTGAGGAACTATATACGCAAATTTTTTAAAAATATCCGTGGTCCCCTGGGCAACTCCGGAAATTATAAGGGGGGTTCTCGCCTCGTCTATTAAGATACTGTCTACTTCATCAATAATTGCGTACCAGTGGCCGTTCTGCACCATATCCTCTTTACTCATTACCATATTATCCCTCAGGTAATCAAAACCGAACTCATTGTTAGTCCCATATACCACATCAGATCGGTACTGCTGCTTTTTTTCAAAAGCCTGCATGCCATGCTGAATAAGCCCCACCTTTAGACCCAGAAATTTATAAATTCCACCCATCCATTCACTATCTCTCCTTGCCAGGTAATCATTTACGGTAACCAGATGGGTACTTTTACCTGTAAAGGAATTTAAATACACGGGCAGGGTTGCTACCAGAGTCTTTCCTTCGCCCGTTCTCATTTCAGCAATTTTACCTTCAAAGAGAACTATCCCACCCATTACCTGCACATCAAAATGCCTCATATTGAGAGTCCTTTTTGCCACCTCTCTGACCACCGCAAATGCTTCGGGCATTAATTCTTCGCATGTTCCGCCATTTTCATATCTCTGCTTAAATTCTGATGTCTTTTCTGCCAGCCTGCTATCCGGCAGAGAACTAATATCTTTTTCAAGATTATTTACAGCATTTATTATTTCACTATATTTTTTTACTCTCTTGCCCTCACCAAATTTAAGTATATTAGCCATTTTTTCAAACATATGCTGTCACCCTTTATTTATTTAACCGGGTTAATCAATTATATAAAAATTATATAGAAGGTTCTATTAAACCATAATTCTTATCTTTCCTGCGGTACACAACCGCCGTTCGTTCGGTTTCAGAATTAATAAAAACAAAAAAATCATGCCCCAGCATCTCCATCTGCAGTACCGCCTCTTCAGGAGGTATCGGTTTCAAAGCAAAAGTTTTTGTCTTTACTATTGATTTTCTAATTTTATCCTCGGTGTCTCCGATTTTTCGATCAATTTTTTCTACCTCACCGGCTTCTTTCCTGGCGTTACTTTTCCTGGCTTTATCTACCAGCTTGTCTTTATACTTCTTTATTAACCTCTCCAGCTTATTATTAACTTTATCTACCGCCTCAAAAACATCTCCTCCGGAGTCAGTGGCTCTTATAACCGAACCTGAAGTAAATACAGTAACTTCTGCCACATTATTTAAATTAATCCTCGGATTTTTCTCAAATATAAATTTTACTTCAAGTTTTATTACCTTATCCAGAATCTTATCTATTTTATTTTTTATCTTTTTTTCTGTATAGCTTTTTATCTTATCATCCAGCTCTATATTTCTACTTCTAATTATAAAATCCACAATATCTACCTCCTCTTTTATAGATTAAACAAACAATTTAAAAAACATATAATAGCATACCTTATCCAGTAATAAATAAATCACTTTACTATAACTACCTTTCTGGCAATATTACCCCTGTCGTCCCTGTCCAGTTCAAACTTTACTTTCTGGCCTCTTTCTAAAACCTTAAAACCTTTCATTCGTATGGCAGGGTATTCAACAAAAACATCCCCCGGTTCCTTCAGCTCCGGCTCTATAAATCCAAAACCATTTTCCGGGCTGAACCATTTTACCGTTCCTTTTAACACTGAACGCTTCACTATGCACCCCTTGCCAGAGTCAATAAATAAATCTTATCAGCACCGGCTTTTTTTAATATATCGGCAATCTCCATCAACGTACTTCCTGTTGTCCAGACATCATCCACCACAAGAATATTTTTCCCGTAATAAAGAAGACAATTTTTAATTTTAAAAGCCTGTTTTATATTATTTTTTCTCTGTATCAAATTTAAGCCCTGCTGTTTTAAAACTTTTTTTATTCTTATTATATTACCAGCAAATGGGATTTTAATTAACTTTGAAAACGATTCACAGAGAACTTCCATATGCTCCCCGGGAACCGACTCTATATAGTCAATTTTCTCATATTTATAATTTCTTTCATAAGCACGCTTGAGTAACATTCCAATAATCCCCTTCAGGGCATATATTTTATTGTACTTATATTTTTTTATTATCTTTTTTATTTCCCCTCTGTATATGGTAAAGCTCCTGTGCATGAAAAAATTAAAGCCCTCATTTTTACTTAAATTACATTTCAAACTACCCGGTGCGTTTCCATTTAATTTATTTCCTGGTAGTGGTCTGCCGCAATAAATGCATATGTTGTCTTTGATTTCTTTAATTCTGGATAAGCATTCGCAGCACAGGAATTCAGGACTGACCCTTCCGCATACTGCGCACAATGGCGGTGCAATAATATCTTTAAAGATATCCAATAAATTTTTATTAATCTTCTTCGGAATTTTTCTTATCAATATCAATTATCTCATTGGACATAATTTTTACACTTGGATGAATTTTTATTCCATCCTTTATAACACTTTTTGAACCTATAACAGCCTTTTCCAGAATTGATGCTTTATCTTTTATCTTCGCATTATATCCTATAATAGCACCAATCAGAGACGCGTCTTTTCCTATGTAACCGCTACCCCATTTTATACCTCTGTACAGCACTGCCCTTTCATCTACCATCGTATTATTGCCAAGAATTATGGGGCCAAAAAGCTTTGCATCTTTTTTTATGGTGCAGTTATCTCCAATACACACCGGCGGGATTATTATTACCCCTTCCTGAATCTTACAATTTTTTCCTATCCAGACACCTTCCTTTATTCTTTTCCCGGGAATGCTCACATTCACTTTGCCTTCAAGAGCATCAAAATTCCCCTGCTGGTATTCGTCCAGACTTCCTACATCGTTCCAGTATTGCCTGTGCTGATACCCATAATATGTAACATCCTTATCCAGAAGATAGGGAAAAACATTTTTACCAAAATCACAGAACTTACCCCCCGGAGGCATATAATTAAATATATCCGGCTCAAAAAAATATATTCCACTATTTGCCAGATTTGATTCAGCTTCGCCACTCAACGGTTTTTCCTGAAACCCCTTTATTTGATTATTTTCGTCAATTATCACTACTCCATATTGAGAGGTGTCACCAACTTCAGTTAGCACCATGGTAGCAATACCTTCATTTTTTTTGTGAAATTTCAGTGCATCTTTTAAATCTATATCAGTCAGAGCATCTCCGCTTATAACCAGAAACGTATTATTCTCAAAAAAATCCTGCACATTTTTTACTCCCCCTGCAGTACCCAGAAGTTCTTTTTCATAGGAATACACTATGTTCACGCCCCACCTTGAACCATCACCAAAATAGTTCCGTATCTCATCCGGATACCAGTGAAGATTGCAGACAATATCCGTAAAACCATGCCGCGCCAGAAGTCTAACAATATGTTCCATAACCGGTCTATTTACTATTGGAGCCATTGGCTTTGATATCAGGTCAGTAAGCGGTCTCAATCTTGTCCCGAGACCGGCAGCAAGTATCATAGCCTTGTTTTTTTTCACTTTTATCAAACACCACTTTCTATGTTTAAATTTTTATTTCCAAAAATTTTAATAAACTTATCCTTATAAGGCGGATATATCAAGCCTCTCTCTGTAATTATAGCAGTTACGTTATCAGCCGGTGTAACATCAAAAGCCGGATTCTTTACCGGCATAAATTCCGGAATTATAGTTTTTCCTGAAATTTCTCTTACTTCTCTTTCGTCCCTCTGCTCTATAGGAATATCATCTCCGGTCTTTATTTTTATATCAATCGTTGAAATTGGAGCGGCTACATAAAAGGGTATGTGGTAAAAACGGGCAAGGATGGATAAACTCAGGGTACCTATTTTATTTGCGGTATCTCCATTCAATGCTATTCTATCCGCACCAACTATCACAGCATCAACCTCTTTTTTTGACATAAAATATCCTGCCATGCTGTCAGATATGATAAAAAAGGGGATTTCTTCCTGATAAAGTTCCCATGAAGTCAGTCTTGCTCCCTGGAGAAATGGCCTGGTCTCGTCCACTATTACACTGGCCAGCCTGCCCTCTTTGTTTAAACTTTTTATCACTCCAATGGCAGTGCCATATCCCGAAGTAGCAAGCGCTCCCGCATTGCAATGAGTAAGAATCTTAATTTTTTTACCCGTTTCTTTAAAAATTTTTATACCGTTCCTGCTCAGCTTAAAATTTATTTCTAAATCCTCCCTTTCAATTTCTCTGGCTTCTTCAATCACTTTTTCTCTGGTCTCATCAATTCCGAGGCCAACATGTCTGGACAGCGCGCCTCTCATCCTATCCAGTGCCCAGAATAGATTTGCGGCTGTAGGCCTGGTTTCCTCAAGTATTTTTAGACTTTTATTTATATAACTTTTAAATTCTTTCTTACTCTTACCCCCATACCTTAACGCTGCCAGCGCAACGCCATAAGCAGCGGCAACACCTATTGCCGGAGCTCCCCTTACAACCATATCCTTTATAGCTCTGGCAACATTCTCAGCCGAGCGGCAGTTTATGTATGTTTCTCTAAAAGGAAGTTTTCTCTGGTCCACCAGTTTTAAAACATTATTTTCCCATATGAGGGTTTTTACCCTGCTCTGTGCTTCACTGTTAGAAATTAAGTCCCGATCTCCCATGAGTTAAGATATTCCTCCTGTTCACTGGTTAATCTGTCTATTTTAACTCCCATGCTTTTAAGTTTTAGCTCAGCTATTTTTTTATCAATTTCCTCAGGAACCGGGTAAACCTTTTTTGAAAGTTTTTCGCTATTTTCAAATATGTACCTTGCGCTTAAAGACTGATTTGCAAAACTCATATCCATAACACTCGCCGGATGGCCCTCGGCAGCACTGAGATTTACCAGCCTTCCCTCCGCAAGCACATATATCCTCCTGCCGTCATTCATTAAATATTCTTCAACAAAAGGTCTTACTTTTCTTTTTGACTTACTGTTCGCATTCAAATACTTTAAATCAATCTCGACATCAAAATGTCCCGCATTTGCCAGAATCGTATTGTCCCTGCAGTTCTTTATAATTTCCTTTCCTATGGCATTTTTATCCCCGGTTACCGAAAGAAAAATGTCTCCAATCTTTGCTGCTTCTGTAGAGCTCATAACATCAAATCCATCCAGCCTGGCTTCCAGAGCCTTCAAAGGGTCCACTTCAAGTACAATCACCGACGCACCCATACCCTTTGCTCTTGCAGCCACACCCCTGCCGCACCAGCCATAGCCAGCCACTACGAACTTTCTACCTGCCAGCAATATATTCGTTGCCCTCAAAATCCCATCAATCGTACTCTGCCCGGTCCCGTAACGATTGTCAAAAAAATGTTTTGTCCTTGCGTCATTTACAGCAATTATCGGGTAATAAAGAACCCCCTTTTTCTCCATGCTCTTAAGTCTTATAACTCCGGTGGTGGTTTCTTCTGTTCCCCCGTATACATCTTCCAGAAGTTCTTTCCTCTTGCTGTGAATGGTAGAGATTAAGTCTGCCCCGTCATCCATGGTAACCCGTGGTTTTGTATCAAGAACACTGTTTATATGACTGTAATATCTCTTATTATCCTCACCCTTCACTGCAAAAACTTTTATGCCAAAATCCTTTACCAGTGAAGCAGCAACATCGTCCTGTGTGCTCAGAGGATTGGAAGCGCATAAAGCAACTCTGGCACCCCCTGCTTTCAAAGTAATCATAAGATTCGCCGTTTCAGAAGTAACATGCAGACACGCTCCCACGATTAAATTCTTAAGAGGCTTTTTTTTTGAAAAATCTTCTCTTATTCCCCTTAGCACCGGCATCTCTATTGCCGCCCATTCTATCTTACTTTTACCATCTCCGGCCAGATTAATATCCTTTACATCAAATTCCATTAAACTTTCCTCTCCAGGCTTTTTGCCCTGTTACTTTTTCTTAATTTATCTTTTATCCAGCTTTTTAAGTTCAGCTTTGAGTGATTCTATTTTTTCTACCGGACCGGGGTTAATCCCGTTAAGAAGTGCCAGATATACACTGGCTATATCCCCGAGATACATGGCCGACAATGCCTTTGCTAATTTTGACTTTCCTTCTACTGGTATTTCTATTATCTTACCTGCATTTTTACTCACCAGGCTTAAAGTTACTTCTATGCGTGTTTTCATTCTTACCCATTCCGGCCTGTCTCTAAAAACCAGGATTACAAATTTTTTTGTAGTCTCTTTTAACCTCTCCCAGCCCACAGTTTCATTATGGTTTAATTCCGAAAATTCATTGCACCAGGAAGGGGTTTTTGAATTTTCATTTAGCTCACATTTTAACCTGTATGCAATGGTGCTCAATATGCCTTCTGCTCCGTATACTATAGGAAGATAATCTGAAATCTCCAGGGCTATTTTCTTCGCAGGGTTTTTACCGGATTCCACTTCCCTGTTATACAGGCCTGCCTTTTCCCTTATCAAATTTAGCGCTTCATCAATATCGCCGGAAGGTATGTTAACCAAATCTAAATAAGCCATTGCAAGATAGGTAGGAAAGAATAAATAACCGATCGCACCTCTGGGCTGCATCCCTGATGGTATCTTTATTATAGTTTTATCGTTGACTCTGCCAATTTTTTCCAGCCTGCCGCCCGAACATATAATAACAATCTCACATCCACGCTCAAGTGCCTGATTGGTTGCAGATATTGTTTCTTCAGTATTTCCGGAGTAACTTATGGAAACGACCAGCCATCCTTTTTTTATAAATAAAGGCAGGCTATATCCTTTAACAATTTCTACCGGTATGTAAATATCATCCCTTATTAAGGCTTTGATAATATCCCCGGCGAATCCAGAACCTCCCATTCCCAGGAAAGCGATACCGGCAAATTTTTTATCTTTTACCTTTTTCAAATCTGCACTGTCCGCAATTTTTTTTGCTTCAACCAGCTGCCGGTAAAAATTTTCTTCAGCCTCAAGCATCCCTTCTGTATCAATTTCTCTGATTTTTTTTAGATTATCAAGAACATTCATAATACCTGCCTCTCTATAAACTTTCTTAAATTATTTTCCTGAAATTCTTTCTAATTAAATTGCGCTATCAATTATTGCTTTGCCCAGTTTATGGAGATAATTTGTTTTCTCTTCACTGTCACCCTCTGCATATACTCTTACCACTGCTTCCGTTCCCGAGGGTCTTATCATCAGCCAGCTGCCGTCTTCCATAATATATTTATACCCGTCCAGGGTAACAACATTCTTTACTCCGGCTTCCTTTAGTACACCGGGAATACCCTTTAGGGTAATAGCCTGGAGGTTCTTCTTCTGCTTTAAATCGGTCTCATAATCAATTCTGGTAAATACAAAATAACCAAATTCATTATAAATCTTCTCCAGAACCTGATTTACGGTCATACCCAGTGTGGATAATATCTCCAGAAGTTTTAATCCCATCAGCATTCCATCTCTTTCAGGTATACTCCCTCCTGCCCACAGGCCACCGCTTTCTTCACCGCCCATGATAACTCCGCCTTTCATTATTTCCTCTACTATATACTTGAAGCCCACAGGAGTGGTGACGAGTTCCAGGTTATAACGGGCGCATATCTTATCAATTGTTGATGAAAGGTTCACAGACTTTACTACCTTACCCTTTATTTTCTTTACATGTGCCAGATACCATAAAATTATAGAATACAGGTGATGGGAACTAATATAATTGCCGTCTTCCCCGAGAGCCGCTATCCTGTCGCCATCACCATCCAGGCATATTGCTAATTTATAATCTTTATTTTTTAGAACCTCCCTGGCCTCATTCAGATTATCCCCGATAGGCTCCGGGTTTATGCCTCCAAAACCCGGGTTAAGAATTGAATGCATTTCATAAATATTTGCCCGGCTAATTGACTTGAGGATATCAATGAATATGCCCCGGGAAGCGCCATACATCGGCTCCAGCAGCAAACTAAAATTCAAATCTTTTATAATATCTCTGTCTATCTGGCTTAAAATATTTTCCCTGTAGGCGGACAAAAAATCAAATCCCTTTATATCAACATCATCTTCACCCTCAAAGTTTAAAGATTTCTCATATCTTGCAATGTTCCCCATAACTTCGTCTAATTCCACTTCTATTCCCTTTATTATATCCATGGTAGCCGAGCTGCCAAAAGAACCTTTTATTTTATAGCCATTATAATAATAAGGATTGTGGCTGGCAGTAATCATAACTCCCAGGTCAGCTTTTTTATTAACTACTGCATAAGATAAAACCGGAGTGGGTATGATTCTCTCTGAAAGATATGTTTCTATGTTATTCATGGTAAAAACACCTGCCGCCGTCCGTGCAAATTGATCCGAAAGAAACCTGGTATCATATCCCAGCACCACGCGCGGCTTCCTTCTGCCGCCAGACTTTTTATTAAGATAATTGCTTACAGCCCGGGATACAATTTTTACTCCCCGGAAAGTGAACCTTTCAGCTATTATCCCCCGCCAGCCATCTGTTCCAAACTGTATATTTATTTCATTCATAACCCAAAACTTACTTATTAATTATTTATCAATTTATTATTAAATTAGCTTTTTTAAATTATTATAATCATATTCCACCATAATCTTTACCAGCTGCTCAAACTTCGTTTTTTGTTTCCATCCCAGTTTTTCTCTTGCTTTCGTGGAATCTCCCACCAGAAGTTCTACATCAGCCGGCCGCATAAATCTTTTATCAACCTTTACATACTTCTCCCATTCAAGGTCAAGGTACTGAAAAGAAAGCTTTACCCACTCTTTCACCGAATGCGTCTCTCCGGTACTTATAACATAATCTCCGGGCTCATCCTGCTGGAGCATGAGCCACATTGCTTCAATATAGTCCTCTGCATAACCCCAGTCCCTCTTAGCATCCAGATTCCCGAGCAGCAGTTCATCGGCCAGCCCCAGCTTTATTCTGGCCGCTCCACTGGTTACTTTTTTGGTAACAAATTCAAGCCCGCGCCTGGGTGATTCATGATTAAAAAGTATACCACTACAGGCGAACATATCATAACTTTCCCTGTAATTAACAGTCATGTAATGACCGTAAACCTTGGCTACCCCGTAAGGACTGCGGGGATAAAAAGGAGTTTTTTCGTTCTGGGGCACTTCGCGCACCTTTCCAAACATTTCTGAGCTGGAAGCCTGATAAAATTTTATCTTCCTGTTCATGTGCCTCACCGCTTCCAGCATTCTTGTTACCCCCAGTCCCGTAAATTCTCCGGTCAGCACCGGCTGCTTCCATGATGTCGGCACAAATGACATCGCAGCAAGATTATAAATTTCATCAGGCTGCGATTCTTTTATAGCATCTATTATGGACAGCTGGTCAAGGAGGTCAGCCTGTACAAATTTTATCCTGTCCTTTATATGATTTATCCTCTCAAAATTTTCCACCGAGGAACGCCTTATCATGCCATAAATTTCATAACCCCTGTCAAGCAGGAACTCTGCCAGATAAGAGCCATCCTGACCTGTAATTCCTGTTATAAGTGTTTTTACCATTATTTCTCCCCTGCCTCCACTCAATTTAAAAAAATTTTACGCTAATTAAATAGCCGGATTCTGATTTAGAAAGTAATCTGGCCTTCCATAATATCAGAATTTATACCAATCCTGATACCATTCTTTAATATGTTATTTCCCCTTATAATGCTATTATCTCCAATAACCGAATAGTCTTCAATAATTACGTTATCTCTTACGCTCACATTATTAGAAATTATAGCTTTCTTTATGTGATTCCCCCTGCCTATCTTACAATTATTGAATATCACACTTTCAGATATCTCTGTCCCTCCTGATATCAAGCAGCTATCCCCAATTACGCCAAGGGGTAATATTCTGGCATTTTTATCTATTTTTGTGTTCTCACCGATAACTATCGGCCCGGAGATAAAATTACTTTTTGAATACTCCGTATTCTTACCTATATATATATTCTCCATTACTTCTTCACCGGGGAACTTAAAATCTATTTTTTTAAGCAGAACGTCCAGGTTGGCCGTTAAATATTTCATGGGTGTCCCAACGTCAATCCAGTAAGAATTAAAAATATAGCCGAAGATTTTATAACCCTTTTTCAGAACTTCAGGGAATAGCTGCCTTTCAAAGGAATATCTTTCGCATTCCGGTACAAGTTTCATTACATGGGGCTCTATAATATATATCCCTGCATTAATTAAATCAGTTATAATTTCATCCTGCCCCGGTTTTTCCAGAAATTTCGATACCTTCCCTTCACCATCAACAGGCACAAGGCCGTATGCCGAAGGGTCTTCAACAGGTGTCAGAGATATGGTTATATCTGCTTCTTTCTCTCTATGAAAGGCTACCATATCAGTCAGATTAACAGACGAAAGTATATCACCGTTAAATACCATAAAACTATCATTATCTAAATATTTCTCTACATTTTTAACCCCTCCACAGGTATCAAGTGGCTCTTTTTCCTCAACAAATGTAATTCTTACTCCAAATCTCTCCCCATTTCCAAAGTAATTTTTAAAAACCTCTGACATGTAACCGGCAGAGAAAATTATATCTTTTATACCATGGGATTTAATCCATAGAACAAAATTTTCCATAAAAGGTCTGTTGACAAGCGGAAGCATGGGTTTTGGGTTCAGAAAAGTAATCGGGCGCAATCTCGTCCCTTCACCCCCTACCAGTATCACTGCTTTCAATTTAGCCCCTTTCCAGTTTTATTTTAATTTACAGATTAAGTTTTTGTCTCCAATAGTAAAGCGTATCCTCAAGTGATTCTTTAATAGAATAATCCCGGGTCCATCCCGTATGGGTTTTTAATTTATTATTATTACCATATATTATTTTAACATCAATCGCCCTGAATTTTATTCTGTCAATTTCAACTCTTATTTCCTTTATTTTACTCATAGATATAAGTATATCCAGTATATCAGATATTTTTCTCTTTTCTCCCGAACAGACATTGTAAACCTGCCCGCAGGTACCTTTATTTACAATGTAATAATACGCTTTAACAGCATCCCTCACATCCAGGAAGTCCCTGTAAACATCAATGTTGCCCACTTTTATTACCGGAGGTCTATCTCCTTTTTCAATCAAGGCTATCTGCCTTGCAAAATCCGAAGCAACAAATTTCTCAGATTGCCCGGGCCCGATATGGTTAAATGACCTGCTTATAAATACCGGAAGCCCGTATGCTTTAAAATACACAGAGGAAAAAAAATCCAGCGCCGATTTACTTATGGCATAGGGATTCTGGGGATAAATCATGTAATTCTCGTCAATTGCTCTGTCCTCTCCTTCAGTTTCACCATATTCTTCAGCGGTACACACCACAAGAATTCTGCAGTTGTGACAAAAATTCCTCATACCCTCTAAAATATTTATACTCCCAAAAACATTAATCCGGAAAGTTTCCACCGGGTTTTCCCAGGAATGGCTCACGGAACTCTGGGCCGCCAGGTGATACACCTGGTCCGGCTTAAATTTTTTAATGACATTGAAAACTTTCTGTCTGTCTGTCAGGCCCACCTTTTCAAGCTCTACTTTTTGACCATAATTATCTGGATTGAAATCCTTAAAATCATGATCGACACCTATAATCTTATTATTATCATCACCGGCCAGATATGAGCAGAGATGCCTCCCAACAAATCCTGCAACACCGGTTATTAGAATTTTCAAAAGTTTTTCTCCTGTATTAATTTAGGTTTAGTGATTATTTTAATATAAAATCCCAAATTTAAAAAACCCGAACCTGTCAAATTCCATAAAAACAAATGAAGCCCCACCTTTAAAAGCGTATTTTTTTTATCTTTGAAAAGAAACTTTTCAAAATGGAAAGAAATAACCTGAACCCGAGAATCAATATAAGCAGGGGCATTAAAATAACCCGCCAGTTTCTTCTATAATTTTTCCAGAAAAAATGAAATACGCTTCTCTGCATCCTGAAACTTGATTTTATTTTCCCGCTGCCACTGCTCCCTGCAATATGATGCATTATTTTAGCATCGGGGCAGTAGTAGACCTCCCAGTTCTTCTGCCACATCCTGTAACAGATATCCAGGTCCTCCACATACATAAAATATCTTTCATCAAGGAGACCGGTTTCATTTAAAGCTTCTCTTCTTATAATCATGCATGACCCTGAAACCCAGTCTACTTTAAAGGGCCTGTCTCTGGATACTCCGGCAAGCTTGTAACTTTTTGAAAAGGGATTCTGCGGAAAAACATCTCCCAGTATAGTGTGAAGAGCCGCATTAAATATAGAGGGAAACTTCCTGCATGATAATTGAATGGTTCCGTCACTATTTATTATTTTCGGTCCGGCAATTCCAACTGTGGGATTTTTTTCCATAAATCCTACCAGGTTGTCCAGTGATTTTTCATAAACCCTGCAGTCGCTGTTCATAAGAAGGATATGTTTTGAGTTTGTTTTTTTTACGGCTATATTATTTGCGGCAGCAAACCCGGTATTTCTGGTGTTTGATATAAGTTTTATCCCGGAATAATTCTTTTTTATATATTCAGAAGTTCCATCTATGGAAGCATTGTCCACCACTATAACCTCATAATCTACTGAAGGAGGGTTTTTAAGAATCGATTCGAGACACTCTTTCAGGAAATCAAAGCTATTATAGCTTACAATGCTTATAGTTAAATCTTTAGTTTTTTTGTCTTTATTAAATTGCAGCATTTTTTCTCTTGTTTATTAATAAAATCTCTGGTTTAAGCAGTAACTGATAACATAAATCTACTACAAATTATATTATTTTAATATCATATCCAAAAAGAATAAACAGAAATTCTCTGCTTCATAGTAATTTATTCATCTTATAGTTAATATTGAAACCAATATAGTATACCGGTTCCATGGAGCCAGATAATAAAAAACTTTTATCTCATGTATATTTTATAGTTCTGGAACACATAACTCCATTTTTTATATATATTTGGAATTGTTAATTCCATTTTACAACATATTTTTTTTGAGATAGTGGAACGCCCTATAATAATTTTAGTGTTTTGTTTACATCTAAAGCAAAACTTTCCACTGCATTTATGCCTTCTTTAAACCTATCTGCCTCCAGGATAAGGGATAAGATTTTGCTTCCTATAATAATCCCGTCACAGTAATCTTTTACCCGGTTAATTTGCTGACTGTTTGAGAGCCCAAAACCCAGTGCAAGTGGAAGTTCTGTTATCTTTCTTAAATCCTTTAAAAATTTTATAACTTCCGGATTTACATTACTTCTAACACCGGTTACTCCCTTAACTGATACACAGTAAATAAAACCTCTTGCTTTTTCCGTAACCACTTTAAGCCTTTCTTTGCCCGAGGTCAGGGAAGCAAACATAATATTATCAATATCTGCTTTTCCAAAATAACTCTTGTAATTATTAAATTCCTCCAGGGAAAGATCGGGCACTATAATACCATTTACCCCCGAATCTCCTGCCTTTTTTAAAAACTTTTCTACCCCATACCGGTATATGGTATTAAAGTAGGTCATAATTGCTATCGGGGTATTGCTTTTCTTTCTTATTCTGGTTACAGATTTAAAAACAGTATCTGTATTTATCCCATTATCCAGTGCAATCTTTGAAGTAGCCTGGATAACCGGACCATCTGCCAGAGGGTCGGAGAAGGGAATACCTATCTCTATTATATCTGCCCCACTTCTGTCAAGGGCCTCAAATAATTCAAAAAAGTTTTTGCGGTCCGGAAACCCGCAGGTTATAAATGGGATGAAAGCCTTTTGATTATTTTTCCATAAATCTTCAAAGACTGCTTCTATAATGCTGGTGCCATTTTTATGCATAACACACTCCAGACATAAGCCGGAATATCCAGAGAATATCCCGGATTAATAGTTTTCTTTTTTTTGGTATTTTTAAAAAATTATTTATTATCAATATCCTTATCCCCGCGGCCGGATAGATTTACCACTATTATTTTATCCCTGCCCAGTCTCGGTGCCAGTTTCGCCACATAAGCCAGCGCATGCGCACTTTCGTAGGCGGGAATAATCCCTTCGTAAAGCGAAAGCGTCCTGAACGCTTCCAGGGCCTCGCTATCAAGAGCATACTCATATTTAACTATTCCGTTCTCCTTAAAATAAGCATGTTCGGGTCCCACACCGGGATAATCAAGGCCAGCCGATACCGAATAAGCTTCTTCTATCTGCCCGTAATTATCCTGAAGCACATAACTAAAAGCACCGTGGAATATTCCTTTATTCCCGTTTGCCAGTGTTGCTCCATGTTTCCCGCTCCTGATGCCTTTACCCCCCGCTTCCACTCCTATAAGCTTGACCCTATCACAATTTTTTAAAAACGGATAAAATATCCCTATAGAATTACTGCCACCGCCCACGCAGGCTACAATGCAATCAGGAAGTCTTCTCTCTTCTTTAAGTATCTGCATTCTGGTTTCTCTGCCAATAACTATCTGGAAATCTCTCACCATCGTAGGATACGGATGGGGACCCACTACCGAACCAAGGACATAGAAAGTATCTTCCACTCTTGATGCCCAGTAACGAAGAGTCTCATTAACTGCATCTTTTAATGTCCTGCTCCCTGATGAAACTTCTACTACTTCTGCTCCCATAAGTTTCATCCTGTATACATTTGAAGACTGCCTCTTTATATCCTTACTGCCCATAAAAATTTTACACTTCATATTAAATAATGCAGCTGCCGCTGCAGTCGCCACCCCGTGCTGACCGGCACCGGTTTCTGCAATGATAAATTTCTTCCCCATTTTTTTAGCCAGAAGCACCTGACCGATAGTATTATTAATCTTATGAGCTCCAAGATGGCACAGGTCCTCGCGCTTTAAATATATCTTTGCTCCACCAAGTTTCCTGGAAAGCCTTTCTGCATAATAGAGAGGAGTCGGCCTTCCGGCATAATTTTTTAAATAATATCCCAGCTCTTTCTTAAAATTTTTATCCTTTTTGTACCTGAAATAATTTTTTTCAAGCTCCTTTAAGGCATTGACCAGTATCTCGGGTACATACATACCTCCAAACATCCCGAAATAGCCATTTTTAAAACTGTACCGTTTTTTTTCTTCTCCCATGTTAATTAAAACCCCATTATATTTTACAGCAACCTGTATTTTATTCTGTATAATAATTAACCATTTATAACTTCCTCCGATAAAGCAGGCTACTGCATTTTTTTCACAATATTAACAAACCTTCTCACTTTCTCTGCATCTTTTTTCCCGGGATATTCTTCCAGCAGGGAAGACGCATCCACCCCGAATGGTTTTGCTATACTTACTGCCTCCCCGACATTTCCAGGCTCAAGGCCCCCTGATAATATAACCGGCAGAATACCTCTGAAATTCTTTACAACTCCCCAGTTAAAAATTTGCCCCGTACCCCCGTAAACATTTTTCTTATAACTATCCAGCAGAATAAAATCTGCATATTTTCGCAATCTCTCCGTTTGTTTAATTATGACTGGTTCATCCAGCCCGTTACCAGAATAAATTTTATTTATATCCCGGATTCTTAAAGCTTTTATAATTTTTAGCCTGCGTGCCTCTTTTCTTAGTGTTCTCAGGAAATCTATATCTTCGTCTCCTGAAAGCTGAATATAATTTAGCTCCAATTTCTCACAGTACTCACGAATCAATTCCACTCTTTCATTTACGAACACACCGACTTTTGAAATCCTGTTTTCCTCATCACGCAGCCCATTATTTATTTTTTCTGCTTCGCTCAATCCTATTCTCCTCGGACTGTCCGTGGAGAATATAAAGCCCAATGCATCAGCTTTTAATCGCGATACCAGCATTGCATCTTCTAAATTTGTGACTCCACATATCTTAATCCATACCATATCTTAATTCACCCTTGAATTTAATCCTGAAGTTATATTTTTAAACTTAAATTAGACTGGCCCTCTTAAAATCCATCTCCATATCATTTAAAGTTTCTTCCAGATTACCGGCACTCATAAAAAACTCTCCAATTAAAAAAGTGTTTATGCCCTCTGAGAACAGGTCTTTTATATAATTGACATTTTTTACCCCGCTTTCACAGACAATAATTCTATCAGTAATGCTGATTTTTTTACTATGTTCTATAAAATCATAAATCAGCCTTTCATTAACCTTCATATCTTTAAGGTTACGGTTATTTATGCCTATAAATTTTGCTCCTGTATCCAGAACTTTACTCAGCTCCTTTAAAGTATGCAACTCAACCAGCACATCCAGGCCCAGGCTGACTGCAAGGTTATATAATTTTTCCAGCTTTTTAAATCCCAGAAGCGAGCCTATGAGCAGGATGCAATCTGCTCCCAGCTCCGCGCTCCGGTAAACCTGAACTTCATTAAAAATAAAATCCTTTCTCAGGACAGGAAGTGTTATCCTTTCTTTAACTATTTTTATATTGCCTGGATCACCTTTAAAATATAAAGGTTCTGTAAGAATAGAGACACCACAGATAAAACTTTTAAATTTTTCATAGAGTAAGGCTACTCTTTCAATATCAATTTCATCATTTATAATTCCTCTGGAGGGTGAAGCCTTCTTAATCTCGGCAATAATATTAACCTTCCCCTTTTTAATATTTTTAATAAAATGCCCTCCACATTCTTTAACATCTTTTCCTGCCTCTGTTGTACCTGCCGCTGGTAGACGATAACCCTGCTTTATTTTTTTAATTTCTTTAATCTCTTTCTTTTTCACGAGCAAAATTTCTTTTAGATATTTCAAATTGACCTCTCCCTGACCAATCTTATCCGGCTATTGTTTTTACTTCAGTCCTGGCCGGCTTTTTTATTTGTAAACCTTATTAAACTTATTAACTTATCATATGCCCTGCCGCTCTCAATTGAATAGCTGGCCAGCTTTAGAGCTTCTTTAAGGTCGCCGGCCCTTTTTCCCGAGACAATTGCCGCTGCAGCATTGACCAGGGCGGAATCTCTTTTGGGTCCCTTTTCTTTTCCGGTAAGAATATCGGTAAGTATTTTTGCATTTTCTCTGGCATCTCCACCGGCAAGGTCCGAAATAGTTGATTTTTTAAAACCAAACTCCCCGGGATCAAAAACATACTTCATAATTTTCCCGTCTTTTAGCTCCGCTACCATGCTTTTACCCGAAACAGAGAACTCATCAAGCCCTTCGTCACTGTTAACTACATAGGCCCTTTCAACGCCCAGATTTTTTAATGTATTTATCATAATGTCAATTAACCCTTCATCAAATACTCCGAGAACCCTCCCCCTTGCCAGAGCCGGATTTGTTATGGGGCCAAGAATATTAAAAACAGTTCTTATTCCCATATCTTTTCTTGCCCTGGCCACATATTTCATAGCCTTATGCGCCCTGGGAGCAAAAATAAAACCAATACCAATACTATCAAGACACTCTGCAACGTCTTCACATTCAAGGTTTATATTTACTCCTAACTCCTCAAGAACATCGGCACTTCCGCTCCTGCTTGAAACACTCCTGTTGCCATGCTTTGCAATTTTAACCCCCGCACCTGCAGCTATAAATGCTGCGGTGGTTGAAATGTTAAAAGTATACAGCCCATCTCCGCCTGTTCCGCAGGTGTCCACAAGGTCGGGATATCTGCTTTTTACCTTTACCGCCTTATCCAGCATTGCTCTCGAAAACCCGCTTATTTCAGTAGCTGTTTCTCCCTTCATCTTCAATGCGGTAAGAAAAGAAGCAATCTGACAGTCATTTGCCCCGCCTTCCATTATAAGCTCCATTGCTCTGTATGACTGCTCTTCGCCAAGGTCTTTTCCATTTAAAATTATATCCAGGAAATCTTTCATTCTTAATCTCCCCGCTATTTTTTATATTGTTATTTATATATATTGTTATTTTTTAGTTTATTTAAATAAACTGATAGCCCTGAAAATAGCAGCTGCCTTATTTAAGGTCTCATCATATTCATTCTCAGGTCTTGAATCATAAACAATACCCGCACCAGCCTGGATATAGGCCACCCCGTCTTTAATCACTGCTGTTCTTATGGTTATACAGCTGTCAAGACTTCCATCATATCCAAAATATCCCACTGCTCCTCCATATGGCCCGCGCCTGTCAGGTTCCAGTTCACTTATAATCTGCATCGCCCTTATTTTTGGGGCTCCCGACAGTGTCCCTGCAGGAAAAACACTTTTCAGCGCGTCGTATATTGAACGTTTTTTTTCCAGAACCCCTTCCACCCTGGATACCAGGTGTATTACATGGGAATATTTTTCCACACCCATATATTTCTTTACTTTTACACTGTTATATTTACATACCCTCCCCAGGTCATTTCTGGCAAGGTCAACCAGCATATTATGCTCCGCTTTTTCCTTTTCATCATTTAATAAACTTTTTACCAGAATCCTGTCTTCCCCGGGGTCCCTGCCTCTTTTTCTTGTACCTGCAATGGGGCAGGTTAATATTTTTCTGCCTTTAATTTTAATAAGAGGCTCCGGTGAAGCGCCTGCAATTTTAAACCCGCCAAAATCAAAATAATACATGTATGGAGAGGGATTTACCGCTCTGAGGCCTCGGTAGACACTAAAAGAATCTGAAAATATTCTGGTGTGAAACCTCTGTGACAGGACTATCTGGAAAGCATACCCTCCAGCGATATATCTTTTTGCTTTCTCCACTCCTTTGAGGAATTCATTCTTACCAAAATTTGAATTTAATTTTAAATCCATTCCGGTATGGTCAATACCCGCAGGGTTAAAGCTTTCTTTAAAATCATTTTTAACATTTTTATTAATTTTATCTTCAACACTCTCAATATTACCGGCTGAAATATCATAAGCCTTCCCGGCACTAATTTTACCTCCGCTCTTAACTGTTGAGATTATTTTTACCCTGTTAAGCAGGTGGTCAAAAACAACTACGAGGTCTGTAAGATAGAGCATGATTTCAGGAATAGACAGATTATTCTCGGGCAGGGGAATATTTTCAAAATTCTTTACCAGATCATAACCCAGATAACCTGCGGCTCCGCCCACAAAATGGTTGAGCCGGGGATTTTTATAAAGATGGTAACTTCCCAACACTTTTCCCAGCTCCCCGAGGGGGTTTTCTGTTTTTATCTGATATAGCTCTTCCCCATTGTTTATTAAAGAAAAAACTCCGTCATTAAACTTAATTAAATTACTGCATCCAATTCCTATAAAGGAATATCTTGCCAGATTCTTTATACCCTCAATGCTTTCCAGTAAAAATCCTTTCTTCCCCGGTCCCACAGTTTTTATAAATAAGGAAGCCGGAGTTTCGGTGTCAACAATATACTCTTTATATACCGGAATTAAATTATAATTTTCTGCTTCTAAAATATATTCACTTTTATTCGGATAAAACATTCTTTTTATGCCTTCTCTGTATTTTCATTTATTTCTTTAAGTATTTACCTTTTAAGTATTCACATAATTTAATTAAATCTAATATTCATTATTTATTCCTTAAAAGAAGATAGTATTCCCCCCGGGGGTGTTTTTACCTGGTTAACACAGGAATTTTTTAGAATTTTTATTTATATGTAAATAAATTTGTAGATGCAGTTTAATGGAAATATATATATAAAATAAAAATTCCAGCCGGCCAGGCTTAGAGACTTCGCCAGCAGGAATTATCTTTTAGCCATAAAAACGTACTTATTAGCTTTTTTGTTCGACTAAATTTTATTTTACAAATTCCCATGACCTGTTAGTGAAACACGCTTATTAATGCTACTTTTAAAAAGTTTAGATATAATAGCATAACTACTGTGCAAGTCAACTCAAAAAAATATTAAAACTAAAACTTTTATCTAAAAAAATAATGGCACATATTTTATGAACAAAATATGTGCCATTATTTTCATTATTTTTACCGGTAATCCAGGCTGCCTGCAATATTTTATATTTTTTATTTCTTCTGATTCTTTTCTTTTTCTGCAGCTTCCAGCATTTTTTTTGCTATTCTGAGCTCAGTTTTTCTCCTGGTTTCTTCGGTATAAACTCTGAGCTCGGCTACCAGCCGATTGTATCTGGTAATATATATAGTATCCCCTAAATTTTCTGTTAAATACTTCGTAAGATTGACCCTTAATTCATTGGTATCAATCTTTTTTACTTCTTCTTCGTAAGTCATTTTTCACCCCTTAAAATCTTTAACATATACAGAAATTACCCTTTACAATATTTTAAAAATATAAATTTTTATCATTATCTCATATTTAAATAATAATATCTATAATAAATTTATTAAATTTTATATTTTAGATTATATTATAAAACAAATTCAAAATTATTTAAATACTTTTTTGAAAATTATATTTTTAATTTATAATAATTATAAATTAAAAATATTTTTAACCGGGATGTCTGAGCAGTACATATATATACCCCAGCATTTTTGAGATATCAATATGGATAAGTAAAAGAGGAACAAAAAGAACCGATAACAACTTTTCTTTCAGGTTAAAACTACAGCCATCTTTATTTTTAAATAATTTAAAGAGCCTCCAGTACGATTTATATATATAAAGAGCAAAAAGAGGAATATATACAAACAGAATCCAGCCGCTTATATAAATCGCCATCAATATAATTAATACAAATACCAGAAGTGCAGCAAATCTTATAATGTGCCGGTATGCATACATCCTGCCCGCCGCATCTCCTCCTGCATACCTGAAAAACTGTTTAAATATCTGTACAGGATTCTTCCTCATTATCCAGTAGACTACGGCATCAGAATTAAACTTTATCCGGTAGCCTGCTTTTTTTATTTTAAAATTAAATTTCATATCCTCGCCATAATCCATATCCTCGGGGTAACCACCTGCATCAGCCCATACTTTCTTTTTAAAACTTGCATTTCTGGATGAAGGCATATAATTACCACTTTTTATTTCTTCTTTAAAAGGCATAATACACGCGGCCAGGCACTTCTGCACAAAATTACTGCAGTATGGTATACTCAATCCTCCTATTACATCGCATGAAGGATCATCATAAAACTTCGTAATTTCCACTAGCCAGTTCCTGTCAAGGATACATCCGGCATCGCTCACGCAGATAATCTTGCCTGATGCATTTTTTATTGCTTCATTTCTTCCCCTGGAAATATTTGCCCCGTCTTTCTTTATTATCTTCACCTTTACCGGCCCGGAATCATTCTTAATGTTTTTAAGCTCTTTCTTTTTTTCTTCTTTCATTTTTCGGTCCGGCAGTGCTACCGAAAATACTTTATTTTTATCCCTTGCTGCCCTGTCTTTAAAAAAGGTTAATATACTCTCACGGGTACCATCTTCCGAGCCCCCGTCAACTATAACTATTTCTCCCGGGATATGGCTCTGTTCAACCAGGCTTTCCATAAATTTAACAATGCTTTCCTTTTCATTGTAAACTGTAGTTACAAAGCTGACATTGCCAAGAATTTCTCTTTTATTTTCTTTCCCGTTCATATTAATTTTCTGTAATATAATTTAAACCCTTTAAAATAAGAAAAAAGCCTGGGCCTGTTTTCCCCGCCCGGCCTGAATACGGTTAATATTGAAAAAAGCAGTATCCGGTTTAAAATTCCTGCCTGATAAATCAGGCTTAACAACACAGCATGCATCCTGGAGTAATTCTTTTTAAAATATAACCTCCTGCTTTTCCATATCCCGGCTTCCCTTGCAGCCTGGTTTCTGGAAGCAATACCACTATCGGAATGTTTTATCACCACACCGGGAAAAAAATAATTTTTAAAATTTTTCCGGTGTAATTTCAGACAGAGGTCGGTATCCTCACTGAACATAAAATAATCTTCATCAAACATGCCAGCCTGAAAAAAATAATCTTTTTTTATAAACATAAACGAACCTGTCAGCCAGTCTACTTCTCTTATCCTGCCATGGTCCCACCGGCTTAAAAAATATGCACCAAAAATGCGGCTTTTTTTAAATATTCTGTAAAGGAAATAGCTTTCATAAAACTGGCGGGCCAGTGTAGGAAAAGACCTCGGGCTATATTGCAGGGTTCCGTTCGGGTTTAATGTTTTTGCTCCAACCACACCCACCTTTTCACTTTTTTCCTTTTCATTATAAAAATTAATCAAATCATTAAGATTCCCGCTTATAAGCTCCGTATCAGGATTTAAGAATAAAAGGTATTTCCCTT
Source organism: uncultured Actinomycetota bacterium (assembly GCA_964595565.1). Taxonomy (GTDB): domain Bacteria; phylum Actinomycetota; class Humimicrobiia; order Humimicrobiales; family Humimicrobiaceae; genus JAQVEM01. Next base: position 42,752 of record CAZQQX010000006.1, read on the forward strand.
TCGCTTTCAATACGCCTGTGTTTGAAGCTTTTGAAAAACCGGGATTACTTTTATTTTCTATTAAATGTAGTCTGTCCTTTCCTTTGCTCAGTCTTTTTAGATATTCAACACTTCCATCATCTGAGTTATTATCAACAACCAGTATTTCACAGTCAGGTCCCTTTTCTTTTGCATCACAATCAATACTTTTAAGACATCTCTTTATAAAATCAAGACTGTTATAATTTACAATTACAATACTAATATCCAATTATTATCCCCGTATTAACTCATTTTTATTATTTAAATTAATTTCCTGCCTGATGCTCTTCCATGATTTTATTGATTATTGAAATCAAATTCTCCTCAAATTTAATATCTGAAAACCTCCTGCAGCTTAAAATTGCATTATTTATTATTCTCTTTACATCTACCTTCCCTTTTATTATATCCAGAGTTATATCCTTAAGCTCCTTCCGGCTACTGAATAAAAATCCATTATATCCGTGTTCAATAATTTCTTTCTGCCCGCCTTTATTTATGACCACAGGGATACAGCCTGCGGCCATTGCTTCTACGGTAGTAATCCCAAAATGCTCAAATTTCTCGGGATGGGCTTCTTCGTCCTCCCCCATTCCCGAAGCATGCCAGAAAATAAATGACCCGGCAAAAACTTTAACCAGTTCTTTCCATTCAATATTGGTAATCACTTTTACAGGATAGCCTCTGGCTGCAGCAATTACCTTTTCTACATATTTCAGGTGGTCCGGCCTTTTGCTCGCTCCCCCCGCCAGGTACAGGGTATATCCCTTCATTTGCCCGGGATATTGTTCCAGCAGCTGCTTGAAAATCTCTACCATCTCAAGCTGCTTCTTATTATGATGCTCGGGGAAAAACCTGCCGACGCTTAAAATAATCTTTTCTTTCTTTTCTACCCTGAAACTGTCCGTATCTACAGGGGGATAAAGAATCACACTATCCCTTTTCCATAATTTCTTTATCCATTTTTTTGAGTACTCGGATATAGTAATAATTTTATGATAAGTTTCAAGAAACCTTAAATTGTCGGGAAAAGTTATCAGGAATAAAGGGATATATCCCAGAACTTTTAAAATAAATTTTTTTAAAAGGTTTATTTTCCTCTCATCATATATAACCACTCCCAGACTCCTGGAATCTTCTGAATCACTGTATTCTTCAGAGGGTTTAAAGGTGCTGGATGAAACCTGTATAATTGTAAATTCATTTCTGGTATCCAGTGGAACCCTGACAATTTCCATGGAACCCTTTACTAAACTGATATCCTTATCATAAATAGGTCTGTTCTCTTTTGCCTTCCCTTCAAAAACCTTAATGTTTACTTTCATCAGGTCCAGCGCGCTCGCTTCCGGATTCTTTAAACCCAGCTCCATATACTGTTCGGATTTCATTACCTTTAATTTAATCTTTCCGCTGCTCCAGCTGCCCCTCCTGAGTAAAAATCTTTTGGGCTCATATATACCCTCTTCCACCTCTATCTTATCAAAACCCTCTATCAACCTGCCTGCAACCTTAAACAGCCATATTGCCGGTTTTCTGAAAAAAAATAGTAAAAACCGGTGAATAAATTTGAAATCTACATCAAAAGGAGTCGGGAAATAACACAAATATAAATTCCCGGAGCTATACGCAGGAAGCGAGCTTAAATAAGTGGCATTTATAAAGAGGTCATATTTTTTAGTTATTTTTGCAGCATAATCTTCCGATATAAAGGGAAATATTTTTAAATTAACTTTATTTAAATCAAGATTCAGCCTTCTTGACACCTCTTTAAGGTCGGCAAATATATCGGTTATTATATCTACACTGTATTCTTTTTTTTTAGATAAGACTTCTGCAATTTTGCAACTGTATCGTTCCCCGCCTCCGGCCGTTGAAAGGTACCTATCGTAAATAGCAATCCTTTTCATAAAAATACCCGCTAAAAATTTCTAATCCAGCTTTTTATAATTTTATCCTGAATCCTGTGGTCAGTTCTTATTTTAATCCTTCCTGTCAGATTTTTGGGCAATAAATAGAAAAGTTCAAAAAATACTCTAATTCTTGCAGGTATGTCAACCCTTTTTTGCCTCATACCCTTTAACAGACCTGATAGATAATATAAAATATGAATCAAACCTGAAACAACAAACGTCAGATAACACCTGATAAACAGGAGCGGCCAGCCACACTTGAAAATCATTAGAAGCCTATTTCTTATTACATAATAGGTAAAATCATAAGACCATTCCCTGCCCGTGCCACAATGAAAATGCCTGGCAACAGAACCGGGAGCAAAGAAATTTTTCCAGCCTGCCAGTCTTGCCCTCCAGAACAAATCAATATCCTCATAATAGGTAAAAAAACTTTCGTCGAAATAACCTGTTTCCTCCAGCATTTCCCTGTCAAGCATAATACTGCTTCCGGAAAGGCCAAAAACTTCCTCAACGCGATTATACTGGCCTTCATCAATACTTTCCATACCCCTGTCTCTGCTGTAAAAAGATTTATTTATCTTAACGCCACAACTATTGATTATATCCTTACAGTTAATAAAATACTTTTTAGGGATTTTTATTTTTATTGTCTTTAATCTTTTTGAGAGTTTTACATCCTTTACTATTTCTTCACCTACTACTACCTGTAAGTTATTCGGTGAGATATAAGTTGCCGCTTTGAACTGCAACTCCATATCTCTTTCAGTGTTTGCCACCGGTATGGCAAGTATCGCATTGTCCTGTGTCCAGTGATAACTTCTCCCGTTACTGTCAGACTCAGCAGGATAGAACCCGTCCAGGTACTTAATATTATTTTCTAAAGGGTTATTATAATCTACGGCACCATTACCATCATTTATTATGGTTAAGTCACATATTTTAACCCCCAGTCTTCTTGATTTTTTGCTGTTTTTATTTTCACTCTGGCCGGTACAGCGGGTAATAATCTGAAAAGGAAGATAACTGTAATAAAAAACCACTTTGGAGCCCACAGCTCCTATTTTTGAATCACCGGTTGATTGTTTGAAAATAGACAGCATTTCAGACAACCAATCTTTTTCTACGATACAGTCATTATTTATTAAAGCTATATATCTGCCTTTTGAATGTCTGAATCCTTCATTATTCCCGCCGGCATAGCCCCTGTTCTCCCCGAGTGCGATTACTTCCACCCACGGAAATTCTTTTTTTACAAATTCTACTGAACCATCGGTAGAGCCGTTATCGACCATTATTATCTGAATTTTATCAGCAGAGTAATTAAGACTAATAATAGAATTAAAAAGATTTTTTAAAAATAATTTGCCATTAAAATTTACTGTTATGATTGATATTAAAGGGTCATCATCCTCGCTCAATTAAAACCTCACCTTACCTTTAATCAGGATACTAGCTTCTGGAAATTACAATTACCCCGATCGTTATTACAATTGCTCCTATCCAGCGCACAGGATTAACATCCTCTTTCAATATAAATTTTGAAAGAACAAGCACCATTACATATGTAAAACCAATAAATGGATAAGCAAAGCTCAAATCCACTACAGATATTACTATAAGCCATATAGCAGCAGAAATTACATATAAAAACAGGCCGGTTAAAATCAGGGGGCTTTTTATCACCCCCAGAAATAATTGCTTTAAAAAATCAAACCCTTCAATATTGACTATTCCGATACGATTTATCCCTATTTTTAATAGTAATTGTCCCCCGACGGCTATGGAAATACTCAGCAGTATTAGAAGTATAGAACCTGTTAAACTCAAATGCCCGCTCCTTTTAATCATAATTTTAAGTATTTATTCTTATTAAACCCGCTTTTAGAAAAATCACCAGTTAAAATTATATTTTCTTTACAAGATAATATCTATTGGAAACTGAAAGCCCGATTATCCTGTCAATATTCTCAAAATCCCGCAACAGGACTTCCAGTTTCTGGTCAATGTCTATAACCGTTCCCGATTTATTTCTGGGTTTAAATCCCCCCAGAATTTCTCTCAGGCTGCTGATATTATAACCCAGATTTTTAACTTCTTCATAAAGAGTCCTGAAAATATTAAAGTATATAAGTAAGAGCCTCTCACGGTTTTTACGATTTAGTTCATTAATTTCCCTGTTTATCTGTAGCTGGATATTATTATTAATGGCTTTAATTGATTCATTGTAGCTCTTTCTTAAATTCTCAAAATACATACTGGTAAGAAGATACATATATCTTCTTAGCTTTCCTTTTATGGTTTTATCTTCCGTAAGCTCCTCTGAACCCAGAATATCCAGCCGGCTCAAAAGTTTCAATTCATCAAAGTTTTCCTTATTTAATTTTATTTCAAAAAGTTCAAATAATTCATTTTCTCCATATACCTCGTCCGTCTTATTACCACCGACAAATACCGGATTCTTTTCAAACTTATCCCATATTCCTTTTTCCATGATTTCAAATCCTGCATTTTTAAATATAAATTCAATGGTAAAATCATCAATCCTTGAACCTGTTCTATCTTCCCTGCTTCCCTCACCCAGAAGTTTATAAATTCCTCTCTTTTCTGGCATGGAAAAAAATAACAGGCCTTCTTTTTTTAATTTTGAAGCCAGCACATTTGTCAGGTCATAGAAAAATTTTGGAGTAATTTTTAGAAAAGCGTTATTTAAAATAATTCCATCAAACTTTGTTCTCTGGGTTATTTTAGATTTCAAAATCCCGACTTTATCCAGGCCCGAATATTCATCTTCATCATCAGATAAAACAAAGTCACCGTCCACTTCAAGATTAAAAATTTTACCCACATCTTTTTTATTTATAATATCTTCGTCCCTGTATTTATTAGAAGTTATTTTTAAAACATTCGCGCAACCCTCAAAATTCTTCTTTATAATTCGCGAAATCTTACTATTCTGTAAATCTATCATCTCAACTATTTTTTTCTTATCCAGTGAATAATAAGAATTAACACAATATTTAACCAGTGGTTCAGTTACATTTTCCCAGTAAAACCGGGGAGCAATCCTATTTAAATTTTTACTATAAATTTCTTTTAAGCTTTTATTGGTAACCACACTTTCTATTACTCTGGCAAGCTGGTGCGTATCCTCATAACTTACCACCTCACCAATATTCTCGCTCTTTACAATTCGTGCAATAGAATCACCCTCGGTGGTTATTACAGGAAGCCTCGCCCATATGTAATCAATGACCCTGGTCCTGTAGGAAAATTCCGTTTCAATCCTGTCACTATGAATGGATAATCCCGCATCCGAATCCAGCAGAACAGCCTGCCTCAGGTCATACGGGGTCCATTCATTAAAAAATATATTTTTATCATATAAATCCAGCTCTTTTGCCAGATTTATAGCTTCCACACACTTTTTCATCCGGGGAAGCTTGGGGTCAGGGTGATTTACCCCCATAAACACCAGCTTTATATCTTTCCTGTTTCTTGTAATTTCCCATATTGCTTTTATCGCTGTGGTAGGGTCAAGCCAGTTCCATATTCCACCTCCCCATAAAACTAACTTATCTTCTTCACTAACGTCAGGTACAATATCCCTTATGGAAAAATTATTGCGCCGGGGCGGTTCGGAAGGTATGCCGGAAGGTACTATATCTATCAAATTTCTTAAAGTATTGTCGGAGTCATAATTGTATGGATTGATCCTGCCCATAGCATTCAACATTCCTACCCAGTAATCCCTCTGTTTTTCACTTGCACAGATAAAAAAATCTCCAATGGTAAGCTGGAGCTTTAATATATTTAAATTATTCTTATCAATCCTGAGTCTTTCTACCATATCACTTTCCCTGAACATCTCCAGGCTCTCAAGATTAAAGGGATTATAAAGGTCTACAATAATCTTTCCCTTAAAGTTTTTCAGGAAAGGAAAATAATAAAGGATATGCCCCTGTATTAATATAATTTCAGAATTCTCAATGCTTCTCTGCAGGCTCTTATAGCTATTTAATTTATACTGCCTGGTTCTAAATCCTTCGATATCAATATCTACTCTGTTGGGAGTAAGTAAAGTAACATCAAGATAATTGGATAGAATCTTTGCAAATTCATAGAAACGTATGCCGGGCCCGGCCATTTTTTTACCAATTACATCATAGCTTATGATACATATTCTTGATCGATTTTTCTTGCCAGGTTCAACAACTTCTTTCTCCATTATTTCTCCTCTGCCGCTTTAAAAATTATCCAAAAGCCTTTTTACGTTAAAAACTCCAGGTTATTTCTTTATTTCAAGATTGCAATCATTTTAACTCTAATTTATTTAAGATTAAATGATTTTTTAATTTAATTATCAAATTACAGGGTAGAAACAGAAAATTTATAAAATAAGCATAAAATAAAGGCAGAAACTGGTCAACTGTTGACTCTTTCTTTAACCATCTCAGCTCGGCTCTAAAAAAAACTTTTAAAAATGTCAAAAAATCCATATTGATTATTGCACATCTGATTCTGTTTTTATGGTAAAACCTGTAGAAATTTCTGCTGAATTTTTTTACTGAAGCTCCTTCAAAATGCCGGGCAACAGAATCGGGGTTTACTACAACTCGCCTTTTAATTTTTTTAAGTTTAAGACAATAATCAAGTTCCTCAAAATAAGCAGGGCGATACCCGGCATCAAACCCGCCCAGATTACTGAATAACCTGAAATCCGTAACAAAAAAAGCTCCGGTAACATAATCTACATCTTTTATTCTATCTTCACGGTACAGCTCGCCTTTCCCATTTTCAGTCTTCCCTGTTTCATTCTTAATAACAGAATAATCTTTTCCGGAATTTATATGATAGGTAATGAAATTATCTCGTATTCTCCCTCCATAATGCTGGATGGTGACACTGTTATAATCAAGAATGAGTCCTCCTGCAGCTCCTATCCTGACTGACCGGGATTGTCCCCTGTTTATTTTTTCATTTACCGCTTTATAAAAAGAAACCATTTTCTTTAAAGAGCCCCTGTTAATATAGATATCCGGATTTAATAAAATTAAAAACTCCGGCCCTCTGCCGGTATTTTCCTTTTTTGCTTTTATGAAATTAAAAAACGCATGATTAACCGCACCTGCAAATCCGATATTTTTCCTGAGTGCAATTAGTTTGAAATTACCGGCATCTAACCCGGGATACATATTCCTGAATTCTCTTATTTTTGTAACTGTTTCATCTTTAGAAGCATTGTCGGCTACAATCAGAAACCACTCTGTATAATCCTGGGCAATTATTGAATGAAGGCATTTTTCAATAAAATTCTCACTGTTATAAGTAACAATTATTATCAGGCTTTTATAATTCATAACGAAAAAATTAATAACAGAAATATTTTGAATACTTGCATCTTTTTAAATATAGCATCCGTGCTTGCTTAAATATTCAGTGAAATATTCTCCTTTTAGCAACTTTAAAATAACCATATATTTTATAAATCAGATTCTTGCTGACGATTCCTTCAAGCTCGGATATTCTCCTGTCCCTTTCTTCTATCATTTGCTTCTGCCGGAGAACTATCTCATCAATATTCCTCAGGGCTTCTTCTCTGTTTAGAAATAATTTCCTTTCCTTCCCTTTATCCGGGGAAAATACAGGGTTTCTAACCCATTCTCTCAATCTTAAGGTAGTCCTAGTGAAATTAAAATTTTTCAATGCATAAATTTTTCCCGCAGCTGCAGTTTTTTCCACCTCACTGCGATGTGCTGCCATGTAAATTAATTTATCGCTTAATTCATTATAATCATAAGGTTTAAATGTATAACCAATTTCTTCTTTTTCTATAATATCTGTCAATTCACACACATTTGAAGACAGCACGCACAGACCGGCTCTGAACCAATCCATAATACGGTTTTTACTGCCCAGCCTGACTTCATAAATATCTTTATCAATGTTTATACCGGCATCAGCTTCAAGGTAGTAATTCGGGACATCTTCTCCGGGTACCCATCCTTTCATTATAAATCTATCTTTATAAGAGCTTTCATTTATCATGGAAAGAAAATGAGGATAAGTTTTCAGGTCCTGTTCGGGAATCTCGCCTCCAGTTGATACAAATTTAATATCAGGATTTCTTTTCATGGCAATTATCAGTCCTTTAAACAGGGTATCAACATCTGTCCAGGTGTTATATCCACCGGTCCAGAGAACCACGAAATCCCCTTCTTTTATGCCATATTTTCCCCTGATTACTTTTCTGGTATGTTTATACCCCGTTTCAGGGATACCACATGGAATCACATCTGTAAAATCATAACCGGCGGTATAGCGGTTAAGCCTGCCCGCGGCTCCCAGCTCTCCTATTAAAGCATACTTCTGTCTTGAAGATACACAGGAAAAACCATCCGCCGCGGATATAATATTATACTCACTGTTCCAGTAATGGAAAAGACACTCATCACTGCCGTCCATACAGGCGCGCGCCTGTGCTTCGGCCATTACATGGCCAAACAAATCAGCCCGAAACGGTATATCTTTATTAGAATAACTGATTAGTTTGGACAGAATATATGAAGGATAAAAAGTACATCCAATAGCACAGTCAGGTTCGAATTCATTAAATATCCGGGACATAATTTCAACATTCTCAAAATCCTCTTTTCTCAATATGTTGTACTCAAAGCTATATTCAGGACTGCCCTTTATCCCACTATCAACACTGACAGAATTACCGGCATACGCTTTCCTGTCCCCCATGCCTCCGGAGTTGCTGCTTTTAAAATAACCGGAATTCTTTTTATTTACCGGGCCACCTTCACTATAAACAAAATTTTTCTTATGCTCTGACTTGTAACCATCAGGATATGCTGAAGGAACAGCATAATTACATACACAAATTTTATGGCCCTCCTCTAACAGTGGCAGCAAAAACTGCCATGTTCTTATACCGGTTCCATATACCTTCCTGTCATTTTCAAATGGAAGGGGGCTCATGCCTGCTATAAATATTCTGCTCATATTAAAAAATTAAGAATATATTACTTTTTGGTTTATTTTTGCTTTAATTATAATAATTTATCCCGGACTTATCACTTTACTGTTTTTATTTTTTAAAGATTTCTTAATTATAATTGTACTAATTAAAAATTTATACTACCATAACAAAAACAATAAAATTATTGTAAACAGCCTGAATCCTATATGAGATTTATAATAATAATACTTCTAATTATTTTTTTATCAATAAGCACCCTTTTAAGCATCGCCGTAATCAGTACAACAAAAGACGCCGAAAGCCGGGAAACCACTGCAGAAGGGCCGCTATCAGCAAAACCAAAAGATAAAAATAAATTACCTGTCTCAAGGGTAGAAACAATAAATGATATACAAAAATTTTTTATTACTAATCGCGAATACATAAGTAAAGATATCAGTGACACCCCGGCCGGGGATACTGCTGATGGCCCTGAAACTCCGGATGATAAGGATGACAGTTCTTTAGATTCTGCAAACCAGGATGCAGAAGTAGCTGATAATAAACAAAACGAAGATAGAGAAAATACGGATGAAGAAGAAACTACGGAAGAAGAGGAAGAAAACAGAGAAGAGATAAAAGCCGGTACCATAAAATTTTTTCTGGATGGAGATATGGAAAACGGCATATACCTCGGGGAAACAACTTCAAACCTTGAATCTGCGGAAGCATTACAGCTGTACGGTGAGGATTTTATAAATACAGGTTTTAAATTTAACATTAAAAATGACAGTAATCTTAATCTTGAAGCCGGCTCTAACCACTATATTTATATTTACTTTTACACCCGGCAGTCAGAATGGGGCTACACAAGACAACAGGTAAGTTTATCCGGAGAAGAAAAATGTGAGAAAAAAATTACCATATTTGTAGAAAAACCGGAAGATAAGATTATAACCTCCAGCCTAAAGATAATTAAAGGATGGGCTGTTGACCTTAGAAACAAAGAAAACCCCGGAATATCAAACATTGAAATCTACCTTGATGGACCGGAGAGTTATGGAAAATTTATCGGGAACGCTGAATATGGAACCCCTAGAGAGGACGTTGCCGGCTATCTTGAAAATTCAAACTACTTAAATAGCGGTTATACATTTGAAAATCTGATTGACCTTGAGCCCGGTTCCACCCACACTATATTCATTTATGCCTTTAGCTCCGTGGACAATTCGTTTAATTATGAAACAAGAGATATTTACTTATCCGGGATAAGAGAAGAAAAAGCAATAATTAATGCCAGGATTGACACACAAAAGTTCAATGATGAGAACATTATTGAAATAACCGGACTGGCAATTGATAAAAATGTCCTTGAACAGTACCTTGAAGAAAAACGAAAGGCCGTGGAAGAGTCTTCAACAGATACCGGCCGGTACAATACCAAAAAAATAATATTTAATTCCAATAGAGATGGTAATGAAAATATATACAGTATAAATATTGACGGTACAGGACTCACCCGCCTGACCGGCAGCACTGGCAGCGACCTGTATCCGGAAGTATCGCCTGATGGAGAAAAAATTGCCTATACTGCTGATATAGGCGGGGTCTGGCAGATTATGGTTATGGACTGGAATGGTGATAATAAAAAGCAAATTACCACGGGCAACCATAGATGTGCCTATCCTTCCTGGTCTTATGACGGAAAATATATATATTTTGAGATATATAGTGATGGAGACTGGGAAATATATAGAATTAAAAGCGACGGAACAGAGCAAAAAAGGCTTACCTTTAACCGCGACTCCCATGACTGGCACCCAACCGGGCATCCTTCTGAATATATGGTTATCTACGAATCAGGAACTACCGGACATGAAAATATTTATGTAATGAATCACGACGGCTCCGGAAAAAGAAAAATATGTACTGATGGGCCAAGAAGAAGGGTCCCGGATGTATCACCGGACGGAAGTAAAATAACTTATATGAGATATTCTGATAGATACGCTGATATCTGGATTATGGATTATACCGGCCAGAATGAAACCAGGTTAAACAGCAACCCTGAAGAGGACGGCCACCCATCTTTTTCACCTGATGGGAAATATATAATTTATGAAGAAAGAAAAGGCTCCCGCGAAGATTTAATTTTAATAGATCTTGTCACTGGAGAAAAAACCAATCTGACTAATTCTTCATATATTGATAAAGATGGCAGTTTCCTTTACCGATAATAACTACCTTTTGCAGTTTAATATATTTTCCGGGTCCACTGTACTGCATTTAATCGGTAACCTGATGCCTGAACCTTTTGCTTGAAGCTCTGAGTTTTAATCTAACCGATGTACCCATGGAAATACCGAGCCACAGGCCCCAGACAGTTTCCCTGGAAAAGAAATAAAAAGCAAGCTCTGAAATAGTAAGACTGGAGTTAAACAGTTCAGTTACTACTGTATTTACCAGACCGGTTTTATATAGCAATAGCGCAATAGCAGGTATACAGCCTGAAATCAAAAATGTTTTTATGTCAAAATAGTTCCTATTTACTATCGGCTTCATACTGAGAATTATCAGTAATCCAATCATAAACCCAAGAATAAGAACAATAATGAGCCTCAAAAAACTTAAAAAACCGGCCGGCAGGCTGTAAGCTGCCAGTGCGGCGGTAATATTATCAAAATATGCAAAAGCGGTATAATAGAGAATTATATTTATAAAACTGAATATGATAAGAAAAATTCTCATTTTTTTATCCGCTGTCTTCTTTCTATTTATATCATTTTTTTTAAAATGACTGATAAGCAGATGTTAACTTAAAAAAATACTAATTTCAATTAATATTGTATTCTGTTATACTTTAAAACTTGAAAAAATATTAAATGCATTTATAGTTTATAATTATTATCAGTTTATTTAACTTAATCTTAATGTCCAAATCCTATAATCTGTAATATAGATAAAAAGGTATAAAAAAAAATGAGAACAGTAACTACAATTATTATAGTTTTGCTCCTGGTAGCTGTTATATTCCTCGGGTTTATAGTCTTAAAATATTCCGGAACAGGAACTCCTGCCGAAGAAGAAACTGCCGGGCCTGAAACAGGCGAACCCATAGTTGAAGAAGAGGAGCCAGAGCCTGTAGTTGAAGAAGAACCGGTTCAGGAAGTGAAAGAGGATGAAATCGCAGTAATCGAAATATATCTTGATGGTGACAGGAATAATGGCATACTGCTGGGAGAAGCAGAATATGGTATGGCCTCCCCGGAAGCTTATAATATCTATGGCGGGGAATTCTCAGAAAGCGGTTTTCTCCTGGCCGAAAAAAACAGAGCATACACCTTTGAGCCCGGCTCTACCCACTACCTTTATATCTATGTTCTTATACCGGAATATGGATGGAATTATACCCGCCAGAAGGTTAGCATCCCGGGCAGCGAAGAGACAGACGAAAATATCAGGTTATCTATAGATGACCCTTCCCACAATGAAACAATAAAAGAAGCTGATAAATCAAATATTAAAATTTCAGGCTGGTCAGTTGATGTCAGCCAGCAAAGTGACCCCGGTATTGACCGTATTGAAATATATCTAAACGGGCCTAAAGAATTCGGGAAGCCTGCCGGTGAAGTGGACTATGGAATTGAAAGACAGGATGTAGCCGGCGCTCTTGGAAACGCCGGTTATACCAGTTCCGGATATTTATTAAATTTTGACGGTAGTAATCTTGAAGCCGACAGCGAAAACACCCTGTATATCTACTCTTTCTCTACTTCAGGAACATATAACCTGGGCTTAAGAAATATTGTAATAGAAGGTGAAAAGAAGGAATCAATAGCCCTAATTTCAGCACAGGCTAACCTGAGCAATGAATCCATAGAGATAAGCGGCTGGGCAATAAATAAAGACCACATTACCGGAGGCAGACCGAGAGACCCCGATACAGAATACTCAACCAGAAAGATAGTATTTGCTTCCAGCAAAAATGGAAACGAGGATATATTCAGCATGAACATAGATGGTACCGAACTTACGCAGCTGACAGATTATTCCGGAAAAGACAATTACCCTGCTGTTTCACCCGATGGTAAAAAAATTGCCTACACTTCAGATATCAATGGTGTCTGGCAGATAGTAGTTATGAACTGGGATGGAACCGAAAAGGAGCAGATTACCTACAATCCGTGGAGAAGCGGGTATCCTGCCTGGTCCTTTGATGGAAGATATATTTTCTTTGAAGCATACATAGAGGGCGACTATGAAATATACAGGATGAACAGTGATGGAAGCAATATGAAGAGAATTACATTCAATCCAAATATCCCGGACTGGCATCCTTACGGTCATCCTTTCCAGTACAGAGTCATTTATGAATCAGGGACGTCAAGGAACGAAAAAATATATATGATGGATTATGACGGTACTAATATTAAACAGCTATCAGACGCAGACATGCGGCAGAGGGTCCCTGCAATTTCTATTGATGGAGAAACTATCGTTTTTAGTGACAATGAATCCGTTTATACTATAAATATCAATGGAGAAAATTTACAAAAAATCAGCGGGAACCTCTCAAACAGCAGACACCCTGACATATCTCCGGATAATAAATATATAACCTTCGAGGGCAATGTTGACGGCCAGCTTGAAATATTTATAGTCAATGCCGATGGTTCAAACCTAAAGAGACTTACCAGTATTACTGGAAGTGATTATGACCCTGTTTTTCTGTATCAGGCTCCCTAGCAAGTGATGGAAGCTCTACTTTTTCTTTTCCTTCAATTGAAACATGTTTGTATTTTCTTCCGGGAAAACTGAATCGGATTGATGAACCTATAGAAAAGCCCAGCCATATGGACCATATAGTCTGCCTTGAGAAAAGATAAAATACAAGCTCACTCAATCGTTCACTGGAGTTAAAAAATTTATTAATAATAAAGCTGGTAATTGTACCTTCAGATAGCACCATACAGATAAAAGGGAAAAAACCGACTATCACCAGGTTCTTAAAACTAAAAAGGCTTCTTTTTATTTTTAATTTTAATACAAGCATCACTATTACACCTATACAGAACCCGACAATTAACAGGACCGCCAGCTTAATATAATTTGCTGCTATTGCTGATATATCTAATCCTTCAAGAATCTCCAGAATCTTATCAAAATAAGAATAAATAAAAACATAAAAAACAGCATTAATAAAAGAAAAAACTATTAAAAAAACTCTCAAAATCTATCACCTTCCTACCTGGTCTTGTTCTTCCAATATATTAATTATACTCCGATTATTTTAATAAGGTCGCATATCTTCTACAGCCAGACTATCTCCTGTCCTATAAATCAAAGTCTCTGTCCGATGCTGCCGAGATACTGGGAAACATAACTATAGACTGTATGCGCCACAACCGAAGCACCTGCTGAACTGTAGTGCATGCCATCATTTAGATAGCCACCGGGATTCTGAGAAAGCGGAGTTGTAACATCTATAACCACTGCACCGTGCTTTGCAGCAATCTGCCTTATTGTGTCATTATATTTAGCATAATTTTCTTTTTCCGGCCAGTTCAGTGGCCCGATAAGGTTAACAAATACCCTTGCGCCAAGACTTTTTGCTTTTACAATCAGGCCCTCCATGCTAACCGAGAATCCGGAATAACGGGGACCCACATCATTGGTTCCATAGGCAATTATAACTATATCCGGATTATGCACAGCAACGGTGCTTTCAAATCTCGCATTCCCCTCACGGGTTAACTCGCCACTCTTCGCACTGGCAATGGTATTATACTCTGCATAGGGATAATTAGCCTCCAGAAGCTGGTCAAATGTCTGCACCCAGTTTGATTTAGCTATCAGTGAATCGCCCATGGCTACAATAGTCACACTGGCATTCCCCCTTACATTCAGGCTTTTAGGCGGCAGCCCAACAACCGCATTGCTGCTTTCAATTTTAAAATGAGTGGTTATTGTACCGCCTGAATTAGCCAGATTTTCATTCACCATTATCCTAAAAGTAATCTCTTTTTCCTCTTCTACGCCCAGGTTCTCAAGGTCCCAGATAAGCCCCCTTATATCATCGCTCCACCTTATACCCTCCGCGGTACCGGACCGGCTGACGTAAGTAGCCCCTTCCGGCGTGGGGCAGATAACACTATAATTTTCTTCTTTCTTCATACCGGTGTTTCTGACAATAATTTTTACACTTATAGTCTCTCCCGGGTATAGATTGCCTCCATTTGTATCGTATATATAGTTTTCCGATGTAGTTAAATCAGAAAACAGGCTCAGTTTTTCTTCCACTTTTTTTTCTATTACAATTGACCCGTATTTTAAAATACTTTCACCGGTTATAACTTCTTCGCCCATTAAGTCTTCTTTCACCCTGACCTTAAAGGAAAGAACCCTTTTTGTATTCACTTTAAGGTTGTCAATTTCCCATAATACGCTGTTATTGTTGTATTCCCCCTGGCCGGTAATAGAATCTTTGATTATGTCCGTGTATTCTGATATAGCACTTTTTATTTCAACACTGGATGCACTCATATCGCCATCATTTTTCACTGTTAAATCATACCTCAGAACATCACCCAGCATGATGACCCCGCCATTCTCATCTACAGCTTTTACACTGAAGCTACTCAAATCAGGGCTACTTTCAACTTCGGCGGTCAGAACGGGGCTTATGGTATTATTAAACGTCTCTATCCCTATAAGGTAATTAAAATTCACCTTATCCAACATGATTACAGTACCATCATCCAGCGGGCTAATTACTTCCACCACAAAACACAGAGTACCTCTCTCGTTCTTCTTAACCTCTCCAATGTTAAAACCCAGTTTTTTGCCGTCCCCGGCAATGTTTAAAACGTCACTGCGGTCCGATGACACAAAGGAAGTATGTTCCGGTAAACCAACTTCTATAACCAGTTTGCTTACATTCCTGTTACCCGTATTTTTGTAATTTACTGCATAAGTAATCCTGTCCCCCGGTTTTATATTATCCCCTGTATCACTGTATACATAATTAAAATTTTCATCATCAAAATTGGGTTCTGTCAGATAGAATTTAAAATAATAAATTAAAAAAGCAGCTGCAGCTATGCCCAGAGAACCGGCCACAATAAAAATCCACTTTTTATTACTTTTTATATAATCCAGTATTTTTTTAATTATCTTCATTATTAATACACAATTATTTTTACCACCATTAAATTCGTTAAAAACAATTCCAATATTATAGCAAAAAGACAACCTCTAGATAAAGTATTATTTGAGCGGGCTTTTACCTTATCTCTATTTCAATATCATCACAATTAATATAATTATTTTTGTAAGTCGCCCTGAATTTTACAACAGACCGTCCGGAATCGGTGCCCCTGACTTTAACCATTAAATTAATCTGACCATTACTATCTATAATATATGAATCGCTTACCCACATATATACACCCTCACTTAAACCCGGATATTGTTTTACGTATCCTTCAGGGCTGACTCCGGTCAGCTCAACGTTATCCGGAAGCTCAAGTTCCAGTGAAGTGATCCCGGCCCCATCTTCACCGGTATTGCCTATAATAAATTCTATGATAAATTCTTCTCCCTCTTTTTTTATCTTATCACCAGCTTCATAGCTAATTTCAATACTTCTATCCAGATTTAAATAATTAACATACTGTTCGGGAGAAATCAGGCTGTTAAACTCCACTCTCTTCATATTAAAGAGGTCAATTGTCTCTGTATCCTCTGCCCCGCCGGCATGCCTTAACGCACCTCTGTAGCCGGCTTCCACAAATAAAGGCGTTTTATCAGGATTATAATTTCCCTTTGGTAGCGCAACAAATAAAACTTCATTTCCCAGATGGGATTCAATATCCTCTTTTGATCGGGTAAGTTCATATAAAATTGTCTCATCGTAAGCAATTCCCAGCCTGACATGATTTACTGTATGGGATTGAAACTCGCAACCATATTCATACATTTCTTTAATCTCGGGCCATATAAGTATCGGGCGTATGGGCCTGTCCGCACTGGCTTCTTTCTCAAAATATGCATTTGTTTTTCTATCAGCTTCAGTATCCCCTATTGCGCCGGTTACCAGAAATACAGTCATCCTGTACCCGTACTTTTTAAGAATGGGGAACCCATTGGTATAAACATCCTGAAACCCGTCATCGGATGTTATAATTACCGGTTTTTCAGGCAGCGACCTGCCGAAATCTATGTAATCTAAAAGCTCCTTCAACGTAATAGTCTCGTAACCATACTCTTTTAATACGCCGCACAGTTTGTCAAAGTGGCCGGTATAAAGCTCTATCGGCTCTTCAATATGATCCTCTATGGCATGCATGCCTATTATGGGAATAAAAACTCCATCAAATTGTCTTTCACCGTAAACCAGCATTTTACAATCAGGACCTATAAAAGAGTCTACTTCATCTGAAGATATCTCCAGCCCGACCTCAGCCCGGGTGTCCTCATTTATATCATCTATTAAAGTCAGACCGGTTACAAAATTACTTTCTTCCCCCGCTCCAAGAACATCTATATTCCATGATGTCCGCCCGATGCCTGGTTCAAACAGGTCGTGAGTTATAAGATTAACTTCCACATTTTTTGCTTCCGCACCGCCGCTATTTACCACACTTATATTTACCTTTATATCTTCACCTCCATATGTATTTCCGCCATTTGCATCAATTAGTTCTATATAAGAACCGGAAAATGATGGCAATGGCCCCTCTCCGGACGAACTGGCGTCACTATCACCGCTGCTTATAACCTGTTCAAACCCAGAACAGCCGGTAAAAATTACCGGAAAAATTATTATAAAAGCAAATAAAACTTTTATATTATTCTTTTTAATGAGTTTTCTCACTGCAAACATTACATGCTTCCATCTTTTTACTTTATCTATTTACCCGCCTTATTTTTTATCAATATAGCAGAATAAATCTAATAAACTAATAAATCCAGGTTAATTCTTTTTAATTTAATCTTTTATCTCTATTCCTAAACTGTCACAGTCAACGTAAAACCCGCCGGTTGTCAGTCTAAATTTTATAAATGACTCACCGGGCGCCATTCCTTTTAGTTTTACAATCAAGTTTATCTCTTCCCCGCCCTCTATGACATATGAATCACTTACCCACATATATATACCCTGGCTCAGGCCGGGGTCCTGGCTGATATACCCTCCGGGGGAAGTTTCTATGAATTCAATATTTTCAGGAAGCTCAAGCTCAAATGATGTAATCTTAATTCTTTCTTTATTCTTATTCCTGACAATATATTCAATGGTGAATTCCTCCCCGAACCTTCTGGTATAACTATCGCTAAAGTAGCTAATTTCAGGAATAGACGCTGCAGGTTCAGTAACCCTGAACAGTCTTAACCATTCGTCATACCTGCTCCATAAATAACTTTTCCCCACCTGTTCGGCATTAAATAATTTTTTTATTACCTCTTCATTGCCCACATAATATACTGTAATACCATCTTCAAGAGCTTCCATCATATTGCTTGCCGTATATTCCGGCACCTTATGAGATATATATTTTATGTTTTTGTCTCCATACTCATATTTGTCCACAAACATCCCGATATTTGTTGATTTAGCCAGGGCATACACCCTGGAATTACTTTCCATATTCTTAAACGCTTCATCCCAGAATTTATAAACGTAAGAAACCTCCGAATGGTCAAGCGAAGGATAATTTTCTATTATCAGGCCGGCCGGTATAAAAAGAAAAAACAATAATATGATAGTGACCAGAAAATATTTTAAGAATTTATCAATCCCCAGAACCTTTCTTCCCATTAATGACTTAATAAACAGCAGAATCACCCCATCCAGTATAAACAGCAACCCGAAAGCAATATAAAAAGAAAATACAATCATTGAATACAGTAAATAATTTCTGAGTGCATGCCCTGCATATAATGGAGGAAAAACAAAGTTTACAATCACCAGCAAAAATGTGCACAGGGCAAACTTTACATTTTTTTTGACCAGAATGATAAATCCTATAAGCGCTATGATAAGAAGCAGGATACCATAACTTTCATAAAACATACCAAGGTAATCTTTAATTACCTTTAATATTAATGAAATGCTCTTGTCCCCAAAACTTCCTCCATGGACTTCCCCTGTTACACCCCTTCCGGTTATATAATAGAAAAATTTTAAAGGGCCGGTTACTTCCCCGTAACCCTGGAGCGACCTTATGGGAAGATACAGATATGATAAAAGAGGCAGAATAAAATATAATATGCTGATTATAATTGCCTTTGCGCTTTTAAAAATCCCCGGATTCACAATAATAACATATAAAATAATGACCGGGACCAGGAAAAAAACAAGAGGGTGGTTGGTTAAACTTAACCCCAGGCAGAAAGCAAAAAAATAAAGATACTTTCTGGTTTTATTTTCATTATAGGTAATAGCCGAAAAAAACAATAAAGTCATAAAAAAAGTCTGTAATGTATCAAATTCCAGCCTGTTTGCCACTTCCCAGAAAGGCACGGCAAAAGCAAATATCATTGAACTTATAAAGCTTACGAACACATTTTTTACCAGTTTATTAATTGATAGGAATAAAAATAAAATGGTAAGTGCGCCGAAGATTGCTGAAAAAAGATTGAGCCTGTAAGCTATATCTCCAACCGGCAGTAAGGTAAAAAGCTTTTCCAGCATGGAAAAAACCGGATATCCGGTAGGAACCATAAGACTCATTTCGGTAACCTGAAGAGCGTACCATGCAGTATCCCCGCCTATTAGTTTACGTTCCAGAGTCATAAGATAAATAACCAGGGGAACAGCAAAAGAAAGAATTGATAATATAACTGCCTGTTTTCCTGTTATGAATGCTTTAACCTTCTCCAATATATGCTTCCTTTTATTTTTTTATTTAAAAATTTAAAAACCGACATTTACAGATTAAATATTATAACTCCGGCAATAACCAGGATATTGCCCGCAATTCTTAACCTGTCAATATCTTCTCTGAGAATACACCATGAAAATAACATTATAAAAAAGTAGCTCAGCGCCGTAAAGGAATAAAAATTTGAAAAATCAATCACTCTCATAGTGATTATGGAAAGAACCGGAACAAGCAAAAATAAAAATATACTTATTAAAAGATATTTATTCTTAAAATTGCAGGTAAAGGGCTTCCTGAAATCTACCTTTTTTGCTCCTATCTTGAGTATAACCTGGGCCAGGGCAACCAGAAATTGAGTTACAACCGCCAAAAAAATATAAAGCATAATTTATACCCCTTCCAGCTTCTTACTGGACATAGTTATAATAAAAACTCCTGCTACTATAACAGCCGAACCGATAATTTTTTTTAAAGTAACGGGCTCGCCAAATAAAATTTTGCCCAGGAACAAAGAAAAAAAGTAATTTAAGCTCAGGAGCGGATATATAAAAGAGAGCTTAAACTTCCTGTGCAGGATAAACCATAACACAAATTTAAGGCCGTAAGTCAGAGACATCACAGACAGCCAGAAGGCAAAAACCCTTGAGAGTTCAAGATTCATGCCTATATATTTTCCCGCAATTATACTCAGTAGATTAATGCTGATGGCAAGAATAACTATAAGAATATAAAAAATTTTTTTATCGGTATCCCTAAATTTCATTTTTGATTTTTCCCCTGCGAAAAGGGCCAAACTAATATTTTGAAACACATTTTATACTAAAACTAATGAAATTATAAGTTTTTATAATTTTTTTCAAATTAAAGGAAAAATATAAAAACATCTTAAAGCCTACTATTTTTTATGTTATAGTAATAAAATTATTTTAGTTAAGTTAAAGTCTGTCAAAATATCAGGTAATTTTAAAAAAGGAAATATGGCTAAAAAACTGCTGGTTGCGATTCCCGCATATAACGAGGAAGAAAAAATAGGCGAAGTAATACTGAACATTCCCAAAAAAATTAAGGGGATATCAAAAATCCATGTCCTTGTTATTGATGACGGTTCCACAGATAAAACGGCAAAAATTGCTGCCGGCTCGGGTGCCGAAGTAATAAAGAACCACTATAATATGGGGTACGGAGTGGCATTCGGCAGAGCTCTTCAGTACGCTGTTGAAAATAACTTTGATTTAATGGTCAGTATTGACGGAGATTCACAATTCAATCCAGAAGACATACCCCTGCTCATTTACCCTATCATTAAAAACGAAGCTGATATGGTGACCGCCTCCCGTTTTATTGACAAAAAATACTATCCCGTTATGCCCCTGTCTAAATTCTGGGGAAATAAAATGATGTCTATTTTAATCAGCAAACTAATCGGGAAAAAATTTTATGATGTATCATGCGGCTTCAGGGCATATTCACAAAAAACCCTTCTTTCACTGAACCTGCATGGGAAATTTACTTTTTCCCAGGAAACATTTATTGACTTATCTTTTAAAGGAATCAAAATTATGGAGGTCCCCGTGAAGGTAAAATATTTTCCTTCACGTGTCTCAAAAATATCTTCCAACCTTTTCACATACGGTATAAATTCACTCAAAATAATTCTTGAAACTTACAGGGACCACAGGCCATTTACCTTTTTTTCATATATTGCCCTGTTCTTTTTTATAGTAAGCATCTTCTTCGGTTCTATTTTGCTGTACACTTATATTTCAATTGGCTCATTTCACCCGAATGTCTGGTCGGGATTTGTAGGAGGAACTTTCCTGTTCATTTCGGTAACTTTTTTTATTATAGGCATATCGGCAGATATAATTAAAAGAATCAGAGTTAATCAGGAAGAAATTCTATACCTTTTAAAGAAAAATTCTCAAAGAAAATAAACTGATAACCGGCTCCGGGCCATTTTTTTTGATAATTTAAGAAAGATAATTATAGTGCTAAAAGTAGTATAATATTAAAGAATACTAATAAAACAGAGCTAACCTGTAAAATGAAAAGCGTTTTAATAATAAAAATTTTATTCTATTTATTCTTTGCACTGGTTTTTATCTTTTCACTGATTATTTTTTTTGAGATAACAAACGTCAGCTTTTATAATTACCACTTAAAAGATTTTTTCCATAAAATTTTAAATATCCTAAATTTTTAAGCATCCCTGTCGTCTTCTTCCTTAAATTTTCTTTCAAAATAAGGCCTTACTATATACACAATCCCACCCACCAGTCCGATCAGAATTAGCATAAATAATATTAATAGAGAGCAAAGGGCAGCTTTCTCATTTACCACACCCATGGCAACCATAATAAAAACCAGTGAATTTTCCCTCAGGCCTATACCGCCGACAGAGATGGGAATCATAGCTATAGTTGACACCACCGGAACAATGAAAATAAATGCAGCAAGGCTGAGCTCAATTCCAAGAGCCCGGGCAGCCAGATACCAGTTCAATATAACAGCAAACTGGAGAAGGAAGCTATAGACTAAAACTTTTAAAAGCACTATTTTATGGTTTTTAAAACTCATAAGCGTGTTATAAGCGCTGGATAACTTTTCCTTTATTTTATTTATAAATCCGAACCTTTTTAAGAATTTGCCTATGCCAAAAATTGACGGTTTAATAATTATTAAAGCTATAATTACAACAATTACAAAAAAGATAACTATAGGAATTATCACAGGCTGATTCCCAATAGCGGTAAAACCTAAAAATAAGGCTGCTACAGCATAGACAGACGCGCTTACCACACCGGAAAATCTTTCTACCAGAATTACAGAAGCCGATGAGCTTAAGGGAATTTTTGCCTTCTTTGAAGCATCAATAGTTCTGAACACATCGCCCCCTATACTGGTGGGCAAAAAATTATTAAAAAATAAACCTATAAGCACCGTAACACTTAAACTGGCTGTGCTTAGTTTCACATTCTGGGTATCTAAAAGTGCTTTCCACCTTAATGCTGTTATCCAGGTGCCAAAAATATGAGTGGATAACGAAAGAAGAAGCAGAATTTTACTGGATGATTTTAAAATCTCAACTATACTGGAAAAATTTTTAAACTGTGTCTTAACCAGATAAAAAATCAGTAAAATACTGATTACAATTCTTAATGTCAGAAGTATTGATTTTCTATTCTTCTTATAGAAAGAAATAAACTTGTTCTTCATTTTATTATGCAGGTAAAATTTAATTATTTTCTGGACTTTGTAACCTTCGCTGGCACCCCCGAGGCAATACAGTAAGGCGGGATATCTTTTGAGACTACAGCTCCTGCTCCGATTATAGTATCATTACCTATAGAAACCCCATCAAAAACTATAGCCCCTGCTCCTATCCAGCAATTCTCATCTACTTTTATACCATAGAATGTTTTTTTCTGCTCCGATACCGGGATATCCACCCTGGAATAGTCATGCCCTCCTCCAGTGATATAAACATAGGCTGCAATTAAGGTATTTTCCCCTATAGCCACCCTGCTTCCCGAAAATATTTCACTATTAAACCCTATAACCACATTATCTCCGATGCTTATATCTCCATTTTTACAGCTCAGTATACTATTTCTACCGATAAATATATTTTTGCCCAGATTAATACCATTATTATCCAGCCCCTTGGCATCCAGAACGCAGTAGTCGTCTATCACAACATTATCATCAATAGTTATTTTATGGGGGTGCCTTACAGTTATTGATTTTCCAAAACTTACTCCCTTTCCCACCTTTTTAAATAACGCCGGATAAAATAAGTTCCTAAAAAAGATGCCGATGGCTCCGGGCATATCCTGGAAAAGAATGGTTATTATTTCGTATTTTAATAAGTTAAAAAAGCCTTTCTTTCCCACAAACAGGTCCACATACTTGGCAATTTTTGACTTTTTTCTGGAAAAAAGTTCTTTTTGTATCCTGTCTTCATATCTTTCTATTACAATCAACCCCCTTTATGCCTGAATTTGACTTTAAGTCAAACACCATGAAAATATCGGGCATAATATCCCGATTTTTTAAAAATAAAAATACCTTTTTCTAATATAAACTTTTTTCAGCGTATATTTCTAAAATCCTTAAATGCTTCAATTCAAGATACCTGAAGCTTTAATTTATTTATTATAGCAAAAATATTTTATTTGCCCTGCAATTAATTATTTTTATTTAATTTAACATTAATATTTCTTACCTAACCGCCCAGATGCTCCCTTATAAATGCCCCCAGATACTCAAGAGGTACCCCGAGAAATGTTTTCCTCCTGATTCTGTCACAATCATTGCACGGAATAAGACCATCAATTGCCCCTGACCTGAATCTTTCCCTTATATTTTTTATAATCTCACCATTAAAAATTTCCCCTATCCGTTCACTGCAAGCATCACCCAGGCAGATTTTACCTTTAAAATCCTGTGGACATAAGAAGACCCTGCCATCATAGAATACAGTCAGTGAATACCAAGGAAAAGTGCAGGCTGTTCTGCGGTTACGAAATTTACCCCGGGGTTCCTCATTTATTTTAATCAGTCCGCCCCAGTTATGGGGAGTCCTTATTACCAATCTATCCAGAGGGAGATTTTTAAAGTATTTTAAAAAATCTCTTTTCTGTCCTGATGCCTCATCACGTGGTAAAGCTTTATCATCCTGCATAACCTGGACAATGGCATATGGTTTTTTTGATTTTAACCGCGCCTTTACTTTCAAAAAATCAACTATATTGGAAAGGGTCTTTTCAAATTTTGCCCCGGACCTGTTTTTTTCATAAACTTTCCTAGTATACCCATCAAATGAAAAAGAAATCAAATCCAGGCCGGCCAGTATTATTTTCCTGTCAAGCTCCTTATTTAACAGAGTAGCATTGGTATGAATTCTGGTCCTGACTCCTTTCCTATTCGCGTAAGCAATCGCAGATACTAAATTTTTATTAAGAAGTGGCTCGCCCCTGTGAAACAGATTAACATCATAAACATTGCCGGCAATCTCATCAATTATTTTTTTATAAAGGTTAAAATCCATGTCCCCTTTTTGAGAAGACGGAAGGTCCTTATTTACACAAAAACGGCATTTAAGATTGCATCTGCTTGATAGCTCAATCCAGATTCTTACAGGATAATAATTGCAGTATGTTTTTTTTAAGCAATAGTTTATATAGACTTTAAACAGTTTAAAAAGGTGGATTAATTTATTCATTATAAATTAAAATTTAT
>CAZQQX010000007.1:0-59142 GCA_964595565.1 uncultured Actinomycetota bacterium
ACTTATATGAAAATTATAATTTTATTCTTTAAATTTTCTAAAAAGTCTTTCGGCAGGGCCAGAAATTAATAGGAACCGCTATTTCTAATATTTCCACTCTATTGAATTCAGTCTGTGGGCACTTATATTTATCAATATATTATGAAGCAATATGTTGACTAAAATTTCTATTACCAGTATTATTAAAAATGCAGTTAATTCAGTCCATCCGAGGAAGTTTGCCAGAATTAATGAACCTGTAATAACGCCCCCGAAAAAAGCGACATATAATATAAAAAATATTAGAATAAGTAACCCGCCAATAAAGGAAACACTATTTTTATTTGACTGGGAAGGTTTGAATACAGGGAAAAAAGTTCCTACAGAAGTGCAAATTAAAGAGTCTCCCCAGCTGAATAAAACCATTAGTATTAACCCCCCTATCAGAGTTAATATACCGGGTTTATATAATAAATAAAATATAATCATAATAATACACCCTAAAAGTGCAGTTATGCATGAGCTAAAAATAATTTTTGTTCTTAAAATTCTTTTAGCCGGTACAGGAGATGTTTTTAATATCCAGAACTTTAAACCCTCTCCTCCTATATTACTTCCCGATAAATTTACATTAACAAATCCCGAAACCAGCATGGGAAATAATAAAACAATCATAGTTTCTATTTTTATAAAGAAATTAATTTCTCCTGCATCAACCTGGCTGGAAAAGGACCAGAAAAATATAAAAATAAACATTACTACCGGCATCATTACCCGTATGACTCTGTGGGTATCCCTTATAAGCACTTTAAAATCTTTAATTATTAAATAATTTGCACCGGAAAAGAAAGAAAAACCCTGTTTCCTGCTACTGGCTATCTCTACTTTTTTCCCTCGCTTTTTTCCTGTTATTGTACCGCCTGTAACCTGAGAAGCACCGGACCAGCCTGTATAATATATTTTTTTAGATAGTGCTATGCATAAAAACATTAATAAACCGGAAACAGCGGTGATTGAAATAAAATTAAGGGCAAACTGGCCATAATTTCCATTATGTATATAAAAAAGTGCATTCGACCCCCATGTTGACGGCAAAACCTTCAAAAATGGTTTATCAAATAAAGCTATAATGTATTGCTGTATGTCCTCAACTCCCATTAATCTTAATTCCGGAGCTAAATTCTCTACATATCTGGGCATAATTTGTGATGACAGCCATATAATAACTCCCAGCAATCCTCCTACTATAGCAATGATTTCCTTTGCTCTAGAAGGACTTATATATCTGGCAATAATCATACCAATTAATACTCCGAAGCTCGTGGGGAGTGAAATAACAGAAATATAAATTATCAGTAACGCCGGGTAATAGAAAAAAGGAAATTCGGATGTTATCCCATAAGCTATTAAAAATGGGAAGCCCGCTATTAAAAATAAATAAGAGTTTGCAGTTACTGCTTCTATATACTTATAGGTAAAAACTGTTCTATAACTTATGGGTAAGCTCAATAATAATTCCATATCTTCAGATAAATATAATATATAAAGGGTGGTAGCAATACCGGTAAATAATATAAAGATAAAGATTATTCCAAAAGCGTAATCAAGAGCTATGTTTAATATTGTATCGGCAAGTATTATATCTAATTTATCATAAACAAAATTAATAAGCTTTGCAGAGTAAAATAGAACCAGAGAAAAAATTATTATTCCTATTGCAGTCCCGATAATTCTCCCTGCCCTTTTTCCTGGCCTGCCCCGTGTAAATCCTAATAAAAATATATTTAACTTATTCTTGAGTAATAAACTTAACATACACAGACTATTTTAATGATTTTATGATATCTATGTCTTCATCTCCCCCGGTTAGCTGTAAAAATATCTCCTCCAGATTTCCTTTTCCTTCCATTGAAAGCTTCCTTAGCTCTTCCATATCTCCAACAGCTATTAGCTTTCCATTTTGAATAATTCCCACCCTGTCACATATCCTTTCTGCTATTTCCAGAATATGGGTGGACATAAAAATACAATCCCCCGCCTTTGCCCTGAACTTTAAAATATCCTTAATCACCCTGGCGCTTTTTGGGTCAAGCCCTACAGTTGGCTCATCAAAAAAAAGTACCCCGGGAGAGTGAATTAAGGCTCCTGCTATAGCAATTTTCTGCTTCATTCCATGTGAATAACTCTGGATTAATTCATCTCCTTTTTCCTCCAGGTCAAAAATTCTTAGAAGTTCCTTTGTCTTTCTATCAATCTCGCTCCCACTTATACCAAACAGGTTTCCCATAAACTTCAGGAATTCATTACCGGTTAATTTCTCATAAACTCTGGGTTCTTCAGGTATAAGACCAATAAATTTTTTTGCCTCCACAGGATTATCCTGGATATCTGTCCCCATAATTGTTACTGTTCCAGAAGTTGGTTTTAATAGACCGGTCATTAGCTTTATAGTTGTTGTTTTTCCTGCCCCATTTGGTCCGAGGAACCCAAAAATTTCCCCTTTTCTTACTTTAAGATTTAGCTTATTTACCGCAATCAAATTTCCAAAACTTTTAGTCAGGTCAAATGTTTCAATGGCATTCATATTATCTTTCATTTCGGTCCTTTTTAATTATTTTGCTTTACTTAAATTAATCCATCTTTATATATTTTCTTAAGGTCCCCTGGAGCGATTATTTAAAAGAAAATACCATTCTAAAAATATCAGATTATAAAGGTATTATCTTATTATAAGTAAATATTACTTAATTTGATATTGAATATATAACATTAAATATACGTTAAACTCAGATTCAGTAAAACTTCTATACGGCTCCCTGCGCCAGCATGGCATCTGCAACTTTTAAAAACCCTGCTATATTTGCCCCCATGACAAGATTGTCTTCATTTCCGTATTGTTTTGCTGTTTTAGTTATACTATTAAGGATTCCCGACATTATTCCTTTAAGTTTTATATCCACTTCTTCAGCGGTCCACTGCACCCTTGAACTATTCTGGCACATTTCAAGTGCAGATACCGCAACTCCCCCTGCGTTTGCAGCTTTACCCGGAGCATACAAAATTTTACTTTCTAAAAATACCCTGACTGCTTCCGGTGTGCAGGGCATATTTGCCCCTTCTGCAACTGCGTAACATCCATTATTAGCCAGAATTTCTGCTTCTCTGGAATCTATTTCATTTTGCGTGGCACAGGGAAGGGCAATATCACACTTAATCTTCCAGATTTCTCGGGAATTTTCACCAAATTCAACATCAGGATGCTTATCCCTGTATTCTGATATTCTACCATTATTTAATTCTTTTAAAATTTTTATATCATCCAGATCCAGTCCATCGGGGTCAAAAATATAACCTTTAGAATCACTCATAGCAATTACCTTACCACCCAGCTCTTTTACCTTTTGATGGGCATATATTGCAACATTCCCCGAGCCCGAAATAATAACTTTTGCCCCTTTAATTGATTTTCTTTTTTTTTCCAGTATATTATTGACAAGGTAAACGAGACCATAACCTGTAGCTTCCTTTCTCAACAGGCTTCCCCCGAATTCTATACGCTTTCCTGTTAAAACACCTTCAAAAACATTCTTTAATCTTTTGTACTGTCCAAACATATAACCTATTTCTCTCATACCTGTACCTATATCTCCCGCAGGTATATCCGTAAACTGGCCAATATATTTAAAAAGTTCTGTCATGAAACTCTGGCAGAATCTCATAATCTCTGTATCAGATTTTCCCTTGGGATTAAAATCGCTTCCTCCCTTTCCACCTCCCATGTTAAATCCTGTAAGCGAATTTTTGAATATCTGTTCAAATCCCAGAAATTTAATTATTCCCAGATTAACTGATGGATGGAACCTCAAACCACCCTTATATGGACCAATAGCACTACTAAACTGAACCCTGTATCCACGGTTGACCCTTATTTTGCCACTATCATCTATCCAGGGAACTCTGAATATAATCTGCCTCTCGGGTTCTACAAGCCTCTCTAAAATACCCGCTTTCCCATATTGAGGATTCTTCTCAAATACTCTTTCTATTGATTCAAAAACTGCTTTTACTGCCTGGTGGAACTCTGGCTCTCCTGGATTTTTCTCCATAACACTTTTAAAAACTTCCCGGGTATAGCTCATATCTTATCTCCTTCTAATTTAGTCAAAAAAATAAAAATTATTTTTAATAAAATTTATTGTCTCTTAAATGGAGGCGGCACCCGGATTTGAACCGGGGATAAAGGTTTTGCAGACCTCTGCCTTACCACTTGGCTATGCCGCCCTTTAAACAGTAAAAAAATATTATAGGATAATTTTATTTAAAAGTTAAGCAAACCTTTATTTATTATCTGCTTCAGGCCGAAATTAATAATTAACCTGTTTATATTCTCTAACCTGAACTATCATAAAAAAATATAAGGGCCCCAGTTTACAATATTATTTTTAGAATATCCCTTCTATTTTCTCACCACAAACCGGGCAAAAACCCTCTTTTAACTTAAACTCTCTAACATAAAAGCCATTCCTCTTAATTAATACAGAATTACAATTAGGACAGATTGTATTTTCGTGCCAGCTTCCGGAAATATTTCCACCATACACATATTTTAAACCCGCTTTCCTGCCTATATTAACAGCACTTTCTATCTTTTCCACGCTTGTAGGTGGTACATCTGACCTGTAACTTGGATAATAAGCACTTAT
Organism: uncultured Actinomycetota bacterium; assembly: GCA_964595565.1. Classification (GTDB taxonomy): domain Bacteria; phylum Actinomycetota; class Humimicrobiia; order Humimicrobiales; family Humimicrobiaceae; genus JAQVEM01. Next base: position 4,683 of record CAZQQX010000007.1, read on the forward strand.
ATGCCATGGCATTCCTTTATCAACCCCGGCCAGGAATCTGGCAATTTCTTCTAACTCACCTCTGGAATCATTTATACCGGGTATTACCAGTGTAGTAACTTCAACCCATATACCCATTTTTTTCATTAAAATAATATTATTCAGAACAGGCTTCAACCTCCCGCTCATTTTTTCTCTATAGGTATCATCAGAAAAGCTTTTTAAATCTATATTTGCCGCATCCAGGTATGGTTCTATCATCATTAAACTTTCCTTTGTCATAAAACCATTGGTCACAAAAATATTTTTGAGGCCCTTCTTATTTGCAATTTTTGCTGTATCGTATGCATATTCAAAAAAAATAGTCGGTTCTGTATAGGTATATGAAATACTTTTATCCCCATTAGCCAGGGCGTGTTCAACAATTACTTCGGGAGGAACATCTTCACCCTCTATTCTTCCAAAGTCAGATGGTGCCTGAGAAATTCCATAATTCTGACAATAAAAGCATCTAAAATTGCACCCGACTGTGGCTATGGACAGAGAAGTTGTCCCGGGTAAAAAATGAAACAGGGGTTTTTTCTCAATTGGATCAGAATTTTCAGCAATTAATTTTCGATATACAAGTGAATAAAGAGTTCCATCAATATTCTTACGCACATAACATATACCAGTTTCCCGGTCATTTAAAACACACCTGTGGCTGCACAGGTCGCATCTTATTTTTTTATTACTAATTCTCCTGTACAGATAAGCTTCTTTCATTTGTATTCCCATCACTGATAATTAACCCTATACCCAAAAAACAACTGTTATAATTATATAACCAGCAATGATATTATTAAAATGATTTATTTTAAGATAAATCACTGGTTAAGTTTTACATTTAAAAATATAATTTTCATTAAGTAAATTTTCCTGTAAAAGATGATGTCTTTTAAATATTTACTTTTTTCATTTATAATTATAAAAATAATATATAAAAATATTGTATTATAACTGTTGAATATATAGAATAAACCAGATGAAAGGTAATTTTTAAAAATATGTTAACAGTTTCTTTTTAATATATATTAAAGAAATAACAGAGAAAAATAAGTGAATATGTTTTTAAATCTGATATTATTAAAAAATAAATTTTTTTTTACAAACCTGTTTACAGCGATTAATACCTGTTTTGTTTATAAAATTATGATTTAATATGCTGGATATTTTATTTTAATTAGTTATATTAAGCGTAAGGATTGACCGGGAATATGGAAAACGAAAAAGATGCATGGATATATTTTATTGAAATCCTTCTAAAACAGGGAAAATATGATGAAGTTATAAGAGCCTGCAATAATGCTCTGAAGATGGATAGAAAATTCAAGGAAGCATGGTATTATTATGGAATAAGCTTTTACAAGCAGGAAAAATATGATGAAGCAGAACTGGCCTGCAGGGAAGCCCTGGAATTAGATGACAGATATATTGAAGCATTATTATGTCTCAGCGCTACCCTTTTCAAGCAAAATAAATATCTCCAGTCTGAAGAAATCATTAGAGAATTAATTAAATTAGATGAAAATAATAGAGATGCATGGAGAATTTTACATATAATACTGGAAAGACAGGGTAAATATAAAGAAGCAGAAATCGCGCATAAAAGGGCAGAAGAAATGAATTAATCGATTACACCCTTTCAGGTCCCGAAAACATGCATCCAGCATGTTTTCCTTAAATTAACTTATAGATTCTGAGTGTAACTGTTATCTCCTGAAGTGATATTTAGCATAGAGAATATATTAATTTTGTTATTATATAATGTGACCCATTTATAAATAACTATCATTAGTTATGGTCATCATCTTAATAACACACAATCAATCTAATGTAGCCCGGCTGATAGAGGATGTAGTCCATTACGTTATTATGATTTGTTTGCCAGCCTTTATGGCTCATCATTATCTGGAAATTATCTTCACCATTGTTAATAGCCATTTGCAAAGAATCTATAAGAGCCTGATTATTTATGGAAATATTAGAATTCGGGTATTCTCCAAGGAATTTTGTACCCGTTAAATTAAAATCATTTAATTCAACCGGGTCGTTTCCCCAGTCAACTACATTTACCCGGAAAGCCTGTATTAAGTTATTAAACGGGTCCCCAAAATGAGCAGATGAAGTAATTTTGAGATTTACTTCACTAATTGAAACCCCTGACAGGTCTCTTATATCAAAATTTATAAAACCTCTTATAGGTTCATTATGCTCATCATCCCCGATAAAAACCGGAAAGCCGGGACCAACATTGGTTCTGATATCTTTAACAATGTAGCCGGTTTCGTTTAGCGGGCATTCCATAATATGCTGGGCCTGTTGTATTTGCAGTACTTCAACAGTTTCTGTCTTATGGGCCTGTCCCCCATTTCCATCATCAACGGCAACTGTAATATCATAATTACCTGCAATTGGAGGCATGGTCCATTTTACTGGATTTGTACTTGCATTATTTAAAATGCCTCCCTCTACCGACCAGCTGTAAGAAAGGCTGTCCCCATCCGGGTCCGATGCAGCCGCAGAGAAAGTATATTCCAGTGCTGCGTAGTGGTCGCCCATAAAAGTTATTTCGGATATTACAGGTGGATTATTTGTGGCAGGGCATCCCCATGATAGGTTTATTGAATCAGTAGCAGACCCTGCTGAACTTGTAGCAGTAGCAGTTAAGGTATAGGTGTCAGAAGGGTCATTAAGATTTACCTGGGCCTTATATTTACCCCATGCACTATTTGAATCATCTTTTGAAAATTCTATGATTGGAGGCGGGCTACCGGTTACTGTTGCCTTTATCCTGTAGTAGCATACACTATCCGAGGATGAGTAAGTTGGACCTTCATATATCTCAAGATTAATCGTTGGGGCTTCTTCCTCTAGTTGCTGCTGCTGGGTTTGCTCCTCCTCTTCTTCTTCGGTAGTTTCTTCAGTAGATTTCTCTTCCTCTTTTTCTTCTTCAGCTTTTACTCCTTCATCGCTGCTTTCACCTTCTGCAATTTCTTCTGTTTCTGCAATATCTTCCTCTTCTTCAATATTTGACAGGTTATCTTCAATATCTTCACTTTCCGATATAGGAGCAACACTGCACCCACATTTATCGGCAGTAGCAGCTACTGAAATGATGCATATAAAGGTTAGAAAAGCAAAAATTATAGAAAGTTTATTTTTCTTCACAATATGCTCCATAAGTGCAAATGCAACAGCGGGCATTTATGTTATTCTAAATAATATAATACATCTTTTATTATAGAATGTTAAATTGCTGGATAGTGCCTCTGGCTATTAAAAAAATATACCTGTTACTAAAAAAAGAAAACCTGATGTTAAAACCGCAAATGTTGAATTTAATGGTGTCGGAAGGGGGACTTGAACCCCCATGAACAATACTGTTCACAAGGCCCTCAACCTTGCGCGTCTACCAGTTCCGCCATTCCGACTCTCCTGGTTTTTATCACATCTTCATAAGTTCTCTGGATTATATATTCCAAAGCTTTTATCATAACTTGCTATGATACTGACAATCATTTAATTTTAAAAATAATAGGTATTATTGTCAATAAATTATACTGATACAGATTTAACCCTGCTAACCCCGTATATTAAGACAGCTGGTTTTATTAAAATAATCAATCTTCCTTTGGTTTCAGGCATATAGCCAGATGCTCTATCATATTGCCGGGTTTGATTAATAAGTTAAGGTTCTTATCTTCATCTATCCCTTTAATTAAATCAATGTCAAAAGGAACAATCAGCAGATCCAGTTCCCTATCTTTTAACATCCCTATGAGGTTATTTATATCTGAATCAAATAAAATTTTAAAATAATCTATATCAGGAATTTCATTAAAATATAAATCATTCTTTTTCAATAATAAATACTCATCACTTATATACTGCTCAACTTTATATGGACCATTTGCTACTATATCTTTAACTGAAAAATCATCTATACCTTTTTCATCCAGCGCTCCTTCGGGCAACAAAATAAAGTTAAAAATCTTCTTCCAGTTTTTAACATACTCACTAAAAATAATATTAAATTCCTTTTCATTTATAACTTCTATATCCTTAACTTTGGAGAATTCTTCATCAACTCCATTTAGATTATTATTTTCTCTAATTAAATCAAAGGTGTATTTAACATCATTTGATATAACGGGTCTGCCATCTTCCCAGAATATTTCATCTTTAAGTACAACTTTAACCTTTTTTTCAGATAAGCCCGGGGTATTATATTCCAGATTATAATCTTCATCCACCAGAATATTTTCATATTCACCATATTCATTTATTTCCCATAAACCTTTTAACAGAAGGCTACTTATATAATCACGCTTTAATAAATTATTTAACTCGTAATCCTCGCCCTCAAAACCAATAATAATCTCATTTTCACCCTCATCCGGTGTATCTTCCCCATTATATAAACTCCATTCTTCCAGGTTGAAAAAGACCTTATTGTTCTTAATACTTAAATCTATATTCTGCAATTTCTTATTATTATAAGCAATATAAAACATTCTATTATGCAGTGGAAGAACTACTGCATCATCGGCAAGCATATCCTGTACATCTTTATATAATTGTTTTTTTACATCAATATCTTCCTCGTTCCCGATTCTCTTCAGCAGCCCGTCAACTTCTGTATTATTGTACCAGTAAAAATTTTCACAGTATTTATTTTCTTCAGTTGCCATCGATGGTATCTTTTCAGAGCTAAAGCTATAGCCTAAATTGCTCCCTTCAAAATTATAAATTGACCATAAGCCCAGCTCATATTCGCCATTACCTACACACTCACTATACCATTCTTCTGAAGATTTATTAAAAATCCATATTTTTATTCCGATCCTGCTTAAATCTTCTTTAATAATATCTTCTATGGTTTGTTTTGTACTGCTGTTAGAGATAGAACCAATCGTAATATACAGGGGATTATTTACACCATATCCCGCAATGTCTAAAAATTCCTTTGCTTTATTTATATCATAATTATATTCTGACCATGACTGGCTGTAATAATAAGAATCTTCCGAAAACAGGCTATTATGAACCTTATTATATTCGCTGAATAGTTCGTTGACTATCTTATCCCTGTCTATTGCATAGAGTATAGCCTTTCTTATATTTAAATCATTGAGCAAATTTTTGTTCATTTGTTTTTCTTTTGATTCCAGGAAAAATTCCTTACTGGTCGTATCTAATTCCATTACAGAACTATTCTGACTGCAATCGGTACTCTCCTCATCAAGCGTGGCAAATAACCCTGCGTCATCATATATACAGGAATTCAGAATAATTACACTGATACCTGTAACAATTATTAAAAAAATTAATTTTTTATTTTTTATCAATTTATTCATCCCGGTCACTAACATACCTCTGACAGGATTATTATACTCCCAATTTAATATATAGTTTTAACTTAGTTTCCCTGCAAAAAAGCATGCAGCAAAGTGCTCTTTACCATTTTTTGAATAATTTAGCAGCGGGGGTTTCTTAACTGCGCAAATGTCCTGTGCGTAAGGACACCTCGGGTGAAAACTACATCCTGAAGGCGGGTCGATAGGGCTCGGGACATCACCCTCAAGTACAATTCTCTTCCTTTTTCTTTCCAGTTCAGGGTCCGGGATTGGAATTGCGGATAATAATCCCATGGTATATGGATGAAGCGGGTTTTTGTAAAGTTCATCGCTATCAGCAATCTCGATTATTTTCCCCAGGTACATGACTCCGATTCTGTCGCTAACATGCTTCACTACGGAAAGGTCATGCGCGATAAACATATAAGTTAAATCAAACTCTTTCTGTAAGTCTGTAAGTAGATTTAATATCTGGGCCTGGACAGATACATCCAGAGCAGAAACAGGTTCATCGCATAATAGTAATTTTGGCGTTAATGCCAGAGCTCTTGCTACTCCAACCCTCTGTCTTTGCCCCCCGCTAAATTCATGTGGATATCTATTTATATGCTCGGGATTAAGACCAACTGTGTGCAACAGGTCCTTTACCTTTTTCATTCTGCTCTTTTTGCTACCAACTCCATGTATTTCAAGCGGTTCACCTATAATATCACCTATAGTCATCCTCGGCGAAAGTGAAGCATAAGGGTCCTGGAAAATTATCTGCATCTCTCTTCTTTTTTTAAACATCTGCCTTTTATCAAGTTTAAAAAGATTTTCGCCATTGTAAGTAACAGAACCTCCTGTAGGAGATGACAATCTCAGGATAACTCTTACGGTTGTTGATTTACCGCACCCGCTTTCTCCCACCAGCCCAAACGTTTCACCTTTTTTTATATTAAAACTAATATCATCAACTGCTTTTATTATCCCGGAACTTTTCTGGAATAAGAACCCGCTATGCAGATTAAAATATTTTTTTAAATTTTTTACTTCCAGCAAATTATTATTATCCATAATTTTTAACTTTCATACTCTGTCCGGTTCTTTAAATATTTCCCCGGCTCTAAAACATGCTACAAAATGCCCTTCCTCAACTTCAACCAGAGGAGGAAACTTCCTGCTGCATTCTTCTTTTCTATAAGGGCACCTATTACTGAAAGTACAGCCACGGGGCATATCTATAAGGCTTGGCGGAGAACCCTCTATGGGTTTGAGCCTTTCTTTTTTGCTTTTATCCAGCCTGGTGATAGAATTCATAAGTCCTATTGTATAGGGATGCATTGGCCTGTAATAAATATTATCAACTGTAGAATATTCCACCGCTTTACCTGCATACATTACCATCACCCTTCTGGCATATTTCGCAACAACTCCTAAATCGTGCGTAATTAATATTATAGAAGAATTTGTTTTATATTTTAGCTCATCAATTAATTCCAGTATCTGGGCCTGAATGGTCACATCAAGAGCCGTGGTTGGCTCATCCGCTATTAATATATCCGGTGCGTTGGCTATAGCCATGGCTATCATAACCCTCTGCCGCATACCGCCACTGAATTCGTGAGGATAGCTTGACAGTCTTTTTTCCACTTCTGCTATCCCCACCATCTCCAGGAGTTTAATAGCCTCCTTTTCAGCAGATTTTTTATCAATTTTCTGGTGTATAATTAAAGATTCCATAATCTGATTGCCAATAGTATATACTGGATTCAATGAAGTCATAGGGTCCTGAAAAATCATAGAAATCCTATTCCCCCTGTAACTTCTGAGTTTTTTATTACTTACTTTAAGCAAATCTTTTTTATCAAAAATTATCTCCCCGCTTACTATTTTACCCGGTGGCTGTGGAATTAATCTCAATACAGATAGCGCGGTAACACTTTTACCCGAGCCTGTTTCACCAACTATACCAAGAGTTTCGCCAAATTTAAGGTCAAAACTTATCCCATCTACTGCTTTTACCACTCCTTCATCAGTATAAAAATAAGTTTTTAAATTTTTTACTTCCAGAACTTTTTTATTGTCTGACATCTTAAAAACAAAAAATTTTTATTTTAAACATCTCTATTTCATTCTTGGATCAAATGCATCCCTCAGTCCATCCCCCAGCAGTACAAATCCCAGCACAGTTATAACAATAGCCAGACCCGGAAATAACATCATCCAGGGGGCAATATCAATATAGTCAAGAGACTCTGATAGCATCTTTCCCCATGCCGGAGTTGGAGGCTGAACCCCCAATCCCAGGAAACTTAAAGCAGCTTCCACTATTATTGCTGCTCCAACGTTCATTGTACCGTACACTATTATTGGCGCCATAGCGTTAGGAAAAATATGCTTCATAATTATTCTATAATTACCTGCACCGAGTGCCCTTGCCGCTTCTATATATTCCTTGTTTTTTATAGATAAAATCGAACTTCTGAATAATCTTGCAAAAGAAGCCCAGCCCAGTATTCCAATTGCAATAAATATGTTCACAATGCCCGGGCCAAGCACAGTCATTATGGCAATGGCACCAAGTACATAAGGAAAAGCGAAAAATATATCTGCAATTCTCATTATTACGGCATCCGATACATTGCCAAAATACCCCGACAGCGCGCCCAAAAATAATCCTATGGCCACCGATATGCCCACGGCAACCACGCCCACTGCTATAGAAATCCTGCTTCCGTATATTACCCTGCTAAAAATATCCCTTCCCAGAAGATCCGTGCCAAAAATGTGCGCCCTGCTCGGGGAAAGTGATGATTCCTCTTTTACTCTTATAATGGGGTCATATGGAGCAATAAGACCTGCAAATATAGCAACCAGTATAAGTAATATTACAATTCCAAGACCCAGCATTGCCAGCTTATTTTTTTTGAGTCTTCTCCAGGCATCTTTATATAACGAAGATCTCGTATATTTACCTTCTAAATCTATATCTTTAAAAGGCTCTGATTTATCTTTTTCCTTCTCAATTTTACTTTCAGGATACATAATCTTAAAAACTATACATTTATTTCTTTTTTCTGATATCTAATTCTTGGATCCAGCCATGCATATATTATGTCCACCACAAGATTTATAAAAACAAATATAAGTACCAGTATTAATGTTCCACCAATTACTACCGGGGCATCTCTCTGCAGTATTGCAAGATAAATAACTCTTCCAACCCCGGGCCAGCTAAAAACTGTTTCGGTAAGAATAGCTCCACCCATAAGAGTGCCCAGGTCCAACCCGACTAATGTAACCACGGGTATAAGAGCATTTTTTAAAGCATGCTTCCCTATTACCCTTGAATTTGTTAATCCTTTGGAATAAGCTGTTACTATATAATCATTACTCATAACTTCCAGCATGCTGCTTCTTGTCATCCTGGCCACGTAAGCAGTTGATACAGATGCAAGGGTAATTGAAGGTAATATATAATACCTTAAGCTCCCATCGCCCATTCCCGACATTGGTAGTATGTCAAATTTCAGCCCGAAGATTATCTGGAGCAGCATTCCCAGCCAGAACACAGGCACACAGACAGCAATTGTGGTAGAAACAGTGACCAGAGTATCCCAGAAAGAATATCTTTTTACCGCAGAAATAATCCCCGCCAGTATTCCAATTACAATCTCTATACAAATTGCAGCCAGAGCCAATTTTATTGAATTTGGATAGTGGTCAGCAAGTATGCTGTTTACTGACCGCCGGAATCTGTAAGACATGCCAAGATCTCCCCTTGCGAGCTGTGCCACATACCTCCAGTACTGTACATATAAAGGTTTATCTATGCCCATTTTTGCCCTTAAATTTTCAAGAGCCTGTTCTGTAGCACCTTTTTGAAGTATTAATCTGGCAGGGTCCTCGGGAATTATATACAGTAATATGAATAATAACAGGGTAACGCCAATCAAAACCGGGATAATCTGCAGTATTCTTCTTAATATATAAAAAAACATAGTATAACAATAAAAAAATAATAAATTTTACTTTAACATATAACCTGCACCTCGAGGGTGCAGGTTATATATACTTTATATATTATTCACTTTTATAAAAACAATTCTGAGTATCCACCAGCTCCGTTTGGTGGATACTCATCAATCACTTCTATTCCTTCTCAAGCCATACCGTGCTCAGGTCATAATTCTCCATGGAATCAAGTACAAAACCTTTAACATAAGGTTGAACAACACGCCTTGACCCATAGTAATAAACTAGCACGAATGCTGAGTCATCAAGTATCTTTTTTTCTGCTTCTCTATATTTAGCATATCTTTCTTCATCATCAATAATCTTTCTGGCATCAAGAAGCATCTGGTCTACCTCTGGATTGGAATAACCGCTGTAATTATCTGTTGATTCAGAATAAAACAACGGGAACAGGAAATTATCCATGGTAGGATAATCAGCTATCCACCCCAGTCTGAAGAATCCAATTTCTCCATTCTGGAAAGCATCAAGTGCTGCTCCCCATTCCATACCCACTATCTCTACATCTATGCCAATTTCAGCCAGGTCAGCCTGCATTGCTTCGGCAACCAATTCATGACCGGAACCAATATTTATTCCAAATGTAAGTGGTGTCAGGCCCTCTCCACCGGGATAACCGGCTTCTTCAAGTTTTTGTTTGGCCATTTCTACATCATAATGATGTTTGGATGCATCTTCCTTAAAGCCCGGTATTCCAGGCGGTACAAACCCTGTAGCAATACTCGGAACTCCTTCACTTATTACATCTATTATATAATCTCTATCAATAGCGTAATTTATAGCTTCTCTCAGCGCAAGATTATCCTTAAATGGCTCAATCTGGACATTCATAGCAAAATAGTAAATTGCCAGAAGCGGCTTTATGATAGCATGGTCTCCAAGATCCGGGTCATCCAGAACGGTCTGAGCCTTTCCCTGTGGAATTGAACAGTATTCCAGGTTACCGCCCTGAAATTCCAGAAATGCGGTGTTTTCATCAGCAAAAATATTATATCTTACTTTTTCCAGATTTGCCTTTTCTCCATAATAGTCATCGTTTCTTTCAAGGTCTATGTACTGGTCATGCTTCCACTCCACAAATTTAAATGGACCGGTTCCATTTACGTGTTCCGCATACTGGTCACCCCATTCTTCTATATCTTCCTTTGCTACGGGATAAAATACCACATGACCAAGTGTATTAATGAAATCGGCATATGGATACTTAAGGGTTACTTCCAGCGTGTAATCATCCAGAGCTTTTACACCTTCAAGGGTATCGCCCTCGCCTGCCTGAAGTTCATCATAACCGACAATTGGCTCCAGGTGGTATGCCAGATAGGAAGCAGTCTCGGCCTGCGTAACTCTTGACCATGAATAAACAAAATCATCTGCTACAACCTCTCTTCCGCTGTGGAACTTTACACCTTTCTCTAAATTAAAGGTATAAACCAGCCCATCATCGCTAATATCCCATGATTTTGCAATAGCAGGCTCTACATCCAGTGTTTCCGAATTATAATCAACCAGACCATCCCAGACCTGTCTTATTACCTGTATACCCTCGCTCTCATAGGAATTTGGCGGGTCAAGGGATACCGGCTCATGGAGAGAAAGCCTCATTGTTCCTCCTGCTTTTTCTTCTCCCTTACAGCCAATAAAAACAGAACTCACAAGTGCTGCCACAATAAAAACTACAATTGCTGCATAAATCTTCCTATTAACTTTCACTAAGTCCTCCTTTTTTAAAATAATTAATCTTGCAGGATTTTATTATACAGAACCTCCTTTCAATTAAATTGCCAATCCTACAACTTCCGTAATTTATAAAAGAATAAATAAAACTACCGTAGTAGTTGCAAAAACCATACCCAGTATAATAGTAAGCCGGTCAAGATTCTTTTCCACAATCCCTGCTCCATCAAAAGTTTCTGCCATGCCTGAGAAAAGGCCCGAAACTCCACCGCCCCTTCCTGCATGCAGAAGAACAAGAAGCACCAACCCCAGGCTGGCAATCATGTGCACGGCATATAAGATATTCATTAAAACAGAACCCATACTTTAAATCCTCCAGAATTTATTAAACTATCCAACTGTTTTTTTAGAACTATATTTTACCAAAAAAATAGCACTAAAAACAACTTTTTATATTATTAACTTAAATAACATTTAATACAACATTATATAAATGATATATTGTCTCATTCAGATATAACCGACCTGCCGGTCATCTCAACTGGCTTCTCTATATTTAAAACGTCCAGTATCGTAGGCGCGATATCGCTTAACTTAAAACTTCCATCGTCTTTTTTTAATTTAATTTTTGAATCACAGATGATAAATGGTACCGGTGATTTAGAATGTGCCGTTATAACTTTCATAGTTTTAGTATCAAGCATTTCTTCCGCATTCCCGTGGTCTGCCGTTATTATTGTAATGCCCTCATTCCTTTTTAGCTCTGAGACCACCCTGCCCGCACATTCATCAACTGTTTCAACCGCTTTCACAGCAGCTTTAAAATCCCCTGTATGCCCCACCATATCAGGATTTGCAAAATTTAATATAATAACATTATATTTTTTTAACTTAATTTCGTCTATTACAGTATCAGTAATTTCATATGCACTCATTTCAGGCTTCAGGTCATACGTCGCAACCTTAGGTGACGGTATAAGTATCCTGTCTTCACCTTCATATGGTTTCTCAATTCCCCCGTTGAAAAAGAAAGTTACATGGGCATATTTTTCGGTTTCGGCAATCCTCAGCTGTTTCAATTTATTTTTGGATATAACCTCTCCCAGAGTATTAACTATTTTTGCCGGTGGAAAAGCAATGGGGGCATTGAACTCTTTATCATATTGAGTCATGCATACAAAGCAGACTTCCGGAAGTCTGCTCCCCCGGTCAAATTTATCAAACTCCCCACCGCTTATCAGGGCCCTGGTAAGCTGGCGCGCCCTATCGGGCCTGAAATTAAAAAATATTACAGAATCCCCTGAATTAATTCTTGCTCTTCTTTCATCCCTGCAGTTCACTATAGCCGGTATCACAAACTCATCATCTACATTATCCCTGTAAGATGATTCAACAACCCCGGCAGCAGTATTAAATTTACTACCTTCTCTATGTACCATGGCATCGTAACTTTTTTTGGTTCTTTCCCATCTGTTATCTCTATCCATACTGTAGTATCTCCCGCTAACTGTTGCAATATGCCCGATGCCTTTCTTTTTTAGATAATCATCCACTTCATTTAAATAAGGTATGGCGCTTCTCGGAGGTACATCTCTTCCATCAAGGAAAGCATGTATAAAAAGGTTCTTTACCCCGTTTGTTTCTGCAAGTTCAACCAGTGCCTTAAGATGATTGATATGACTGTGTACCCCGCCATCTGATACCAGGCCCAACAGATGAAGACTGCTATCTTTTTCCCTCACATTATTAATTGCATTAAGCAGAATTTTATTCTTATAAAAATTACCATTTTTAATTTCTCTGTTTATCCTGGTAAACTCCTGATATACAACTCTTCCTGCTCCAATATTAAGATGGCCCACTTCTGAATTGCCCATCTGCCCTTCGGGAAGACCAACTGCTTCCCCTGATGGCTTTAATTTTACATAAGAGTATATCCTGTAATAACTGTCCATATTTGGGGTTCTGGCCATCTTAACAGCATTACCTGTAACTTTCTCTGATATGCCCCAGCCATCCAGTATTAACAGACATACCTGTTTAAAAACTCCGTATCCATCTTTCATTAAATCTTCTTTCAATAAAACATTAATAATTAATTATTGCCGTAAAATCATTAGCTTTTAAACTTGCGCCACCAACCAGTGCTCCATCAATATCCGACATACCCATAAGTTCCGATATATTAGACGGCTTGACGCTTCCACCATATAAAACCCTTATGGTTTCAGAAATTCTCTGGTTGTATAATTCTTCTATTTTTCCCCTTATGGACATACACATACTATTTGCATCACCAGCTGTTGCAGTCTTACCTGTTCCTATGGCCCATATTGGTTCATATGCCAGTGTAATTTTTATTACATCTTCATTGTCAATACCCTTAAGACACTCCTCTAACTGGCCCACTACAAAATCCTCAGCCTTACCGCTTTCCCTTATTTCCAGTGTTTCACCCACACATATAATAGGCTTCAGACTATTTTTAAAAGCAGCATTTATTTTTTTATTGATTATCTCATTTGTTTCATAAAAATACTGCCTCCTCTCGCTGTGCCCGAGTATTACATACTCAATGCCCAGAGGTTTTAACATTTCAGGTGAAATTTCTCCGGTAAACGCACCATAAGATTCATAATGCATGTTCTGTGCCCCAAGTTTTATATTAAGATTATCTGATTCAATTATAGTTTTCACGCTCCTCAATGCTGTAAAGGGAGGGCAAACTGTGACCTCACAATTATTTTTATTCTTATATTTATACCCGAGGTCCTGCATAAAATTCACAGCCTGGATATGTGTCATATTCATCTTCCAGTTTCCAGATATAAAAGGCTTCCTCATAATATAATTCCTTTCATGCTAATTTATCACTTAGTTTATTTATAAATTAAAATTGCTTATTATCTATTAAACATCCAGAAGAGAAGCAAGGCCGGGCAACTCTTTGCCCTCGAGAAGTTCCATGGAAGCGCCCCCACCACTCGAGACATGGGAAAATTTTGAGGCAATATTGTATTTTCTCAGTGCAGCAAGTGTATCTCCTCCACCTGCTACAGTTATAGCCGAACTTTCAGCAATGAGATTTGCTATATTTCTGGTTCCGCTGGCAAACCTGTCCCATTCAAAAACGCCTACCGGCCCATTCCAGAATATTGTCCCTGCACCTGATATTTTTTCTTTGAATATCTCAATACTTTTTTCTCCTATATCCATACCCATCCAGTCCACCGGCATGGATTGAACGGAAACAAGTTTCTTTTCAGAATCACTATCAAACTCCTTTGCAACAACGATATCTACAGGCAATACTAAATCAACATTATTTTCTTCAGCAAGTGAAATCATGTCCTGCGCAAATTTTATCCGATCGTCCTCGCAAATTGATTTACCTATTTCATATCCTTTTGCTTTCAAAAAAGTGTAGCTCATCCCTCCGCCAAGTGCCAGGCTGTCAACTTTTCCAAGTAAATTCTCTATAACCTTTATTTTATCTGAAACTTTACTTCCACCTAAAATAGTTAAAAAAGGTCTTCCGGGAGATTCAAGAAGAGAAGTAAGAACTTCAACTTCTCTCTTCATCAAAAACCCTGCTACTGCAGGAATATACCTGGTTACTCTTTCCACCGAAGCATGGGCCCTGTGCGCGGCTCCAAACGCATCGTTAACATAAATATCAGCCAGTGAGGCAAGCGATTTTGCAAATTCACTATCATTTGCTTTTTCGCCAGGGTCAAACCTGAGGTTTTCCAGCATCACCATTTCACCATAATTCATTTTATTATCAATATAATCTTTTATTTCTGCAGAATAAATCTCATCAAATTTCCTGACTTTTTTGCCTGTAAGTTCCCCCAGTCTCTTTGCTGCAGGGTCCAGCCTGAATTTATCCTCAACAGCTCCCTTTGGCCTTCCAAGATGTGACATTAAAATAATCTTTGAATTCTTTTCTAAGAGATAGTTAATCGTCGGCAGTGACAGTTTTATCCTGGTATCATCAGTGATATTCATCTCACTATCAAGTGGAACATTGTAATCAACCCTTACAAGTACTTTTTTATTTCTGACTTCAATATCCTCTACTGTCTTTTTGCTAAACATTCTTACCACCAAAACCTTATCCTGTAAATAACCGGGGTTTTTAAAAGCCCCGGTTATTTATTATTTAGATTCAATACTTTTGTTTATTTCATAATATAGTTTACCAGATCATAAAGCCTGCTTGAATAGCCCCATTCATTGTCGTACCATGCCAGTATTTTGGCCATATTGCCCTTTTTTATTGTGTACAATGAATCAAAAATGGATGAATGAGAATTTCCGATAACGTCTACTGACACTATGGGGTCTTCACAGTATTTTAAAATTCCTTTAAATCCGGGCTGCAGCGATGCTTCTTTAAAAGCATTGTTTATATCATCTACCGAGCAGTCCTTTTCAACTTCTACAGTAAGATCCACAAGTGAACCCACCGGTACAGGAATTCTTATTGCAAGACCATCCATCCTGCCATTTAGTTCAGGTATTACCAGGCCAATTGCACTTGCTGCACCTGTACTCGTGGGTATTGCTGATAATGCTGCTGCCCTTGCTCTTCTCAAATCTTTATGAGGAAGGTCAAGGATTTTCTGGTCATTGGTATAAGCATGTACCGTAGTCATAATACCGCTTTTTATAATAAAGTTATCATTGAGAACTTTGCAGGCAGGTGCCAGTGCATTGGTAGTACACGAGGCGTTTGAGATTATTTTGTGTTTATCTTTATCATAACTTTCATGATTAACACCCAGTACCATTGTTATATCTGCACCGTCCCCTTTAGCAGGCGCCGATATAATCACTTTTTTTGCTCCTGCAGTCAGATGTTTGGCTGCACCTTTCCTGTCCCTGAATATTCCTGTAGATTCTAAAACAACATCAACATCCATCTCGCCCCAGGGCAGCTCTGCAGGGTCTTTCAACGAAGTGATTTTTATCTTTTCCCCGTCAATCTCTATATAATCGCTGCCAGCTTTAACTTCATTATCAAGAACACCGTATACCGAGTCATATTTTAGAAGATGCGCAAGAATTTTTGGTTCATACAGATCATTAATGCTTACTATATCAATGTCACCGTCACTGTCATATTTAAGTTTTGCTCTTAAAAATTGCCTTCCTATTCTTCCAAAACCATTAATTCCTACTTTTATAGCCACCTCATCCTCCTTTTTCTAAAAGTTTTTATATTTAGCCGGGCTGATAATTTTTTATTTATACAACTATAAAACATTTTCATATAAATATAAACCGTGTAATTTTAACAAATTTATTTAAATCATTAAAGGACATTTATAAAAAAATAATCTGCACAGACGCCCGCTCTTTAGGTACGAGATTATAAATCTTTAATCACTATATAGAAGTTGCCTACCCCTTTCTATCAATATCTCTGTGGTATAATTTTACAGAGTAACCTCTTAATTTTAAATACCCGTGTAATTCATCCGATATAACCACCGACCTGTGCCTGCCTCCGGTGCAGCCTATGGCTATTCCCAGATAACTTTTGCCCTCGGCTATATAGTTGGGTATCAAAAAATCCAGTAATTTTTCAAAAATACTCAAAAATTTTTTCGTTTCATCTCTACAGAGGACATAATCAATAACTTTTTCATCCTTCCCGTCAAGGTCCTTCAAATCTTTATTGTAAAATGGATTGGGAAGAAATCTTACATCCATGACAATGTCCATATTCTCAGGAACACCGTATTTATAACCAAAAGAGTTGACCATTATTTGCATTAGCCTGCTTTTTTCCATATCGCTCATCATGCGGTCTGTTATGGTCATCCTTAGTTCCTTTGAATTTAAAAGAGAAGTATCAATAACAACATCAGCCATCTCTCTTAACCTGCTCATCTTCTCAATTTCCTTTTCAATACCAGCGGAGAGATTACCGTCCTCAACCAGTGGATGTTTCCTTCTGGTCAGCGAATATCTCTTTATTATTGCGCTCTTTGAAGCCTCCAGGAATAAAATTCTGTGCCTTATCTTTCTTTTATCAAGTTCATCCAGCGTTTTATAAATTTCTTCAAAAAAGTAACTGCTTCTTAAATCTATTGCAAAAGCTATACTTTTAATATTCTTATTTTCAATAGAAAAATACTCAATAAGTTTTAATAAAAGGTTAGCCGGCAGATTATCTATGCAATAATAACCCGCATCTTCAAAATATTTAAGGGCTTCTGTTTTCCCTGCTCCCGACAGTCCTGTGATTATAACAATATTAATTTTATCTTTTATTTTTTCTTCCTGTAAAATCATATTAAACCATTATTTATTTTAACCTTTTTACTTCTTTTTTTCTCTATAAAATACTATTTTCGAAATAATTATGCTTATTACACTAATAATAAGAGAACTCCATATATACCCCCAGAATCCTTCTATTTCCAGCCCTTTAATAATTAAATCTACAATCCAGAGCATGCCGGCATTTATAATAATATTAAAAAGCCCCAGAGTCAAAATGTTTATGGGAAGAGAAAAGATTTTAACAATGGGTTTTACAAGTAAATTAAATAAACCAAGAAGCAATCCGGCTAA
Source organism: uncultured Actinomycetota bacterium (assembly GCA_964595565.1). Taxonomy (GTDB): domain Bacteria; phylum Actinomycetota; class Humimicrobiia; order Humimicrobiales; family Humimicrobiaceae; genus JAQVEM01. Next base: position 22,340 of record CAZQQX010000007.1, read on the forward strand.
AAATGCTATTTTAATCCTCTCCCAGGTGGTGCCCCCTGAGATATAAATAAAAGGTAAAAAGTACGATGCAACCGCAATTGAAAAAGTAAGTATAGCCCAATCAAGAATCCATCTTAACAAACAAACCACCTGTTCCTACCTGTGCAAATTCCTGTATATTTTTGTTGCATCTTTACAACCAACTCCTCTTATATTCGTCAAATCCCCGGCTGTCATGCTTTTTAACTCTTCCAGTGAATCCACACTTTCTATAATTGCCCTTTTCTTTTTTTCTCCTATACCTTTAATACCATCCAGCACAGAATTAAACATATTTTTCTCTCTTAACTTCCTGTGATACTTTACAGCAAAGCGGTGTGCTTCATCTCTAACCTTAATTAGAATTCTAACATGGCTTTCTCTCAAATTAAGTTTTATCCCATCAGGATATTTATTACAAAAAATAACCTCTTCTTTTTTTGCGATACTTATTAGATCAATATTATCTATATGTTCTCTACTTAATATATTTTTCACAGTACTGTACTGAGCCTTACCCCCATCAATTACCAGCAAATCAGGTTTTAAATAGAAAACATCATCTTTTTTTATTTTTTTATCCCGTTTTCTTCCATTTTGAATATATCTTAATCTCCTGGTTATTATCTCACCAATCATCCTGCAGTCATCCTGCTCCCTGACGGTCCTTATTTTAAAATGTCTGAAACTGCTGTTTATAATCCTGCCGTATACAGCCACTGACATTGAACCTACGGGAAATGAATTTTTTAAATTAGAAATGTCATAACATTCTATCCTGGATGGAATATTTATCAGACCCAGTAATTCTTTTAAATTTACTGACTCCTCATAAATTTTATTCTGATTTCTTTCCTTCTCAAACTTTTTTTTCTCAAGATATAAGATTGAATTTCTTAACCCCATCTCTATTATCCTCTTTTTATCTCCAATTTTTGGAACCAGAATCTCAATCTTCCTGCCTGCTTTCACGCCGAGCCATCGCGCTATTAATTCAGGGTTTTCTATCCCGGCCTGGCAGAAAATTTTCTCGGGTATATCGTCAAGGCCGTCATAGTAATCCCTTATAAAAGCAGATAAAATCTCTTTCTCATTAAAATATCCGGTGTTATCAATAGTAAAATTATTTACCAGTACCAGCTTGCCCTCTCTATAGGTTAATAAACTTACAACCGGGCTTTCCCGGTTCCCGGCAGTGGTAATAAAATCCCATTTATTACCGCCTGCATAAAAAATTTTCTGACTGCTGGACAGCTTGCTCAGGGCTTCTATCTTATCCCTGATATCTGCTGCCTTTTCAAATTCTTTATTCCTGGAATATTCCTCCATTTCCCGGTTGAGTTTATCAATGACAGCATTATTTTTCCCCCTTAAAAATAAAATTATAAGCTCAATATTCTTACCATATTCTTCCGGCTTAATAATTCCAATGCAGGGAGCGGAGCATAACTTAATATAATAACTAAGGCAGGGTTTATCCGGCATAATTTTTTTACAGTCCCTTATCATAAAAATTTTTCTCAGATACTCAATAGTTTTTCTGACAGCATGTACGTCAGTATACGGACCAAAATATTTCGCACCTGCAATACTTCTGTCTCTGGTCACAAAAACTCTGGGAAACTCTTCATTGACAGTAACCGCAATAAAAGGATATGACTTATCGTCTTTTAAATCTATGTTATATTTTGGTTTATTTTTCTTGATGAGGGTACTTTCAAGTATTAACGCTTCGGTTTCATTATCGGTCACCAGATAATCCACAGACGCAATCCTATCTATAAAATCCGCGGGCTTTGAATATGAAATATATTTTGTCTTATTCTGAAAATAACTTCTAACTCTTTTGTAAAGATTTTTTGCCTTGCCGATATAGATGATATTTCCGCTGTAATCTTTGAAAATATATACTCCGGGCTTGCCTGGAACTATTTTTAAAAATTCTTTTATTTCCACAGGTTCCTGATTACATTTTTTTATCTTTTTGTTAACTGCAAGTATATCGCTCATACAGCTTCACTTACCATCTTACTTTTTAAATACATCTTTATAAATCTACCCGTATACGAATTTTCATTCTCCGCCACTTCCTCGGGTGTGCCACAGGCAACGATTCTCCCGCCCTTATCGCCGCCCTCGGGGCCAAGATCTATAATATAATCCGCAGTTTTTATTACCTCCATGTTGTGCTCAATCACCAGAACCGTATTGCCTGCATCCACCAGTCTCTCCAGCACTTTAATCAACTTCTTTATATCATCAAAATGCAAACCGGTGGTAGGCTCATCCAGAAGGTATAAAGTACTGCCCGTACTTTTTTTTGAAAGCTCGGTAGAAAGTTTGACTCTCTGGGCTTCACCTCCTGACAGGGTAGTTGAAGGCTGGCCGAGCTTTACATAACCCAGACCCACTTCATTTATTAACTTCAGTTTTTTGCTTATTGCCGGTATGTTTTGAAAGAAATTCATCGCTTCCTCAACAGTCATATTCAGAACATCGTCAATATTCTTTCCCTTATACTTTATCTCAAGGGTCTCGCGGTTAAATCTCTTACCCTTACAAACATCACATGGGACATAAATATCCGGAAGGAAATGCATCTCTATTTTAATAAGACCATCGCCATTACAGTATTCACATCTACCCCCCTTAACATTAAAACTAAACCTTCCCGGTTTATACCCCCTTATCCTGGCATCATGCGTTTTTGAAAATAACTCCCTTATATAGGTAAAAACACCTGTATAAGTAGCCGGATTGGACCTCGGTGTTCTTCCTATGGGTGACTGGTCAATTACAATTACCTTATCAAAATTGTCGTAATTAAGAATTTCATCATGCTCTCCAGCATAGTGCTTTGATTTCATGAGCAAATTACACAGAGACGGGTATAAAATTTCATTTACCAGCGTACTCTTACCCGACCCGGAAACCCCCGTTACCGCTATAAGTTTGCCGAGATCAAACCTGACATCTATATTTTTTAAATTATGCTCCCTCGCTCCTTTAATAACTATATATTTTCCATTCCCTTTTCTTCTCTTTTTCGGAACAGGTATAGATTTTTTACCGCTCAGGTATTCACCTGTAATTGAATCACTGCAGTTTAGTATTCCTTCAAGACCGCCGCTGAAAACGATTCCACCACCGTGTATCCCTGCTCCCGGACCAATATCCACTATAAAATCAGAACTTCTTATAGTTTCCTCATCATGCTCTATAACTATTATGGTATTGCCCAGATCTCTGAGACGTTTTAAGGCATCTATTAACTTTTTATTATCCCTCTGATGGAGCCCTATACTTGGCTCATCAAGTATATATAAAACCCCAACAAGCCCCGAACCTATCTGAGTGGCCAGCCTTATCCTCTGGGACTCCCCGCCCGACAGAGTACTGGATTTTCTATCCAGGGTCAGATAACCAAGCCCTACATCCTTTAAAAAATTTAATCTCTCAATAATCTCCTTTATTAATCTCTCCCCGATTAATTTCTCCCTTTCGGTTAGTTTAAGTGACTTCAGCCATTTTATTTCTTCCTCAATTGTTTTTTCACAAAAATCTGCTATGGATAATGAATTAATCTTCACTGCCAGGCTTTCAGGCCTCAGCCTCTTTCCATTGCACGCTTTACATGACCTGCTGCTTATCATTTTCTCTATTTTTAATCTCTGGCTTTCAGATTCAGTTTCCAGATACCTCCTGCTCAAATTATTGACCAGACCCTCAAACTTTAAATAATACTGCCTTGGCTTACCCCGGTGATTTATATAACTGATTTTTATTCTTCTTCCATCAGTTCCATACAAAATCACTTTTTTTGCAGACCGGTCAAGGTCCTTAAAAGGAGTGTTTAAATCAAATCCATATTCACGGGCAAGACTTTCCATTAACTTTGAATAATAATTTGAGTAACCCATATTAAATATAGGAATCGCACCATCAATTATGCTCAGCCCGGGTTGCTCAACAATCAGATCAGGGTCTATGTCCTTGCTGATACCCAGACCACCGCACTCCCTGCAGGCACCGTAGGGACTGTTAAAAGAAAACATTCTGGGGGTAATCTCTTCAAAATCTATACCGCATTCTACACAGGAAAAATTCTCTGAAAATTTGATTATTTCCCCTGATTCCAGCAATTGTATATATGCAATACCGCTGCTTTCCTTAACCGATATTTCAATGTCTTCCGATAGTCTTTTCCTTATCTCCGGCTTCATCTCCAATCTATCTATAATAATTTCTATATTATGTTTCTGATTTCTATCCAGATTAAAATCAAAGTCACTGTCCAGCTCATAGACTTCGCCATCTATTCTCACCCTCACATAACCATTATTTTTTATATTTTCAAAAGTTTTTGTATATTCACCTTTCCTCCCCCTTATAATTGGCGAGAGAACCTGAAATTTTGTTCCCGGGGGCAATTCCATTATCCTGTCAACTATCTGGTCTACAGTCTGCCTGGTTATACGTTTCCCACATACCGGACAATAGGGTATCCCGATTCTTGCATAAAGAACTCTCAGATAATCATATATCTCGGTAATGGTTCCTACTGTAGACCTTGGATTTTTGGAAACCCCTTTCTGATTTATGGACACCGCAGGTGACAGTCCCTCTATCAGGTCAACATCCGGCTTTTCCATCTGTCCCAGAAACTGTCTCGCGTAAGAGGACAGGGATTCAACATATCTCCTCTGCCCCTCGGCATAAATGGTATCAAATGCCAGGGAGGATTTCCCCGACCCGCTGACGCCGGTAAAAACAATAAATTTATTTCTTGGAATCCTTAGATTTATATTTTTTAAGTTGTGCTCTCTGGCACCCTTTATAATTATTTCTTCTTTCATCCTGTTTATTTTCTTATTTTTATTCCTGTTATTTTATTTATTCTCTTTATTTCATCTCTTATAACGGCAGCTTTCTCAAAATCCAGTTCCCTTGCATAAATATGCATTTCTTCTTCCAGGCCGCTTATTATAACAGCAATTTCAGAAGGATTCATTCTCAGCAATTTATTTTCACTGAACTTCTTCTTTTTTTCACTTACTTTAAATCCGGGCTCTGTCTTTTTTACCGTTCTGATTCCTTTATTATATAATATATCAGAGATAGTCTTATTTATAGTTTTTGGAGTAATACCATGCTCGATATTATATTTAACCTGAATTTCCCTTCTCCTGTTGGTCTCTTCCAGCGCATTTCTTATAGAATTGGTTATATTATCTGCATACATTATAACCTTTCCATTCACATTCCTTGCTGCTCTCCCGATGGTCTGTATTAATGATATTTCAGACCTTAAAAACCCTTCTTTATCTGCGTCAAGTACCGCAACCAGAGAAACCTCTGGGAGGTCCAGTCCTTCCCTCAGCAAATTTATTCCCACAAGTACATCAAATTCTCCTGTTCTGAGCCCTCTTAATATTTCTACCCTTTCAAGAGTATCAATAGTTGAATGAAGATATCTCGCCTTTATCTTTCTGGCAGCAATATAATCGGTCAAATCTTCTGCCATTTTTTTGGTGAGAGTGGTAACAAGGACCCTTTCTCCTCTTTCTACAACTTTCTTTATTTCATAAATAAGGTCATCTATCTGCCCGGTGGTTTTTCTTACAAAAACTTCCGGGTCAACCAGGCCGGTGGGTCTTATTATTTGTTCCACTACCTGACCGCTAACTGTTCTTTCATAAGAGCCGGGTGTAGCAGAAGTAAAAACCGCTGTTTTAATTTTTTGTTCAAATTCATCAAATCTTAATGGCCTGTTATCCAGGGCGGATGGAAGCCTGAATCCATAATCTACCAGAGTTTGTTTTCTTGACCTGTCCCCTTCATACATTCCTCTTATCTGGGGAAGAGCAATATGCGATTCATCTATGATAACCATAAAATCATTCGGGAAAAAATCCAGAAGCGTGCCGGGTGGTTCTCCGGCTGCTTTTCCAAGTATATGCCTGGAATAATTTTCTATTCCACTGCAAAACCCAAGCTCTGCAATCATTTCCATGTCATACCTGGTTCTGGACTCCAGTCTCTGGGCTTCCAGTAATTTATTTTGCTGCTTGAAATACTTTACTCTCTCATTGAGCTCCTGTTCAATAGTTTCAAGAGCCCTTTCAACCCACTCCGCAGTTGCCAGGAAATGTGTTGCAGGTGATATTATGCATATTTCTTCCTCACTGTAAACCTCGCCTGACAGCGGGTCAAATTCAATAATTCTTTCAACCTCATTACCAAAAAGCTGAATTCTTATAGCCCTGTCCTGGTATGCAGGAAATACTTCAATAGTATCGCCCCTGGCCCTGAATTTACCATTAACAAAGTCGTAATCATTTCTTTCATATCGGATATTGACAAGCTTATCTATCAGCTCTTCTCTCGGGAATTCTTCCCCTTTTTTTAAAATTATTCTCTGTCTGCCATACTCCGAAGGTGAACCCAGTCCGTATATACAGGAAACACTTGCCACCACTATAACATCATTCCTTACATAAAGAGAATTTGTAGTGGACAGCCTCAACTTTTCTATCTCCTCATTTATAGAAGTATCTTTTTCTATATACAGGTCTTTTCCAGGTAAATATGCCTCGGGCTGATAGTAATCATAATAACTTACAAAATATTCAACTGCATTATTGGGAAAAAATCCTTTAAACTCATTGCATAACTGGGCCGCAAGCGTCTTATTGGGTGCAATCACCAGTGTGGGGAGCTGAGCATTCTGTATCACATTTGCCATTGTATACGTTTTTCCCGAGCCCGTAACCCCTAAAAGGCACTGGAATTTAAAACCTTTTTCAATCCCTTTTATCAGCCTGTCTATGGCCCTGCCCTGGTCTCCCCGGGGGGAATAATTGGATACAATCTTAAATTTTGAACCAGCCATTTTTTTAAATTAATCTAATATAATTTCAGAAATAATATCGCCAGGTGCGCCGGCCAGCTTTTTGCCCGACATTATATATCTTTTAATGTTTTCTGAACTTTTTTCAGTAAACTTTCTCTTGAACCGGAATTATCAATAATAAAATCCACTTCGTTTTTATTTATATTTATATGCTGACCTTCTATCCTTAATTTTATCTCACTGTCCGAATAACCATTATCATGCAGAAACTGCTTCCTCCTTTTCACAGGGTTATTGACCAGAATAATATAGTCACAAAATTCATTCAGCCTGCAATCAAATAAAATTGCCGCATCTATTATAATATATTCCGCTTTACGCTTTTTATTCAGAATATTTTCAATTTCACTTCTAATAAGCGGGAACATTAAATTATTTAATTTCCTCAGTTCCTTTTTGCTTGAAAAAACTCTACCGGCAAGGGCTTTGAAAACCAGATTCCCGTTATCATCAAAAACTTCTTCTCCGAAAACCTCCTCCAGCTTTTTTAGAATTTCGGGGTTCTTTGGGTAAATGCTCTTCGCCACTTTATCCACATCAACAACAAGTGTCCCTTTCTTTAACTTTCCTATATATCCCGCTACTGTGCTTTTGCCTGAAGCAATCTTCCCTGTAACTCCCAGTACCTTGATATTTCCTCCTGGCCTCATAGTTTTAAATCATTATCAGAATAATTAAACTTATAACTAAATGTTATGACAAATATATTATTATTAATAATATATTATCATTACTGATAATATATCCATAATAAAGATTTCTTTCTGAAGTATTTTTGTAGTTTTTTGGTAGTCCTGATATATTTTGCTAAAAAAATGTCTAAAAATTGCCGCCCGATGAATACATTTTATATAGCATTATTATTAAAATAAACCCGTGTCTGATGCTATCCAGCCGCCTTCTTTCCGGTCTACTGCTCTATATTGGCCTCATTCTTCATTTCTTTTAATATTTCTTTTATCTGCTTCTTTTTGGTTGACTCTTCTTCATCAATCTCTGTCTTTTGTTCTTTTTGCTCTTTTTCTTCTCCGGATATATTTCTGGTACCGGTACTTTCTTTCTTCTCCTTTTCTTCCGTACCTTCCCCCACGGTTTCTTCTTTAGCACCGGTTTCTTTTCCGACGTTATCTTCCACTTCTTTTTCTTTGCTGTCTTCAACCGGGTTCTCTACCTGTTTTACACTGAAGGCCATCCTTCTCTTATCCATATTTATGTCAATAATTCTAACTGTAAGCTCATCACCAATTTTTGCGACATCACTCGGCCGCTTTACTGTCCCGGTACTTAATTCAGATATGTGCACCAGACCTTCCAGGTCATCGTCAATCTGGACAAACAACCCAAACTTTACAATCCTGGTAACTTTTCCCTTCACTATCTCCCTGACTGAATATTTTTTTACTTTCTCCAGCCATGGGTCTTTCTGTGTCTGCTTCAACCCCAGAGATAACCTCTGTTTTTCATAATCAATGTCAAGTATTTCCACATCTACTTCCTGGTTTGCCACGACCACTTCCGAAGGATGCTTTACATGATTCCATGATAGTTCTGAAATATGAACCAGGCCATCAATGCCGTCTACATCAACAAATGCCCCGAAATCTGCGATACTTGTTATTATTCCCTTTCTCACCTGTCCAACTTCCATTTTATCAAGTATTTCCTTTCTCTGTTCCTTCCTCTCATCCTCTATGATTACCTTTCGGGACAGGACAACGTTATTTCTATTTCTATCTACTTCAATAATTTTACACACGCACTTTTCTCCAATATAAGACTGCAGGTCCCTGGTTTTTCTCACATCTATAAGTGATGCCGGGAGAAATCCTCTTAATCCTATATCTACAATCAATCCACCCTTTACACATTCTATAATTTCACCCTCGACAGTGTCTCCGCTCTCATATATTTTCTCTATTCTATCAAAATTCTGCTCGACTTCAGCTCTCTTTTTTGATAATATCAACCTTCCATCCTGGTCCTCTTTCTGAAGAACCATTATTTCTATCTCGTCATCCACATTTAAAATATCTACCGGTTTTACGTCATTTCTTATCGAGAGCTCATTCAGGGGAATAACCCCCTCCGATTTAAAACCTACATCTACCAGAACCTCATCCTTATCAATTTTCACTACCCTGCCCTTTATCAGGTCCCCATCATTCAGATTAATCATGGTAAGGTCATAATTGGGCACCATCCTGCCCTGCTCATCCTCTATCATGTAATTTTCATTTGTTAGCTTTTTGTAATAGTTTTTTTCAGTCATTTTTTAATAAATCAATCTCCTTTTTTAATATTTGAAAAGGATAACATGCAAAAAAAGAATAATCAATATTATAAGTTATTTTTTTAAATATACCAGTTCCTCCCGGTCTCTATGTCAACTTTTAGTTTCACTTTTAAATTTATACAATTTTCCATTGATTCTATCACTATCTTTTTTATCATCTCCATGTCTGTTTCTTTTAACTCCAGCACCAGTTCATCATGAACATGAAGAATAATATTACTGTCTATCTTTTCCGATTTTAACCTGTCAAAAAGCACTGTGGTGGAGAGTTTCATTATATCAGCAGCGCTTCCCTGTATGGGAGTATTTACCGCAAACCTTTCCCCCAGATTTCTTATTTTATTATTACTGCTTCCTAACTCCCTTAAATACCTTTTCCTGCCGAAAATTGTAGTGGAATATCCCTTTTTATATGCTTCATCTATTAAAAATTTTAGATACTTTTTTACACCCGAGTATTTTTCAAAGTATCTTTTTATATATTCCCTGGCTTCATCCTCAGATATAGAAAGCCTGCCTGCCAGCCCGTATTCGGTCATTCCATATATTATCCCAAAATTGATAGTTTTTGCCTTTCTTCTCAGGGGTTCATCAACCCTGCCATATTCCACCTCAAAAATTTCTGAAGCTGTTCTGGTATGTATATCTTCATCCCTCTTAAATGTATCCATTAGATTTTTGTCTTCTGATAGATGGGCCAGAATTCTCAATTCAATCTGTGAATAATCTGAAGACATTATTAAATCATATCCTTCGCCCGGAATAAAAGCTTTTCTTATCTGTTTCCCGTATGCTGTTCTTACCGGGATATTCTGAAGGTTGGGTTCACTGCTGCTTATTCTCCCGGTAGATGTTCCCAGCTGGTTATAAGTGGTATGAATTCTTAAATCCCCGGGGTCAATGAGGCCGGGGAGGACATCAATATAAGTATTTTTAAGCTTGTTCTTTTCCCTGTAGTCAAGTATTTTTTCAATCACAGGGGAACTGTCATAAATAGACCTCAGGGTTTCCGCATCAGTTGAGAGACCGGTTTTGGTTTTCTTTACAGCAGGAAGACCCAGCTTCTCATAAAGTACCCTGGATAATTGCTGGGAAGAATTTAAGTTAAATTTTTCATTGCATAACTTATAAATTCCTGTTTTGAGTTTCTTTATGTTGCTATCATATTCTTTAATCAGACCATTCAGATACTCTCTATCTATATTAACCCCGGTATATTCCATTTCTGCCAGAACTTTTATCAATGGCCCTTCAATATCCCGGTATAGTTTTTCTTCTCCTTCCTTTTTTAATCTCTCAAGCAATTCATTCTCAATCCTCTTATACATACTTAATTTCCCGAGCAACTTATCCAGCTTAAACCCATCCTGTTCTGTCTCCCCGTTTTTTTCGTAGAAATCAAGTTCCAGCTGCTTTTTATTTACATTATCTTTCAGGCTGCTACTTTCCCCCTGTTTACTGCCCCCGGTAATTTTTATTGATATCCCATTACTTTTAACATCTATGTTGAGAAGTTCATAAATTATCTCATCCAGACTGGCACTTGTTTTATTTGGATTTAAAATCAAATACAAAATCTTATAATCGATAAATTCGCCCCCCAGAACAATACCGTTCTTCCTTAACATCTTATATATTTTTTTAAGGTCAAAGCCTGATATCTTATTTTTCTCACATTCAAGTATTTCTTTTATATTATCCCCGACCTCTTTTACTGCCAGAGAATTTTCTCCAATAAAAAAAACATCCCCGCTGCCGCTATATAAGAGAATACCGGAAAACTTATTCTCATGAGTATATTCAGCAATATATAATTTTTTATCCCCGGCTATATTCTCCTTTAATCTTTCTGCATCTGATTTGGAGGCTATTTTTCTTAACCTCATTCTTACATCTATCCCTTCTGATATCGTTTTTTTCTCTTCAATAAAATTAATTTTATCTTTCAGGCCGTAAAGCTTTTTTTCAAGATTCTTAAACTCCAGGCTAACAAATAATCGTTTTATCCTTCCAATATCAATATTTTTAAAACTATTGTCTATTATATCTTTCGTATTTATATCATTGACTATTTTTAGTGTGGCAAGTTCTCTGCTCAATTCGGCAACACTCTTATTTTCCAGCAAAACTTTTTTTAAATGCTCACTATTCAGATTATCTATATTTTTATAAATTCTTTCCAGGTCGCCGTACTCCGATATCAGTGATCCTGCCGTCCTGGGACCTATTCCGGCCACTCCCGGTATATTATCCGAGCTATCTCCCATAAGAGCCAGCAAATCTTTCATGTTCTCCGGCTTAACTCCAAACTTTTCCTTAACCCCCCGGTTGTCAAATAATACAATATCTGTAACTCCTTTTTTTATAGACATAACTTTTACCTTATCGGAAACAAGCTGCAATATATCTTTATCACCGGTGACTATGATTACCTGTTTAAATTCATTTTTAATTTTATCTACAATACCGGCAAGTATGTCATCGGCTTCATATCCTTCCTTTTCCAGACAGATAATATTAAAAGCATTAAGAACTTCTTTTATCAGGGGGAGCTGATTGCCAAGTTCGTCAGGCATCTTCTTTCTCTTTATTTTATACCGGTCAAACATTTTGTGCCTGAAAGTCGGAGTTTTACTATCAAAAGTACAGACTATGCTATCAGGCTCCGTCTCCTCTATAAGTTTTAAGAGCATGCTGGTAAACCCCAGAACAGCATTGGTTGTGACTCCCGATGAAGTAGAGATAGTATCAGGAATAGCATAAAATGCCCTGTATGCTATATTATTTCCGTCTATTAAAATTATTTTTTTTCTTTTATTTTTAGCCAATAACTAAAGCACCCGCTTAAAAATTTATCACAATTATAAGAAAATTTTTATTTGACATAACCACACAATCCTATATTATAACATCTAGCATAAATTATTTTTAAAAAAGGCAAAGACGCCTTATTTGCAAAGAAGCATTATTTCTATTAGTAACACAAATCTAATAGGAATTAATGCTTTTTTTATTTTTAGGATAAAATTTTTAAAAAATAAAGTAAAATAAAGGAGTAAAAAATGAGCTATTCAAAAATAAATTCTTCTTCTGCGACACTTACCAGAAATCTCTCCGGAGAAAACATAAACCCTTTTAGTGGAATGTGCGCCACATGTGTAGAAGGTTGTCCCGGGCTGTGTGAAGTCGGAAAATCTGCCTATAGAGGCACCGAGGTTCTTTATCCCCAGCCTTACGGGACCATCACTGCCGCATCACAGAAAGATTATCCTGTGGATTATTCCCATTTTAATATAATGGGAACCGCATCCGGCGCCCACGGTATTGAAGAAGACAGTGATAAGGCAATTTTTACCAGTGTTAACTTAGAAGCCAGAATTGGTAAAAATAAAGATTTAAAATCAAGGCTGCCCTTAATTATTCCCGGGCTCGGTTCAACCGAAGTAGCAAGAAAAAATTGGGAAGGCCTGGCAATAGGTTCAGCCACAAGTGGAGTAATTCTTACTATCGGTGAAAATGTCTGCGGTATTGACCCCGATTCAGAATTCAACAGCAAAAATAAAATCATAAATTCCCCCGAACTCAAAAGAAGAGTTGATTTATATAAAAAGTGGCAGAACAAAGATTATGGTGGAATCGCCGTTCAGGCCAATGTAGAAGATTCCAGGTTCGGAGTTCTTGAGTATGCCATAAAAAAGTTAGGAGTAGAGATTGTTGAACTCAAATGGGGCCAGGGGGCCAAGGACATTGGCGGTGAAATAAAGATAGACAGTCTTGATAGGGCAATCGAGATTAAAAAAAGAGGCTACATCGTACTACCGGACCCGCTTGACCCTGACGTTAAAAAAGCATTTGAACACGGCGATTTCAAAGAATTTGAAAGACATTCAAGAGTGGGAATGGTAAATAAAGAAGATTTTCTAAATACAGTAGAAAAACTTAGAAAAGCCGGCGCTAAATATGTATTTTTAAAAACCGGCGCTTACAGGCCGGCTGACCTGGCCAGAGCCATAAAATTTTCTTCTGAAGCAAAAATCGACCTTCTTACCATAGACGGAGCAGGAGGAGGTACGGGAATGAGCCCCTGGCGAATGATGAATGAATGGGGAATTCCAACAGTTTATATACAGAGCCTTTCCTATAAATATGTGAAAACTCTTGCCGATAAAGGTAAGTATATCCCCGACCTTGCAATTGCAGGCGGGTTTATACTTGAAGACCAGATATTTAAGGGTCTTTCCCTGGGGGCGCCGTATTTTAAATTAATTGGAATGGCAAGGTCCCCGATAACTGCCTGCATGGTAGGAAACACCATAGCTGATAAAATAAAATCGGGAAATATACCAAAATCAATTGAAAAATACGGGAACGACCTGGAGTCCATATTCGTAGAAATAACAGACCTCACAAAAGAGTTCAAAGAAAAAATTAACCAGATTCCGGGTTCAGCAATAGGGTTATTATCTTACTTTAGAAGGCTGGAACAGGGATTAAAGCAGCTTATGGGTGGTTCAAGAAAATTTGAATTAAAATATGTCAACAGAGATGATATAGCTTCACTTACCACAGAGGCTGCTTCTATTTCCGGAATACATTATATAATGGAGCTTGATAGTGAAAAAGCCGCTGAAATACTGGATTCGTAAAATAAAGTATTTAAAGTATATAAAGACAGATATGAGAAAGAAACCATTTTTATATTGCCTATCTTTAATGTGATATAAGAAAATTTCTAAAGATTATTAAATCTTTAATTATATGCCAGCCGGTTACCGCCTGATTTTTTTGCTTTATACATCAGGTCATCGACCTTCTTTAACAGCTCATCTATGCTGGATTCATCTTTATATTCATAAATACCCATGCTGAGTGAAATAAATTCAATTGACTTTTGATTTAATTTGTTCAGGATTCTTTCGGCCATATCCCTGGCTTTATCAATCTTAATTCTTGAAAAAATAATTACAAACTCATCCCCGCCGTATCTTCCCACTACATCTATATATTCCCTGGTATTGCTTTTAAATATATTAACAATACCCTTTAACAATTTATCTCCTTCAAGATGGCCAAATGTATCATTATATTTCTTAAAACTATCTATATCCGTAAGTAACACACAAAAGGGTTCGTTATACCTTTCATACCTTCTTATTTTCTCCCCCAATCTCTCAAAAATATACCTTATGTTGTAAGCCCCTGTCAGATAGTCAACCCACGACTGATTCCTGAGCTCTTCCTGGTAAAATCTATTGGAAGTTACATCCCTGAATATAGTTAACTTTCCTATCAAATTACCTCCCCTGTCATTAACCGGAGATATAACTGTGTCAAAAATTTTTTCGGTTTTATTCATTATAAAATTCAAATCGGTTCTAAAATTTTTAACCCTGTTGTCTTCTAATTTTATTAAAAATTTTTCAAAATCTTCACTATTTTTAGCATAAGATAAAAGGGTTTCTTTTATAAGCTTATCCCGGTCAGTAAACAGCATCTCTTTTTCAGAAAAAATTTTTTTATATAAACACCTGTTAATCTGATTTATTTTCCCCTCACTGTCCGTGACCATTATACAGTCATCAACATTTTCAAATACTCTTTTTAAAGTTATATTTTGTATGTTATATCTGGAATTCAGTAAAGCAACAGCTATAAACAAAAATAAAGCAAGGTTCAAGATAGAGCTGGCAGGAATTACCCTTATTACACCTGTCAGGCCAAGGGGTCTGTATACGACATTTATCAGCAAAAATACCAAAAACCCGCACGCTATAAATATAATATTCCTATTATATTTATTTTCCTTATAATTCTTATAAATCCTGTTAAAAAGAATAATATTAATTATTAAATAAATCGGAACAAGATAGAATATCCCTATTAAAACCTGCTCATCATAATGGGGCATATACCCAAAAGAAAATTTTTTAACCTGTATAATTCTACCTGCCAGTAGATAAATAAAAATACCCAGCGGCAAAATAAGAAAGGCAAGTTTATACATTAGCTTTATCCTTGATAGCCGGTTACCAACAAACCTGTTTATAAAATCAAAAAATAATAACGGGAAGACCAGTGTTGTTATTTCCATAAAATAAGCCCACGTGAGAGAATCCCGAAAATTACCACTGCCCAGGGTAAATATAATATATACCGAATTTAAGAATACTACTGCAGATAAAAAAGTAAATGAACCTGTGGCTTCTCTGAATGGTCTGTTATACAGACTAAAAATAATTAAAGAAAATGAAAAGGCAGCAGTCATGAAAGAAATTAATATATACAGGTTCATATTAGTTTAGGTTTAAATTAAATACAGGTTAAATAAAATCATTATAAAAACATAAAAATCAAAAATTTTTTAATTTATATTCCTATTTATTGCGACTACAAACTATAGCATATAATTTTAAACTAATAAAGTTCAATTAAAAATAATATAAACAATTTTTAATTAAATTAATAACATTAAAATCAATAAATAAAATAATCCAAAACAACTTCGGGGAAATATCAGACTACCTTCAAAATAAAACTCTTTAGTTATACACTATTACTTTAGAATTTAAATTCTGAATTAAAATCTCTATTCCGTATTTATAGCCCGGGATAGCATTTATACTGATAAAAAACCGTGAATTAACATAAAAAAGCACCATTAAATTTCCTAAAAATTTAATGGTGCTTATATTTGAAATACTTTAATAAATAAGAATAAAATTGTCAATGTTAAATATTTTAATACTTTTCATTAATAACCTGCTCAATCAGATTGCCGGAATTCTCTGTAACCTGCCAGTCAAAAACTTAATCTTATTTTAGTAATTATTGATAATAATTTCTATAAATTGTATTATTCTTTAAGCGCCGGAGTGGCGGAATTGGCAGACGCGCTGGACTCAAAATCCAGTGAACCGCGAGGTTCGTGTCGGTTCGACCCCGACCTTCGGCACCATCTAAAGAGCCAGGATATGGGCAAGCCTGTATAAATCTTTATCTATAATTTTTTTTACTCCAAAAATATCCTCAAAGCTGGATATTACTATTTTCATGCTCCTTATCCCCACCATATAATCACTCTTACCTTCAAGCAACAAATCTACCGCTTTTTTGCCAAATTTAGCCGCAAGAATCCTATCCATAGCAGATGGGGAACCGCCTCTCTGGACATGCCCGAGAACAGAAACCCTGACATCACTGCCGACCAGCAACTTAATTGATGAAGCCACCTCGGCTGCACTTCCTGCTCCCTCTGCCACTATGACCAGGGTATGCCTCTTGCCCGCTCTGTGGTTTTTTATTCTTTTTGCAATCTTAACCAGGTCAACTTTAATTTCGGGTATTAATATAAAATCTCCCCCGCATGCAATTCCGGTATTTACCGCAATAACCCCTGAATCTCTTCCCATAACTTCTATTACGAAAATTCTTTCATGTGAAGAAGCCGTATCCCTTATTTTAGATATAAGGTCAATTATCACATTAAGAGCGGTATCAAATCCTATGCTGTAATCAGTCCCTGCAATATCATTATCTATGGTAGCCGGAATTCCAATAACCTGTATGTCCTGTTTGTGAAGTTCATGCGCGCCCCTGAAAGTGCCGTCTCCCCCAATCACAATCAAACCTTCAATATCATTAGCTTTCAGATTATCAATTGCCTTTTTTTGCCCCTTTCTGGATTTAAATTCTTCTGACCTGGCGGAATAAAGAAAAGTTCCTCCCCTGTCAATAATCCCCCCGACCGAATTAGGGTCAAGCACTTTAAAATTATTACCTATCAGCCCCCTGTATCCTTCATAAAATCCATAAACTTCCAGTCCACGGTAAATGCTATATCTTGTAACTGTTCTTATGGTAGCATTCATCCCACTGGCATCTCCGCCGCTGGTAATAAGCGCGATCCTTCTTTTCTTTTTTACCAGAATTATTCCCTCCGCTTTCTTCTGCTTTTTAATTCCTCGAATACTTCTTCCAGGGTAATCTTTTTCTCCACCATCATAACAATAAGATGATAAATCATATCGGCTATTTCATTTATGGAATCCTGTTTTTTCTGATGTTTTGCCGCCAAAATCACTTCCATACTTTCCTCGCCAAATTTTTTTATTATCTCATCCAGGCCTTTCTTATGCAGACTATAAGTATAAGAATCCAAAACTTTTTTTTCTATCCTCTCACCAACTATACTGTATAATTCATCAAGCACACTCTCTTTTTTACTTTCTTTAAAATATCTCTCAAAATCAAGGTCCTTTTCAATATCCCTGAGCTCTCTGTAAAAACAACTCCTGTTGCCTGTATGACATGCATTACCAATCTGCTCCACACTAATAAGCAAAGCATTGCCATAACAGTCATATCTTATATTTTTTATTTTTTGTATATTCCCCGATGTTTCCCCTTTATTCCAGAGCTTTTTCCTTGACCTGCTCCAGAACCAGGTTGTACCCGTCTCCAGACTCTTTTTTAATGATTCCTTACTCATATAAGCCAGCATGAGTACATCCCCGGATAAATAATCCTGGATAATTGCGGGCATCAGCCCAATTTTTTTATCTTCAGCTTTTTTTATTTTATTACTCATTTTTATACTCCACTAACTCCCCGGCTTTTATTTTAAAAATTATTTAATGTTTAAATAATAACATGACAGCATTTCAAAATCTCATAATCTTTCGACTAAATAATATCTAAACTACCGATTATTTTTGCTTATATCCTAACATTTATACCTTCGGATTTCAGAAACTCTTTTGCTTCTCTTATACTGTGCTGGCCATAATGGAATATAGATGCCACCAGTACCGCATCGGCATTTGCATGCTTTATTACATCTCTCAGGTGTTCCAGTTTCCCGGCTCCGCCCGAGGCTATAACCGGTATATTTACATTTGAGGTAACGGCACGTGTAAGGTCAATATCATACCCGTCCTTTGTACCATCCTTATCCATACTTGTCAGCAATATTTCTCCGGCCCCCAGCTCTTCAACTTTCTTTGCCCATTCCACGGCGTCCACACCCACCGGAGTCCTTCCTCCATTTAAATATACTTCCCAGAAATCTTTACTCCTGTATTTTGCATCAATTGCAACTACTATACACTGGCTGCCAAAAATCTTTGATGCTTCGGTTATCAGGCCGGGATTCTTAAATGCAGAAGTATTTATAGAAATTTTATCCGCACCCTTCTTCAATATCTCTCTTATATGCTCTATGCTGCTTATACCGCCCCCTATAGTATAGGGTATAAATACCTTCTCTGCAGTTTTGCTTGCAAGGTCAACAACTGTCCTTCTATTTTCGTGCGATGCTGTTATATCCAGAAATACTATCTCGTCAGCTCCTTCTCTATCATAAAAGGCTGCCAGCTCAACGGGGTCTCCTGCATCCCTTATATTTACAAAATGTACCCCCTTAACAACTCTTCCCCTGTCTACATCCAGACAGGGAATAATCCTTTTAGTTATCATTTCCCATCCCCATCCTTATCGCCTGTTTAAGGCTTATTTTAGTATCTTTTTCATATAAAGCTTTTCCTATTATTACTCCGCTAATTCCCATATTTTCAATTTTCTTAAGGTTGACGATATCTGCCAGACTCCCGATTCCCCCGGCAATTATAAACTTCAATCCCGAACTTTTTAAAATTTCCTTTATAAAATCAAGATTAATTCCTTTAAGGGTCCCATCCCTTGATATATCAGTAATAATTGCCTGCCCGGAACCCAGACTATCAAGCCTGCCTGTAATCTCAAATATACTCATTCCAGATTTACTCTGCCAGCCGTTTTTAAATATAATCCCATCTTTCCCGTAATCAAGACTTATAATAACCCTATCTTTATATTTTGTAATGCTTCCTTCCAGAAAATTAGCATCCTCTATTGCGCCGGTCCCCAGTATAACCCTGTCCACACCTTCTTCTATAACTTTTTTAACTGATTCTTCATCCCTGACACCGCCGCCATATTGTATCTTTACATCTATTTCCCTTTTTATTTGAGAAACAACTTTCAAATTCTTTAACTTACCCGTACGCGCGCCATCAAGGTCAATTACATGCAGCCATGTCGCACCCTGTCTCCTCCATTCTTCAGCCACTTCAACCGGGTTATAAGAATACTTTTTTTTGGTATCAAATCTTCCTTCTGTCAGCCTTACACAGGCGCCGTCAATTACATCTATGGCAGGTATTACTATCATTTCGTTTGCCTTACTCTTTTATTTTAAATCCAGTAAAGATTTCTATTTATCGGACCCGGTTCCGGAACGACATTTTCATTGCTCTAACCATTTTTTCCCCGCACCAGATTCCAGAAATTTTTCAGTATCTTAATACCGCTGTTGCTGCTTTTTTCGGGATGGAACTGCAGCCCATAAATATTACCATATTCTACACCCGCAGTTAATTGAATGCTATAATCAGTGGTACAGGTAATTATATCTCTGTCCCCGGGTATAACATAGTATGAGTGAACAAAATAAAAATGTTCCCCTTTTCTTACCCCGGAAAACAATTTACTGTCCCCTTTTAACATTTTTAATTGATTCCATCCAATATGAGGTATCTTTACCCCGGGGGGAATTTTATCCACATATCCTTTTAATAAATTTATACCCCTGCTTTTCCCATCTTCAAGGCTATACTCAAAAAGAAGCTGCATACCCAGGCATATTCCCAGAAAAGGCTTTTTCCCTATATTCTTTTTTAATTCATCAACCAGCTTTAATTTTTTAAGATTTTTATAAGCATCTTTAAATGCTCCTACGCCCGGCAGCACTATTGCTCCTGCATTTTTAATAGTCAGCAGGCTGCTGGTTGTTTTTACATCTGCGCCAATTCTCTTAAAAGCATTTTCAACACTTTTTATATTACCCGTATAATAATTTACAATTGCAATATACATGACCTGTTCCCTTTAACTTTCTTATAATTGATTTACACCAGGCACTATTAAGTTAGGATTAGCATCCAGTTTTTATATTAAACCTTTGGTTGAAGGTATGGAATTAACCCCTTTCCTTCTGCTTGCTTCATGAAGCACAATACCAGAAGCTTTAAAAATCGCTTCTATGATATGATGGGAATTTAATCCGGTGTTTTTATTTATATGAAGATTTATAAAACTATTACTCACCAGAGCTCTAAAAAAATCTTCCACTATATCAGTTTCAAAACCATCAATTATCTCATATTCTATGTCAACGCTGTATCTCAGATAGGCTCTTCCTCCAATATCTATAGAAACCGATACTTCTGCATCGTCCATAGGAAGCAATATACTTCCAAATCTCTTAATTCCGCTTTTATCTTTTAAACACTCAAATAGAGCTTTCCCCAGACATATACCCACATCTTCAACCAGGTGGTGACAGTCCACCTCCAGGTCACCGGAAGCTTTAATATTCATATTAAAATTACCATGCCTGGTAAAACTCTCCAGCATATGGTCAAAAAAAGGTATGGAGGTCTTTATATTCGCCACACCACTACCATCAAGGTCAAATTCCAGTTTAATATCTGTTTCTTTAGTTTTTCTTGATATTTTTGTTTTTCTTTCCATTTTTTCTTTTTTCATTTTATAACATTCTTAATTTGATTTATAAAATTATTTATTAAACTATACTTAACTCTGTAACTCGTAATATTGGCAATCATCCTTGTAGTTGACACTGCAATCTCTTCCATTTCAACCAGATTATTCTCTTCCAGAGTCCTGCCGGTTGATGTAATGTCCAGTATCTCATCCGCAATCCCCAGCACAGGAGCAAGTTCTACCGAACCGTGCAGTTTTATAATTTCTGCCTGTATGCCCTTTTCATCAAAATATTTCTTTGCAATATTTGGATAACTGGTGGCAACTTTTACCATACCGAAATGTCTGTAATGCTCTTTTACCTTTTCTACCCCATCTTTTAATGTTGCAAGTATTATCCTGCATCTCCCATTCTTTAAATCCAGTAGCTCGTACACCCTGCTTTCCTTCTCCATTAACGCATCCTTGCCTGAAAAACCTATGTCGCAGGCTCCATGCTCAACATACACGGGAATATCCATGGGCCTGGAGATAATATACTGTATCAGGTCCCTTCCGGAATATATGGAAAGTTTTCTGTTGTCTTCCAGCAGAAAATCCACATCATAGCCCGCTCTTCCCAGTAATTCCACACAGGGCTCAAATAAATATCCCTTGGGAATAGCAATTTTTATTATTTCTTTACCCATTATCCCTTACTTATCCCTTTTATAAAATCACTTACTTTTTCTTCTTTTTTTATATTTTTATTAACATCAATTACTTTTAAACTCTCAAACCCCGATTTAACCTCAACAATAAAACTGTACTTTTTCTCTTTCGCAAACTCTTCCAGTCCGGGTCTATCTTCATAACATAGCTCAACCACAACACCTTTCCTGTGCAATTTCCGGGCCAGTTCAATCAATTTTATTGAACCCATGCTATTCCCAGAGCACTCCAATTTCAACAAAATTTTCAAATTTTCTTTACTTTCCAATCCTCCAATAGCTTTATGCGTCAGATCAATATCAAGAGCAAATCCAGTGGCAGGAATATCCTTTCCAAACTTTTTTATCAGCTTATCATATCTGCCGCCGCTGCCTATAATATCATTCAAATAGGGGCAGTAAACCTCGAACAACAGGCCGGTATAATAATCAAAATCCCTTATAATGCTGAAATCAGTCATAAGATAGCCCCTGTAATCAAGCCCGGTAAGTATGTCATTTACTTTTTTAATGTAATTAAAACTCTCAATAATTTTCCGGTCCTCAATGCCGGATATTAAATCAGCAATTCTGCTCACATCAACTTCGGGCTGAAGTGATTGTATAAAAACTTCTGCTTTTTTCTTATCCTTCTTCTCCAGATTTCGTTCCAGTGCAACAAAGTCCTTCAATATGACTTTTTTCCTGATATAATCCCTTTCCTTTACATCAAATTTGAACCAGTCGCATAATCCTTCAATAAACTCCACATGTCCGAGTCCTATTTTATAATCTCTTACATCTAACTCATTTAAAATATTTATTAATATAATCAGAACTTCAATATCTGCTATCATGCTGTTCTTAAAACCTATAAGCTCCAGCCCTGCCTGGTTATAGATACGCCTTACACCTCTCTGAACGCCCGATTGCCTGAACGAGTCCGCAAAATAACAAAATCTTGCCGGCAATTGATTTTCCCTGATTCTCATCCCCGCAACTCTGGCTATGGGTATAGTCATATCGCTCCTGAGAGACACGGGGCTCCCATCCACATCAAAAAAATTAATCAGCTTATCCTTCCAGTTCTTACCGGCCCCGACTGATATATTTTTAGTATATTCAAATATGGGTGTATTGACCTCGCCATAGCCCCAGAGCTTAAACTCTCTGCCTATTATTTCCTTTATCTTATTTCTTTCATCTGTTTCGGGGGGAAGTATATCCCGCATCCCGGATGGTAGCTTTATGACCTGACTGTCTTTCTTGCTTTCAAACATTTTTTTATTTCGCTATTAAATATGAAAAAAGTATTTTATCACACTACAATACTTTTAAAAAAGTCTTAATCTTATATTTTATAATAATGGCATTTTTATCATAATATTTGTTCTCATATTGATATTCTTCCAAGCCGTTCCTCTTCCGTGACAGGTTTATTGTTTTCGTCAACAGCTAAATTTTTTCCATTAACAAATATGGTTTTAATTTTTCCATTTGCCGCCTTTACCCCTTCAAGATGCGGGGCATCCAGTATACCTGTTTTTATGGCCTTTGTAATTATATCCGGGGAAATCAAAGGGTCTCTGCATTTATTTTCCTTATCAAGACTTTTTATTTTCTCCATAATCAACCCTGCGTCAGATTTTAACTCTTCTTTCCTGGATAAAACTTCCTCATCCAATTTCATATCCGGACAACCGTATAAATAATTTTCAATAACCCTCCTGGCAATTTTTACGCTTTCTATTATATCTTCTGCCCTTGCAGCGTGGTCGGCTTCACAATAAGCAACCACATGTAAAATATCCGGGTCAAGCTGCATTTGTAATAAAGTAGAAGAAGCAAGCTGACCTTTGCTCTCATCGTAATCAGGAGGGTAACTGAACAGCCCCGTCCTTGTCTGCCTCAGGGTTACAAAATTACTATCATGCAGAGATTCTATCAATTCTACTTTGGCAAGCATTTTTGCCAGATCCATGGTAAATGATGTCTCCGGAGGAGTGTTAAACATGTACTGTGAAATATAAACTTTTACCCCCATCATTTTAGCATTATAAGCAGCCAGATATGCCGCTGCTACAGCGACAGAATCCGGTGAGTACCGGAGGCTCCAGTGATGGGACTCATTAACCTCAACCGGCATGTTTCTCTCAGCGTGCCATTTCATTACTGATTGATTCTCGGCTATTGCATTTTTTAGTTTCCTGTCACTCCTATTATCCAGTTCATTGTACCAGCAGAGAGGTACGGCGCACCATGCATTATTAATGCTCTCTTTAAGAACTTCTGCCATTCTAATAATATTATTTGTTCCACTATAACAGCGCATCAATGGATAATTTCCTGTTCTTGAAGCATCATAAAGACTTTTAAAATCCTCAATGCTTCTCAGCGGAACTCCGCCCGCTCCATCCTGATTTCTGTTCATCTTTTCAGGATTGAAGAAAAACTCCTGGGTATTCTGGTCAGGACCAATAGATATCACATCCAAAAGCCCGTTTAACGAAATATTCCTTATACCTTTTATTGTCTCATCTAAAGAGGGCCTGCCAAAATGATGCCTTATTGCAGGAAAAGGTTTTTTATACTCAACCCGTCCAACAATATCCTGGGGAGGAATTTTACTGCCGGTTTTTATTTTCTTTTTGGTCAAAAAACTCTCAATTTCCTCAATACTTTCTTTCCCGGTAAAAATAACATCAAATATTCCCAGCTTTTTCCCTACTTCGGCAACAGGTTTCGTGCTTCCCAGAATAAACTCTATTTTTCTGTTTTTTAATCCCTTTACTACTTTTTCTTCTAACTCCTTAAAAAGAGGAAGGACACTTTCAGGTGAGAGGCGGTAGCTGACTGCTACTATATCAGGATTGTATTTCTCTATATTTTCTTTTAATCTGTCAATTGAGCATGCCGAACCTGCAAATTCTACCTTATAGCCGTGCTTTTTACACAGGTTTAAAAAATTCAGAATTCCGGCAACATGTATACAGCTTCCTATACAGGCACCAAGTACTTTCTTCATAATTTCCAACTACTCCCTTCCTTTAATAAAAACAGTCCTCAACTGCTCAATATCCAGTCCTTCCAGGCCCAGCCTTGAAAGATTTCTCCCTTTTTTTCTAAAGTCTTTTTTAAATATAGCACTTGCCATATTTATAAGTGAATCAATAATTTTTGTTTCAACCTCCAGAGCTCTGCCAAATTCTGAAATAGGAACCAGGCTCATCGGCACATCTTCTGTTACATATCTGACATTTATGGTCCTGGGAGCCATAATACCCACATAGCCGGGATTACTGTGTATAGCATCAAACAAATTATCCTCCACTACATTATATGCCATTGACAGCCATTCTATGGCAGTATATGTATTGGCACATCTCAGTTTCCTTGCAACCATTACCCTTTCCCTATCAACTGATTCCAGAATTTTTGCTACAGTCTGGGTTACCCCCTCTATATAAAACTGAAAATTACCCATGGTAGATTCTATTCTGCTCAGGTTAAGTATGGTAATGGATGGATGGAATACGGCACCCATGTTATTAAAACTAGTCTCAATAGTACTTGCGGCAGGAATAAATTCTGTAAATGCATCATTTAATTTTCTTACCACAATTTCGGTTTTTCTTGAAGGTATAGCAGCTACCGGTATAGCCTGTTTTATCCTGAAAATTTTTGCTGTTGCGGGGCCCATACCCCTGCTTGCATATATAAATGTCTGGGCCTCGGCTATAATAAAATCCCTGTTATTACCCTCTTTGCGGAGTACATTTAAAAATTCAATGGCGCCGCATGTTCTCCCCGGGTTCAGGACCACAATTTGTTTATCAGCCAGGTATGGTGCGCATTCTTTAGCAATATAATAATGGCCATCTGCCGGTACCACCACCATAATTATATCTACTCCCTTAATTGCTTTCTCTATATCATTGGTAACCATATTAAGCTTACCAAAACCTTTAACTTCACCTTCAAGCTCTATGCCTTTCATTTTTTTTATGGGCTGGATTCTTGAAAATGTTCTATTATATAAATTAACACTAAAACCCTTTATAGCCAGATGTGCTGATACTGCCTTCCCGCCGTGCCCTGCTCCCAGCACTGCAAATTTTAAATCGTGCATTTAAACCTCCTGATACTCTTAATATTTTCAGAGCTTATTCCATTTAATTTTATCCCCGAATACTTCTCTCAGGTTATCTTCCAGTCCGGCGTCCAGATTTATTTTATAATCCGGAGGGAGCCTGAATATTTTTTCAACTGCCTTTCCATTTTCACCGACTATTTTAAATTCTACTTCACTGTACCCCGGATATCTTTTTATTATATCATAAAGCCTGTTAACCATATCTTTATCCATTTCACATCTTTTTATTGTAAATACCACCCTCTCACTCTTATCACCAATAAGTTCTTTCTGGTTTTTGTTCGCTTTCACATCTTTTTCCAGCTCATCAAATTCGTTAGCTATAATTTTTAGCTGGTCCTCTTTTTTATCTAATTTTCCTTTAACCCTCACTATTCTCTCTTCAATAATAATTTCCCTGGACCTTTCAAGAACCGATGGGAAAACAATCACCTCAACGTTGTCATTAAAATCTTCCAGATCCAGAAAACACATCTGCTGGTCTTTTTTTGTATATACGATTTTAATCCTGCTTATTACTCCCCCTACAGAAACATTTACTTTATCTTCCATATCACTTAAAACCTCTATCGGAGTCAGCCTGGAAAGAGATTCTCCATACTCAAATAAAGGATGGCCCGAAATATAAAGGCCAAGCATTTCCTTCTCGAAGTTAAGCAGTTCTTTTTTTGAAAATTCTTTATATTTTTCTTCTAAATGATTGGCACCGTTCAATAAAATTTCTTTCTTCTCACTGCCGTTCACTTCAAACAATGAATACTGGCCGATATCCCTGTTTTTTCTAATTTTTAATACTTCTTCTATCATTCTCTCGTAGTTACCCAGTAAATATTTTCTGCTCAAGCCCAGGGAGTCAAAGGTCCCGCTCTTAATAAGACTCTCGATAGTCTTCTTATTTAATACACTGCCACCCACTCTTTCACAAAAATCTATAAAATTATTAAATTTGCCACTTTTTTTTCTTTCCTCCTCTATAGATTCAATTACATTGGTTCCTACATTTTTAATAGCTGAAAGCCCGAACCTTATTGAATCTCCAACCACGGTAAAATCAGTGAAACTTTCATTAATATCGGGAGGGAGTACACTGATACCCATTCTTCTGGTCTCGTTAACATACTGTGCCACTTTTTCCTGGCTTCCCATCCTTATGCTGAGAAGAGCTGCCATAAATTCTACTGGATAATTAGCCTTAAGATATGCAGTCTGGTATGAAATCATAGCATAAGCGGCACTATGTGATTTATTAAACCCGTACTCTGCAAAATGATTTACCAGCTTAAAAATTTTTTCAGAAACTCTTTCGTCTACCCCTCTCTTTTTAGCGCCTTCCATAAATTTACTCTTTTGTTTTGATAAAAGATTTCTCTTTTTCTTGCTAATAGCTCCCCTTAAAACATCCGCTTCCGACATGCTGAAACCGGCCAGTTCTGAAGCAATTCTCATAACCTGCTCCTGATACAGTATAATTCCGTAGGTACTTTTAAGAATCTTTTCCAGAGAAGGATGGGGATAGTTAATTTTCTTTCTCCCATTTTTACTTTCAACAAAATCACTGACCATGCCGCTCTGAAGGGGTCCCGGCCTATAGAGTGCCAGAAGTGCAATTAAATCCTCGAATCGGGATGGTTTTAAATTTATTACCAGTTCCCTCATGCCGGAACTCTCCAGCTGGAACACACCGAGACATTCTCCTTCACCCAGCATATTAAAAGTTTTTTTATCATCAAGACTTATATTATCAATATTTACATTTATATTTTTGGTTTTCTTTATTAAGAATAACGTCTTATCTATCAGTGACAGCGTTTTTAATCCAAGAAAGTCCATTTTCAGCAACCCTATCTTCTGAATATCTTCCATCTTGTACTGGGTTACGATATCACCTTCATTCTCTTTCTGTATCGGCGTGTAATTATAAAGGTCTTCCGAAGATATAACTACTCCGGCAGCATGTATGGAATCCTGCCTTGATATACCCTCGAGTGAAATAGCGGTATCAATCACCTCTCTTATTTTTTCGTTATTATCATAAATTTCTCTTAACTCCGGGGCCATTTCTAATGAATTTTTTATAGTTACATTTAGCTCCATGGGAACCATTTTTGCTATCCGGTCAACTTCTGCATAGGGCACTTCCAGAACCCTTCCCGCATCTCTTATGGCCTGCCTTGCTGCCATTGTCCCAAAGGTAATTAACTGTGCAACCCTTTTTTCACCGTATTTTCTGGTTACATATTTAATGACCTCATCTCTCTTTTCATAGCAAAAATCTATATCTATATCCGGCATACTCCTTCGTTCTTCATTCAAGAACCTTTCAAATAGAAGGTCATATTTAAGTGGCTCTATGTCCGTTATCCCCAGCAGGTAAGAAACAATACTTCCCGCAGCTGACCCTCTTCCCGGTCCCACCCTTATATCATTACTCTTAGCAAAATTAACCAGGTCCCAGACTATTAGAAAATATTCTGAAAATCCCATCTTATTTATGACTTCAAGTTCCTTTTTTACTCTTTTATCAATTACATCTGTAACGCCACCATATCTTTTCTGGATATTTTCATAACACAGTTTTTTTAAATATCCGTCTGATGTATTACCTTCGGGGACTTTAAAAGAAGGTATTAAATTCATGTTAAACTTTATATTTACATTGCACCTGTCGGCAATCTCCAGTGTATTTTCCACAGCACCGGGAAATTTACCGAAAAGTTCCCTCATCTGCTCATAGCTTTTAAAGTAGTATTCTTCTGTAGGAAATCTCATACGACCGGGTTCATTTATTGTTGAACCGGTCTGTATGCAGAGCAAAACATCATGCGCCTTACTGTCTTTTTTATCCAGATAATGAATATCATTTGTGGCAACCATCGGAATTTTATATTCCGAAGATAATTCCATTAAAACTTCATTTATCCCCTTTTGCTCGGAAATACCGGAATCCTGCAATTCCAAAAAAAAGTTATCCCTGCCGAATATATCTATATATTCTTCAAGAATTTTCTTTGATTCTTCAACCTGGCCCAGCACAATATGCCTGGGAATCTCACCTGAGATACAGCCGCTCAGGGCGATAATACCTTCCCGGTATTCTCTTAATAGTTCCTTATCCACCCGTGGCTTATAATAAAAACCTTCCAGAAATCCAAGGCTTACCAGCCTCATGAGATTTTGATAACCCCGATTATTTTCTGCCAGAAGAGTCAGGTGGTATGAAGTTCCTTCTCTTTTATTCCTATCTTTCTGCTTATCCCGCCTGCTTCTGGGGGCCAGATAAACTTCACATCCTATTATCGGTTTAATTCCTGATTTTTTTGCTGTGGTGTAAAAATCAATGATTCCATACATAACTCCATGGTCAGTTAATGCCACCGCAGGCATATCAAACTGGCAGGCTCTCTCCACTAATTGTGGTATTCTTGAGGCACCATCTAACAGGGAATATTCGCTGTGGACATGCAGATGGACAAAGTTATCTTTTTTCATTATAAAAGAATCCGGTTTCTGTTATTTCGTTTTGACCAAGATTTTCTAAATTAAATTAATCCAAAAACCAACAAAATTTAATATACAACTCTATATAATTCTTCAAGCGAAGTTATTCCTTCCGCAACTTTGTAGGCTCCACTTTCCAGAAGTGTTTTCATACCTTCCTGTCTTGCAGCATCATTTATTTCGTCATTGCTCCTTCTTTCAAGAAGCATCTGTCTTATTCTTTTAGTCACCATCAATAAAGAATATATACCGATTCTTCCCATATAACCGGTATAATTACATCTTTTGCACCCGATACTTTTATAAATCTTCTTCCCTTTTAATATTGGCTTTATCTCATCACTCAGCGATGATTCGGGCACATCAACTTTTTTCTTACAATTATCACATAATACTCTTACCAGTCTCTGGGCAACTATACCCCTTACCGATGATGATATCATATACGACTCTATCCCCATCTCCATAAGCCTGGTGAGTGTAGAAGGGGCATCATTGGTATGTAAGGTGGTCAGAACCAGATGCCCTGTAATAGCTGCTTCCACAGCTATTTTTGCAGTTTCCAGGTCTCTTATCTCACCTATCAGGATTATATCAGGGTCACTTCTGAGCATGGCCCTTAAACCCCTTGAGAAACTCATATTTATTTTAGAATTTACCTGAACCTGCATTATCTGAGGAAACCTGAATTCCACAGGGTCCTCTATGGTAAAGATTTTTTTCTCAACGTTTGAAATTTTATTAAGACTGGCATATAACGTAGTTGTTTTTCCTGAACCGGTCGGACCGGTAATAATAACGGACCCATGGGGGACATTTATCATTTTTAAATATTTCTTAAGTTCTTCTTCAGACATCCCTGAATTTTTAAGGTCAAAAACAGATTCATCCCTATCCAGTATTCTTATGGTAATATTTTCTCCAAAAACGGTGGGTATTGAAGCAAGCCTCAGGTCAATCGCCCTGTTTCTAAAACTAATAGAACTTCTTCCATCCTGGGGCAGCCTGTTCTCTGTTATATCCATTCCACCCATTATTTTATATCTTGATATAAGCAGCCTCTGAACAGTTTTGGGAACATCTTTTATTTTTTGAAGAACACCGTCTATCCTGAACCTTATAGTGCAATTTTTTTCCTGGGGCTCAATATGTATATCACTGGCCCTCAGGGAAATTGCTTTCAATATAATCTGGTTTGCCAGCCTGACCAGGGGGTTCTTCTCCGCTAACTCTTCCTCAAACTTTTTGCCTATAGTAAAATCTTCATCCTTTATTATTTCCTGAACCTCTTTAAGGCTGTAGTCATCAGAAGTATATAATCTTATTATACTCTCTATATTTTTCCTGGTGCTGATAAATGGTTTCACATTATATCCGGTAAGAAGCCTTATCTCATCAATGACATTAATATCTCTCGGGTCAGTCATTGCTACATGAAGAGTGCTATCAACCAGGTCAAATGGAAAAACTTTTCTTTTAAACGCAAAGTCTTTTGAAATTAAATTTGCAACTGAAGGGTCAATTTTGTCCTGAATCTTGTTTAGATCTACAACTTCAAACCCCCTCTGAAAAGAAACCAGTTCCATCAGGGTCTCATCAGAAATATACCCCTTCTTTATCAGTATTTCTCCCAGCTTCTCACCCGTGTTTTTCTGGACATTGAGCGCCTCTTCCAGCTGCTCACTGGATATAATATTCCTGTTTAATAATATCTGCCCTATTTTTTCTTTTTTATAATCTATATCTACCATAATAATCTTATAATTTTTTTATTTATTTATCTCTATTATTATAATATATCTTAATTAATATTTATACTTAACAAGTAAAACATCTATTTAAATAAATCTTTAACTTAATTATATTTTTCCTTACTGGCTAACCTGTTAATAATACCTGCAGAGTACCCCGCACCAAAGCCGTTATCAATGTTTACCACCAGCACCCCGGGACTACAGGAATTTAGCATGGTTAACATTGGCGATATTCCTCCGAAACTTGCTCCGTATCCCGGGCTGGTTGGAACCCCTATTACAGGGCAATTAACCATTGAGCTTACCACTCCGGGAAGTGTCCCTTCCATTCCTGCAACTACTACGATTACATTTGACTTACAAAAATCATCCTTAAAATTTATCAGCCTGTGAATTCCTGCAATACCCGCATCATAGATTTTTTTAACCTTATTCCCCATTAAATAGCAGGTCACAGCAGCTTCTTCTGCTACTCTTATATCCGAGGTTCCTGCAGTTATTATGGTTATCCCTTCACTCAGTTTACTTTCGGGTATATCAGGTTTTGTATAAATAATATTTGATTCAGAATCAAATATTACATTTTTAATCACCTCTTTTAACACATTATAGGTTTCAATAGAGGTTCTGGTTATTAAAATTGTAGAAGAGTAATTTAAAATTCTCTTCGCTATTTCCATAATTTGCCGCGGAGTCTTGCCTTCTCCGTATATTACCTCCGGGAAACCTCTTCTTAATATACGATGGTGGTCAATCTTGGCAAAACCTATATCCTCAAAATATATTTCTTTTATCTTTGAGATTACCTCATATTCTTTTATCTTTTCTTCCTTAAAATTATTAAGTAATGTTTTTATTATTTCATTTATATTATTTTTCATAATAATTAAAATACCACAAATAAAGATATTTTCAAATTGAACGCAACTTCACCTTTTTACCGGCCAGAAACAACAAAAATACACATATGCAATTTTTTATATTGCATATGTGTATTTTACTTTAATTAACTTAAAAACTTAAAAATGAAATAATTTTCCTGACAGGTCCACAACCAGTACCGCGGTCTGGATTGCCACTACACTGATAAGTTTTATAAGAATATTCATAGAAGGTCCTGCCGTATCCTTCATGGGGTCACCCACAGTATCACCGACTACAGAAGCCGAATGCTCGTCGGTCCCGCTTCTTCCTTCTTCTTCTATTTTCTTCTTGGCATTATCCATAGCGCCGCCTGCATTGGCCATAAATATAGCCTGGGCAAATCCTGAAAGCAGAGTTCCTATAATAAGTGCTATCACTCCGCCCGGACCCAGGAAAATACCCACAAGTGTTGGTATTACAAAAATTGCTATCCCCGGTATAAGTATTCCTCTCTGGGCGGACCTGGTAACTATGGTGATAAATTCCTTTGGGTCTCCCTTTTCTTTCCCGGCAAGTATTCCCTTTATCTGCCTTCTTGCCACCTGAACCACTTTATTGGCTGCTTTGCCAACAGCCCCCAGTAAGATTGAAGTAAAGAAGAAGGGCATAATAACACCTATAAACAATCCCGCCAGAATCCTCGGGTCTTTAATAAAGTCCAGAACTATCCCGGTAGTTAAAAGTTCTACCTGTGAAAAATAAGCCTGTCCCAGAGCAAGAGCAGTTACTGCCGCGCTTCCAATAAGTATCCCCTTGCCTATAGCGGCAGTTGTATTGCCTACAGAATCCAGCTTATCTGTTGTTTTTCTTACTTCATGCGGAAGTTCTGCCATCTCTGCTATCCCTCCAGCATTGTCAGATATTGGTCCGTATACATCAATAGTAACCACAAAAGGTGCGGTAGCAAGCATGCCCACTGCCGATATTGCCACGCCGTAAAGGCCCATCTGGAAGTCTGTCTGGCCGTGTGAAATATAAAAACTAAAAATCATTGCCGCAATTACTGTCAGTGCAGGAAGTATAGTGGATTCCATTCCGTAAGCAAGACCATTAACCACATAAGTTGCCGGTCCGCTCTTTGCGCTTTCCATTATTCCTCTGGTTGGCCTGTATCTTGAATCAGTATAAAGAAGGGTAAACCATCCTATCAAAAACCCTGCGACTATTCCTCCGGTTGAAGCCAGGAATAGAAAATTATATTCTGCACCCATGGTATATCTGACTATAAAATAGGATATAGCTATAATTAATCCAACTGTAATGAGCAGCCCGGCCAGTGTCGTAGAAGTAAGAATGCTCACCGTAGCATTTTCCTTATACCTTCTTATAATAAGTTTAATAACAAATATGGCAATAATAGAAGCAACTGCTCCTGCAGTAGAAATAAGCATTGGCAGAAGCACGCTGTTTAAAAGAGGAGCCAGGTTTCTAAATGCAAGAAATCCCAGAAACTCCGCAGCAACTATTGCACCGAGCCATGACTCAAGACTGTCTGCCTTCATACCTCCCACATCTCCAACATTATCACCAACGTTATCAGCTATAGTGGCAGGATTTCTGTAATCATCTTCCCTCAGGCCGGATTCAACCTTGCCAACATAATCCGCTCCCATATCTGCAGCTTTGGTAAATATTCCTCCACCTGTTCTCATAAAAAATGCTGCAAAACTTGCACCAATAGTAAAGGTAACCGATATGTTCACTACCTTTAAAAGATTTGCCACCATGTCAGCTGATTCTCTCCCGTACCACCAGAAAAGTACATTAAACCAGAACCCGGTAAATAAAAGGGCTACCGCTGCTAAAATAAGCCCTGATGCTGAAGCTGCTGTTATAGCTACATTCATAGCCTCTCCAAGACCCTTTTCTTTTGCAGCATTGGTAACCCTGGCATTGGATGTGGTTGATATCCACATTCCCACATAACCAATAAGCAGGCTGAATCCCATACCGGTAGCAAAAGCGAGAATTGAAGCAAAATACAGATATCCAAACTTAACCATGACTCCCAGGATAGCTACCAGAACCACGAAAAATATAAGCATTATTCTTGCCTGCTGGTTTAGATACGCCCTGCTTCCCTGAAAGATAGAGTTGGAAATCTCTTCCATCCTTTTTGAACCCCTGCTCTTCCTGTTCACCAGTACTGCGAATATTATCGCCAGAATAAGTGATACAGCAGAGCCTATAAAAGGAACTATTCTCAAAAACATTTGACCTGACACAAATAACCTCCCTCTAAAAAATAATTAAACAAACTTTATATTATTATGCATATTATATAACCGCAGATATAATATACACGAAAGAGCCCTGCAACTTCAGAACACTTCCAAATATTTTATTAAAAATATATTTAATAAGCAATTAAAAAAATTAAAAAAACAATTACAGGAATCTTTTCCCTCCGGATAATCTATAATTCATGCCTTCTTATTCGATTATGTATTATTTTATAAAAATATTATAAAATTTCTAAAAAAGATTAACAGGAGTAATATAAATGAATAACCATATTAATCCTCCCGAATATGCCGGCGATTATTATAATTTAAAAACTATAATTGATAGTATTCCGGCCCATTTCCACATCAAAGACAAAAAGAACAGATTTGTTATGGTCAATAACGCAATGGCAGAATTTTATGGGAAAAAACCCGATGAATTTATAGGGAAAACAGATTTTGATATTTTTCCTGAAGAAAAGACAACCAAGCATTTAAAAAATGAAAATAGCGTTATAAAAAATGGCAAACCCATAACAGATAAAATGGAAAAAATTTCCTGTTCGGGTAAAGAAATCCTGATATCCAGTGACATTGCGCCCTGGTATGATAAAAAAGGAAATATAATAGGAACACTTTGCATATCCAGGAATATGTCAGGAAGAGATAATTCCAGAGACAGTTACCTTCTTACCAGACAGAAAAATTTCTTCAATGCTCTGATGGATAATATACCTGACTCAATCTATTTTAAAGACAGAAAAAGCAGATTTGTTCTAATCAACAGGGCTCTTGCAGATAAATTCGGATTGAAATCTTCTGAGGATGCAATCGGCAAAACTGATTTTGATTTCTTCTCCAAAGAATACGCAAAACCAAGGTATGATGGCGAACAGCATATAATAAAAACATGCAAGTCTCTAATAGAACAGGAGAAAGAAGAAGTTTTTGAAGGTAAGCAGAAGAAATGGGTTGCGGCAACAAAAGTTCCCTGGTATGACGAGAATAAAAAAATAATAGGAATACTGGGCATAACAAGAGACATAACTGATAAGAAAAAAGCAGAGGAAAAAGTAGAGTACCTTTCTTTCCACGATACGCTAACTGGATTATATAACAGGGCTTATTTTGAAGAAGAGCTAAAAAGACTCGACACACCCAGACAGCTCCCGCTGACCATAGTTATGGGAGACCTTAATGGTTTGAAATTAATTAATGATGCATATGGACACACATATGGAGACACATTTCTGAAAAGAATAGCCGGTATCTTAAAAGAATCTTTTAGAGAAGAAGATATAATAGCAAGATGGGGCGGGGATGAATTTATAGCAATCCTTCCCAAAATCACCATTACTGATACAAATAAAATTATAAAAAGGATTAAAATCCTTTGCAAAAAAAGAAGCACAGAGGATATGCCCTTAAGTATCTCCCTCGGCGCTTCAACAAAGAAAACACCCAAAACCTGCATAGATGATATCATTAAAAAGGCCGAGGACAGGATGTATAAAAATAAGTTTTCAGAGAGGAAAGACTTCTACGAAAGCCTTATAGAATCTCTCAAAGAGAGCCTGAAAAAAAGAGATACCACTGATGAGAAACAGGCTGATAAAATAGAAACATACGCAATTATGCTGGGAAATAAATTAAACTTATCCACCGAGAAGATTGAAGAGTTAAAACTTCTTTTAAATTTACACAACATAGGAAAAATAGCTCTTGCTGATGAGATAATGTCCAAAAGAGGAAGACTTACAAAAGACGAGTGGAACATAATAAAAGAGCTTCCAGTAATAGGTTACCGTATTGCAGAGTCGTCCGAGAAACTTAAAACCATAGCAGAGCCAATACTGGCCCACCATGAATGGTATAATGGAAAAGGATATCCAAGGGGCATAAAAGGTAAAGAAATTCCAATTATCTCAAGGATATCATCTATTGTTAATGCTCATAATGCTATGACTTCCGACAGACATTACAGAAAAAAAATGACAAAAAAGCAAGCAATAAAAGAGATTAAAAGGTTCAGCGGTACCCAGTTTGACCCTGCAATAGCAGAGCTTTTTATTGATATGTTGAAAAACGATGTAAATCAGCCATAACTGCATTGATAAAACGCATCAAGGTAAAGCCTGATGTTAATTTATAGATTCCTGCAGAATTCCTCAATTCTATCCAGCCCTTCCTTAATTTTTTCCATTGATGCTGCATAACTTATTCTTACATATTCATCTGCCCCGAATGCTCCTCCGGGAACCACTGCAACATTCGCCTCTTCAAGAAGGACATCTGCAAAATCAAAGGAATTTTTAATCCTTACCCCAAAAAAGCCCGAAACTTTTGGAAACAGGTAAAATGCCCCTCCGGGAAGACTGCATTCCATTTTCTTTATGGAGGAAATTCTTTTATAAATATAATCCCTCCTCTTTTGATATTCCTTCCTCATAACTTCAACCGAATCCTGGTCCCCGCTAAGGGCCTCAAGAGCTGCCCACTGGGCTATGGAGCAGGGATTGGATGTGGACTGGTCCTGCACTTTGGTCATCTGCTTTATAATTCTGCTGTCTGCACCGCAGTAGCCTATCCTCCACCCGGTCATGGCATAACTCTTGGATACCGCATTTATGGTAATGGTTATGGATTTAAACTCATCTCTAAATGAGGCCATGCTGTAATGCTTCTTCGCACCGTATAGAAAATTCTCATAAACCTCATCGGCTATTATGTAAATATTATTTTCCAGACAAATTCTACCAATCTCTTCCAGTTCCTCTCTGGAATAAACCACTCCG